>JALUUM010000001.1 GCA_027021365.1 Spirochaetales bacterium
CTGTGCGAATATGGTATGATTATTATTCAAAGCCCATCTCCTTATGGTATAAATATTTATGTGTTATTTATTTTACCATTATATCAGGAGATTGGGCTTTTTCAAGTTCTAATTTGGACAGGTGTGTTACCCATTAATTACCCGTAGAGAGGCCCGAAATTGGCGCAAGCCCTGTAATCGGCGCCCTCCGGGTCCATACCAAAGGCAGACCATGCGCTGGGCCTGTAGATCTTTTCCGACGGGACATTGTGCATCGAGACAGGTATCCTTAAGATGGATGCCAGTGTAACAAGGTCTGCTCCGATGTGCCCGTAACTGATTGCACCGTGGTTAGCCCCCCAGTTTGCCATTACGGAATACACGTCTTTAAATGGACCGTTTCCCGTTAGCCTCGGAACAAACCAGGTTGTAGGCCATGTCGGATTTGTGCGCCTGTCAAGTGCATCGTGCACCTCTTTGGGAAGGTCCACCGTGTAGCCTTCGGCAATCTGAATAAAGGGGCCAAGGCCCTTAACGAGGTTTATCCTTGTCATTGTTACGGGCATGCCACCCTCTGTTAGGAAGTCGGTGGAAAAACCACCTCCGCGGAAATAACCAAGGTCTGCCGGTCTCCATAGTGTTGCATCGAGGCAGCGCTTGGCATCCTCCTCCGTCACTTCCCACCATGGCTTGATAGCAGGTTTCCCGTTAATGTAAGCCTCTCCTGTTCCGTCGAGCGCGGTGGGACCTGAATTTATAAGGTGAATAATTCCATTTTCTGCAAGACCTGTTGGTTTGTAACCTGTTACCCTCTTGATTGCCTCAGGGCTCCAGAATGTCCTTACATCGGAGAATATCTGTGCAGTACCGGTAAGGAGGTGGCCGAAGAGCATGGAAACACCATTCAACGAATCATTTTCAGTTGCAAGTATGTAAGGCTGTCTTATCCCGTTCCAGTCGAAGGATGTATTTAGTATTGCCTCCATGAAATCGCCGTTTGGAAAGTGGTCAGTCCACTGCCTCTGACCCTGAAAACCTGCAGCGATGGCGTTGTGTCCGAGGGCCTCCTCTCCGTATCCCAGTTCTTCCAGCCTTGGGTTTCCTACCATGAGGTCCCGTGCAATAAGGGCCATTTTAATGACAAACTCCCAGTCCCTGTCAAGTTGTTCCCTTGTCTTCCTCTTTTCAGGCGGATTGTCATCGGGACCTTCCTTGCAGTATGCCTTTACCCATTCAAGGGCTCTCTCATACTCTTCCCTGTCATAGATACCCTCTTCGATTCTCCTTGTAAACTCTGACATATCCACATACTCGTTTCTCATTCCAAGGTAATCCTGAAAGAAATCCTCCTTTACTATGGAACCAGCTATTCCCATGGAAACAGAGCCAAGCGACAGGTAGGATTTTCCCCGCATCGTTGCAACAGCCAAAGCAGCCCTTGTAAAGCGAAGGATTTTCTCCTTAACGTCATCAGGAACAGAGGTGTCATCGGAGTCCTGTACATCCCTTCCGTATATTCCAAATGCGGGAAGCCCCTTCTGGTTGTGAGCAGCAAGAACAGCTGCAAGGTACACGGCACCGGGTCTCTCAGTTCCGTTGAATCCCCATACAGCCTTTGGCCTTAAGGGATCCATGTCCATTGTCTCGGAACCGTAACACCAGCAGGGAGTCACTGTAAGTGATACACCAACACCTTCACGTTTAAACTTTTCATCTGCCATTGCGGCCTCTGCCACGCCACCTATACACCTGTCTGCAATAACACACTCAACTTTCTGACCGCTCGGGTGCCTTAGGTTCTCCGTTATTATCCTTGCCGCTGTTTTTGCCATTTCCATTGTCTGTTTTTCAAGCGATTCACGTACCCCGCCCAGTCTTCCGTCTATTGTGGGTCGAATGCCTACCTTGGGAAGCTCGCCCTTTAGCCTGTTGACAGGCGGATTCAGTTTCATTGTAAAATCCATTTTCTCCTCCTTGAAAAGTCTTTGTTCATTAATGCCGTTTGTTACCCTTTCTTATGTTTCCCTCTCTTATGTTCCCTTCTCCCAGTGGCTCACCGCAACCCTGTGTAACCCCGACTAACTGAGGCGCCGGTGGATTCCCTTGCAACCAGCTTACAGGGTATCCGTATGTTAATGCTTTTAGCGCTCTTTTCTTTGATCTTGTTATCTAACAGTTGCATAAGAAGCCTGTATGCAGCATCTGCTATGAATTCAGTAGGTTGCTTAACAGAGGTAAGGGGCACCTTGAGCAAACCCGAATACCTTTCGTCCCCGTATCCTGCTACCATTACATCATCCGGCACCCTTAAACCATACTCCCATAATGCCTTTAAAGCACCGATTGCAACATCGTCATTGACCCCCATAATGGCATCGATTTTCTTAGCTCCCCCTTTAGCGACAAGTCCCCTTTCTATAAGGCTGAAAGCAGCTTCGTATCCGTCCCTGTTAAAGTAACCGCTCTCTATTATAAGCTTTTCATCCACACTGATACCTGCCTCGGCAAACGCTTTCCGGTAACCTGCAAGTCTCTCGATTGTTACGCTTGTGCTTCTGTTTCCGCAGATAAAGGCTACCCTTTTAGCCCCTCTTTCCAACAGGTGCATTGTCAACTTGTAGCTTCCCTCCGTATCGTCTGTCACCACCGAGTGAAACTCTTCGCCTGGAAAATACCTGTCAAGAAGAATCAGCGGGATACCTTCATTTCTTATCTCGCGGAGAAGAGAAAGGTTTTCCTTTCCTGAGGCGGGCGCAACTATTATCCCGTCAACACGCCTTGATAGTATTGTTTCCAAAGCCCGCCTTTCGGGTTTTGCCTCCTCGTAACTGTGGGAGAGCAGAAGGTCATATCCCCTTTCATCCAGCCTTCGGCTTAAGTGATAGCATATCTCGTTAAAGTAGATCTGCATTATATCAGGGATAAGCAGGCCGATTACTCGGCTTCCTCGTTTTTTCAGGTGTCTTGCATTGTAGTTTGGCCTGTAATTAAGCTCTCTTGCAATTTCCTCTATAAGCCGTCGGGTTTCCTCTCCTATTCGAATACCACTGTCAGCTTTACCGTTCAAGACACGCGATACGGTTGCAATGCTCTTTCCCGCTCTCTTTGCTATGTCTTCAAGGGTGGTATAGGCCATTCTATGATAAAACCTTGTACGTTAAACGTTTAATCAAAAATCATGATAATTGGTGGATTTGTGTTTGTCAAGAATGGTTGCTCAGTTTTGTTAATGCCAGGGCCAATTTGTTCAGTGACACATCTCATAATGCATCAGTCACTCAACAACCTCGCTAAACATTTTTACGAATCTTTGTAGAGCTTTAAGAAGAGGCGGTGAGGTAAGGATTATCAGGTATATTCAGCCTTCTGTCATAGGACGAGGATCAAAGAAGGGGTGAATATATGAGATTCCCTCTTCATCAATCTCTATATAGTCAAGGATAGGAAGCACCTTTCCTCCTGTTGTTTCGAACTCTATTAATACACAAGCAGTGGAATCTTCGATAATATATTTTTGAATTCGTATATCCTTTACGTTCTTTGATACGTCAATAAGCAACTCGACAACCTTCGAAGTTCCTTCCACCGGATGATCGATTAATGGCCCCATAAAACGTAAATTCCTTGAGAACTTAACTAATGAAAAATCTCCTGAAATCAAAGCATTCATATAATCGTCAACGGTATCGACAATGTAATCTCTTGTCATTTTTTAGCCCTTCCTCGATTCGAAATGATAAGTCTAAAGTCAAGCGCAATAACTTGTTGTGTTTTTAATCATCTTAGTTGCCTGTGTAATAAAATGTCTTCAATATTTCTTCTTTCATCTATTGCTGCCATTATATAAATTGCCTCTTTTTCTATTTTATACATCAATCTCCAGGGCGAAATAATTAGTTCACGATATTTTACTATATTTTGTTCGGCCAGTTCCGGAATTATTCTTCCCTGTTCTGGAAAAATAGATAATTTTTCAGTAGTAGTTTTTATCTCTTCATATTTTTTTATTGCAGTCTCTAACGAATCTTGGGCTATATATTCTACTATTTCTTCTAAATCATTCTTTGCTGTATGCGTCCACAAGAATTGCTTCTTTTTCATTAACTGTTATCTCTTAAATTTTTTTAGCCCGCCCTTGTAATCTTCTTTAAGTTTTTCTATTTTCTTATCTATCTCTATAAAAACATCCTCTTGTGTATATAGGTGTTCTCTTTCTATGTCTTTTTCACTTTGTGAAAGTATTTTTAATATACCTATGCTGTCCCGCATGGATTGATATGTTTGGGTGTCCAATAAAACAGCTTTTGGCTCGCCGTTCTGGGTGATAATTATTGGATTGTGCGTCTCGTTGACTTTTTTTAACATTTCTGCAGCATTTGTTTTTATGTAAGATATAGGTTTTATGTAATCTTTAATATTCATGTTTTCCCTCCAGTACTTATATAGTACTATATTCAGACTGATTTATCAACAACCGATAAAAAAATTAGGCACGTAAATAATCGTGCTACGATCTCGCTTTTCTGATTTGCTCAATTAATTTTACATCTATTAGGCGTCCATTTACGTATTTGTGTAATAAACTCGAAATAAGCGTCTGATATGGTATACCTTCTTCAACTGCTTTCTTCTGTAATTCCTTTAAATCCCTTTCTGAAATCCTGATATTTACCCTTTTATCTTTCTTGAGTGTATTAGATGCATATTTTTTAAATCGTTTCTTTTCTTCTTCCAAATTCTTAATGCTTTTCCATTCTCCCTTTTCTATGCTTTCCAGTAATTCTAATTCTTCTTCTGTATATTCGGTATTCATTTCGCTTTTCCTCCCAAGTATTGTTTATTTAATTTCCGACTCGGAATAATTGTTTTAAGAAATATTTCATCATCGTTTTCAACAAAGGGTACATAATAAATGTATTCATTTATTTCCAATACAAGTACTTGTTGATTGGGATATTTTTGTTTGTTCGAATTCCTAATAATATCCAAAATTTCACCCTTTTCTATTTTAAGAAGCACATCTTCAAATCCAACGTTTCTTTCTCTCTTTAGCTTCATATTCTTTTCACTGTTCCAAGTGATATGTTTCATTCAAGTACGTTAATACATTGTGTGCATTATGGCAACATTGTTTTAGAGATGTTTGCCGCCAAAGTCAACATTCGATCACAAGTAGTGGAGGGATAGGTATTTTTATTCAAAAGTGCAGAACTACATAAATTACATTGTTTTCCATGTATCTTCATATTATATTATATACATAGCCAGCCAATGTATCGACTGACTCATTTTTAAAGGTAAACGCTTACGAGGAGGTTTATCATGGTCAGTATCGATTGGTCAAACCCATTCACAAGAGTGGTCAAACTCGCCCTTGCTTTCAAGTTCTTAAGGCATTACTTACTAAATTACAGCGAGAGAAAACTGTATCAGTATCTTGTAGAGGATAATCCCTCTGTAAGGCCGAAAGCCGCAAAAGAGGAAACCTACTACATGGTGCGTGCCATCCTGCATTCCGTTTACAGGGCTCTCAACGACAGGACAATCTCTGATCATGTGAAAGACGTTCTTTTAAAGATATTCATTGGTGATGTTCTGATAGCGGATATAGACCGTAGGAAACAGTACTACGAAAAGTATAAAATTTCTCCTCCCACATTCCTTACGATAAGTCCCTACAAGGGCTGTAACTTGAGATGCAAGGGATGCTATGCGGCATCTGGAGCGGCCTTCAATAATACCCTCGATTATTCGACAGTGACAAAGATAATCAATCAGGCGAAGGAACTGTGGGGTTCCAGATTCTTCGTGATTTCAGGCGGAGAACCACTCCTGTACAAGAGTGAAGGCAAGGATATAATGGATCTCTTTGAGGAGAACAGTGACTGTTATTTCCTCATGTATACGAATGGTACTCTTCTTACAGAGGATGTTGCCAGAAGAATGGAAAAGGCAGGAAACGTATCTCCTGCCATATCGATAGAAGGGTTCGAAGAGGAAACTGATGAGAGAAGGGGAAAGGGTGTTTTCAGGAAGATTCTAAAAGCCGTTGATAATCTGCTCGAGGTAGGAGTGCCTTTCGGCTTTTCAGGTACCATTACAAGGTACAATGCGGAGATTTTCATGCAGGACAAGCTTGTTGATTATTATTTCAATGAGCTCCACGGGGCTTACATGTGGCTCTTCCATTACATGCCAATAGGAAGGGATTTTTCTGTCGAGCTTCAACCAACTCCCGAACAGAGAAAGAATCTGTTCTTCAAGCAGAGACAGTGGATACATGACGGTTACTTCCTCGTTGATTTCTGGAATGATGGCATTATAACAGATGGCTGTATAAGTGCAGGAAGGCCGGGTGGTTACTTCTACATAGACTGGGACGGAAATGTTATGCCCTGTGTATTTGTTCCGTACTCTACCCACAATGTGAAAGATGTCTTTGAGAAAGGCGGAGACCTTAATGATATTCTTCAGGGTAAGTTCATGGCAGATATAAGAGAGTGGCAGAGAAACTACAGCTACGATCATAGAGAGGTTGAAACAATAGGAAACCAGATCATGCCATGCCCGATAAGGGACCATCATCTTGATATGTACAGGATGATTACCGAGAACAATGCAACACCAACCGATGAGAATGCAAAAATGTCTATCGAGGATCCGGGCTACAGGGAAAAGATGGCTGAATACGATAAAAAACTCTCGGAACTTACAGAACCGATCTGGAAGGAAGAGTATATAGCAAAGGGGTAGGGCTGAACCCTATCCCTTATAGTATCGATATACCCTGTCAAAGGCTTCGAGCATGAGTTCTATATGTCTCTTTTCATAAACAGGATGCATGGGAAATGCCAGGGTTCTCTCTTCCAGCCACTTTGCATTGGGACATAGCATGTTCTTGTAATCTACAGACTCAGGGTTGGTATACTCCCTTGATTCAAAGGGAAAGTTGTACCTGCCAAAGCCCCTGTGCTCGCTGTATGCCTTCTCTTTATAAGCCTGTGGCCACTGAACGGGCATTACCGGTATTCCCTCTGCCTTGAGTGCCTCTATGAAATCCCTTACCGTACACCTTATCGATTCGGGTTCCAGTACAATTGGAAACCACCAGAAGGCATTCTGCCTCTCCTCTGTATGGGGTGGAAGATACTTTACGGCGGGATGACCATTAAGTTTTTCAAGCATCAATTCTCCGTTTTCCCGTCTCCTCTTAAGGTGGTAGGATTCAAGCCTTTTAAGTTCATAGAGGCCCACTATCGACTGAATCTCTGTCATTCTGTAGTTAAAGCCGATTCTCTCGTGTATATACGGAAGCTTCTGTTCAAGTTCCAGGAGCCTCAATCTTTCCTTTACATCGTAGCCGTGATCCCTGAAGGACCTGCAGATCCAGGCGACTTCTTCATCGTCGGTAATTACCGCTCCTCCTTCACCGGCTGTTGTAAAGTGCTTCGACTGGCAGAAACTGAATGCACCGGCATTTCCAATAGAACCTACTTTCTTTCCCTTGTAGATGCCTCCGGGTGCCTGTGCGGTATCCTCCAGGACAAACAGGTTATGCTTTTTTGCTATTTCCAGTATCGGGTCTAAGTCACAGATTATACCGTAGAGGTGAACTGGAATGATACCTACCGTTCGCTCTGTAATCTTTGCCTCTATATCCGAGGGGTCTATCGTATGATCTTCGCGCCTGACATCGGCAAACACGGGAATTGCACCTACCTGTACCACGCACATCGAGGATGCAATAAAGGAGTAGGATGTTACAATCACCTCATCACCCGGGCCTACGCCAAGGCCGTTCAAGGCAGTGTGAAGGGCAGATGTCCCGTTCGTCGTAGTTATTGCATACCTGGTACCATTGTACCTTGCAAACTCTTCTTCGAACTCCATTCCCTTTGTACCTGTCCAGTAGTTGACAAGGCCGTTTTCAAGGGGTTCAAGGGCATGCTTTTTTACCTCATCCGAGAACTGGGGCCACATTGGAAATGGCTCGTCTGTAACAGGCCTGCCACCTGCAATAGCTATCTTTTCCATTCTCTAAGCTCCTCTCTGTTGAAAGATTAACCCATGGGGCGGCAAGTATCAATATGAAGCTTCGACATGGAGCCCGTGTTTCGGGACAGGATCAGAGCTTGACCATGAAGCGGGGAAATGAATAATCTGTGGTGATGAAAAGTATGTATATAGATATGAAAACAGGCAAAGGCCCTTTCCGGCTGGTTCCCGGAAGGCAGGTCGAAGGAAAGGCCCCGGATATCTTTCTGATATCCATGGACATGGTTCCGCCGCAGTTCTACCTGGAAGATGGTGCAAACACGCCGGCTCTGGACTCACTGAAAAAGGACGGAGTGTTTTTCAGAAATGCCTTTGCAAGCGCACCTCTCTGCGGGCCGTCGAGGGCCTCGTATCTTACGGGGAGGTATCCCTACATTACGGGTAACAGTGAAAGGGCTCATGACGGGCATGCTACCGAATTGAGGGGCAGCGATATCATATGGCCGGAGTACCTTAAAGCTGCTGGCTACCATACGAGGCATTCGGGGAAATCCCACGTGGGAACGGAAATCTTTACAAGGGTATTCAGCGAGAATGATGATCCCTGGCACAGGTGGTCGCCGCCGTGGTACGACGACGAGAAATATTTACAGTTCCTCGGGGAGAGGAAGCTTGAAAGGTTCAGTTTTGACAGGGAAATCAGGGGAATCAGCTGGAGCGGAAGCGGAGAGGGAAACAGCTATGGCGGCTGGCTTAAAGAGCAGAATGGCAGGCCCTTCCCGGAGGATGCAACTTACCCTGCATTTCTCGTGTCCAAGGCTATCAACAGTATAGAGCGCCGCAGGGATACCGGCAAACCGCTCTACTTTCAGCTTGATTTTTTCGGCCCGCATCAGCCCTTTGCGATCCCCGGAGGATGGGAGGAACGTGAAAGAGAGATAAGAAGGGGGATCAAGCTGCCTGAAAGCTGGAAGGAGTGGGAGAAGAGTGGTTTTGGAGAGATTGCAAACCAGCCAAGGGTATATCAACTCTACAGAAAGAACTGGGGAATGCGAAGGCGGGAAACACTGATAGACTACCTAGTAGCAAATCAGCTTCAGTATGAACTGATAGACAGGATGATTGGAAATTTCCTTTATTACCTGAAAGAAAAGGGGCTGTACAAGAACAGCCTTATCATATTTATTGCTGATCACGGCGAGATGAACGGCGAGTGGGGATGTATAGACAAGGGAGCATATTTGAATCCCCAGGTACTGAGGGTTCCGATAATTTTGAAGCTGCCGGATGGCTTTTCTGATAGTATTTCTGCCGGTGGGAGCTTTGATAGTCATTCTGCCGGTATTTCTGCTGGCGGGAGTTCTGCTGGTCATTCAGCTGAAGAAGGTGTGACAAAGCCCCGGGGCGTGGTCTGCGATACTCCCTGTTCACTCCTCGACATAGCACCTACCGTCCTGGAGGCTGCGGGAATTGAAATACCGGAGAGGTTGGACGGAGTGAGCTTGCTGGATACGCTTTCGGGAATGAAGAGGCCGGATGACAAACCAATCATGTTCGACGTTTGGAATCATGTGGTTCCCAATCCTTCTGTTGGCATGATATTTGAGAGCTCACAGGAGATTTCAGAGGGGAAGTTTTACCTGTATACCTACAATGCCACGGACAGTATCGATGAATTGTACGATATTTCCGGGTATTCCGGGCTGGAGAATCTTTTTGGAAACCCGGACTACGAAGAGGTTTACCGTGAGGCCCTGTCGGTTATGAACAGATGCCTGTCACAGGATGAGAGGTGGGAGGTATATAAGGGATACTTCCAGCTTGAGAATGCGGAAAAACTGAAGCTGCCGCCCCTCGATACACAGAAGTTCCTGTAAGCACCCGGCGGCGAAAGGCAGCTTTGATATACTTTCAAAAGAAGTGTATAATATGCCTCATGTTTGAAAAGAAGGAAAAGAAGAAAGGATACGATCCCTCTTCCGACCTTGAATTGCTGGTTTCAAGATACCCCGCTCTAAAAGTATCGCTTAAGGATATAGAAAAGGCTTTTCATATGATAAGCGACTCATTTGAAGGCGGAGGAAAGCTTCTTGTCTGTGGCAACGGGGGAAGCGCAGCCGACTCTCTTCATATAGTGGGTGAACTGATGAAAAGCTTCAAAGGGAAGAGGCCCCTGAATGAGAAACAGAAGGCTGAATTGATGAAAGTGGACAAAAAGGCCGGGGCCCTTATAGGAGAAGGGCTTCAAAGGACGCTTCCTGCCGTTTCGCTGGTAAATGAGGTTTCACTAATTAGCGCCTTTGCAAACGATGTGGAACCTTCCCTCAATTTTGCCCAACAGCTTCTTGGTCTCGGGAAGAAGGGAGATGTCCTCCTTGCAATAAGCACCTCCGGAAACTCTGAGAATGTGGTTTATGCGGCAATAACGGCCAGGGCTCTTGGCCTGAAAGTGGTGGCACTTACCGGTAGTTCCGGAGGAAGGCTTGCGGATTTCAGCGATGTCACTATAGGGGTGCCAGCCGAGGATGTTGCAGATGTTCAGGAATTGCACCTTCCTGTTTATCATACCCTGTGCAGTATGTTGGAGGGCCAATTCTTTGATTGAAAAGAGACATAGACTGGCAAAAAATCAGCACATAAATGGATTTACAGGATTGAAAGGATTACTGATACTGATATTCTTTTTGGTAAACCTTGCCGCTTATTCGGTACCCGTTACTCTCGCCATACCCGATCTGAACGAGGCAATTAATGTCTATTCAAGATGGGACTCCCTTCTGGAGTACATTAAAGAGAAAAGCAGCCTCGATATAAGGATAAAACTCGTAAAGAGCCACAACATTATAAAGGAAGGTTTTGAAAAACACACATTGTCCTTTGCCTTCGTCGATCCCTTCTGGTTCGTTAGCTTAAGAAAAAAGAAGCTCTGCAAACCCATCGCAAGGGTAGTAATGGGCGGGGATGATTCCTTCCGTTCTCTTCTCATCGTGAACAGGGATTCCATTTTCAGGAATATCTCGGACCTAAAGGGAAAAACCATTGCACTCGTCAATCCGACTGAATCTTCTGCGGGATATTTCCTGCCCGTTGCACTTCTGAATATGGCAGGCATCAAGAGAGGGGATTTCAAAAGGTTGATTCTTTCCGACTCCTACATGAGCGTGCTAAAGGGTGTCTCCTTTGGTAAACTCGATGCGGGCTTCGTCTCCTCCGGTTTTCTATCGAGAAAGGAAACTTTTCCCTACAAGGAGAGCATAAGAATCATCATGAAATCGGATGAAATCCCTCAATGGGTCATAGTTGCCCGTTTTGACATGGAGCAGAGAGTGGTTGATGCACTTGAAAGGGTGTTTCTAAAGATGAACAGGGATGATCAGGGCAAAGCCCTCCTTTCATCTGCAGGTTTCGATGGTTTTGTGGAGGTGAGAGAGGTTGATTATAGAAAAATAGAGGAATATTCGAGATACCAGGAGCCAGATTTTGTCTCTTCAGAGTAAAGTTTTTCTCTTCTTTTCGGTTCTGTTGGTTTTGATACTCTTCGAATGGTTTTTTTTCACTCGATACGAGAGAATGGTCTTCAAGGATGAGATGAAAGAGCGGGGAAGCCTCTTAACCCGTGCCCTCGCAGAGCTGAGCAAGGAACCGATTCTTTCCTACAGGATAACTCAACTCGAAAAGCAGATCGATTCCATAAGAAATGAACGGGATGTTATAAATGCAAGAATCTACAATGCAAGCTACCTTGTTCTTGCCTCGTCCGACAGGAAATGGGAAGGATGGTTTTTCACCGGTAAGATTGCAGAAGATACAAGGATAAGATTCTTTGAAAGGGAGATGGTCGTTCAGGCTCCAATAGTGATAATGGGTAAGGTATGGGGAATGGCAGAGGTTACCTTTTCTCTTTCTGCAATGATGGAAAAAATAGGAAAGAGTAGATTGATATTCCTTGTAATATTTCTTGTAGAGCTGGTATTGGCCGTTCTCTTTGCCATATTCCTCGAGTTCCAGGTTGTAAGCCCCTTGAATAGCCTTTCGGGGGAGTTAAAGGCAATAGAGCCGGAGAGCCTTCTGAAACCTATAAAGGGTTACGATCTTGCAACTCCTGAAATAATGAGAGTTGTCTCTTCTTTGGAAGACATGAAGGCGAAGCTGAAATCGGCGCAGGAAGAGCTTGTTTCAAAGACACAGATGGCCACCTTTGTTCAGATTGCAACGAATATAGCTCATGAAATAAGGAATCCCCTGGAAGCTATTTCGGGAGCTGTGGAAGTTATTTCAGGTGAAGAAAAGATTTCAGGGCCAAGCAAGGAATCACTGGCTATAATAAGGGAAGAGATACAGAACCTCAATGATTATCTTGGGCGATTTCTCGATATTACGAAACCGGAACCAATCAAGCCTGTATCGGTAGATATGAACAGGCTGATAGATGACTGCATATTGTTGATGAAGCCACTATTCAAGAAAAAGGGGATTACGGTGAAACGTAATTCCGGAGAGGTCGCGGACGTAAAGTGCAGTGTGGATATCAACCAGATAAAGAGGGTCATTATAAACCTTCTCCTTAACAGCGTGGAGTCGATAGAGAAGGATGGTACCATAGAGGTTTCTGTTTTGCGAGAGCGAGGAGAAGTGATAATTACGGTACGGGACAGTGGCAGGGGAATAGCGGAGGAAAATATCAGAAAGGTCTTCGATCCTTACTTCACAACTAAGCGGGGAGGATCAGGTATCGGACTTTCACTTAGCAAAAATATAGTGGAGAGCCATGGAGGAAAGATAATTATAGAGAGTACCAGGGGTCGTGGTACTACGGTCAATGTTTTTCTTCCCTGCGGAGAGTAACGGAAGGAAATAGAAATGGCTAGAATTGTTGTAATAGATGACAAACCAAACATTCTTAAGGTGATGAAGATGATTCTCGAGAAGGAGGGCTACTCGGTAGAAACTGCAGGGGCAGGCATGGATGGTCTTAACCTCGTTTTGAAAGAGAAGCCAGACCTCGTTATATCCGATATCAGGATGCCGGATATCGACGGGCCGGAGATATTCCACATTCTCAACTCCAGGGGATACGGAGTTCCCTTTATCTTCATAACGGCCTATGCCTCGGTAAAGGATGCGGTGAGTATTATAAAGGATGGGGCTGTAGATTATATTACCAAACCCATAGATTACGGGTATCTGAAGCGCATTATTGCAAGGCTTATCAACAGGAAGGGAGTGATCGAAGAAGGGATTAACAATAGATACCTCGTAGGTTCCAGCCGAGTGATGGAAGAGCTCTATTCAACTATAAGGATGGTATCCGAGACACGCTCTACCATTCTCATAACGGGGGAGAGCGGGACGGGGAAGGAGCTCGTTGCAAGAGCGATACATGCCAAGAGCAAGAGAAGGGAGAAACCCTTTGTTCCCGTAAATTGCTCTGCATTGAGCACGAGCCTCCTGGAATCCGAACTCTTCGGCTACGAGAAGGGTGCATTCACCGGTGCAGCAAACCGGAAGAAGGGCCTCTTTGAGGTAGCAGACGGCGGAACGATCTTTCTCGACGAGGTTTCGGAGATAGCCCCCGAGATACAGGTTAAACTTCTCCGATTTCTTCAAGAGCACAGTTTCACCAGGGTGGGGGGAACGGAACTGGTATATGTCGATGTAAGGGTAATTGCAGCGACCAACCGGGACCTGGAGCCTCTTGTAAAGGAGAGAAAGTTCAGACACGACCTGTACTACAGGCTGAATGTTATTCCCATCAAAACACCGGCATTACGGGAACATCTGGAGGACATGATGGAACTTGTAAGGCATTTCACCGAGAAGATATGCAGGAGGGAGGGTCTCGATATTCCCGAGGTTAGCGTTGATTTTGTTGAAAAACTGAAGCTCTACCGGTGGCCCGGTAATGTACGTGAACTCGAAAATCTGATAGAGAGGATACTGATACTGGAAAGGCCGGAGGTTCTTTCTCCCCATCTTCTGCTGAACGAGTCCTTCATGAACGAGGGCATCCTGGAAGAAGCGACCTCCGAGAGGGAGAGAATAATCAATGCCCTCAGGCTGAGCAAGGGAAACAAAACGGAAACCGCCAAGATACTCGGAATGCCAAGGAGAACACTCTACCACAAGATAGAGAGGTACGGGATAAGGAAAGAGGAGTATCGGATTTAGTGCGCCAACTGTGCAAAAGCAAGGCGCACTGGCACACTTCCTTGCACACCAGGGTGGCGGTGATGGAAAATGTCAGGGTAACGATGCCCCGAATAGCCCGAATTTTACACTTTCAGGTGGTATCACTGCCAGTTGACGATCATGTGACGCGGTGGCATGAATCCTGCTTATAGATACTCGAAATCAAAAAAATGAGAAAGGAGAAAAGCAGATGAAAAGAACAATCGTACTGTTCTTGGCTCTTCTTATGCTGGTTGCATTCACGACTTCGATGTTTGCGGCAGGGCAGGGAGAGAAAAAACCACAGAAGGTGGTTATCTATGCAAGTGTCGACGAGGCAAATGCAAAGAAGATTCTGGATGCCTTTACGGCTGACACCGGTATCACCGCATCATTCGTGCATCTTTCCTCGGGTCCTGCACTTGCAAGGATCAAGGCGGAGAAGAACAATCCTCAGGCTGATGTATGGCTTGGTGCACCCAATGAGAACCACATAATTGCAAAGGAAGAGGGGCTCTCCGTACCTTACAAGTCAGATGCATGGAAAAAGCTTGATCCCAAGTTTAAGGATGCGGATGGTTACTGGCGTTCATTCTACATGAACCCGATGGCATTTGCCATTAATACGGAAGCCTTGGCAAAGGCCGGTGCTCCGATGCCGGAATCCTGGATGGACCTTCTTAAGCCCGCATACAAGGGACTCATTCAGATGCCTACACCCCAGTCTTCAGGTACCGCTTACAACATAGTGGCAAGCCTTGTAACGATGTGGGGCGAGGAGAAGGCTTTCGATTACATGAAGAAGCTCAATCCAAATGTGCAGACCTATACATCATCGGGAACTGCTCCTTCAAAGGCCGTGGCAGTCGGACAGTGTGCCATAGGTATTCAGTTCACACCTGCTTTCTTCGAGTTCATTGACCAGGGTTATCCCCTTAAGGTAGTATTCCCCAAGGAAGGCGTCGGTTTTGAGGCTCCTGCAGTATCGATTCTGAAAGGTGCCAAGAATGTGGAAGCTGCAAAGGTACTGGTTGACTGGCTCGTATCCAAGAAGGGACAGGATGTTCTTACGGAAAAGAAGACCTACTTCTATCCTGTAAATCCGGAGGCAAAGCTTGGAAAGGGAATGCCCGCATTCTCTTCTTTAAAGGTTGTAAGCTTCGATCCGGAATGGGCTGGCCAGAACAAGAAGAGGCTCGTCGAAAGATGGGTGAATGAGGTGCTTCCGGCCAAGTAGGTATTGGCTAAAGGCTGATTTGGATTGGATTTCAACTGGAAAATAGATTGAAAATAGAGAGGGGGCTTACCGTAAGCTCCCTCTCTTTAAAAGTATCTTACGGTAAAAGGTAGGGGAATGGAAAAGGCTGAATCTGATACTATCAGGGAAATAAAGCAGATAACCAAGGATCCTCTTCTGCTGATCGTTATTCTCGTGATAATGGCAGCTCTGATAATTTTTATTCTCTATCCCCTGATCAGGGTAATACTTGTAAGTGTCCTGCCCGAAGGCAAGTTTACCCTGTCCGTGTTGAAGGAAACAGTTTCCTCCTGGTATTTGAGGCAGGCTTTCCTAAACAGCGTCATGATGGGAAGCCTTACAGCCTTTTTCGGTGCATTGGTTGGATTCATATTTGCTTTTACGATAACGAGAACGAACATTCCCTTAAAGAAATTCTTTCATCTCATTGCCATAATCCCGATAGTCTCCCCGCCATTCATAGGCGCTCTTTCGATTATAATGCTCTTCGGAAACAACGGATTCATAACCTGGACACTTCTCGGCCTTAAAAATGTAAAGATTTACGGATTCAGAGGACTTCTCTTTGCCCAGGTAATCACCTTTTTTCCCGTCGCTTACATCACGCTACGCGGTGTCCTGGAATCGATAAGTCCAACACTGGAAGATGCTGCATTGGACTTAGGCGGGTCCGGATGGAAGGTGTTTTCCAGGGTGACACTTCCCCTTGCAATTCCCGGAATTGCAAGTGCAATGCTCGTTCTTTTTGTCGAAACCCTGGCAGATTTTGGTAACCCCCTGATACTTGCGGGAAGCCAGTTTCCCATTCTATCGGTACAGGCGTACCTTCAGATAACAGGCATGTACGATCTGCCAAAGGGGGCTGCCCTTGCCTTTATCCTTCTCGTTCCATCGATTACCGTTTTCTTTCTGCAGAAATACTGGGTCTCCAGGAAGCAGTACATAACTATTACGGGAAAGCCTACGCAGTCAAATCCGAAGATAGTATCGCCTGTCGTAAAATGGATTCTCTTTGTAATCTGCCTCTTCATAGCCCTCCTGATTCTCCTTATCTATATCACGATACTCTGGGGGGCCTTTGCAAAGGTCTGGGGAAGTGACAATTCTCTTACGCTGGCTCACTTCCGCTACGTATTCGGTGTTGGATTCAAGGCTGTAAAGGACACATTGATAATTGCCGGCCTTTCCACCCCGGTTGCAGGAATTCTGGGCATGGTGATTGCATTTCTTATCGTCAGAAAGAAATTTCCCGGCAAGCAGTTCATGGAGATCTCATCGCTTCTGAGCTTTGCAGTTCCCGGTACCGTAATAGGAATCGGTTACATACTGGCCTTCAACAGCAGGCCTTTCCTTCTAACGGGAACACTGCTAATACTCCTCTTGAATTTCATCTTTCGATACATACCCGTTGGCATACAGTCAGGAACGGCAATCCTACGACAGGTAGATCCCTCGATAGAGGAGGCGGCAGTGGATCTGGGGGCCGATTCCAACAAGACCTTCAGGAAGATTACGTTGCCCCTGATGGTTCCGGCCTTTTTTTCCGGACTGATATACTCATTCGTAAGGGCGATGACGGCTATAAGTGCAGCCATCTTTCTCGTCTCTACAAGCTGGAATCTCATGACGGTTCAGATAATGTCCGAGGTCGAGTCGGGGAGACTCGGCGCAGCGGCTTCCTTTAGTGTGATACTTGTATTGATAATACTTGTTGCTATTCTGCTGATAAGGAAGTTGTTGTCACTTCGTTACGGGAAACTTGGCGGAACGGTGCTGAAGATTTAATTTGAGAGGCTAAAAAAATGAGTGTGAAGCTTGTAAACATATCAAAGGTTTTCAAAGACTCGAAGAACGCAAGGGGAGAGGTTGTTGCCGTCTCCGATTTCAACCTGGAGATAGAAGAGGGGGAAATGGTGACCCTCCTGGGCCCTTCCGGTTGTGGCAAGACGACTACGCTGCGTATAGTATCAGGTTTTGAAACCCCAACAACAGGAGAGGTATGGATATCCGGCGAGAATGTGACGGAAGTCCCTCCCAACAAGAGAGATACATCGATGGTTTTCCAGAGTTATGCGATTTTTCCTCACCTCTCTGTAGGCCACAACATCGGCTTCGGACTCGAGCTTAAGGGTTGGAAACCTGAAAGGATCAGGGAAGAGGTTCTTAAGATCATGGAAATAATGAACCTCACCGAGATGTATGACAGGAGGCCCGATCAGCTCTCGGGAGGCCAGCAGCAGAGAGTTGCACTTGCAAGAGCAATCATAAACAAGCCGAGCGTGCTTCTCTTTGACGAACCACTATCCAACCTCGATGCAAAACTGCGTGAACAGATGAGGATCGAGATAAGAAGAATTCAGCAGGCATTCAAGATTACCAGCATCTATGTCACCCACGACCAAGCCGAGGCAATGACGGTTTCGGACAGGATAGTTGTTATGAACGACGGAAAGGTGATGCAAGTGGGAACGCCCTTCGAGATATACATGAAACCGGCAAACTGGTTCGTAGCCGATTTCATAGGCAGGGTAAACTTCATAGGCGGAAAGGCCGTCGGCGTCTCAAAAAAGGCGATAACGGTGGATTACGGACATACCAGGAAGGATATTACGAGCTGGAGTGGCGAAATATCAGAGGGAGACGAGGTTCTTACCGTCATAAGGCCGGAATCCCTAAAGCTGAGCTCGACTACCGGAAAAGATTCATGGCTCTTTACCGGCAGGGTATCGAAAACAGTTTACCTCGGACCCACTGCCGAGTACGAGATTGAGGTCGAAGGGCTTGAACGCCCCATCGAGGCTGTTGTCTACAATCCCGCCGAGGTTGGTTTTTTCGAAAGAGGGGAATCGGTTTCCGTTGATTTCAATCCCAAGACGGCACACCTGCTTAAAAAGGAATCCTGAGGAAAGGCTTTGGCTGCTTATCCCTTCCCTATTCCCCCCAAAGAACACTTCCCATCTCTTCTGCGCTGGCTGCCCTGGAACCGGTATCGGCCCGGGTCCCCAGGTACTGGTAGGATTTGGCAAGTTCGGGTGAAATAACGCTTACCCTCTTGTAGAGTTTTTCTGCAATCTGAAACTCTTCCATCTGGTAATGGGCTCTGGCGATATTCAACAGGAGCTTCGAATTATCCGGCTGATTTTTCAGGGCTTCATTGTAATATTCAAGTGCCCCCTTGAAATCACCCTTCTTGTACCTTATGTTTCCTATGTTTATCAGCCCCGTGTCCCTGTAGTGTGATTTTTCCAGGAGTTTCTTGAACTGCAATTCGGCATCATCGAACAATCCGTAACGGGCATATAGAATCCCGAGCCTGTTTATAAGTTGATAGCTGCCGCTCTTTGCAATTCTCTCTTTCAAATCATCGGCCTTGCTTCTCACCTCCTGCCTTATTGCTGAGTTCAGGTCTTTTCGGAAAGAAGCTGCGATTTTTGCGGTTGCCGGAAGCTCGATTCCGGATGAATCCCCGGGGAATCCAACCGGCTCGAAAACCTTCCAGGAATCATACACGGTATAAAAGTTTGCCTTCTTGAGTGGCTGATACTTGTTCCATTCTCTTGCCCCTTCCTTCCAGGCTTTTAGGAAATCGGATTGGACCATGGTGACCTCGAAGGGAAGCCAAACCCTTTCGTTTCGAATTATCAGGTTGTCCGTATCGTAGAATATGCTCCTTGCATGAGCCGGTTTCATTCCAAGATCCACGGCTATATAGATATGCCCGGGAACCGTTATGAGTGCCGTATTTACACTGGAAGCCTCCAGGAGCGCTGCATAGAGGATGGAAAGATCATCGCAATCTCCTGCCTTGTACTCGAGTGTCTGCCTTGGAAACTGGAGAAAATCGATTGCCTCCTTTTTTTCATGGAAATCCCTGTAGGGAGTATTGGGATCCACCACGTAGGTTATGCCGTATTCTGAAAGCGCATTATGGATTGCAGTGAGAAGCATGAAATCCTTTCCGAAAACCTTGTTCTTTTCCTCGCGTATCATTCCCGCAAGGTTCTTGCTCAGTTTCAATACGGCAGGATCTTTTGCCGTAATAAAGGCTGCCGCCCTCCTGTCGTCATCCCAGATTGAAGCATTCCTGTTTTCTATTGGAATCGTGCTTATCAGGGTTTTCTTCTTTTGCTCACCCTTGTAGGTATACCGTATGACAAGTTCCGATGAAACCTTTGTTCCCTCCGTTATTCCAAGCACAGCCTCGTTGAACAGGGCGTATACATCGATTGTGCTGCTTTCCTTTCTTTTTAGATTTTTCCCAAGCTTGTATGTCTTGGGATTGTCCATGTACTGCTTTATGAAAAAAGATACCTCTATATCTCTTATCTCTCCTTTCTCCTCGTTTACAACCGTCACCTTTCCGATAGGATGGTCATCGTAGTACTTGTAGAAAACGGGAAATACCCTGTTTATTTCAATATCTGCTATTTTCAATCTGGCAGGTTTTACCTTCGGAGGCTCGATATCTATGTTTCCGCTTAAAGGGAACCGATACGAACTTCCGATGTAGAATCCAACACCCCTGTAAAGATCGCCGGGGAGGCCGAAGAATTGCCTGTAGGAAGAGCCGATCCCGATTTTGAACCTGGGCGTAAGGTAGAATGAAAGACCTCCTCCCGCTTCGAGGTACGGATTCCCTCCGTATATGAGATTACCATCCAGATTCTGAAGAATCGTTTCGTAGTAACCGCCCTTTGCATAGATGTCAAAGGCAAGCCTGCCGAGAAAATTGTAATCAAGGCCGATTCCACCGGCAACCATGGCAATGTGAAGCGGATTTGCCCATGATAAGTTGAATGGCATGTACGAATAGCCGAAATCTATACTTGCATACAGGGGAAATGAGATTGGCGGCTTATATGCTACTGTGATACTGCCGGAGAGGCTGTTACCGAATTGATCCGAACTTATACTTACAGGCAAGTCGTACCTCGGAGCGACTGACAAGGTAAGTGTGGAATAGGAAGAGGCAGACTGCCCGAAAATGAGGGTCGGGCACCAAATCAAAATTATAGTGATTGTAAGGAGAAAAAGTTTTTTAGCGGTATTTTTCATTCAACCAGCCTTTTTATGAATAGATTAATAAACAAATAGATAATGCAGTTTCGGGGAAAAATCTATCTGATTATTAAAAAATATGAAATATTATATAGCCGATCCGGAATATTATCAATATCAGGGGAAATGATAAAGGAATCGGCCCATGTTGCACGAATCTTAAAGCATAGAACCCGGCCGATTCCTATGTGTTCCTGTGTTTACTCCGTTATATTGGATTCGTCTTCCCCTTCTTTCTGTCGCTGTTTCTTCAGTATTCCGCCACTGAAGGCTGGCAGAATAAGAAGTATTATGATTATCCAGAGTATGATACTGATTGGCCTTGTAAAGAATATCAAAGGTGAGCCATTCGAGATTATCAACGATTGGCCAAAGCCAAGTTCGGCTATTGGACCAAGTATCAAACCCAGGACTATTGCTCCCAGGGAAAAACCGGCCTTGTGGAGGAAGTATCCCGCTATTCCGAAGAAGAGCATGAGTCCCACATCAAAGATGCTGTTGTTGATGGCATAACTTCCGATAACAGAGAGCATTGCGATGGCAGGTATCAATATGGCATTGGATACCGTTGATACCTTGGCGAATAGAGGAGCGAAGTAGAGCCCCAGTATGAGGAAGAATATGTTTGCAAAGAAGAGAGACAGTATGAATCCATAGGTAATGGCACCGTGTTTTGTAAAGAGTTCAGGTCCGGGAATAAGGCCCTGTATCATGAGGCCCCCGAGGAGGGCTGCTGCAACGGAGTTTCCTGGTATTCCGAGTGTCAATAGGGGGACCAGGGAACCACCAACGACCCCGTTGTTCGCACTTTCGGATGCAGCTACGCCCTCAGGGTTACCCTTTCCGAACTTTTCAGGTGTCTTGCTTATCTGCTTTGCAAAGTTGTACGAGATGAAGGCAGCTATCGTTGCGCCGGCACCGGGGAGTATCCCGACTATCGTTCCAAGCAAACCTCCCCTGGCAATGGTAGGGGCAAGCCCCTTTGGCATCTTTTGCCTCTTAAGGGATTTAGGTGCCGTGGCAAGTTCCTGGACGATCTGTGCCTCCGATGTCAGCGAGAGTATCTGGCTTATGGAGAAGAGCCCGATAAGGGCAGGCATAAAGGAGACACCCTCGAACAGGTCGGTTATTCCCCACGTGAAACGGATATAACCGGTAATGGGGTCCATGCCTATCGTTGCTATTATAAGGCCAAGCAATCCTGAGATAAGGCCTTTCACCAGGTTTCCCGATGTAAGCGTTACAATACTTGCAAGCCCCATAATTGCCAGAAGAAAATACTCCGGCGGGCCGAATTTCAGTGCAAACCTGGCAAGAAGCGGAGCAAGAAGTAAAAGTGCAAATGTCGATATTATACCACCCCAGAAACTTGCAACTGTTGCAACGGTTATTGCAAGGCCGCCCTTTCCCTGCCTAGTGAGGGGATAACCGTCAAAGGTTGTAGCTGCCGCAGCAGGGGTGCCTGGAGTGGAGAGGAGTATAGACGAAATGGCTCCGCCGTACATGCCTCCGCTGTAAACACCTCCCATCATTGAAAGCCCCACTACCGGGTCCATTCCGAATGTAACAGGTATCAAGAGGGCAACTGCCATGGTTGCCGTGAGTCCGGGAATTGCCCCTATAATTATGCCACCAATCGTCCCCATAAGGATTGCCAGCATAACCTTGAATGTGAATAGTGTTTGAAGTGCCGGAATCAGAATAGACAACATTACAGTATCCCTCCTAGTATTCCGGACGGTACCGGAACGGTAAGAAACCTTACGAAGACGAAGTAGATAAACAATAGAAGACCAACGGAGCTTGCAATAAGTTTCAGAGGTTTGCGGTAACCAAGAAACCATCCCAGAATTATCAGAAATAGAAGGCTCGAGACAAAGAATCCAAGCCAGTTTATTAGAACAAAGTAGACAATTATGCCAATCAATGTTTCTACGAAGTGAAGGGGGCTTTCAATCCACACAACTCTTTCACTGTTTCTTTCGTTTTCTCTGATGGAAGAGAGAAGAAGAATCAGCGAGAGAACCCCCATCGTAATCCCTAAAAAATTAACATAACGGGCTGCCGAAACAGCCCGTTCAGGAAATTGTCTTGTTCCGAAAAGTAGAGCCCCCGAAAGAACGAATCCTGCAAGAGCAAATATCCGGTTAACATTTATTTCCTTCATTATAGTTTCCTTTGGTATCTTACCATGGTGATTTTTTATAAATCTCGTTTGTAGTTTTAAGAAGATCCTCGAGGTATGCCCTGTATTCTTTTGGTTCCATGATGTTCAGCAGGAGAACGCCCTTCGATGCTTTCAAGAAATCGGGATCCTTAAGAGTTTTCTGGAATGTGTCGAGAAGTTTCTGATAGATTGCATCCGGGAGTCCCGCAGGAGCTGCAAAACCACGTGACGAATCAGATACTATGTCGATACCGAGTTCCTTGAAGGTAGGAATATCAGGTAGGTATGAGAGCCTCTTTGGCGTCATTACTGCAAGCATCCTCAATTCACCGGCCTTCACGTTGGAAAGTACCTGTGAAACATTCATGAATGCCATATCGACATGACCTCCGAGAACTTCTGCCTTTTCACCGGAAGATCCCTTTGCCGGTACCTCTTTGATGTGGATACCTGCTGCATTGTTGAACTTGGTCAATGCGAAGAAATCATCTCCGCCTGGCCCGGTTGTTGCACCGGTCAGTGAACCGGGATTCTTCTTCTCTGCTGCGATGATGTCGTTTATCGTTTTGAATGGGCTGTCCGATTTTACGACGAGAACGCCCGGGTCGGTTACCACGTTTGCAAGCAGGGCGAAACTATCCAGTGTATACTTTGCCCTTCCCGAAGAGATGTGAGCTGTGACATGTGGAGTAAAGAGAGTTCCGATCGTGTAGCCATCCTTCTTTGCATTGGCCAGGGCTTCGAATCCGAGCTGGCCGCCGGCGCCCGGTTTGTTGACTACCACGAAGGGCTGTGGGAAGTATTTCTTTGCATACTTGGCAAAGAGCCTTGCCATCGTGTCCGTTCCGCCGCCTGCCTTCGAGGCTACGATAATCGTTACAGGCTTTGTGGGATAATTAGCCGCAGCCTTTTCCTTGGTGCCTTCTGCGAATACTCCGGCCACCATCAGCCCGAAGAGCAGGAGCACCATCAGTAATGTTACGGTTCTTTTCATAGAACGACTCCTTTTGATTGAATTTTTTTTGACGGTTAATATGTGTGCAAGTTTTATGCCAAAGCGGAGAACATGGGGATGAACTTCAATAATACCTTATACAATGTGTAATTATAAATATTCAAACCTCGAGAAATATTGATTGTCAAGATGTAATAATACAACGGAGTGTTCCATATGGAACAATTTGTGTTCCGTGTGGAACATGGACTTCATTGGGTTGGAGAGGTAGACCGGTATGGGCCTTGCCCAGTATGTCTCTACATAAGTACCCCTATTTCAGGCCGTACTTTTTCAGCCTGTTGTACAGTGCCTTTCTGTGGATATTGAGCAACTTGGCTGCCTTGGACTTGTTGCCACTTGCGATTTCAAGTGCCCTAACAATTGCCTCTCTTTCTATTTCTTCGAGATTCACCCCGTTTTTCAGTGTATCCTTTTCCCCGGCAGAACCCTGTATTGATCGCCGGGTCGTCGGCTTTACCTTGCCTCTCGTGTATTCGCGTATCTCGCCGGGAAGATAGTCCTCTGTAATCAGTTCTCCTTCTGAAAGGATGAACATCCGCTCTATACAGTTTTCCAGTTCCCGCACGTTACCCGGCCAGTCGTAGTTGTAGAAAACTTCTATGACACCGGGGCTCATCCGTTTTGGGGGCTTGTTCTCCCTCTTGCTTATCTTTTCCATGAAATGCTTTACAAGAAGGGGAATATCCTCCTTTCTATCTCTCAAAGGGGGGGCTTCGATCTTGATGACATTGAGCCTGTAAAACAGATCTCCTCTGAAATTTCCCCTTTTCGTTTCTTCTGCAAGGTTCCTGTTCGTAGCCGCTATCAGCCTGAAATCGACCTTTATCGGTGCAAGCCCTCCCAGCCGGGTTATATTTTTTTCCTGTATAACTCTCAATAGCTTGGCCTGGAGGTTGGGGCCCATTTCACCTATTTCGTCGAGAAACAATGTGCCGCCTGCCGCAAGTTCGATTCTACCCTGTTTTCTGTTAACAGCACCTGTAAAAGCCCCCTTTTCGAAACCAAAGAGTTCGCTCTCCAAAAGGTTTTCCGGCAGGGCGGAACAATCCACTGTGATAAGTGGTTTATCTTTTCGTGGGCTAAGATTGTGTATGGCCTTGGCAATGAGTTCCTTTCCCGTTCCGTATTCACCCTCGATCAGTATATTGGAGGAGGATGGAGCAGCCGTCCTGATAATGGAGAATAGCCTCTTCATTGGTTCGCTCTTTCCAATCAGGTTGTCCATGCTGTACTGTTCATCCAGTTCTTCCCTTAGGAACCTGTTCTCCATCTTTATTTTCTTCTCGTCGAGAGCTCTCCTTATCCTGATTTTTAAGAGATCGTAGTCGAGTGGTTTTGTAAGGTAATCGTAGCCTCCTACCTTTATGGCTTCAACTGCCGAAGAAATCGAGCCATAGGCTGTAAATACGATAACGGGTAGTTCCTCGTCGTAGGAGTGTATTTCCTTGATCAATTCTATCCCATTGATACCTGGGAGCTTGAAATCTGTCAGTATTATATCGGGGGAGGATTCCTTAAAGAGTTCAATGGCCTTTTCACCGTTGCTGCATGTTACGATATTGTAACCTTCGTTTTCCAGATAGCCTTTAAGGACTTCGAGAATGTTACGCTTGTCGTCTATTATTAAAATGGTTTCACCGTTACCCTTCATTGATACTCACCTCTGAAAGTGCTTCCTTCGTATTTGTCTCATTGTACAGTTTTATCTTGAAAATTGTCCATTCTCCTTCCTTGCTTTCAACCGTCAGCTCCCCGTTGTGCTGTTCTATTATATTTAAGCAGGTTGAAAGACCGAGACCTGTTCCGTCTTTCTTTGTGGTGAAAAAGGGTTCGAAGATGTTTTTCATGTCTTCCTCTCGTATTCCCGTGCCGAAATCGATGAACTCTATTATAATAGCTTTTTCATCGCCGTTTTCTGAATTGTTATCCTTGTTATCCCGATAACTTCGTATCTTGATTCTTCCCTGCTTATTACCCTTTGCCTGTATTGCATTAAGAATGAGGTTCATGAATACCTGTTTCAGTTGCTGGGAGTCTGCATTGACCTTGGGAAGGCCGGGCTGAAGTTCTTCTTCCACCGAGAAATCGTTTTCCATTATGTACTGCTCGGATAGGATAAGGACATCCTTCAGCAACTTGTTTATGTCTACCGGCTTGAAGTTGAATTGCTGGGGCCTTGCAAATTCCAGGAAACCATCCAGGAACTTTGACAGCCTGTTTATCTCCTCCTCGATTATGCCGGTGTATTTCTGAATCGTCATATCATCCTTGTACAAGGTGGAAAGTAGCT
The DNA here is from genome assembly GCA_027021365.1 of Spirochaetales bacterium. Taxonomy (GTDB): domain Bacteria; phylum Spirochaetota; class Spirochaetia; order SZUA-6; family SZUA-6; genus JALUUM01. Next base: position 25,934 of record JALUUM010000001.1, read on the forward strand.
TGGCCGAGCCCTTTATGGGTTCCATCGGATTGCGTACCTCGTGAGCAACGACCAGTGAGAGTTTGCCGATTATTGCAAGGCGTTCCGTCTTTATCATCGATTCAATATGCCTTTTCAGGTTAAGGGTCATTTGTCTGAATGCATCGGCGAGCACACCTACCTCGTCTCCCGACCGGATATCTATCCTTCTGTTCAGGTCGCCATGTGATATTTCCTTGGCTATCCTTGCAAGCTTGTTTATTGGTTTCGAAATCTGTCCTGCAGTGAAAACGGCACCTCCCAGGCCAAAGAGTATTGCAAGAAGGCCTATTAGAAAGATTCCCCTGTTTGTCTTTCTTGCTTCCATAAGAACGTTCTTGCTGGAGAGGAATATCTGAACGTAACCAAGGACCTGCTTGGAGGTTACTATGGGATCCACTATGTCATACACGTATTCACTGCTGCTGTAGCGTTTTACCCTTATTACGGATTTGTTGTTTTCAAGAAGGTTCATGTCGAAGCCAAAGTTCACCTTCTCGCCGAGCTTGTTCAGGTTACTGTGCATTTTGACAACGAGGTTGTTGTCCAGTATTGCAATGGAGAGTACATCCTGATCCCTTACCACGGTTTCACAGTACCTCCTTAAAGTCTCGAAGTCACTGTTCAGAAGGGAGTTTATACTGGACATGGCGACAACCTTGGAGAGCACCCTTCCCTTCCTCTCTATCTGGGAAAGCATCGTATCCTTTTCCTGTTTTGCCGAAAATGCTATTATTATGGAACTGGACAGGAGAATTGGAATCGTAATCGCTATTGCAAAGCGTGTGGCTAACTTCATAGGTTCTTCACCTCTTCCATGTTGAGGAATTCAGACAATTGTGTAATTATACTTGAAATTATGGAACTCAAACACGTTCACGGAAGATTATTTTACTGTCTATGCGCAATCATAACAACACTCATGATGATATTTGCCACGGGGAAAACCTATACTGAAAACAGCAATGGAGAGCTCCCCGTCTTGAAATTCGGCCATGCTACCGGCGAGAATCCTGCCATAATATTCGGCAAGTATTCAAAGCTGATCCGCTATCTCAGCAAGAAACTTGACAGAAAAATCGTTTTTGTCCAGAGAAAGGGTTACGAGGATACCCAGAAGGCATTTCTGGGCGGTGAAATAGACATGGGGATATTGAATGCTTTTTCCTATATCCATGTCTCGGGAAGCGGAAAGATCGTCCCGATTGCTGCCAGGGTAAAGAGAAACTCGAGGACTTATCAGACCTACATAATAGTTAGAAAGGACGGAACGATAAAGAGCTATGAAGATTTAAAGGGAAAGATCTTTGCCTTCGGTGATCCCTTTTCAACAAGCTCTAACCTCATGCCGAGGTTGCTCTTGCGGCAGCACGGAATTGATCCTGAGAGGGATTTCAAGAAGGTACTGTCCATAAAGAAACAGGACTCGATAATTTTTGCCATACTGAACAGGACGGTGGATGCGGGTGCAATTGCCTCTTTTATCTTCAATGAGTATGACCCGGAGGTAACAAGGAGGCTCAGGATAATGGACAGGTCAGCGAGGTTCCCCCTGGGGCCGTTCGTGGTGAGGAAGGCTCTTGATCCCTTGCTAAGAAAGAAGATACAGGCCATCCTTCTTGACATGGACAAGAGCAAGGTGGGCCTGGAGGCGCTTCATCATGCGGAGCTTGATCGCTTTGAGATGGTCAGTGACAATGACTACAATATCGTCCGTGACATGTACCGCAGGGCAATGCTGTTTAAACAATCAGACAATAGATAAATTGTATGGTATAATTCTTGACAAAATTCACACATTCTGGTTATAATACCGAATGCCTTCGAAAATACCGGAAAAGAAGAAGATGCAGGCTGGTAAGAAAAAATACCTCGAAATAGCAGAGTACCTCAAAAGGGATATAATAAATGGCAAGTACAAGATAGGGGAAAATATTCCCACCGTGAGAAAACTTGCCGAAATGTACAACGTGAATCCTCAGACTGCAAACAAGGCTACTGCCTATCTTACCAGCCTTGGCTACCTGAAACCCCGTCAGGGTTCCGGTTCTGTGGTTTCGGTTCCGCAGTTTGCCAACGATACAGACAGGATAGTCATGCTTGTCGACAGATCGAGAAGTAAACTGATACACCTGGAAAGCCCCTCCAATTACCACTGTAAGGATATTTACCTCTCTTTTCTCATGCAGATGAGCAACAATGAAAACCGGCCTGGTTTCATTATATATGACAAGTCAGCCTCGACCGTGGACGAAGCTCTTACCGAAGAGGTGAAGAATATAAGGGGGATCGTAGTACAGGGTTCACTGCCGGATTGTTACATCGACTACATAGCTGAGAATGATATTCCTACCGTCCTGCTAAACAGGAGATTAAAGAGGAGAGTAGGCGGGCGGTTTGGTTCTGTTGTTATTTCAGACAAGACCATAGGCAGAATGATCGATTACCTGGAGAGCCTGGGACATCACAGGATAATCTTTGCCTATTCCAAGGAACTTGAAGAGTCGGAAATTCTTGAAAAGAGGTACAGCGCAGCAGTAGTGGCAGTTGAACAGTGGAAGGCGGACATAGAGACCGAAATAAGAATATTCAAGTACCTTCCCGATTCGGCGGATTCTCTTGAAGAGCTCAAAGCGTTGATAGAAAAAGGATATTCGGCTGCCCTGGGTTACAACGATGTATCAGCCCTTGGCATGTATACCCTTCTCCACAGGATGGGTTTGAAAATCCCCTTTGATTTTTCCGTGGCAGGTTTCGATGATATCTTTGCAAGCAGGATAGCCACTCCGCCGCTTACGACGATAAGGGTGAACAGAACGGAGATGGTGGAAAGGGCATTGAGGATACTCAATCTCATTCATGAGCAGAATGCACCTCTCTATCTGGAAGAAGAGATAGAGACAGACCTTGTAATAAGAAGATCCGTCTATATGAACAGAAACAGTAAAAAGTAACAGATATAACCCTTCCGAAGAAAAAAACTATTGACAAAAAATAATTGTATGGTATTATATCCGTGATGAGAATACGATTGTACCATACATTTATTTCGACGATATGAAGATTCGGGAAGGTGCCAGTTGAAGAAGAAATTCAAGCTTGTCGATGAAAAGGCTCTCTGGTTGATGCTCGTACCGGTAATCGCATACTTCATAATCTTCAAGTACATCCCCGTTTCAGGAATCATAATTGCTTTCAAGCGCTACAGCCCTTTCAAGGGAATAGCCGCTAGTCCATGGGTGGGGTTCCTCTATTTCAAGCAGTTCTTTCATTCAGTCTACTTCGGTAGGGTTTTGAGAAACACCCTCATGATTGGCCTCCTCTCCATAGTAATAGCCTTTCCGATGCCGATAATCCTTGCACTCCTTCTTAATGGAATAAAGAACAGGATTTTCAAGAAAACAGCACAGACGATAACTCTTCTTCCCTATTTTGTCTCTTTCGTTGTTATTGCAGGAATAGCAATCAACTTTCTCTCACCTTCCACTGGAGTCATAAACGGGATAATAAAACGACTGGGAGGAGAACCAATATACTTTATGCAGCAACCCCAGTACTTCTGGTTCATCTATATAGCACTGAGGATTTTCAAGACAACAGGCTACACTGCAATTATCTACCTGGCAGCCCTCACTGCAATCGATCCTAACCTCTATGAGGCAGCGGAGTGCGACGGTGCGGGAAGGTTCCACAAGCTGATATATATAACACTTCCGGGAATTCTTCCAACCATAATCATAATGTTCCTGGTAAGGATAGGCAGCCTTATAAGTGTTTCCTTCGAAGAGGTGCTGCTGCTTCAGAATGATGTAATCCTCTCCACCGCAGAGGTAATAAGCACCTTCGTTTACAGAAGGGGCCTGATAGGGGCTGATTATTCCTATGCCACGGCTGTCGGATTATTCGAAACGGTGGTAGCTCTTTTTCTCGTAATATTTTCAAACAGGCTTGCAAGGAGATTCAAGAGTGAAGCGACGCTCTGGTAGTATCATTCCCGATGTCATTCTTTATCTCATAGTAACACTAATATGCATTGTTACAGTCTATCCCTTCATATATGTGCTTTCAGCCTCCCTCTCCGACCCGCAGGCACTCTATGAAAACAGGGTAGTATTTCTACCCGTTGCACCTTTCAGTGTCGAATCCTACAGGTTGATTCTGCGCGATTCGAGGATCTGGACTGGTTATGCAAATACTCTCTTCTACGTAACCTTCGGAACTGCAATTAACCTTATAATGTCAATTTTAGCTGCATACCCGATGTCGAGAAAAAGGTTCAGCGGGAGAAAATTTATGAACATCTTTGTTTCTGTAACGATGTTCATTTCCGCAACGGGAATGATGATTCCCCTCTACCTCGTTGTCAAATCGCTCCATCTTCTTAACACGAGACTCTCCATCTTAATAGTTTTTGCAGCCTTTCCGTTCTATGTGATAATTCTGCGCTCCTTCTTCGAAACGATTCCAGAGGAACTTTTCGAGGCTGCAAGGATAGACGGGGCTTCGGAGTTAACGATTCTCACGAGAATAGTCCTTCCATTATCAGGGGCTGCTCTTGCAACCATTGGACTCTACTACCTGACAAACAGATGGAATGGCTATTTCTGGGCAATGGTCTTTTTAAATGATGAGAAGAAATTTCCGCTTCAGGTAGTGCTCCGCCAGTTGATAGTGCTCGCATCGATGGGAGAAGAGATGGATGCCAATATAGGGAAAGCTGCTACCAATGCGGAGGCCGTAAAGTATGCAACCATCGTAGTGGCGACCCTTCCAATTGCAGTCATATATCCCTTCATACAGAAGTATTTCGTAAAGGGGGTAACGCTGGGCTCGGTGAAGGGTTAGATAGATTCCGTATCTGGTAATGTCACCGGATGTTATCCGGTTTTTTTAAAAAACCACTATTAAAGGAGAGAAAAAAATGAAAAAAGCTTTAATGCTCTTTATTCTTGTCCTTGTATCGACAGGAATGGTCTTTGCGGCCGGGCAGGGAGAAGCAAAGGCAAAGGGAGCGGTTGCACCTGTGTTAAAGATATGGGCCGTAAAGGCGGCAGAGGTGCCGGTTGATACGGAAAACCTTGCCAACTGGAAGGAGATACAGAAGGATACCGGGGTAAAGATAAACTGGCAACTGATTTCAACACAGGTGAAGGACCATAAATTCAACCTGTTAATGGCATCTGGTGAGCTTCCCGATGTGGTTGCCTACTACGAAGGGAAGGGAGGTCACTCAAGCATAAATCGTTTCGGGCAAGAGGGCGCATTCATTCCCCTGGAGGATATGATAGAGAAGTATGCCCCGAATCTCAAGAAGGTTCTTCTGGAAGATCAGAAGATAAAGGACATGATAACGGCACCGGACGGCCATATCTATTTTGTCCCCATGCTTGCTGCCATAAAGGCTGCAAGAGGATGGTATATCCGCTATGACTGGCTGGACAAGCTTGGCCTTAAAGTCCCAAAGACAACCGACGAGCTGTACAATGTTTTGGTGGCATTCAGAGACAGGGACCCCAATGGTAACGGCAAGAAGGATGAGATTCCCCTTGTTTTCAGGAGAAGGGGTGATGATGCATTTTACAACATTCAGGCCTTTGCCTATGCCTTCGATGCCGATATGGGCTGGGTTTTAAGGGGAAATACCGTTCACTACGGCCCTGCAGAGCCCCAGTACAAGGATTACCTGCAGTACATTCACAAACTCTACAGTGCGAAGCTGATAGACCAGGAGGTCCTTACAAGGCCTGGTAACCCAAGGAATGAACTTTTCGGAAAGAACCTTGCAGGCTGTATTCATGACTGGTTCGCATCGACTGCAAGCCTGAACGATACACTGAAAGATAAGATTCCGGGATTCAACCTCCGTCACATGCCGCCGCCTGTGGGAACGGCCAAAAAGCCCTATACCAGAATACAGATGAGCCGTGTGCGAAAGGACGGAGGCTGGGCCATTACCTCTGCAAACAAGCACCCCGTGGAAACTATCAAGATGATGGATTTTATCTATTCCAAAAAGGGTATCATCCTAACAAACTTCGGCGTCGAGGGAAGGGACTACACCATGGTAAACGGAGTTCCCACCTATACCGACCTGATAAAGCACAATCCGAATGGCCTTGGATTTCACGAGGCACTCGTAACGGAGGGCTGCCAGTGGAAGATAGGAATGGTACAGGATATCAACTACGAAAAGCAGTTTGCAAACAAGATTGCATTTGCCGCGAGAAAGGATTATCAGGACCACTATATAATCGATGCTTTCCCAATGCTCTCCTTTACCGAGGAGGAGACGAATGTGCTTAAAGACAAGTACAGCCAGATTCGTTCCTACGTTCTGGAGAATACGGCCAAGTTTATGGTTGGTGCGCGGCCTGTTTCGCAGTTCGACCAGTTCGTGAAGGAACTTAATGGCATGGGGCTTAAAGAGGTTACAGCAATTTATCAGAAGGCCTACGACAGAAAGTTCGGAAAGTAATTCAGGTTGATATTTGCCACCCGCACCGGGAGTGCGGGTGGTACCTTTAAACAACAATTTTAAAACAGGAATCTGATTAAAGGAGAGGGTGTTTTGGAAAAGAGGGAGTTTGTCGAGCGAATATTAAAGCGGATGACCCTGGAACAGAAAATCGGCCAGTGCATAGTGGTCGGAATGTCCGGAACGGTTATCACTAATGATCTTAGGGAGGCCATTACAAGGTATCACTGTAGCGGTATCAGGCTTTCCGGCTTCACGAGGATTTTCAGGTATTTCAGCGATGAGAAGGCAAAGGGTGAGGAGCCAAAGGATGCCGGTTACAGACCCTCCATGGAAAAGATTGCAAAGGGAGGGCTCCCGCCGTACTACACGCCGGAACAGTATGCGGCCATGCTGAACGAGTTGCGCATGCTGGCTTCGAAGAGGAGCCCGGCAATTCCGCTTCACATGATAATCGACCAGGAGGGTGATACCAGCAAGGACCTTTCCAGGGGAGGCATCGTCCAGTTTCCCTCGAACATGGGGCTTGCGGCATCGAGAGACCCCGAACTTACCTACAGGGTGGCAAGGGCAATAGGAAAACAGATAAGGGCATCCGGCATAAACATGATTCACTCACCGGTTGTGGATGTGAATATAAATCCTGCAAATCCCGAAATAGGAAGGCGGGCTTTCAGTGACAACAAGGAAGTGGTGGCAGAGCATGCGCTGGCAATGGTAAGGGGCTTTAAGGAAGAAAGGGTCATTGCCGCTGCAAAACACTTTCCCGGAAGAGGCGATTCTGCCGTGGATGCCCACCATGCATGTCCCGTGCTGGAGGCAAGTGCGGAGAGAATCAGAGATGTGGAGCTCTATCCATACAGGAAACTGATAGAGGGAGGCATAGATGCAATCATGATTGCTCACACCCTGTATCCAACCCTGGATGACAAGATTTCCACCGTTTCCAAAAGGATAGTAACGGATCTCCTTCGAAGGGAACTTGGCTTTGAGGGGCTCATTACGACGGACAGTATGACTATGGGTGCCCTGATAGACAGGTACGGCGTCGGGGAGGCCTGTGCAAGGGCACTTCAGGCGGGAGCCGATACCATTCTGATGAAGGCCGAGAACAGGTGGCGCGGCGAGATGTTCTACACGGTAGAGAAGTGGGTGAGGGAAGGAAGAATCACAGAGGATGAACTCGATGAAAAGGTAAGAAGGATATTGAGCATAAAGTATGACTACGGGTTGTTCGATGATTTCGGTTTCGTAGATGCAGAGGACGCTGCAAAGCCCTACAGGGAGCGGGAGATAGTAGAGCTTTCAAGGGTTGCTGCAAGGAAGGCGACGATACTGGTTAAGGATGAACTTGGAGCCATTCCCCTCGACAGAAAAAAGAAGACCCTCCTTATAAATCAACTGAATACGATAAAGAGCCCGAATGATATCTATGACCATCCTGCTCTCTTTTCACAGCTCATGGAATCGGAATGGAGGGAGCTTCAGACCTACGAGGTTGATTTCGGCTTCAACGAGGATGATGAGAGGGGAGTGCTCGAGTATGTGGAAAAGGGAGACTATGAATTAATTATCTGTACCAGTTTCTACGACCGCTCCAAGAAGCCGCACCGATTTGTGAAGGAGTTGATCAAGAGAGGTTACCCGGTTCTCCTTATTACCAATACACCCTACTGTATAAAGGAAACGGGAGGGCTGATACCCGAGGCAAAAAGCATTCTCTTAAGCATGAACCTGACACCTGAAGGTTTAAGGACGATGAAGGAGGTTCTCTTTGGAAGGATAGAGCCTGAGGGAAGCTGGCCCCTTGAAAACTACAATCCCTTCGGGTTGTAAGAATAAAGGCGGTTGGCGTAAAGGATGTAAGATTAAAGGCTGTAAGTATAAAGGACGGAGGCATTGACAAAGTGAAGAGGGTAGAGTTTGAAACACCGCTGGATTATTCAAAATCGAGGCTTACAGGTATCACGAGGGAGCATTGGCTGGAGGCTTTCTATGCCCTGGAGAAAGGTATAATGGACAACGCCTCACCGCTCTCGGCAAGGCAGAGGATACCTGGCCCGAGAAGTCACCACGGGCTTCTGGCTGATGAGCTGGAAGGTTTTACCCGTTCATTCATAATGGCAGGCCCCTGGCTCTCGGGAAGCAGCGACGGTGCCTTTGAGATAGAAGGTAAGAGGTATGATGTTGCGGATTTTTACAGAAGGGGAATACTGTCGGGAACTGACCCTAAAAGCCCCGAGTACTGGGGGGATGTAACAGACTATGCCCAGCACCTGGTAGAGATGGCATCCCTCGCATTCTCCCTCTACCTGTCAAAAAACCTTATCTGGGATTCCTTCAGTGAGAAAGAGAAAAGACAGGTGGCAGATTACCTTTACAGCTGCACCCGGGTAAAGTATCACAGGAACAACTGGCTCCTCTTTAACGTGGTAACTAATACCGTATTGAAGAAACTCGACATGAGGTATTCGCAGGAGCAGATCGACGAGAATATCAATTTCTGTGATTCCATGTACCTAGGTGGTGGCTGGTACCGGGACGGAGATGTAAATAGGATCGACTACTACAATGCCTGGGCATTTCACTACTACTATCTCATATGGGCAATGCTGGACGGAGATTCGAAGCCCGAGGTAGCTGCCAAACATCGAGAGAGGATAAATGATTTTTTCGGGAGCTTTATCTACTTCGTTTCCGGTGATGGCTCTGTTCCAGTTTTCGGAAGGTCGATGATATACAGGTTTGCATACCTTTCCCCCTTTGTCCTTGCATGGAAACTAGGTTACCTTGATGCAAAGCCCGGGCTTGTAAGGAACCTGTGCAACAGCACTTTCAAGTTCTTCTTTTCAAAGGAGATTCTGACAGAGGAGAATTTTCTGGGAATGGGGTTCACAAGACCCTGTGCGGAGATGCTTGAACATTACTCCTGCGGAGGCTCCCCCTACTGGGCGTGCAAGGCCTTTAATATTTTCCTTATTCATCCTGATGATCCCTTCTGGCAGGAAGGCGAGGAGGAACTCCCCATCGAGAAGGGTAGCTATCACAGGGCTCTCAAAGAAGCTGGTCTTATTCTCGTCGGAAACAGGGAGAGCGGCCATGTCCAGCTTGTAAACCAGAAGTCGAGGCACGACAATCCCGATTACAATGCAAAGTACACGAAATTTGCATACTCATCGATATTCAGTTACGAGGCAAGGAAAATCTACGGTAACTACAACTGCGACAATGTGCTTCAGTTTTCAGCCGATGGAATAAATTTCAGGCAGAGGTGGAAGATGGAAACCCTCTTTGTCGAGGACACCTTTTCGGCCTCCCGTTACCCGATGCACGAGTTGGACGAGCAGGGAAGCATAACGACGTATATCGTAATAAAGGATGATTTTCTCGTGAATGTCCACTATGTAGAACCGAGCATGAACCTCGTTTACAGGGAGGGAGGATACGCTCTCGGTTACGATTCGGGAAACCCTGAGATCTATTCGATTCCGGGTGCCGAGATGGCAAGAATCAACAACAGGATTTCCTTTATCAGGAACCTTCATGGCTATAACAGGCAGTACAGTGCGGCTCCCTTTGCAAATGATGTTTCAGGCTCCAACATGCGCTACAGGTTCAGTGTAGTGCCGGTGCTTGGTTACGAGGATAGAGGCTCCCGCCCGGGAGAACCGGCGGAGGAAAACCTGCAGAAATCGGGTTTGATACTTGCCTCCATGGTTTATGGTAAGATAGGAAGCGAAACCGTAAGGCAGCTCTATGGGCTTGTAAAGGCTTTTAGCGTGGAGGGCCGTAAGGTGAGGATTGGTTTCTACGACGGAGAGGAAGTGTTTTTGCAGGTAGGGGTACCGGAGGAGGTGAGGCTCGATATCAGGGGAAGGAGCTATTCGGGAAGGCTGGTGATCGTAAGGGTTTCTTCCGATGGGAAGGACCTCTTGGTGGTAGAAGATTAGGAGACGGCTGCATTCGAGCTTATGATATGCTTGTAAAGCCGGAAACTATCAAAACCTGGGCAAGTACGTAGCTCGAATCCTTGAAGATGCTTTTTAGGATTGTTGTTAACCTTGTGTGGCTATTAGCCCCGGAACTTGCTTTAGCGGTTCGGACAGCACGAAACTTGTCCATGGCCAGGGCTGTGTCTGAGGTAATGAAAAGAATGGAACCTATGAGTGGAAGAAGTGACCTGGGGTCCTTGATGTACAGAAAACGCAGGAGGCTTGAAAGGCTCATAATCAGGATGGCAGACATGTATATTGCAGTTGGTATTTTCATGGAACCCAGGCCGGGATACAGAGCTCTGTATATCAAAAGACCTGTAATCACATAGGGAGATACGAAGAATAACAGGGATGGGCTCAGTTTATCGATAAATGCAGGAGTAGAGAGGAAACCATAGGTATAGGCAATATGGCCAAGGAGAAAAGAGACGAGGCCTGCCATGAAAAATGTTTTTTTATCTCCTTTTAATAGAAGGGTGTCTCCGAGAAATCCGAAGAGGAGGGCTGCTATTATAAAGTGGTGTGCTCTTTCTGCAATGAGAAGGTATAGAATTAACAGAAGGGGCATCATGAGTGGCTTCGAGATATAGAGTAACATTTGCGGAAATTTTGTTACCCTTTTACCCGTTTTTATTTGAACAGCCTGAATTGCTGAAGCTGTAAGATATCCCAATGCAGAGGCGATGAAAAGCAGAAGAATCAATATTCTCGCGTAATTCATAATACCTCCGACAATAATGTTCAGTAATGCATGAGTGCAACGGAAAGGGCAGCATAATCGCCGAGGTTTTCACCTAACCGGGAAGGCACAATGCTGCAAACATTTCTCGATAGTTCCAACGCCTCTTCAGCGATGACCCTTTCAGCTTCCTCCTGCATGAACCTGCCGCATCTGTTGAAGATACTCCCTATAATGATTCTTTCAGGGTTTAGTATGTCTATCAGTATCGACAGTCCCTTACCGAGGTATTTACCGCTTTCCCTGAGTATGCCTACAGCAACCTCATCACCTGAAGCTGCAGCTTCGCATACATCCTTTGCGGTAATTTTTTCAGCCGCCTCGAGGCTGCTGCAGAAACCTACCTTTTGTCCGTTTTCAAGTAGCCGGGTAACAGTTGTTCTTGCAAGGTTGGCAATGCCCGTTCCGCTGCAAAAGCCTTCGAAGGAACCGGGCTTTCCGTATCCCATGGGTCCGTCCCGTTCCAGCCGGATATGCCCCACCTCACCTGCCAGGTCGTTTGTCCCGGAGTACAGGCGCCCGTCGAGAATAAGGCCCGCCCCGATACCGGTTCCGAAGGTGAGAAAGATGATGTTTTTAAAGCCTCTTCCGGCGCCATAGTGCCACTCGGCAAGTGCACCTGCATTTGCATCGTTCTGGAGAAAGGTTTCCACTTCCAGCCTGCTTTCCACTATCTTGATAATGGGTACATTGTGCCAGCGGGGAAGGTTGGGTGGTGAAATAATAACCCCGCTTTTGCTGTCAAGGGGCCCTCCGCAGCTGATTCCAACTGCATCTAGGTCGAGAATGGATATGTCATTTTCAGAGAGAAGCGAGGCCGAAGAATCGAGTATTTTGTTTATGAATTCGAGCGGGTCAGCTTGATGATCAGTTATAAATACCTTTTTATCAACAATTTTTGGTGGAGTAGAAGTATCCTTCGTACCTGCCATGTCACCGATTACAAGAGCGGTCTTTGTACCACCTATATCAATTCCCAACAGGTATCTTCCCGGCATAGCTTAGAGGTTATACCTTGAGGTTAAGAGATGTCAATGTTGTTTTTGCTTCCTCTGTAATAGCTATATAACGCAATGATATATTAAACATGATTCTATGAATTGATATTTTTTACCCATAGTCTATAATTTGAGTGGGGAGCTGAACAGGCCTTATGAGAGCTGAAAGTCCCGAAGAAACGATTTTTCTCTCGATCCTTGCCGAACTCAGAGAGGAGAAATGGAAGCTGCTGGATGAAAGGGTGTTCATCGGAAAGATATGTAAGTCTCTTTTAGATAAAGGTCGCTTCTGTGGTGTAGCAGTTACGCTTTTTGATGAAGAGGGAAACGTAAGGGTGCGGGCATCGGCGGGTGATATTGGAGATGCCTTTGGAAACAATAATCAACCGGTGCCGGAAGGTCTTGAGAATTTCGAAATTAGGGACCAGGGATTTCTCATCGTAAAGTTCGATGAAAAGAGAGGAATGTCTGACATACTCAAGGTAGCGTTGAGGGAACTTGCTTTCATAATAGCTTTGATACTTGAAAATAAGAGGGCAGAAGAGCAATTTCGACTAGTTATCAATACACATCCGGATCCCGTAACAATCAGCAGGCTGGATGACGGGCGCTATGTTTACGTGAATGAAGCCTTCTCGGAAATAACAGGTTATTCGGCAAACGAGGTTATAGGCAAGAGCGCCTTGGATATCGGCATATGGTTCGACAGGAAGGATAGAAAAAGATTCACCGATATGTTGAGGGAGAAGGGAAGGGTAATAAACTTCGAAACACGCTTTAGAATTAAGAACGGGCGAATTCTTACCAGCCTGATTTCTGCAAGTAGATTCATGCTGAAAGGTGTCCCCCATATGGCTGCAATAACAAGAAATATCGAAGCGATCAAGAAGCTGGAGAGAGAGAAGGAAAATGCACTTGAGTCTTTGAGAGATGTTTTCGAGAGGATAACCGATGGAGTGATTGCTCTGGACAAAAACTGGCATTTTACGTATCTAAACAGACGTGCAGCCAGGCTACTGGATCGTGAAAAACCTGAAGAGCTTTTGGGAAAGAATATCTGGAGAGAATATCCTGAAGCTGTAGGGCAACCCTTCTACAAAGCTTACCACAGGGCGATGGAGACTCAGCAACCGGTATTCCTGCAGGATTACTATGAACCTTGGAAGAGGTGGTTTGAAAACAGAATATACCCATCACCGGATGGACTTACCATATATTTTACCGATGTAACCGAAAAGAAGCAGAATGAGATCAGGTTGAATGAGAGTGAAAAACGATACCGTTACCTGTTTGAAAACTCTCCTGTGGCCCTCTACGAAGGGGATATCAGCAATATGAGGAGATACCTGAAAGAAGTTTTGCCTTCGAAAATGAGGAGGGCAGGGAGAGAGGCCGTTTCCAGGTACCTCGAGGAGCATCCCGAAGTAGTAAAAGAATGTGTAAAGCGGGTAAAAATTGTAGGCATAAACAGGGAAGGTGCCAGGCTTTACAATCTGTCAACCGAAACAGAGTTTCTTTCCAATCTTGAGAGGTTGTATTCCCTGAATTCAAACAGGCTTTTAAGAAAACTCATATTGATGGCTGCAATCGATGAATCCGAGTACGAAGGTGAAACAGAAATAAAGACGCATGACGGTAGAGCAAAGAGTATCTATATAAGAATATTAGGATATGCCAGGGAAACCGGAGAAGAGAGAAAATCCTATGCCATCATTGCAGCCACTGATATTACTGGTCTCAAGAAGGTTGAAAGCTTGTTGAACCGAAAGGTGAAGGAGCTGACCGTATTGAATCGACTGGCAGAGGTTTCAATGGAGGTGGGTAACCCGAAAGAATACGGAGACAGGGTAACCAGGATGGTAGAGGAAGCGGTAAATCCCGATGTAGTCCTGTTCTATCTTGTTGAGGGTGAAAGATTGAAGCTGCTTTCAAGTGTAAAGGGCAAAGCAGTCGCATATCTTTCAGAGAATATAGACCTTAGGGTCGGCCTCTGCCTTTGCGGACTTGTGGCTGAATATCGTAAAGCAATCTATTCCTCTGATATATGGAAGGATAAACGCTGCAAGTTGAATGAGTGCAGGGATGCCGGAATAACCTCCTATGCGGGATTTCCTCTTATGGGAAAGGGAGGGGTAGGTGGGGTGCTGGCAATAGGTTCCGTGGCAAAGAGGGATTTCAAGGATGAAGGTGAGTTCCTTGAAACCATAGCAGGTGAGGTATCCATTGGACTTCAGAATATTGATCTCTTGAATCAGCTTAAGAAGAGTGAAGCGGCACTTGAAAGGGAAGTGGAAGTGCGGACCAGTGAATTGGTAAAAGCCAATAAGGAACTGGAAGCCTTCTCCTATTCCGTTTCACACGACCTCAGGGCACCATTACGAGCGGTGGATGGTTTTTCACAGATACTGTACGAAGAGTACTCTTCCAGACTGGATGACGAAGCACGAAGAATCATTGGAATAATACGGAAGAACACGGAAAAAATGGGGCAGTTGATAGATGATCTTCTGGCCTTTTCAAGAATTGGAAGAAAATCTATCAAACCTGCTGAAATAGATATGTCAGGCCTGGTAAGATCCATATTCGATGAATTGACAACCAGGGATGACAGGGAGAGAATAGAATTCACAGTGGAAGATTTGCCCCGGGCTTTTGCCGATCCCTCCCTGATACGACAGGTAATATCCAATTTGATATCCAATGCCATAAAGTTCACTTCGAAGAATGAGAATCCTTCCATCAGGGTAGGATACCGGAGAAACCATGAAAGGCTCGTCTATTTTGTAAGGGACAATGGAATCGGTTTCGACATGAAATATTCGAATAAACTATTTCAGATTTTCAACCGGCTCCATTCTGAGGATGAATATGAAGGAACAGGTGTTGGATTGTC
This sequence comes from Spirochaetales bacterium, assembly GCA_027021365.1. GTDB lineage: Bacteria > Spirochaetota > Spirochaetia > SZUA-6 > SZUA-6 > JALUUM01. Next base: position 41,052 of record JALUUM010000001.1, read on the forward strand.
TATTGTCAAGCGAATAATAGAAAAGCATGGAGGCGAGGTATGGGCGGAGGGAACAAAGAATGAAGGTGCAACTTTCTATTTTTCTTTTCCACTTAGCGAGGAAGACAGGAAAAGAGGAGTTTCAAAATGAAAGGAGAAGCGGTAGATATTCTGTTGATAGAGGATAACAGTGCTGATGTGGAACTAACGCTGAGGACTTTCAAGAAGAACAATATTGCCAATAGGGTTGTCGTAATAAGAGACGGAGAGGAAGCGTTGGATTACCTGTTCATGCGAAATAGCTTTGAGGAAAGGGAGGAAGGCAGACCTAAATTGATTCTTCTCGACTTGAAACTGCCCAAGGTCAGTGGTTTGGAAATATTGAAAGCTATCAAGAGTGACGAGAAATTGAGAGTGATTCCCACGGTTGTCCTTACATCATCACGGGAGGAGAATGATTTAATAGAGAGTTACAACCTTGGGGCAAACAGTTACATAGTCAAGCCTGTCGATTTTAACGGTTTCCAGGAAGCTGTAAAGAATCTCGGGTTGTACTGGCTACTGTTAAACAGGGCTCCTGAAAGAGACATATAAAAGGTTGGATTTGAATCATGAGAAAGGTAAAGATAGTTATTGTCGAGGATCTCTCCTCTGACATTGAACTTATAGAAAGGAAGCTTGAAAGCCTGGAAACCCAATGTGAGGTGAGGGTTGTAGCGGATGAAGTAAATCTTTGTAAGGTCATAAAGACATTCAAGCCGGATATAGTTTTGTCAGATTACAAGTTGCCAGGATTCTCGGGGATGGAAGCCCTGAAAATCGTGAAGGAGGCAGATGAAGACATTGCCTTTATAATCGTAACAGGGTCTATGAATGAAATGACTGCCGTGGAATGTTTGAAGGCGGGAGCGTGGGACTATGTAATAAAGGAAAAACTTGAAAAACTGGTGCCTGCGATAGAATCTGCCTTGAAAAACAGAAAATTACTAAAGAAGAGTAAGGCATCATTGGCCGCTTTGAGGGAAAGTGAAAATCGTTTTCATACTCTCATTGAACAATCAAACGACGCAATATACCTCTTGTACAACGGGAGGTTTGAAATCATAAACAACCGATTTACCGAAATGTTTGGTTACACGCTGAAAGAATGCAATAAGCCCGATTTCAATTTTATGACACTCGTTGCTCCGGAGAGCAGGCAGATGATTATAGAGAGGGAAGAGGCGCTAAAAAGAGGAGAAAGCGTACCTAAACTGTACGAGTTCACGGCACTGACAAAATGGGGCAGGCGTATAATTTGCGAAGCAAGCGTTGCACACTTCAATTACAAGGAAGGTATTGCTACACAGGGAATAATTCGTGATATAACGAGTCGTAAACGGGCAGAACAGCAGATACGTATACTTTCCAAAGCGGTGGAACAGAACCCGGCTTCCATTGTAATCACGGGTACCGATGCGGAGATAGAATACGTCAATTCCACCTTCACAAAGATAACAGGCTATCCTTTCGAAGAAGTCGTGGGTAAGAATCCACGTATCCTGCAGTCGGGCCAGACGCCGAGAGAACGTTATGACGAACTTTGGGAAACAATAACATCCGGTAAAGTCTGGGAGGGTGAGTTCATAAACAGGAAGAAGGATGGAAGCATATTCTATGAAAAGGCATGGATAAGTCCTATTTTCGATGAGCAAGGTAAAATATCACATTATCTCGGTGTTAAAGAAGATATAACGGAGAAACGTCAGCTCCAGGAACAGTTTCTTCAGTCTCAGAAGATGGAGGCAATTGGGCAGCTTGCCGGTGGGATCGCACATGATTTCAACAATCTCCTTACCGTGATAAATGGCTATGTCGAGGTGATTATTAGTTCAATAGACAGAAACAGTCCCTTTTTCGAGGACCTCTACGAGATAAAACATGCAGGTGAAAAGGCTGCTTCCCTTACCAGGCAGTTGCTGGCATTCAGCAGAAAGCAGATAATGAAACCCCGTGTCTTCAACTTGAACAATCTCCTTAAAGGCCTCGAGAAGATGCTTGGACGACTTATCGGAGAACACATCAATCTTATAACTGTCTATGATAGAGAGCTCAAACCTGTAAAGGCTGATCCGGGACAGTTGGAACAGGTTGTATTGAATCTTGCCGTGAATGCCCGTGATGCAATGCCGGAAGGGGGAAGATTGAGTATAGAGACACGGAATGTGCGGGTAGATGAGGAATATGCAAGGCTACATAGGGGTATGCGGGGCGGGGAATATGTACTACTGAGTATAAGTGATACTGGAATTGGAATGGATGAATATACGAGGGAGCACATTTTTGAACCCTTTTTCACAACCAAGGGAAAAGGCAAGGGGACAGGACTGGGGCTTTCAACGGTGTACGGGATTGTAAGGCAGAGCGGTGGGTTTGTCTGGGTTTACAGCGAACCGGGTATGGGAACTGAAATAAAGGTTTATCTCCCTGCCGCAAGAGAGGAGGAGGCAAGAAGGATCGAAAAGGAAGCAGAAAAGAAAACTCTTACAGGTAGCGAAACGATAATAGTGGCAGAGGATGAAGAGATAGTAAGGGAGTTTATTGTTTCGGTTTTGAAAAATTATGGTTATACCGTTCTTGTGGCAAAAAACAAGAATGAAGCTCTGGAAATAGCCCTCTCCCATGAGGGAGGGTTGGATTTACTGTTGAGTGATGTCGTGATGCCGGGAGGAACCGGGGTGGAACTGGCAAATGATCTTAGGAAAAAGCACCCTGAATTGAAAGTGCTTCTTATGTCGGGCTATTCGGATGAGGCTTTCGGAGAAAGGGGACTTTCAGAATTTGGAGGGAATTTCATTCAAAAGCCATTTTCCATAGAGGAGCTTGCCGAAAAGGTGAGAAACACATTAGACAGCAGTTGAGCCTTGGGTAAAGCAAAGCTGAATTGTGAAATGCAAGGGTAATTCATGACAGGATGATGTCCTGAGCTATTTGTTTTGCTACAGTACCAAAACTGTTTGTGTTGAGTATGATCATGTCAGCATTAAATTTTTCCAGCTTCCTTGTCAGATTGTACTTGTCATAGAGGTCATTCAGGGCCCTAAGAATAAGGTTGTATTTTTCTTCCAGTACCTGATACCTCTTTATCATTGTTAAAAAGCGTTTCATTAGCTTCTCTACTATGTCGTAGTATTCCTGCAGATTCTCGAACTCTCTTTTAGACATCCACATAAGATACCTCCTTCAGAAAACTTAAAAAAGATCCTACTGCATATCGGTTCTTTCGTTAAACTATCATACAATAATTGTACCACCCACTGTTGTTCCTTTTCACCGGGAATATGGGCTTCTGTTGAGTAACTTTTGTTACATGTTGCGTAACTGCGGTTACGGAATAGGCAAAGGAATGTTTCCCGGTACATCTTTAAAAGGTCTTAAGCCTCTGGCATTTCTTTTGCTAGATATAATAAGAGGATAGGAGAGATGAGAATACAGTTGTTCATCGCTGTTTCTTGACCTGGATTGTAAATGAAAATATGATTTTTATTGTGGAAGGAACTGTCTTGTTATTGGCTTGTCTGACCACGGGAGGTTTGAAGTATGAAGGTACTTTTCAGTTTCGTAGGAAACAGGGACCCTTATATCGAAAACTCAGAGGAGTACGGGCCGCTTCTTTCCCTACTCGATAAACGGGAGTTTTCCAGGGTCTACCTCTTTTGCACGGGGCCTGAATACATAGAACGTGCCCGCAGTATCGAGACAATAAAAAAGGAAGAGGGCTCGGGAATCAATTTCAAGTTCGTCAGCATGGAACTGGAATCTCCGGTGGATTACGAGGAGATTTTCGGCAAGCTAAAGGCTTCCGTGGATGAAATTATAAAGCTCATTTCGCATGAGAAGCCGGAGATAAGTATACTTTTGGATCCCGGGACGCCACAAATGCAGACTGTGTGGTTTATACTTGTGAAGGGAGGTTACCTCGATGCGAAACTTCTCCAGGGGGTTCCTCCGAAATTTGCAGGTGGTGCATACATGGTAAGGGAGATTGTCCTGGACGACAGTGCCATGCCGGGAATAAAGGTCGTTTTCGAGGAAGAAGGAAAGGATGAGGAGAGGAAGGACAGGGGGAAATCTGCAAAGCGTACAGGGAAATGGCTCGTATCGGAATCAGAACTGGAAATTATAGGGAGTTCACCGGATTTCAAGGATGTTCTTGAAAAGGCAGGAAAATTTGCCGGGTATGAAATATCAATACTGATTCAGGGAGAAACGGGTAGCGGCAAAGGTCTTATTGCAAGGTACATTCATGAGAAGAGCAGGCGCAAAGGAGGGCCCTTCATTACCGTCGACTGTGCAGCGATCTCTGAGTCGCTCGTGGAGAGCGAGCTCTTCGGTCACAAAAAGGGGGCATTTACCGGCGCCGAATCTGACAGGCTGGGACAGTTCCGGGCAGCCGATGGCGGAACGATTTTCCTGGACGAGATAGGCGAGCTTCCCCTGAGGCTTCAGCCAAAACTTTTAAGGGTACTAGATGACAAGCGCTTTCTTCCGATGGGTTCGGACAGGGAGGTCGTAGTGGATGTAAGGATACTTGCCGCAACGAACAGAAATCTCGAGAAACTCGTTGAAGAGGGCAGGTTCAGGAGGGACCTCTATGAGAGACTCAACGAGGTGTCCATTCATGTTCCACCTTTGAGAGAGAGAAAGGAGGACATACCTGAACTCGTGAGGTTCTTCCTGGAGAAGTGGAATAGGAAGTACAACGAGAAGAAGGGGCTTTCAGAGGAGACAATCCGATACCTGATGGATTATCCCTGGCCGGGAAACATTCGCGAACTTTCCAATACTATCTCCCACCTCTGTGCTGCAGGGAAGTCTGAAAAAATAGGGCCGGAATTTCTTCCTCCGAAACTACTTGCATATTTCTATGCACCAAAGGGATTGAATTCCTTAGATGTGAATATCCCGGATGATGGCCTTAACCTCAATGCACTTCTCTATCAAATGGAGAAGGAGTACTACGAGAAGGCTCTTCGGAAGGCCAGGGGAAACAGGGAAAAGGCTGCGAGGCTCCTCGGTATAAATCCACCGGCATTTCGCAAGGCCCTCCGTGAACGGTTTGATATAAAATTTGAAGCGGGAGGAGATTGAAAGCCTCCCGCTGTCTTTCTCTGGGTAGATTATAGTGATTCGATAACAATCATTGTTTTGTCATCGATATACTGTTCTGGGCCATGCTGTCCCTTATTATAAAACGCGTGCCTAACCCGTAATGTGCAACAGTTGTTATGCGCGGGTTGGAACCGGAGGGATCATCCCATTCTGTAACAGTGTCGGGGAACACCTCCATCGGTACCCGTACTTGGAAGAGCATCTCGTCGTTGGGACTGGGGGCTCCTGCATAGGTGTAGTTCAAGTCTTCCATGTTCACCATGTATGTTACCCCGTCCCAGCCTGCCGGCCATCCGCCTGCCGGGGGATTGTTTCTGATTTCATCCTCATTAAAATAGGCTATCTGATGGTCTGCAGCCTCAAAGGCTATTTTGAGTTCGAATGTCCCACCGGTGGTTATCGGGTTTCCGTTTTCATCCTTTGGAGGGGCCATTATGAATACAAATTCACTTTCAGCACCGTTGAAGTTTATATCAGTGGCAATGGTAGGGTCATACACAACCATATCGTCCGGGTCAGAGCTTACCGGGTTACTGGTGAAACGGTAGCTCGAGGGGTAATTGAAAACATAGTTTAGCATTCTCGAGAGCACGGTATAGGTTGCATTCGGATCGTCGGGATAATCACCCTGCCAGACCTTTATTACAAAGGAATCGCCTGCCTTAAAGAAGGATGTCGAGCCAGTGGGAAGCATCAGATTTGCCCCAAATCCACCGGAATCGCCTGTAGGTGTTAAAGTGTAACCCTGGTCTTTCCAGTTATAGGGGTTATCAGCCGGCCCTGCAAGAAGTGTAGGAAGGTATGACGGGCCCGGTTGTTCCATAACTTCCACTTTTACTATGGGCTTTGTCAGTGCATTAGGATCGGTTGGTTCTACGAGTATATCCAGCCTGAGGTCCCTCACAAGTGCAGCCTGCTTCTGGGAGTCCGTGGTGTTGTAATAATCTAGATAATCTGCAGATTCGATATCGAGAAGCTGTCCAATACTTACGTGGAAAAGGGAGTCTCCGCTTGCATTGGCTTCCGTATCGGTATCGAAATCGTCTGCTATCCCGTCTCCGTCATCGTCTGCATCGAGAACATCGACTAGGCCGTCACCATCTTTATCTGCTTTGTTTGTAGTTGTAGCTGTAGTTACATCATCCGAGCCTTTCCCAAGCGAATCGAGGCCTACAGGAACTCCGGAACTGTCCGTTCGTGCCGTTATGCTGTTGTCAGTTATGTTACTAACATCATTTTCCGGCGTTATCGGGGCTGTTGTCGGATCCTGTGGGATATCGATTTTCCCAAGGTCGACTCCGGTGCCCGAGGAAGCCTTTATTCCTGTTAATGCTTCACCCGTGCCAGCCTGACCATATGTAACTGTACCGACGGTTTGTCCGTCTTCACCAACTATACTTACAATATAGGTGCTTTCACCGGTACCTCTGGTACCGATTCCCTTACTGAATGTATTGGTTTTGAGGTCCACTGAGAAAGCTCCATTTGCATCCGTAAAGCCGTGGAAAGTATTTCCTGTGATAGTGTCGACCGCAACGACCATGTATTTACCCGCAAGCTGGTTGCCGGCCCTGAGAAGCGTACCTATTATTGTGCCAGTAGTGTCCAGCACTTCATTGGTATTAAGTTGACATGAGAAGAATAGAACTATAAGTACCAATAAGATTGCAAGATGGGAATTTTTCAGAGAGAATTACATGATACGAGAAAGAAAAAGTAAATAATCTAATAGATTGAAAAATAAAAGCTGGAGCTGTATAATACAATTGTAATATATTATACTACGATATAAAAACGAGGTGATTTTTGAAAAGGTTCTACGTTATTCTGTTCGCTGTTATGATATCCTTCCCTCTTTTTTCAGAGGCTGCCAAACCGAGGGTCGGCGTTCTTGATTTCAGGGCAAACAATATTTCAAGGAGTGATGCTGATGCAATAAACGATGTGTTTGTCTCTGAGCTGGTAACTGCAGGTTACTACGATGTCGTTGACAGGAAAAATATACAGACTCTTTTGAAAGAGATGGAGTTTCAATTGGGTGAGCAAGCGGATTCCGAGTATGCCGTAAAGGTAGGGAAGATACTCTCACTTCAGTATGTCATGTACGGTTCTGTGAGCAAGCTGGGGAGAAGCTATATATTGACAGTGTATCTGATAAATGTAGAGACGGCAAAAATTATCGATTCGGCACAAAAAAAATTCTACACGATAGAGCAGAGCTACAGTGCGGTTAAGGAAGTGATATCGAAACTTGGAGGTGGAAAATCCGGCAGGGAAGACGGAAAGAGTGATTTTGGCGGGGCAAATACTGCAATTGCAAAAAAAACTTCCGGCCGGAAGCTGCTTGACCGAGTTAAAGGCAAAATCTCCATCGAAGTCGGCGGAGGCGGAGTGGTCGGTGGCTACGAGAGCGGGCTGGAGATAGAATCTGTCGGGAGTTACATGTTCACTGACAGGTGGGGAGCCGGCCTGGGAGTGATGCTTGGTATCGGTGAGTTTGGCCTCCACTTCGGTATGAATTTCAATGTTTACTATCGTTTTACCGATTTCTTAAGAATGAGCCTTGGTCTCAGGGGCTTTCCGAATTATACGAACTCATTCGGAGGTCCCTCTGTTGGAGTGTACTTTGGAAAAATGTATGGACGTATCAGCATGGATATTGTGGATGCAATAGGCCTAGGTCTCGATTTTGGTTATAGATTCGATTTGTAGATTCAATTCCACGGATGTGATCACCTGTATTTGATCTCTATTATCCGTCTATATTATAATTTATAATTTTTAAAATAAAAACAGTATAGACAATAAGCTCAAAATGATTGAATATATAACCAGGAGGAGTTGAGTTTAATGGATACCAAAGGCTATGCTGTGGGTGAAGTAATCTTTGATGGAGAAAACCACAAGGTCGTCTGGCTGGGATGGGATACCGATGACAGTGGCGGGGCCGTACAGACGAATCAGTACCTTATAATACATGGTAGTGATGGTTTTCTTCTCGACCCGGGTGGTGTGCATCTCTTTTCCAGGGTCGTATCCGTTATTTCACGTTACATAGATCTGGACAGGATACGAGAGATACTATTCTCTCACCAGGACCCCGATGTGTCTTCCGGAATCGCCCTGTGGCTGGGAATAACAGAGGCAACTATCAGGCTATCATCCCTCTGGCTGAGATTTGTGCCCCATTTTGGGCTTGTCCAGCTTAGCAGGATAACGGAGGTACCGGACAGAGGAGAGGCACTTTCCCTTGGTGGTGAGGGAGAAATCAGGATGATACCTGCTCACTTCCTTCATTCACCCGGCAACTTCAGTTATTACGATACGATATCCGGTATTCTCTTCTCCGGTGACATTGGGGCTGCGGTTTTTCCAACAGGTAGTGAGTATCTCTATGTGGAAGATTTCGACAAACACTTGGGGTACATGGAGGGATTTCACAGAAGGTACATGGCTTCGAACAAAGTGTGTGCAAATTGGGTAAAAAGGGTGAGGGCGGAAAGAATCAATATGATTGCTCCGCAGCACGGGGCAATATTTCCGGAGAATCAGGTAAACAGGTTCCTGGACTGGTTTTCCGACCTTCAATGCGGAAGTGATATCATTGAAACCATAAATGAGAGCTGAGATATGGACGAGTTTTCAAATTATTCCAAGGCAATTTCGAAATTTGTAATAGGTTACAACAAGTCCGTTGTACTGCACTCAATTACTCTGAAGGCGCTCGGAATTATCTCGGGTAATATCGATGTGGTTAAAAAATCGATCGAGACCATTGTTTCGGCCTTCGAGGAAATAAGGGCAACTTCGGAAAGTTCAACAAGCAATGTGAATGACATCGATGAGCGCATGAGAGAAATTGTAAGAGAGAATGCGGAGCTCAATGAAAACCTTATCAAGAGAGCGGATGAGATAACGAAGGCGGGAAAGGATGTTGCAAGGCTCGTAGATGTTTTCAATATGCTGGTAGAGAATGCGAAGAATATTTACGGGATGAGTGCGGCAATTCAGGATGTTTCGGACAGGACAAACATCCTGGCGATAAATGCTTCCATCGAGGCTGCCAGGGCGGGCGAGAAGGGTAAAGGTTTCAGAATTATTGCCAACGAGGTCCGTAATCTTGCACTGCAGACGAGGGATTTCGCGAAGGAGATCGAGAAGACTGTCGATGGATTCAGCAAGATGATAGGTGAGGTTTCCGCTTCAATTCATGATTTTCAGAGACTGATACTTTCCTTTGAGAAAGATATCACCAATATGAAGAATTCCTTTGCCAATACGGAAGAGGGCGCACGGGGAGTTGGTGATTCGATAACAATGATTTCCCAGGCTATAAACGAGCAGACAATTGCGCTGAATGACGGGTTAAAATCGCTCAGTGAGATTTACAACTCTATACAGGATACCGACATCGTTGCAAAATCGCTGGGTAAGACATACCTTGCCCTGAGCGATCTGTTGAACAGAAAGGCATAAATTGGGATTCATAAGAAAACACATTTATAAATTTTACCTGTCAGATCTTGCACGGATAATGGAGAATGAGAATTAACCTTTAACACTTCCCATTGTAAGACCGGAAACAATAAAGCGCTGAAATATAAGAACTAGTATAAATGGAGGCAGGCATGCCATAACACCTGCTGCTGAGATTTGTGTGAAATCGTGAATATACTGGCTTCCCAATTCGGCTATGAAAAGGGGGAGTGTCACGGCGTTTTCTGTTCTGGTGAATATGAGGGCTAATATAAATTCATCCCATGCAAGAAGAAATGCAAGTACCCCGGTTGCAACCAGGCCATTTGAGGACAGCGGCATCACTATCTTGAAGACCGTTTGCAAACGTGTAAGGCCATCAATCCTTGCGGCATCTTCGAGTTCTTCAGGCATTGTAAGATAAAAGCCCCTCATTATCCAAATTACAAAACCAAGAGTAAAAGATGTGTATAAAATGATAAGGAGTGACCTGCTATCATAAAGGTGAACATTTGCCCCAAAAAGATTTATAAGTTTTGTATCAACGAGGTTAACGATGATGAAAAATGGGATTATCAATGTAATTGTGGGTAACATACGAATAAACATGAGAGATAAAACCATAGTTCTTTTGAAACGGAACTGAATGCGAACAACTGCATATGCTGCCAAAGAGCCAAAGAAGAGACATACTAATGTTGTTATGGATGCGACAATTAGGCTATTTCTTAATGCGGAAAGAAATCGTGAGCTTATTTCTTTTTCTGGATTAAAAAATGATAGGTAATGCTTAAATGTTGCATGAGAAGGAATCCAGTGGTTTAACCTGTTTGATATTAACTCCTTGTATGGGAATATGCTTGACAGGAAAAGCCAGATTAGAGGAAGCAAGGTCCATAAAAGAATAATTAGGATCAAAGTATATAACAGGATTTCCCTTGCTTTTCTTTTTACTCTAATTGTACTTACCATGGTTACACCTCTTCTCTGTAAAAGATTCTTATATAAATTAATGTGAATGCAAGGATAAAAAGTGCAACAAGAAAAGATAGTGTTGCTCCCTGTCCGAATTTCAGGAATTTCATCCCAATTTCATAGGTATATACTCCTACGACCCTTATGGAGTATTGCATGAGAATGTAGATGATATCGAAAACCCTAAAGAGTTCCATTGTTCTTAATACAAGTATAACGAGGTAAACGGGTTTCAAATACGGATAGGTGATTGACCAGAATTTTTTCCAGGAATTCGCACCGTCGATAGATCCTACTTCGTAGAGAGTCTTTGGTATCTGTTGTAAACCCGCGAGGAGAAGAAAAACTACAAGCGGGGTAACTTTCCATGTATCGGCAATTATTATCATATTGAGTGCCCTGGAAACTCCCATCCAACTAAAAAAGGAACCAAGAATTGGAGTATCGGCAAAGGGGGTATCAAAACCAAGCCATACGACATTATGGTCCTTAGCCAATATGCCAAGTACCTTTAATATTCCATTCAATGCTCCGAAATCGTTTCCGGCATAAATCCATTCCCACAATCTTGCATTAACTACAGTGGGCACAGCCCATGGGATAAGAATAATTGCTCTTACAAGGGAACGGGCAAAAAATTCTCTGTTCAGGACAAGGGCTATACCGGTTCCAATAATAAGTTCGACCATTAATGATACGATTGTGAAGTAAAGAGTTATTCTTACAGAAAGCCAAAATTGAGGGTCATTAAAGAAGAAATTGTAATAATTGGATATACCTCTCCAGTGAAGGTCGATCCCGCCTAGCTTTGGTGAAGCTTTATTCAATGATATAAAGAAGGAAAACATGATGGGAGCAAGGATAACAAAGAAAATAATTACAACGGAAGGTAGTACTAGTATTATAAGAAGTTTTTTAGTGCTCATTTCTGATCTTGTCATTTTGCTTCCCTCTGATTATTTCTCTACAAATCTAAATTGTTCTAAATTATAAAATTGATTGTAATCCGAGGGCTATATTTTTTTGAAATATATGAACCTATTTGTCCCCCGGATTACAAATCATTAAAATTTTTCTGTCGAAATAAATCGTTAAAGTTACAGTTTTTCTATTTCAGCTTTTGCTTTGTCCAGTGCTTCCTTGGGTGACATTTTCATTTCCAGTGCAAGGTGTATATATTTCTGCAGGATTGCTGAGGTTTCCGTATACTGCGGAACTCTTGGCCTATGATGTACACTGGCTATTTCTTTTGCTTTTATCCCCATTGTCGGATCCATCTTTGCTGCATAACTGCTGGTCGCAACGGATTTCCAAACAGGCATTTCTGTTAAATATGCACGTTGTACGATAGGAGATGTACAAAACCTAAGCCATTTCCATGCAGCTTCTTTATGCTTTGAATTGGCAAGTATTGCCGCACCCTGAAATCCCGAGACAGATGCTGTATTGTATTTGTATTTTCCAAGTACATCTTTTGATACGGGAAGCAAGCCCATTTTCGCCTGCCCGACTATCTTTGACACCTTAGGATCATCTAGAAATCCATATTGGAATGTCCAGTTGGATGTAAAAGCGGCTTGCCCGGCAATGAAATCATCTTTTGCTGCAGGTTCATCATTTGTAAGTGATTTAGGAGATGCAAGACCCTCTTTTAATAGCATGACCATGAATTGCAGAGCTTTGAGGCCGGGACCTTCATTAAATATAGGCTTACCGTTTTTATCAAAAGTATCACCTCCGAAGGCACCGGTTAACCATACGTATTCACACGTTAAACCTTCCTTTTGGTTCCATGAATCGGTCCAGGGATACTTAACAATTCCTTTTTTCTGCATGGCTTTCATCATGGTAACCATTTCTTCCAGAGTTTTTGGTGGTGCCCCTGAAAAACCGGCACGTTTAATCATATCCACGTTGTAGAAGAATAGCTGGAAATTTGCGAGGAATGGCATGGCCCATGTTTTACCGTCATATACAAATGCATCCATAATTGACTGAGGAATGTCATCTTTAAAGCTTGCAATTTTGTCGTCCAGGGGAACACAGAATCCCTTACTGGCAAACTCAGCCGTCCATATAAGGTCGAGAGAAAAAACATCATAAGTTGGTGTTGCTGCAACTGCGGAAGCGACAACCTTTTCATGTTGCTCATCATACTTTACAAAATCTACATTTACCTTGATGCCGGTGATATCCGTAAAGAGTTTTGCCCATCCCTGTACATCTTCCGGCTGATAAGCTGCCTGCGCCATGTACAAGACATGTATTTCTTCCGGCTTTTCAGATGCCGTTGTCTTACCAGCTTTTCCTTCGGTTTTTTGGCCACCGCAGGAAAAAAAGACAGATAAGGTGATAAGGGCTAAGAAGAGAATCAAGATTTTTTTCATTGGAACCTCCTAAATAAAAATATTTTCTTGGATGTTAACGCAATAAATATGCCAAATACCTGCGGATAAAGTTATGTGTAGTAATTAATTAAAATAATGCATATCGAGGGTTCTTGGAACTGGCTTGAACAAGCCAGTTGTGGTGAATAAATGGCTATTTTAGACCTGCGATAAAATAGGACGATAAAATAGGAAGAGTGGAAATGTTACATTAATCTGTATTTTTTTATCTTGTTTCTAAGTTTACCACGTGATACATTTAATATTCTGGCAGATGCTGTAATATTTCCATTTGTTTTTCTTAGTGTATCCAGGATTAATCTTCTTTCTATAGAATCAAATTTACTTTCATTTGGTGTTTCGGTTGCCAATACGCTTTGAATATCAAAGGGAAAATCTGATAACTCCAAACTTTCCTTGTTGGAGAGCACTACTGCCCGTTCAATTACATTTCTTAGTTCTCGTATATTACCGGGCCAATTGTATTCACTTACAGCCCTTTTTGCTTCCTGTGACAAGCCGGTAATTTTCTTGCCCAACTCAGCATCATATTTACTGATAAAAAACTCTGCTATAGGTACTATATCTTCCTTCCTTTCTCTTAATGGTGGTAAGTTAATGGTAATTGTATTTATTCTATAGTACAAATCCTTTCTGAACTTTCCTTTGTGGACCATTTTCTTAAGATTTTTGTTTGTCGCACAGATAATTCTCGTATTTATTTTAATTGACTTTGTGCTGCCAAGTGGAGAGAAAGTTTTGTTTTCTAGAAGGTGAAGGATTTTTGCTTGAATCGTAAGTGGAAAATCAGCAATCTCGTCAAGAAATAGGGTTCCCTTGTCCGCAAGACGTACTTTCCCCACAAAGTCTTCATTTGCACCCGTAAAGGCTCCTTTCTTATAACCGAATAATTCACTTTCAAGGAGGTTTTCCGGTATGGCAGGGCAATTTATAGCTATAAAGGGAAGACTGGTTCCAATTTTTTCTTCATATAAATGATGAATGGTTTCTGCAATGAGCCCTTTTCCCGTACCGCTTTCACCTGTTAAGAGTACGGGGGTCGTAACCGGGGCGATTTTTTTTACAGTATTCATTATATCCTTCATAATACTGCTCTTATAAATTAAAGGACCCTTCTCGGTTATTTTTTTAAGTAGTTCTCGCTCATTTTCCAATCTTTCCATGTGAAAGATTCTATTGATTATTTTAATGAGAACATCCTTGTTAAAGGGTTTTGTTATAAAATCGTATGCACCCATTTTCATGGCTTCAACGGCCGCTTCAATGGAACCATATGCGGTAATCAATACCAGAGGAATTTTTTTCTCGGATTTTTGGATATGTCTTAGTATGCCAATTCCATCTATACCATCCATTTTCAGGTCAGAGATTATTAAGTCTATGATCATGTCTTCATCAATAAATCTTATTGCTTGCTCACCGTTTTCTGCTGTTATTACCGTGTAACCGTTGTCTTCCAGCAATATTTTAAGTATTTCTCTCATGTTTTTTTCATCATCAACAACAAGAATCTGTCGCATGCTCTTTTTAATAAACCTCCTGAATAATTTAAAAGATGATATTGAAGATAGTTCCTTCTCCGATTGTTGATAGAACATCAATGGTGCCATTATGCTGTTCGATAATTCTATGCACAATTGAAAGACCTAGGCCTGTACCTGTTGCCTTTGTAGTGAAAAAAGGATTGAAAATTTGCTTCTTGTGTTTTTCATTTATGCCTTTTCCCCAGTCTCGTATTTGAATATTCATTCGTTCATTTTTCATGAAAGCTCTGATTTCTATCTTACCGTTTTCGGGTGATGCCTGTATGCCGTTTAAGACAAGGTTGGAAATAACCTGTTCCATCATTGAATGATCCATAGGATAGAGCGGTATCTCCTTTTCAATTTTCTTAATTATTTTAAAGTTTGGATATTTGTCGAGTGGCAAGCTATTGAGTGATTGTTCAATTACTTTTTCAATGGAATAAAAACTTTTTTGTATCTCCCGGGGACGAGAAAAATCAAGGAGATTACGAATTACCAGGTTTAGAGTGTCTATTTCGTTTATAAGCATATGGGTGATTTTCTTAAAACTCTCTTTC
The DNA here is from genome assembly GCA_027021365.1 of Spirochaetales bacterium. Classification (GTDB taxonomy): domain Bacteria; phylum Spirochaetota; class Spirochaetia; order SZUA-6; family SZUA-6; genus JALUUM01. The sequence continues at coordinate 56,124 of JALUUM010000001.1, forward strand.
TTGTCTGTTACATCATAGTTATCCCTTAGCATTTCAGCAGAGACCTTCATTATTCCAAGTGGGTTTCGTATTTGATGCGCTACTCCTGCTGCCATTTCACCAAGGGCAGCCAATCTGGATGAAATAATGAGCTTTTCTTCAAGTTTTTTTACCTTGGTAATATCTTCGAATATTCCAATTATTCCAATTTTTTTGCCCTCCCTTGAAATAAGGGGCGAGGTGCTTAATGATAGTATCTGTTGATAATTCTTATAATCTGTCTTGATTTCCTTACCAGTAAAATGTGATTTGGATTTGGCAATTTCATCCAATAATTTTTTAAGATGCTTCGGTTTGTCTTGTGGGGCATTGTCAGTGTTTCTGAACCTATTTAGATTGAGGTGTAAAATCATTTCTGCAGCGGGATTATAAGAAGTTATGTTGTTGTCAAGGTCGATAGTGATAATGCCAGCTCGTACATTTTCAAGAATAAGATTATTGTAGTTAGATAATTGTAAAAGCTCTTTCTCACGGTTTATAAGATTCTCACGCATACTGTTAAAAGCAGTGGCCAACTCGTCGAATTCATCTTCAGCAGGAACTTGAAAATGATAATGAAAATTTCCATTGGATATCTTGTGAACACCCTTTAAAAGGTTCTGGAATGGTCTGTAAAATGAAGCTCTATAAAAAATAATTGCAATAAATAGTGCAAAAGAAAGCACAATAAAAGTTGAAATTGCAGAAATTATATTATATCGCTGTATTAAAAGTCGAGATTGTTTAGTGTCGAGGAGACAGAGGAATCTTCCACTTGAATCTCCAAAGCCTAAAAGAGGAAAGGAGCCAAGTATATAGCCGTCTATTTTTGTTATTTCATTGGGTGTATTATTATAATTATTATAATAGTTTTTTGACATAATTTTTCGTAGGGTCTTTTTACCAATTGCTCCTCCGTAAATCGTGTTACCCTTGAAACTGAAAATTACCTTGGCATTTATAAGATTTTCAAGCTCCTTGATAAAAGAGCTATCCAGAACCAGACCTAAACTTAAAACTCCTATAACATTGTTGTCCCGTTTAATAGGTGATAAGATATTAATTTCTATTTGCTCCTGATTGTTTGCCAGAAAGAAAAGGCTGTTTCCATTAAAGGCTAATTTAAGTTTATTTTGAAGTTCTCTCGTTGTAATCGGTATTTCACCAACAGATGTGAAGAGAGCATTGTTCTTTATGTAAATTGCCAAAAAGTCTGTCTGCAGGGTTGATTTGTAGATACTCAATTCCTTTTTACAGAGATTCTTAAGACCAAAATCTGTGTAATCTATGATTTTCTTTTGTCCTGCTAAAAGTTCCGTATTATTTATCAATCTGTGTAATGTTTCGGTCATGTAACTGTTTATAGTAAGATTAGCTCTCTTTATCTGAGATATAAAAGCATCATTTTGACTATGTGAAATAATTATTGTCAGGGTTAACAAGGATATTGTCCCTTGAAGAAGGACTAGGATTATGAAGGATAGAATAACTTTACTGGATATCTTTAGCTTGATTCTGCGTTTGATAATTTTATTCAAAAAGCTTTTTTTCTCCATTTGCTTTTTATCGTATAATTTGATTTATTTCTTTTTGAGCATTCAATAGGGCTTCCTTTGGTTGGATTTTTCCGAGGAGGGCCTTGTAAATCCATTCTTGTAACACGGAACTTATCTTTCTATATTTAGGATGTATAGGCCTGTTGTGTACACCGAGAATTTGTTTTTTCTTAAGATTAATGTCAGGGTCTTTTTTCATCGTGTTTGGATCTGACCATACCGTCTTCCATACAGACATTTCTTCGAGATGTTTCTTTTGGAATGCTGGTGAAGATAGAAATTGAATGAATCTCCATGCTGATTTTTTATGCTTACTATTCTGCGTAACAGAAAGTCCTTGAAAACCGCTGACGGTAGATGTTTTGACAGAATTATTCTCCTGGCTTTGGGCAACCGGAATTAAGCTTGCTCGCCCGCATTTAGAAATAATATAAGGTGACTTTTTTATAAGTCCCGAAAGGAATGTCCAGTTTGTTGTAAACAATGCATCTCCCATTGTAAAGACTTCTGCGGCAAATACTTCCTCCGATTTCAGGGAATATGGGTTCATTAAACCTTCCTTTAATAAATTTACCATAAAGCTTAAGGCTTTTATATTTGGGGCATTTAATAGACGAATTCTGTTGTTTGAATCTGTTAGGTTGCCTCCAAAAGCACCTACAACCCATACGTATTCACATACAAGGGCCTCCTGTTTTTTAAATGAATCGAAGAAGGGATATTTAATTATTCCCCTTTTTTTGGCTGCTTTAGCCATTTGAACCGCTTCTTCTAGGGTATCGGGTGGCTTGCTAAATCCTGCCTTGTGCAGTAGATCCATATTTGTGTAGAAAAGTTGGAAGTTGGCAAGAAACGGAACAGCCCATAGCTTGTGTTCATAATAAAATGCCCTGTATATTTCAGGGATTATTCCTTTTTTTACATGAATTTCAAGTTCTTTTGGAATTGGGATGATAATCTGACGTTCTGCAAAATCGGCGGTCCATATAAGATCCAGCAAAATTATATCATATTTTGCTTCCGGTAATTTTGAAGATTCCTGGATCAGGTTATATTGATCTTCGTACTGTGCAAATTGTAGTGATACCGTTATCCCTGTCTGCTTTTTAAAAGCATTTGCACAATTAACAATATCTGCAGGTTGATATCCGGATTGAGCCATGTAGAGCATATGTATTTCTTCACCGAAGGTTTTCGGCAAGAAGTGGATTGTAAGTATCAATAGAAATATAAGTTTAATGATAGTTTTCAATTTTCTTAATGTTCAATTTATTGTATATCATGAGGTAGATGGAATAACAAGTTTAGATAGTTAATTTCTATTACGTGATCCATTATCAAACAAGCTCCCTTATCTTTTCCAGGACAGCCTGGTAAAGGCACGTCTGCTTCCCTATCTTCTCCATCGCATCTTCCATAACCCGGATAAAGGCCGAACCTACAACGACCGAATGAACCAGCGGGGCAACAGCTTCTACCTGGCTCTTCTTCGAGATTCCGAAGCCTGCGAGGACCTTAGCGCCTGCACGGTTTACCCTTTCCAAAAAATCGAGGACAGAGGAGTCGATTCTGGTAAATTTGCCGGTTATACCTGTTCTTATCGCAGCGTAGAGGTACTCTTCCGTATTATTGATAACCAGGTCGAACCTATCGTCGGTGATATTGGGCATGATCACGGGAATAACTTTGATCCCTTTTTTCCTCCCGAGAGAGTATAGACCTTCGTCTGAATCGGGAGGGAGGTCGGGCACTATCACTCCGCTCACCCCGGCATCTTTGCATTCCTCGAGGAATCTTTCTATACCTCTGAAAAAGATGAGGTTTGCATAGGTCATAATGAACACGGGAGGATGCGAGGGCAAGAGCTTACCCGGCTCATGAGGTGCCCTATTGCTACTGCGGCTATTGCTACTGTGGCTTTCGCTGCGGCGACTATTGCTACTACGGCTATTGCTAACCCTGTTCGCATATTCATTTATCTTCGAGATCAACTGGAAACCCTTGCTTACTTTGAAACCGGCATCCAGGGCGGTCTTGCAGGCTCTCTGAATGTACACACCATCGGCCGAGGGATCCGTAAAGGGAAATTGCACCTCGAGATAGCTGCACCCCCCATCGATCAGAGCTCTTGCAACTTCAAGCGACTTTTCCCTGTCGGGGTAAAATGCAACCATGTGAGCCATTATCTTGTTCATACTATGCTCCTTAAGAATTTGTGCCAGTTATCCCTGTCCATCCTCTCTGCAAGTATAAACAGGTCCTTGTCCCCCCTTCCGGACATGTTTATAACGATAGCCCTGTCCTTCGGAAGTTGCGGGGCGAGCTTTAACGCGGCGGCACCTGCATGTGCCGATTCCAGGGCAAATACTATTCCTTCGTTCTTTGCGAATGTCTTTACGGCTGTTAAGGCCTCCTCGTCTGAAGCCTTTGTAAACTCGATTCTTCCATCTTTCCCAAGCTGGGCAAGTTGTGGTCCTATCCCAGGATAGTCCAGTCCTGCCGAAACGGAATGGGTAGGGGTAACCTGGCCATCGTCATCCAGGAGAAAGAGTGACTTGTATCCGTGAACGATTCCAGGTCGGCCACTGCCTGACATTCTTGCCGCATGCTCGCCAATATTGTCACCACTGCCGCCGGCTTCGACCCCGATGAGCCTCGGTGTTTTGCTGGAGGGCCAGGGATAGGAGAGCCAGGGATAGAAGAAGCCTATCGAATTTGATCCTCCCCCGACACAGGCAACAAGTGCCTCGATTTTTTCTCCCCTTTCCTCCATCTGCTTCTTCGTTTCCTTCCCTATGACGGATTGAAACTCACGAACCATGTCCGGATATGGAGAAGGCCCTAAGGCCGAGCCTAGGAGGTAGTGCGTATCTTCAAAACTCGATGCCCAGTCACGAAGGGCCTCGTTTACCGCATCCTTCAATGTGCCGGATACACCTTCAACGGGAACTACCTCTGCACCGTAGAGTTCCATCCAGAAGACATTTGGCCTTTGTCGTTCAATATCAACCTTTCCCATATAAACCCGGCATTTGAAACCGAACTTGGCTGACAGGGCAGCCGTTGCCAGCCCGTGCTGGCCTGCCCCTGTTTCTGCAATGATCCTGCGCTTTCCCATTCTCTTTGCAAGCAGAAGCTGGCCCAGCACATTGTTAATCTTGTGAGCACCGGTATTTGCAAGACCCTCCAGTTTTATGAATATCCTGCCACCCCCGAGCATCCGGGTCGTATTTTCCGCAAAGAGCAGCGGGGTGGGCCGCCCCGTATATTCAGCAGAAACACTTTCGAATTCACTCTTAAACTCATCATCCTCCATGGCCTTTAGGAACTCTCTCTTAAGCTCCTCGAGAGGAGGATTCAGTATCTCTGCAACGTACCTTCCGCCAAACTCACCGAAAAAATTATTAACCAGCCGCATTTCCCTCTCTCCCTTCTTGTATCCATCCCTGTCTCCCGCTTTCTCTCCTTCCCTTCCTGACACTTCACACCCTCCTTATCTCTCTGAAAAGTTTCTGTATTTTGCCTGCATCCTTCTCTCCCGGCACTTTTTCCACGCCGCTTGATAGGTCGATCAATTCGGGCCGGTAATTCTCGATAATACTCGTCACATTTTCAGGATTGATTCCACCTGCAAGCCACAAGGGTCCTCTCTTCCGAAGAGCGGCCAAGAGCACCTTTCCGATCCTTTCTCCCGTTCCGCCCATGGCCTTTTCCGAGTAAGCGTCTGCCAGCACCCTGGGGCACCTGTACCGGTCCATTGCCTCGATATCCCCTGCTTCCCGAACCCTCACGGCCTTGTAGTAGGGGAAAGCCATTTCGAAGCACTGATCCGGCCTCTCGCTTCCGTGAAACTGTACCGCATCTATCAACCCCTCCCGTAACAGTGACCGTACGAGCTTAACGGAATCCGGCCATTCTCCATGTTGATACTCAAACTGATTCTTACCGCCCGCTGCCTTCATCTTCGCCCTGGCTTCTCCCCCGTCTCCGGCAACGACCACAGCCACCTTCAACACTTCCAGGTCCTTAAGGCGTTCGGGCAGGTTCGCATCTGCCCTCCTTTTTGAAGGGGCGAATACGAAACCGATTATGTCTGCACCATTATCAGCTGCCGCTTTTGCATCCCTCTCCGTGGTTATGCCGCAGATCTTTACAAGGGGCTGGTTTCTCTTTTTCCTTGCTGCCCTTTCAAAGAGCCGCCCCCAGAAATTGCTTTCAGCAGGGTAGGACGATATTTCCTTCATGATTCTTCCTATAAGTTCGGGTTCTCTTACCACGGCTTCTCCTACAAGCATCCCTTTGAAACCTGCATAGGCTGCAACGAGTGCATCTTCCTCGGATATGATTCCCGATTCGAATACCAGCGTTGTTTCCCAGTCTATGTGACCTTTGAGTTGCAGTGGAATGCCCCTGTCTACAGAGAAATCCTTTAGATTCCTGCTGTTTATGCCGGTGAGTGTGGGAGACATGTCTCGAATCTTATCTATGTCTTCCTTGTCGTGAACCTCTACCAGGGCTTCCATTCCAAACTCCTTTGCCCTTCGGTACATCCTTTCAAGCAGGTCTCTCGGTAAAAGTTTTGCAATAAGAAGCACGGCATCTGCCCCTGCCCTGTAGGAAACCTCGATATCCTCTTCATCCAGCAGGAAATCTTTTCTAAGGACAGCCGTATCGGGCAGGCGATTCTTTACCAGTAAGAGGTCATCTAGAGAACCTGAAAAATAATTTCTCTCCGTAAGTACCGATATGTGATTCACCCCGTATCTTGCATATTCCCCTGCTATTTCCGGGGCAGAGATGTTTTTGGCAATCGATCCTCTGGAAGGAGAACTTCTCTTGATCTCACAGATGATAAAATTACCACGGCTTCCTGTTCCGGAAGGGCTGGCTCCGAAGGGTATGAGTGGCACACTCCGTCTTTCGGGAAGTTTGGTTCCAGGTGCATGACCCATTTTCTCTATTTCCCTTCTCCGCTTTCCTGCAATTTCTTCAAGGATACCCATTTTCTTTCTACCTCGACCCGGAGCCTACGGGAAGAAGCTTCTGGCTCTCCCTTATGATTTCCTTAAGCTTTGCCTCCATACTGCCATTTTCATAGGCAGCCATGACTTTCCTGTAACCCTCACCTATGCTCTCTGCAACTCCGTATATATAGAGAGCGGCGCCTGCGTTAAGAAAAACGGCATTCCTTATTGCTTCGAAGTGCGTCTCTCTTTTTTCGAGAATCGCTTTTGCAATCGAAGCATTCTCAGCAGGAGAACCGCCTTTCAAGTCATCGATGTGGTAACAGGGAATACCAATCTCTCCCGGTTCAAAGGTGTAGTCTCTCTTTCCCTCTTCCGTTATCTCGATGATTCTCGTAGGCCCGCATACTGAAATTTCATCCAGCCCCTCCATTCCATGAACTACCATGACCCTCTTACTGCCAAGGAGCCTGGAGGCTTCGGCAACTGTATCCATGAGCTTTTCCGAATACACACCAATCAGTTGATACTTTGCATCGGCGGGGTTTGCCAGTGGTCCTAAGAGGTTCATCACTGTTTTCATTTTGAGCTGCCGTCTTACCGGGGCTGCGAAGCGCATTGCCCCGTGGTAGATCGGCGCAAAGAGGAAGGTGAAGCCTGTCTTTTTAAGCAAGTTCGAAGCTCCGTCAGGGGTAAGTTCAATTGCCATACCGAGCGCCTTAAAGAAGTCGGCACTTCCACTTGGCGAACTGACACCCCTGTTTCCATGTTTTGCCACTCTGGCTCCCGCTGCTACGGCGGCTATCGCAGCAAAGGAGGATATGTTGAAGGTCCCAAGTTCATCCCCTCCGGTTCCGCAGGTATCGAGAAGGGGGAAATCCACCTCTATGTTTGTCTTCTTTTTTCTGAGGATGCTTACAAAACCTGCAATTTCTTCCGGAGTTACCCCTTTCATGTTCATTGCAGTAAGGAAAGAGGCAATATGGGTGTCTGAAAGTTCTCCCTCGGTAAGGTTCTCCATGAAATCGGCTGCTTCATCGTAGCTACAATGTTTCCCGGAGATCACTTTAAGGAGGATTTTTCCTGCGTCAAATGATTCTCTCTTGTAGTTCAGGAAGTTTTTCAGTATCTTCTTGCCAAAATCGGAAGCAATCGATTCCGGATGAAACTGGATACCCTCGATCGTGTATTTTCTATGACGTACTCCCATCACCTCGCCGTCACTCGACCTGGCCGTGACTTCCAGTTCTTCCGGAATTGTCTCTTCCTCCAGGACCAGTGAATGGTAGCGTGTAAAACGGGCTTTCTCCGGAAGGTTCCGAAACAACCCCTTTCCATCCAGTTGAATCAAATCTACCTTCCCGTGCACGATGCTCCTGGCCTGCCTTATCTTTGTACCAAAGGTAAAGCCGATTGCCTGGTGGCCGAGGCATACTCCAAGAATTGGTACTTTTCCTTTGAAATGGTGAATTGCTTCTACTGATATTCCCGCATCTTCCGGTCTGCCAGGGCCCGGGGAGATGATGATTCCATCGAGGTTCAACTTTTCCATATCGGAAATACTGACCTTGTCATTCCTAACAACTCTTATCTCCCTGTCTGTAAGTTCTGACAGGTATTGATAGAGGTTGTAGGTGAATGAATCGTAATTGTCTATCAAAAGATACATTGTCATACCTCCAATCCTACGGCCTTTCCCAGGGCCGCCAGTTTTGAGTTTGTTTCTTCATACTCCCTTTCGGGTACCGAGTCGTATACGATACCGGCACCTGCCTGGAGAAAGAGAAGGTTACCCTTTTTCAGGGCGCTTCTTATGGTTATGCATGAGTCCATGTTACCGCCCGGTTCGAAGTAGGCAACTATCCCTGCATAAAATCCCCTCTTCTCCGGTTCCAGTGAGTCTATTATCTCCATTGCTCTTATTTTTGGAGCTCCGGAAACGGTTCCGGCCGGGAAAGTTGCTCGTACTGCATGCATACCCGATTTGCCATCTGACAGCTTACCTTCTACCTGCGATACGATATGCATGACATGGGAATACCTCTCCACTACCATGCTCTCGGTAACCTCAACACTCCCCGGTTTGCAGATTCTCCCCAGATCGTTCCTGCATAGGTCGACAAGCATAAGGTGTTCTGCCCTTTCCTTTTCATCGCTAAGAAGTTCTTTTTCAAGTTTTGAATCTTCTTCCCGGTCTTTACCCCTCCTGCGGGTACCGGCAATAGGTCGCATTATTACCCTCCCGTCCCTTACCTTTACGTGAACCTCGGGAGATGCACCGAATAATTGAAAATCTCCGAAATCGAAGTAAAACATGTAAGGGGAGGGGTTGAATGAGCGCAAATTCTTGTATGCCGTTAAGGCCGAAATGCCAGTCTCAAGTGATATACGCCTAGAGAGTACACCCTGAAGCAGGTTGCCCTTTACTATTTCATCCTTTACCTTTGCAACACCGTTGGTGAAAAAATCCTTCTCCTCTGAGGGCTGTTTGTTGTAGGTATGAAATTCTTTTTCATCGGGACTCATGAAGTTGAAATTGAGGTCGTCTATTCTGGATTGTATCTCTGTAAATGCCAAATCCAGATCGATACTATGTTCTTTGTAGTTTATTCCCAGAATTATGATCCTGTCGGTATAGTGATCGAATATGAGGAATACATGTCCGAATATGAAGTAGGCCTCAGGGATGTCAATAGAATCTTTCTTTTCAAGAAATCTAACCGAATCAAACCTCTTTGCATATTCATATGAAAGATACCCTATGCCGCCTGCAGGAAAGGGAAAATCATAATGCTCCGGCGCATGTTGTTCTGCAAAGTAGCTTAATATATCAAGAAAATCTTTTTTTCCCATCTTCAGGGCAAAAGTCTTCCCGTCCTTCTTCATGAATACCTTTTCGCCCCTCTGGTATACGGAAAACGCCTCTCTTGCAAGCAGAATTGAGTATCGTGATTTACCCATTTGCAGAGAAGCGGATTCCAGAAGTACCTTTGCATTCAATTTCTTTGCCAGAGAGTAGGGAGTGAATCTTTCGCCTGAAATAATTTTTATCTCTGTCATTTCGACCCTCCTTATGGTTACTGTTTTTATCCCGCCGATGGGATGCCACCGGGGCATAAAAAAAGCCGCAGGATTGTACAGATCAATCTTGCGGCTTGTTATACAAAACAAGCCGTAAGACCCGGATAAATAACCGGAACCTACGGCTTGCCCTCGAATCTATGCGGTTCCGGTTACGTACCGGACCACCAGTTGAGGCTGTTTGAATATGTATTTATCAAATTCAGATTCATATTGTTTGGAAACATATAATCAATCAAAAAAACTGTCAAGTATTTTAAAGAAAAATTCTTGAAGATTTTTCTCCTCTATCCCAGATGCTTTACCCGTGGTATATACTTCTCTTCAAGCTTTTTGTTGGCTTCATCTCCTCCCGGGAGATTGGCACTCATCCATAAGGGAGGTGTAATACCCATTGATACCAATTCCTTTACCGTTGCAATTACCAGCAGGTTGATTGCAAAGGTGTTGCAGAATGTAGATGTGGGACCGGTTTTCTGGGGACATCCTTCTATCCCAATTATCGCATCACCGTAGGGGAGGTGATTGTCAATAAAAATATCCGCTTCCTCATAGAGGTTCTTTCCCGATGGATGTCTTGAAGGATGATCCTTTGGTAGTTTTTCAGCAAAGGATTTTGATGTAATGGCTATGGAAGTCATTTTCCGCCTTTTCGCCTCTATTACGCTGTCTATACACATCGCATTGATACCATAGGCATTTGCTATTATTATTACTTCTCCAGGTTGCCTTCCTATTCTATATGCATCGAAGACCTTGGAAGCATATCCGGGTGTTCGTTCTATGTAGTTGGAGCGTTTGGCACCATGTATCAGGTTGGTTCCGGGGTCTAGAATAGCATTTATTGGTGCGAGGCCTCCCGCACGCCAGAGGACTTCTTCCGCTGCCATATTGGAATGTCCACCGGGGCCAATTACATGAATAAGTTTGTCTTCCGCTATGGCACGTGCCATCACCTTCGCTCCCTTTTCAATGGATTCCATTTCAGTCAATATTTTATTAAAAACCTCTACTATTGTGTTTTTGTATATTTCAGCTTCTCTCATAATTTTCTCCTCCTTTACGATATTGTATTAATTCGTCCGTAACTCTGTGGATAGAGATGACTAGCATGATAAAACTACAAATGGGTACCGCCGCATAGGCATATCCTGTTGGGAAATCCCAGGTTGCAAAGGGTATACGCATCCTCGTTTTTGTTATCTCAATACCCTTGATAATCAATATCATCATGAGAACCATCTGAAAGAGGTCTATTATGAACCTTAGCATTTTCTTTCGCTTATCACGCATTTTTGAAACGAAGAAATCCATAACCAGGTGGCCTTTCTTTCCGTACATGTATGTTGTACCTGTGAAAACTGTCCATATAAAGAGAAGTCTCGTGAAATCCGGTATCCATAACCAGCTGTTACCAAGGAAATACCTTAAAGCAATGTTAATTATGTAAAGAAAGAAGATGGTAAGTAGCAACAATCCGGAAATTAGTTTTAAAGTATTCAGTATAGTTTCTATTACCTTTTTCATGTTTACATCCTGCCTTGACTACTTAAAAACTAGGTTTGGAATCACCATTACGAGATCCGGAATATAGGTACAAAGGAAAAGGACAATAAAAAGTGAAATCGTGTAGGGCCAGACACTCTTAACGAGTTCACCGAAACTGATATCTGCGATCTTTGCCTCGAGGAATAGAAGCGCACCGATAGGGGGAGTCAATAATCCTATCATCAGGTTCAGAACAACTATCACTCCAAAATGGGTAGGGTCGATTCCAAGTTGAAGACTTATCGGCAAAAGTACAGGGAAGAAAATCAGCATCACAGGAATGGCATCGAGTATGCAGCCCATGAAAATGAAGAATATGTTTGCAAAGAGAAGGAATTCATACTTGTTCAAATGCATACTGACTATGAGCTGACCCAGTTTAAGGCCAAGTTGTTCCGTTGCAACGATATATTGATATATTCCGACAACGGCGAAAATTATCATTATAGTTGCGGAAAATGTTGCAGCCTGGGAGAAGATTCGTGGAATATCTTTCAGGGTAATTGTCTTGTAAATGAAAAAGGATATGAGAAGAATATAAACATTGGCAAGTATTGAAACTTCAACAAGTGTAACAATTCCGAAAACTACTCCGAGAATTATGATAAGCGGAGCAAGGATTGCAAAGAAGGTATCACGAAATAATCTTATGATCATACCAAAGTTGAACCTTTGTTTGGTAACAGGGTAATTATGTTTTCTGCTGTTAAGAATAACCATTATTGTAAGGACAATACCCATTAAGAGGCCTGGAACAATTCCTCCGAGGAATAATTTTCCTATTGATATTCCACTTATAACTCCTATGAAAATCATTGGTATGCTTGGAGGAATAATGGGTCCAACGACCGCTGCAGCTGCATTTATCGAGGCTGAAAATGGTTTATCGTAACCTTTCTCTTTCATCACAGGCAACATTACAGAGGAGACTGCACTGGCATCTGCTACTGCAGAACCTGATATTCCGGCCATTATGACATTAACAGCTATCGCTACGTATGCCAGTCCCCCCTTGAATCTTCCCACGAAGTACTCGGCAAATAGGGCGAATTTCTTGGTGATTCCGGTTATGTTCATTAATTCACCTGCCAGCATGAAAAATGGAATGGCAACGAGAGAGGAGGAATCTATACCGGATACCATTTTCGATGCTACGATGTTAAGAGCAATATCCCCCTTTATCAGGATATAAGCAATGCCACTTATTCCCATTGCAACCCAGATGCTGAATCCAAATGCAATGAGGAGAAACAGTATTACGAAAAGAAGTATTATCATGTGTCACCCTTGATCTGTTAAAGGGAGGAGCTTTTTACTCCCCCCTTTTGTTGTGTTAATTTTTTACGTTTCTTACCTTTTCAAGTAATCCTTTCGGCCATTTGGTTCCCTCGAAGTCATCGAAAACATGCTGAAGCTTAGCACGTATCGAGTCATTGTCAGGAATAATAACTGTCATCTTCGTTTTCAGGAAATCGTATGCCTCTTTCAGTTCTTTCTGTGTAAGCTGGGTCTCGTAGTTGCCTGCTACTTCGGAAGCATCATAGAGTATCTTCTGATCTTCCTTTGAGAGCTTGTTCCAGACATCCGTTGCAATGTAGAAAGTCTCTATGTCTCTGATATAGTCTGTTTTCATGTAATACTTCTGCACCTCATAGAGGCTCTTGGACATTACGACAATTGCTCCGTTTTCCTGAGCATCTACTACACCCGTTTTCAATGCCATATAGAGGTCTGAAAAAGGAATCTGAACAGGTATGGCACCCAGAGCCTTCATGGCTCTCAGCACTGTAGGACTTGCTGCGGTTCTTATCTTTAAGCCTTTAAAGTCCTCGGCCGTTCTTACCGGTCTGTCTCTTGTCGTCAAACCTCTTGGAGCAGTATCTCCGTTTATGTTGAGAATGGTGATCTTGGTTTTTTGTTCAGCTTCCTTTATAATGGGTTTGAAGAAATCTGAAAGGAGAGCCTTTCGCATGTGTTCGTAATCTCTGTAGAGGAAGGGGATTGCAGTTATCTCGAAAGGTTCTCCTCCTTTAATCCAGGCAAAAGTGTTTATACCACCATAAACCATTTCAAGCGCACCGGTTTGCATCTGAGCGAACATCTCTTTCGGCCCACCAAGCTGGCCGTTAGGATATACCTTAATCTCTATCCGTCCATTGGAATTTTTTTCCACGAGTTCCTTGAACTTCAGAGCTGCAAGGTGAGTCGGATGATTGGTGTTTCTGATATGGCCCAGTTTCAGTACAACCTTTTCAGCTTTTGCCTTTTCTGCTTGCCCTGTTGCAAACAGAAATGTGCAGGAAATCAGAATTAAAGTAACAATCAGCAATGTCTTTTTCATTTTTTCCTCCTTGACTTAAGATTTTTTATTTGCATATCTGCAATAGAATTAATGCTCTTCTTCTACTCACCTCCTTTCTCTTCTTTTGTTTTCAACTCTAGCTGGCTTGCGACCCATGTCATTGCTTCGGAAAAGTGTTCACGCATACATCGACGAGCAAGGTCGGGGTCTCTCTTCTCTATCGATTCTATTATTCGTCTGTGCAGAGCAATGAATTCCTTTCTGTTTCTCGTTTTATACCTGTGTAGAATTGTTAGATTACGTTGTATGGTGGAAAATATCTTTATAAGGTTTATAAGCAGTTTATTATCCCAGACTTCATATAGGGCACAATGAAAATCTGAATGAGTTTCTATGAGTTCCTTTTCGTCAAAGTTTCGTTCAACCTGTTTTTCCATTTCCTTCAGTATGTCTTTAAGCTTTTTTATATGCCTTTCCGTGTACTTGTTTAGATCCTTCGATATGAACCAGCTCTCAAGACAAACCCTCACTTCAAGAACATCGTTGAAATTCTTTATATTGGTTTCTATGTTGTAGGGTAAGTTATCCAGTATTGCCTGGAAATTGAATTCCTTGATAAACCTGCCAATTCCCGGTTTGACCTCGATTATTCCAAGTGTTTCAAGGCTTTTAAGACCCTCTCTTATTGCTGTTCTGCTTATTCCAAGCTTTTCCGAAAGTTCTTTTTCCGTAGGGATGGGAGAACCGCTCTTTAATCCTGAATTGATAATGTAACGTTTTATCTCTTCCTGAACGAGATACTGGAGATTTTCCGTCTTCAGGTTTTGAAAATCCATTTTATCACCTCTAATTCCCGGAACGCAAATGCAGTATGATGTCATACATCATGCAGCTAATATTAAGGGCGAGGCCTGTTTTAGTCAAGGGGAAAGTTATTATTTTTAAGCACTTTTGAAGAAATGAATTATTGGTTAATCAGTTAATCATATTGTAGCTAACCCATTCTTGATTGCATATAAGGCAAGCCCCAATGTACTATGGATGTTGAGTTTTTTCATCAACCTTTTTTTATGAACATGTACGGTATTTACCGATATTTTAAGTTTACTTGCGATTTCCTTATCTGATAACTCTTGGCAAACAGCTTGAAGAATCTGTCGTTCTCTTGTTGTAAGTAAAAGATTATTACCTTTTTTCTTTAGTCTATTGGGAGAAAAGTTTATGATCTCTTCCACTATTAATTGAGAAAGAGATGGGGTTAAATAGTAATTGCCTTTAAATACGATATTAATTGCATCAATAATGTATTCTTCTGGATCTTTTTTGAGAATCAGACCTTTAATTCCTTTTCCATAAATATGTTTTAAAAAAAGAGGATCCGTATTATCAATAATTAAGATTATCTTTGAGTTTGGAAGAGTCTTTAACACTTTTTCAAGCTCTATAAATTTTTCCATCGTTGAGCATAACATATCGATTATATAAATATCTATAGATGTATTTTGTGAAAAACTAAAGGCATCGGATATTTCAGTAAAAAAGTGAACAATTTTTATACTGTTAGAGTATTTCCCTATAATTGATTTTAAACCTTCTCTAATAATATCATGATTGCAAATTATGTTTATTTTAATCATTATTTAAAATAACCTAAAATAAATATTTTTAAAAACAATATCTTTAAATATATGAACAATTATCCTCTAAATAGAATTCTTTTCTAAGTATATTTTAATTACAAGTAACTCATCTCCATATTCAAATTCAATTAAGGATAATCTATCACTACTATCATGTTTAATGTATAAATTGTAATCATTGCCTATTATTGTCGTAGGGACAGATATTGTTATATTGCCAAGTTTCTCCGAATACTTGGTTTTTGCCATGCCAGCAATCATATTTAGTAACTCTCCCAATGCATCTTTTATGTCTTCTTCAGATAAATTCTGTTCATTTCCTAACATCAGGGATGTAATATTTCTGGCCATATTATTAGAGCATGTAAGAATAATAGCACCTTTTATTGTTCCTATAAAATTGATAATAACGTTAATACCTGATGTTTTATTATTTTCTAATATATCAATTGATCTTTCTATAGGAACAGAACCTTCAATCTTCCATCCAACAGTCGCTTCTATAATATTTTCAGTTGCTTCTTTCACAAATGAGTTTAATGTAGAATCCATAAATATAACCTCCTAATTTGATTCCAAAGCTATTTTTACTCTCTCACATAGAATAGATTTCTTAGGAGGTTTAACAATATATCCCTTCGCTCCTAATCTTAGTGCTTCTAAAACTGTGTTCTTTTCACCTTCACTTGTGAGCATAACAACTTTGGCGTGTTGATTGTAATTTAGAATAGCCTTCAGTGCTTCAATGCCATTTGCAATAGGCATGTTTATATCTAATGTTACTATATCTGGATTCAGATCCCTGTACTTTTGTAAGGCTTCAACCCCATTGGATGCTTCCCCACAAACTTCGTATAGCTCCGATTTTAATTGTTGGCCAACAATCTTTCGCATAGTAGTTGAGTCATCAACAATTAAAACTCTATATGGTTTCCCATATTCATTTATGCCCTCAGGCTCTTTTTTATTTAATAATTCACTGATATTATCTTTCATTATCATTTTTTATTACCCTTATTAATTTAGATGTTTATAGATATTCTAAAAAGATTATCATCGGCTGTAAAAGTAAAATCGTAGAACTTATCACTTGACAATTCTTCTTTATCAAATAGTATTTCTGGTAACGAGATATCATGTTTTTTACTATCTCCGAAATAATTGGTTAAAAAATTTCCTGCAAGAACGTTTAAAATTTCAAGAAGACAATCATCAATCTCAGTTGGATGAAGAGTTTTCCAGTCATCTCCATATATATTTTCAACAATTAACTTTTTACAAAATTTTGGTAGGTAAAGAACAATCTCTCCTCTTCTCGGAGAAAATATCTTTATTCTAATTACTTGACTGAATGTAAGATTCTCTTTTTCACCATTCTCGACAAATAAAGTATCGACAAAAGCCATGTCAGCAAATGTTTTTGAAACAGCTGCTGATAATGCTTTTTCAATTGATAGTTGCTTTTTCATATCTATATTACTCCAAGGGTATTTAGGATTTTTTGGGGTGAAATAGGCTTTTGGATTATGCCTTTCACACCCTGTTGTATTAGTTGTTCTTCTGTAATATCGTTGCTCATGCTAGAGATGACTATTATTGTTACTTCCTTTGTCTTATTATTACATTTTATTTTTTTAATAAATGTTTTGCCATCCATTTTGGGCATTTTAAGATCACTTAAAATGAGATCTATAGTTTTTTCTTCCAGCAAACTAATTGCCTGCAAGCCATTTTCTGCTTCGTAGTATTTTGAATCTCTATATCCGGCAATTTCAAAGCAGCGCTTAATTATCATTCTGGAAGTAGCAGAATCATCCACAATAAGAATATTATTAAATTTCATAATTCATCTCCTCTATATTATTAATTCTATAGGCTCCATGATTTGCCTTTTGAGGTTATAATTATTTCTCCTGTTTTGACCTTTACACTAACTGTTCTGCTTATATTCCCCCCTATATCCTCTGCAATTACACCAAGACCTTTTTTCCATAGGTATTTCTTAATTGCAAGGACATTTCTTTTTCCTATATCAAAATGACCCTTTGCGTCCATTATATTGGAACCACCAATTATCTTAATTTGTAGTTTTGAAGTGTTAAGATTACCATTCATTTTTTGTAAGAGTAGAGGTAACCCTGTATCAACAAAATACCCGGGATTTTTTTTTGCCTTTTCTTCATTTACAGACGAATTGGGAAGTGCAACATGTATCATACCAGCAGCTTTTTTTGTAACATTATAAATTATAACTGCCACACAGGAACCAAGTGCAAATGTTTTAAGTATGTCTTTGCTATCTGTTGAAATTGCATATTCGCCAATTCCGATAATTATAGTGTTCATTTCATTTTCCTTAAGGTCTCTATTATTACAGAATTAATACTATCAAGGGGAATCAACCGTTCTGCCCCACCACATTCATAGGCTTCCTTTGGCATTCCAAAAACAACTGAAGTAGCTTCGTCTTGAGCAAATGTTCTAGCTCCTTTATTTTTCATATTTAACATTGCATCAGCACCATCCCTACCCATACCTGTAAGCATTATACCTATGGCATTGGATCCTACATTTTGGGCAATTGAGTTAAACAGCACTTCAACAGAAGGTTTATGCCCGTTTACTTTTTCTCCATCTTTACATCTTACAAGGTAATTACCACCTGAACGGTAAACTTCCAAGTGTTTGTCTCCTGGAGCAACAAGTACCCGGCCAGTTACAATTCTGTCTCCTGTTTCTGCTTCTTTAACCTGAACTGCAGATATTTCATTTAGCTTATCAGCAAAGAGTTTAGTAAAGGTTGGGGGCATATGTTGAACAATAACAGTCCCTGGCATATCTGGCGGAAAATTAGAAACCAGTTTTCTAAGTGCAGTAGTACCGCCCGTAGAAGCTCCGATTGCTATTACCTTATCTGTTGTTCGATCCAATGCAAGTGAAGCATTGTTAACTTTGAGGTGATAGTAATTTGATGTAGTGATCCTTTTCCATTTTGTAACATCGACTTGCGAGGCAATTTTGATTTTATTCTTCAAATCCTCTAACATATCTTTAAAGCCTGAACCTATTATGCTAGATGGCTTTAATACAAAATCCACTGCACCGTATTCCAGGGCTTCAAGGGTTGCCCTGGCTCCTGGCTCAGCAAGTGCAGATACAATTATTACGGGCAGTGGATACTGAGGCATGAGCCTCTTAAGAAAAGCAATGCCATCCATTTTTGGCATTTCTATATCAAGTGTAATAACATCCGGCTTTAAAAAAACTATTTTATCCCTTCCAATGTATGCATCCGGAGCAACTCCTATGACCTCTATTTCAGTATCATTTTGTAACCCCTTGGATAAAAGGTTGCGTGCGAAAGCAGAATCATCAATTATTAAGACTCTAATCATTTTCTGTATATGGTTGGTTGAATGTATTGAAACCCACCTGCCTCCCTTCCTAAAGATTCCGAGTGTCCTATAACAAGGTAACCACCCTTATGCAGATATCTGTAAAACCTATTTATTAGTTCGATTTTTGTCTTTCTATCGAAATAAATCATTACATTCCTGCAAAAAATTACGTGAAACTTTCCTTTAAATGGATAATTTTCTTGAATTAAATTCAGTCTTTTAAATAAGATTAATTTCTTTATTCTTTCATCTACAATAAATTCTTCCTCAGTTTTCTTTTTAAAAAATTTTCTAAACATTAATGGAATATTTTTTAATTGATTCTTTTTATAGACTCCGGTAATGGCATTATTTAATGCACTTACAGAAATATCCGTTCCAAGTATTCCGATGTCTACCCTATAATCCAACTGTAGAAAGTAGTTATAAAGAACCATTGCCAGGGTATATGTTTCCTCTCCTGTGGCACAACCAGCGCTCCAAATTCGCAATTCTTGCTTTTCCTGGCTGGTGGACTTGTTTAAAAACTGTGGAATCATTACATTTATTAAAGTATCGAAGTGGTCTGATTCTCTGAAGAAGTATGAATGATTGGTTGATATTCTATCTATTAATGAAAGCAAAGCTTTACCGCTCTTATCATTTGTTACATATTCAAAATAATCCCTAAAACTTGTAAATCCTTTTGTTTTTAAAAGAGTGTGTAACCGTCCCTTTACAAGAGCTTTTTTTTTCTCTGTAAGGTTTATTCCGAATCTTTTATAAACAAGGTCAGCTATCAGACGGAATTCTCCGTCTGATAGACTGACAATATTCTCTATTAGGCTGTTCATAGTTTTTTTAGAATTTTCCAAAGTCATCGTCATCTAATCTTATCACCTCTTTAGGATCAACATATGAATTGGCTTTTTCATTTTCTTTTACAATTGTCGAATTATGTACTGTTTCTTCTATTTCATGACCTTTTCCGTTACCACCATTTCCATTAAAAGTATTAAAAATACTTGATGATCCCTTAGAAGCAGATTTTAAAGAATTCTTACCATTTCCATTACCGGAAGCTGAAAGCTTGAAATGTGCTACCAAACCCTTCATCTGTTGAGCCTGTGAAGCGAGCTCCTCGGCTGCTGCAGCACTCTCCTCCGCACTTGCCGTATTAGCTTGTGTAACCTGATCTATTTGTTCTACTCCGCTTGTTATCTGTTCAACCCCTTGAGCTTGCTCCTTGCTGGCTAGTGCAATTTCACCTAGGAAATCAGCAACTTTAGTTGAACCAGTCACTATATCATCAAGCTGTTTGGCCGTTACCTCTGCAGATTTTGTCCCTTCTTCTACATTTTGGATGGTCTCCGCTACCATTTGATCTGTTTCTTTTACAGCATTGGCGCTACGTTCTGCGAGATTTCGAATTTCCTCTGCAACAACTGCAAAACCCTTTCCATATTTTCCTGCTCTTGCAGCCTCAACATTGGCATTAAGTGCAAGGAGGTTTATCTGAAATGCGATATCATCTATAACTTTTACAACTTTTTTAATGTCTTCGGATGATTTATTAATTTTTTCCATGGCCGATACTAACTCTCTCATCTGGTTATTTCCCCTATCAGCATTCTCTGCAGATGTTTTTGCAAGTGCGTTAGCTTCTATGGCATTATCCGCGTTTTGTTTTGATTGGCTATTAATCTCATTTAATGAGGAGGATATTTCTTCCAGTGAGCTTGCCTGTTCAGTTGTGCCCTGGGATAAAGACTGGCTTGCCTGGGCGACCTGGTCAGCGGCAGAAGCTACATTGTTTGCCGAAGTTGTGATATTACCTACTATATCCCTTAGACTTTCTACCATCTCATTTAGCGCAGAAGCAAGTTTTCCGATTTCGTCCTTTTGTTTTATATCAAGCATTACAGAGAGGTCACCTTTGGCCAGGGTTTTTGCAAAGTCAACACCTTTTATTATTGGTTTTGTAATAGCATTAGCAATAAGAAGTGCTAGAATTATACCAATTACCATGGCAGCAACTACTGCTGCTATTATTATTATATTTGCTTGTGAAATAAGAAGAGAGGCTGATTTTTTTTCTTCTTCCATTTTCTTGTATTCAGCAGCTTCTGCATTTTTTACCTGATTAGCTAGTTCTTCAGCTAGATTGTCCATGTCACTTATATATGTATTTAATTTTTCAACGTTAGTAACTAGATTGGTAACTGAATTTTGATAATCTGTTATAGCAGTTTCTGCTTTATTTAATGATTCAAGATCATTCTTATTAGTGGTGAGATTCTTAAGTTGTGCAAAGGTAGTAAAAAGTTCTGTAAAAAGGGCCTTAGATTTTTTATATCCAACTCCGTTTCTTTTGTTTAATTCTTCCTGGATAATATTTTTTATACGTAAAACAAGCTTTTCCATTTTATTAACAATTAATAGTCTATCGATTGTATTACCCGTAGCTTTTAAAGAATTATATTCATTTTGAGTTTTCTCAAGTATATTATCTAAAGATGCCAATATTGTACTTTCTTTTTGATTCATAGTTTTTTCAAGAGCATTATTTTCGGATATGATATTCAAAACCTCATCGTATTTCTTTTGGTATTTATCCAATGCTTCTCTTGATTTTTGAGTGGATGCAAGTAGTTCATTGTCTTTGTTAGAGCTTGCCAATTTATCTAGTTTCTCCATGTAATCATTTGCGGAGCTGAAATTCTTATTAAATTTTTCTTCTATTTTTGAGGCATCTGCTGAAATGTCCATAAGGATATCTTTTTCATTCAGACGTAAAGCGGAACTCATTCTTTCTATACCAGTAGAATATTCAACTGCTTTAGCCCTATACTCAGTTGTTTCAGTGAGAGAATTTGATAGCCTTCCAATATAGAAATATGAAACGACTCCTACAATGAATGTGATTATTATGAGCAGCATAAAGCCCATAATAATTTTTGTTTTGATTTTCAAATTATTGAAGTTCATTTTTTTCCTCCTATTTAGACTTCTATTTTGTCTTTTATTTTTTCAAAATCCTTGTCCTGTACGATTTTTTTTGAATCTATAATAATTTTTACATCGTCATTAATTTTGCCTAAGCCTGCTATATATTGCTGTCTGTTTGAATCTGATTTAAAATTTGGAGGAGGTTCTATGTTGTTTTGAGGGATATCCTGAACCTCTGCTACGGTATCCACGATAAGGCCTATCGAAGAGTTGTCTATATTTACTATTATTATACATGTACGATTATCAAAAGGCCTTTCTTTAAGGCCAAACCGTTTACGAAGATCCATTGCAGGAATCACCTTTCCTCGTAAATTGATTACACCTCTTATATAATCCGGCAGGTCAGGAACCTCAGTTATTTTTTGCATTTCAATTATTTCCAAAACATCGGCAATCCGAACCCCATAAACTTCATTCTCCAATTTAAAGAGTAAATATTTATTTGCCTGTGTATTTTCCTCTTCTTCATCAGTAATAAAGATTTCTTCCTCCATTCTAAAATCCTCCTAATTTAATTCATATTTTAAAAGTGCACCCGTATCTATTATTAAACTGACTTCCCCGTTTCCCAAAAGACTGCAACCGGATATGGCTTTTATATTAGAGACGTATCTTGGTAAAGCTTTAATCACAATCTGTTGGTAACCAATTATTTCATCAACAAGTAGTGCGGCAATTCTATTATTTGCCTTAACGATAATAAGAAGTCCTTCTGAGGTATTTATCTTGCCGTTATTAAGCTTAAAGAATTCTCTTAATTTTATAATTGGAATAATCTTATCTCTTAGCTTAAAAACTTCTCGGTTTGAATCTGTTTTTGTTATCTGTTCTTTTGATGCTTTGTGAAACTCAAGGATATCATCCAGTGTCAAAGCAAAAATAGTATTACCTGTTTTTAAGATAATCCCATCAAAAATAGCAAGAGTTAATGGAATTTTTAGAATGATTTCTGTTCCTTCGCCAAAAGAACTTTTAATTTCAATTTTTCCCTTTAGTTCTTCAATATTCCTTCTCACAACATCCATCCCCACTCCACGTCCTGATATTTCAGAAACCTTTTCAGCCGTGGAGAAACCAGGTTCGAATATCAATTGCCATACTTCTTCATCCGAGAGTTTTTCTTCTGAAGATTGTAGTAGCCCTCTTTCTTTTGCCTTGGAAATAATCTTTTCTCTATCAAGGCCGGCACCATCATCTTTCACTGTAATCCATATCTCGTTCCCCTCGTATTTTGCGCCTAAATGAAGATTCCCTATTTTGGTTTTGTTTCTTTTTAGTCTGGTTTCAGTATCTTCAATACCATGATCCAGAGCATTTCTAATTATGTGGATAAGAGGGTCTGATATCTTTTCTATTACATTTCGATCCATTTCAGTTTCTTGGCCGCTGATTGTAAAATTTATTTCCTTGTTGAACTTTCTGGATAAATCACGTACCAGTCGTTTCATTTTATTAAAAATTCCATCAAGTGGTATCATACGCATTGACATGGCAATTTCTTGTATTTCTCTCGTTATCTTTCCGAGGTATCCTGCTGATCTATTGAAACTTTCAAATTTTTCTCTGTGATCAATTTTCAATTGCTCAATTTCCGGATTATGTATTATCATGGCTTCTGCAGTGATTATTTCACCGACTAAATTAAAAAGTTTATCGAGTTTCCACATATCCACCCTGATATCTTTCCGTTCAAAAGAGAGTTGTTTGTTAATATCTCCTATTTTATCGCGCATCTTAGCCTGAACTTGTAAAGCGTTATTTATACACTCTTTACTTACCTTCCCCTGAGCAATAAGTATTTCACCAACTTTTTTATTCTGTAGATTTAATGCTTCTTCCACATCATCTTCTGTTGCTTCACCTTTTTCAATCAAAATTTCACCGAGTGGCTTGTATTCATTCGATTGTTCTGTGCTTATTTCCTCATTTTTTATAAAATCAAGGACTCTTCGTATGGAATCTACTGTATTAAGAATTAGTGTAATTACATTTACATTAACTTCTCTTTTTTGTTTTTTTATCGAGTCAAAAGTGTTTTCCAAATCGATGCAAGCTTTTTCAAGTTCTTTCTGTCCAAGAAAGCCGGCATTTCCCTTTATCGTATGAATATGCCTGAAAGCATCATCTAGCCGGGAGAGGTCAGATGGATCTTTTTCTAATTCTAAGAAATCCTTTTCCACTATATCTAGAAGTTCATTTGATTCGGCTACAAATTGTTCAAGTATTTCATTTGTTACGAGATCATTATTTGCATTGTTATTAGCAATTGTTTGTTTTTCTTTTTCTTTCAATTTAGGAGTATCCAGAGTTTTAAGTTTTTCTATTTTTGAGATAAGAAAATCAATGTTGTATGATATATCCTGTATTTCTATTGTTGCTTCCGAGTTCGATAGAGAAAGCACAGTATTGTTGATTTCACTAATCATTCCGTTTAATATATCTGTACCTTCTAACAGGATATCCGTAATATCCGGATTTATCTGTATGGTTTTATTCCTTAGATTGTCCAGAAGAGTTTCTAATGAATGGCTAAGCTTTTTAATGGGATCAAAACCAAAAAAAGACGAGTTTCCTTTTATTGTATGCATGGATCGAAATATTTCGTTTAAGGCAGTTTCATCATTGGAACTTTCAAGCTTTAGTATCTTTTCTTCAATGTTTTCTAAATGCTCCTGCGATTCTTTGATAAATGAAAGTAATATTTCGATATCATCAATAACAATCTTTTTTACTGCAGTATTATCAAAATTTTCTTTATACAATGATTTTTCTGTTTCATTACTTTCACCTTCCAATATGTCAAATATTTCATTCTCATTTTTATCTTCCAATATACTTTCAAAACTCATACCTAAAACATTATTGCTTTTCATAGTTTGTCCTTTATCTGTTTTGCAATTGTCAAGTAATCATAAGCTCCGTTACTTTTAGCATTGTATTGAAAGATTGTCTTTCCATAGCCCGGTGCTTCTGCAAGAGAAATATTTACCCTTACCGGGTGTAATATAATTCCCTTTCCCAAATTTTTTATGATTTCGAGAATTATGGACCTGCTAAGTTTGGTTTTCTCTTTGAAAAATGTTGGAATGATACCCTTTATCTTAATATTTGGATTGTAAATCTTCCTAATCTGATTTATTAGTTGTACCATTTCAGCCAATCCTTCCATAGCTAAAAAGTGGGTTTGCATTGGTATAAAGACTTCATTCGATGCTATAAGTGCCGAGATATTCATTAAAGTTAGTGTTGGAGGGGTGTCAAAAATTATATATTCAAATTCACTAGAAATTCTTTCAACAGTGTTGGCTAAAAGTAATCTTGCTTCCTTCATTTTTGAGAAATCTCTTTCAAAGGCTGTAAGTTTTCTTGAAGCAGGAATTATTTTTAATGTTTTAAGATAAGTATCATGTATGATCTCCCCTAATTGTTTTCCGTTGGTTAGCAATGTGTAAAGATCTTTGCCTTTTTCCCTGGATTTAATTCCAAGAGAAAGTGTTGCATGAGCTTGGGGGTCTGTATCAATTAGTAGAACGTTGTTACCCATGTGTGCCAGAGCAGCGGAAATATTTACTGCTGTTGTTGTTTTACCACTACCACCTTTTCTGTTGCTTATAGAAAGGATTCTCTGCATTTTAGCTGTTTAAAACCTCTCGAATTTTATAACCCAAATCTATCGCGCTGAAGGGTTTTGATATGAAAGGAAGTTTAATGTCACTGTTTATATGTACATTTCTTATGATATTTTCCGTATAACCTGATATTAATAAAACTTTAATCTTAGGATTTATCTTTTGAGCACATTTCACTATATCATTGCCACTGATCCCTGGCATTATTACATCTGTGAGGATCAAATCTATTTTGTTTAAGTTGTTCTCTATTATAGATAATGCGTCACTACCCGATTCAGGGCTTGTTACAGAGTAGCCAAGAGCTCTTAGCATTTTCTCTATCATATTTCTTAAATCTTTATCATCTTCCACAAGTAAAATATTTTCTGTCCCATAAATATCTCTCTTGTTTTGTTTCCTGTGTTCTTTATTTGGTGTTTTTAATGTTGAAGGAAAATATATTTTAAATGTTGTTCCTTTGTTTATTTCACTGTACACATTTATGAAACCGTTATAATGCTTTACAATACCAAAAACAGTTGAGAGGCCAAGCCCTGTACCTTTATCAGGTTTCTTGGTTGTAAAGAAGGGTTCAAATATTTTCTGTTTTGTTTGTTCGTCCATCCCAATACCGTTATCGCTAACAACAATTGCAACATAATCCCCTGGCAAAATTTCTGGGTGTTGTTTTGCGTAATTATTATCAAGATATATATTCTTTGTTTCTATCAGTATTTTTCCACCATTTGGCATCGCATCATGTGCATTTACCATTAGGTTCATTAGTATTTGTATCAATTGTCCTTTATCTATGTTTATCTTATTAATATCATGTTCAAGATTGGTTTCAAGAATTATATCTTCGCCAATTAGGCTCTGTATCATCTTTTTGTTATTCAGGATAAGTTTATTCGGATTGATAATTTGATCTTGAAGAGATTCTTTCCTACTAAAAATTAGTAGCTGTTTTATAAGCTCTGTAGCCCTTTCTGCTGCCTTCCTGATTTCTCTAACATATGGCTTTTTAATTTCTCCCTTCGGATACTCTTCTATCAATATCAAATCACTTAGACCTATGATTGCTGTAAGAATATTTCTAAAATCATGTGAGATGCCTCCTGCTAACCTTCCGATTGATTCCATTTTTTGAGCTTGAATAAATTGTTCATTAAGTTTCTCTTTTTCTTTCTCTAACTTTTTTAGAGCAGTTATATCATAAATTGTCTGTATGACCCCTTTAATTTTATTGTCACCATTTTTTATTAAACGACTCTTAATTAATTTGTGATCATTGTCTTTTACTATTATTTCATCTTCTTGTTCTATTCCTGTTTCTAAAGTAGTTGCCGCATTAGTAAAAAGATCAGTCTCTAAAATTGTTTTTGAAACATTGTTTTTCAGTGAGTCATCTTTATTTTCTAAAAACTGGTTAATAAGTTCCTCTGCTTTCACATTTAACCAATTAATTTTTAAGTCCGAATCATAGAAAATTATTCCTACATTAATATTTTGTAATATTAATTCATTACTTTCCATTTTCATTCGCTTTTAGAAGGAATTCTATTATTTTAGTAAGTCTACCTTCGGTATTGAAAAAAGGTATCCCGTATGCCCGAATAAGTATTTTTTTTGATTCCGGATCGTCAAAAGTGAAATCTTTCATTATAGCTTTTTTTGTTTTTCTTACCTGTTGTATGGTCAGAGGAAAATAAATTTTACCTGCTATTTTCTTATCAATTCTTCTCTTTTTTCGGAAATTAATATATGCATTGTTAAAACACGATCCTGATTGATTGGTTTCATCGATAATAAGAAAAGGAAATGGTATGGTATCTATTGATTTTTTTATCATTCTAACCTCCTATTTGGATTTCGCAATTAGTGTGCCAGGAATTATATAGAGATGAAATATATTTTATTTCATGTAATAACAACTAATTAAGTGATTTTTTCTTTTAATGTTAAATGAATATTGATTGATAAATAGAATTAACTTTTGTTAACAGAATATTATTAACCCCGTTAGTTTAAGATTATATAAGTAATTATTCTAACGGTTAAGAAAAGTTAAGAATTTACCTTTTTTGATTTTTTTTCTTTTTCTTCTTCAGTCTCTTGCTTAATGCAGCCGGTGATATTCCGAGTAACCTTGCAGCTTGTATTTGGTTTGATGATCTTTTAATAGCCTCATTTACCAATATATCAATTGCTTCTTTTATAGTGGGAAAACTATTTTGAAAAATAAAGGTTTTTACTTTATCATACTCTCTAATGCTATATTCTTCTTTTATTTGCGTTTCCTTTAACAAGTTTTTAAAAGATGTTTCTCTTAGTTTTCCACTTTTACACTGGCTAACAGCATTATAAATTATTGCACGTAATTCTCTTATATTGCCTGGAAAGTTATATGAAGAGAGTAAATCATACACTCCAGGTGAAATTTCAGCTATTTTTCTTGATAAATCTTTAGAGGCAATAGTGATATAATAGTCCGTAAGAATTGGTATATCATTTTTTCTTTCTCGCAATGGAGGAATGTTAATTTCATGGGTGAACAATCGGTAATAAAGGTCATTTCGAAATTTCCCTTCTTCTACAAGATGCTTCAAGTTTTTGTTTGTAGCACAAATTATTCGAACATCTGTTTTTCTAACATTATCTGAACCAATAGGGAAGTACTCACCATTTTCTAAAAACCTTAATAATTTGATCTGAGAAGATAAATCCAGATCCGCTATTTCGTCAAGAAATAGCGTACCTTTTCTTGCTTTCTCAACTAAGCCCTCTCTTCTTTCAATTGCATTTGTAAATGAACCTTTTAAGTGTCCAAATAGTGTATCAGTAAATATGGTATCATCAAGTCCAGAGACGTTAACCTTTATATATTCACCCTTTCGTCCGCTTAAGTGGTTGATAGCATCGGCTATCAATTCTTTACCAACACCTGTTTCACCAGTAATTAGGACAGGTTCATTACTCGTAGATATTGATTCAATGTAAATAAAAATTGATTTCATCTTGGGATCATTGGTGACAATATGTGAAAAAGCTTCACTGTTATACACTGTGTTTCTAAAGTAATTGTTTTTTAACTTCTCGTTTTCTGTTTTTATGCGATGCAATTGAAGAGCACGTTTTATTGTATTGATAAATTTAATCTTTTCGACAGGTTTTGTTAGGTAATCGAAGGCTCCAGCTTTTATGCATTCAACTGCAACGGGAACAGAATTTGTTCCTGTTATAACTATTATTTCAATATTTGGGTATCTATGACGAATTTCAGGAAGCAGTTTTCTGCCAGAGATCGAAGGCAGTGCTAAATCTAGGAGTATTAAGCTTATATTATTTTTAGCCAATATATCATTAATCTTTATACCGTCATTAATAGTTACAACATTCTCAAACCCGTTCTTTTTGAGTATATATCTAAATAGGTTAGCAGTTTGTTCATCATCTTCTACGATAAGAATTTGTTCTTCTCCACTCATTTTAAGGCTTTTTTTATACTCTTTGCTAATTCTTCAGGAGTAAAGGGTTTATTGAGAAAACTGAGTATACCCATTCTATTAAGTTCTTCCATTGCATTCGGCATGTAACCGCTGCATGCTATTATAGGTATATCAGGTTTTATTTTCAATATTTGTTGGGCTAATTCGATCCCGTTTAGGATTGGCATGTCTATGTCTGTTATCACTAAATCAAAACTGTCTTTGTACTGCTTAAACATATTTAATGCTTTCATACTATCTGAGGTGGCTTCTATTTCATAACCTAATTTTCTTAAGATTCTTTCCCATATATTAAGAAGTTCTTTTTCATCATCTACAAAGAGTATCTTTCCCTTTCCTACGGGTAAATCATTTGTTGCTCTGTTTTGTTTGGGATTTTCTAAAGAATGGATCTTAGCAATTGGAAGAATAATTTCAAAAGTTGTTCCTTTATTTACAATACTGCTTACTGCAATTTTTCCACCGAGTTTTTTTATAATTCCATTGGTTAAGGTTAATCCTAAACCGGTTCCTTGATGTTTTGTTTTTGTAGTAAAAAAGGGATCAAATATTTTGTCTAATATTGATTCCGGTATACCTGTACCTGTGTCTCGGATAGAAAGCTTTACATATTTCCCGGGGTTAAGATCATAAGCCCTGGAGTCTGAATTAATAAGAATATTTTCAAGTGTTATTTCTATTAATCCACGATTGTTCTTAAGTGCCTGGCGCGCATTGATGCATAAATTCATAATTACTTGATGGAGTAAAATTGGATTAGCTAGGATTATATCTTCTTTTGCATTTATTATTAGATTTAATTCTATGGTTTTTGGAAAAGTAGCACGGAATAATTTTACTCTTTCTTTTAAGATAGGTGTCAACTCAATTGGTTCTAACTCATCTTCTTTGCTTATAGATGCAAAGATTTGTTTAACAAGTTCTTTGCCTCGTTCACCAGCTTTGTATACTTGGTTTAATTGTTCGAAAAATGGTGAATCCTTTCCAACTTCTGAAATTAGTATATCGGTATAACCGATTATGATGCCAAGTATATTATTAAAATCATGGGCAATACCACTTGCAAGGGCTCCTATTGCTTCCATTTTTTGTGACTCTTTTAGTTTTCTCTCCAATAAATATTCTTTTGTAATATCTTTTCCCAATGCAACAAAATGCGTGGGTTCATTGTATTCATTTTTAATTGGTAATACTAAAATCGAGAGTTGCTTATGTTTATCTCCTGGTATTTTTAGGGAAATATTACCAAGCCATGTTTTTCCTTTAAGAAATGCATTTCTCATTTTATTATATGATTTTTCGGATTTAATTTTTTGTTTAATAGCATCAATATTCGTTATTTCTTCTTTCTTTAAACCAAAATATTTCTTAAAAGCTCTGTTGTAATTGATTATTTGCCCGCTTGAATTAAAAATCACAATAGAAACATCAGGTACATTATCTATTATTTTGGATATTAGAAGTCTTCGCTGCTCAGATTGAGAGTATTTTTTCATTAAGCTATGTAGTTTTTCTTTACTGTTTTCTAGTGCGGCTGATATGCCTAATATTTTGCTTTTTAGAATTTCTTCTTCATATTTGTTCTTGGTAATATCTTTAAAAAGGATTATTTTTATTTTTTGACTATTTTTATTAATATTTGGAAAATCATTTATGAAAGAAACCTTTTCATTTATATAAATTTTTTTACCGCTCTTTGAAATAAGAGTTTTATAATTCGGATTGTCATATTCTTTTTCTACTTTGTAAATATCTTTTATTTTTTTGCCTGTTAGATTAATAGATTTACAACCCAGTATTGTTTTGGCTGTGTCATTAATGAATATTATTTTATCATTTGCATCGGTAGCGATAACTCCCTCGCCAAGACTGTTTATGATTTTATAATAGTAACTGTTTTCCGATCTTATATTTATATCCTTGTTGTATTTGTGAAGAGCCATCTCTAAATTGGAGATTAATTCTTCTTCACTAAAAGGTTTAACAATGTAACCATAAGGTTCCGTTATTTTTGCACGATTTATTGTATTATCGTCCGCATAAGCAGTCAAATATATGAAAGGAATTTGTTTTTGGTTCTTAAGAATATTCGCAATTTCAATACCGTCTAGTTTCCCCGGCAGCTTAATATCAATAAAGGCAAAGTCGATAGGTTTTTTTTCTGTTACAGAGAGGGCATCTTCTCCGGTTGTAACAATATCTACTACATTGTAATTTGCATCCTCAAGAATAGATTTAATATCTTCTGCTACAATATATTCATCCTCTATAATGATTATATTTTTTGGTTTCATATTTCATCACCTGTAAAGATAAT
The DNA here is from genome assembly GCA_027021365.1 of Spirochaetales bacterium. GTDB lineage: Bacteria > Spirochaetota > Spirochaetia > SZUA-6 > SZUA-6 > JALUUM01. The sequence goes on from JALUUM010000001.1 coordinate 87,059, forward strand.
GCTTGCTATTGTATACTTTCCATTTCTTTCTATGGAAAATTCTCCCTTGAGTTGTTTTGTTAATATATTGACTAACTTTAGGCCAAAAGAAGGTTGTAAGCTACCGATTGTTTTTGGCATTCGTTGTCCATTATCTTTTACGGATAAATATACCATTTTATTGTTCCTCTTTGTAATGTTAATTTCCAGTTCACCATCATTATTGTTTATTATTCCATGTTTTAATGAATTAGAGATTAATTCATTTAAAATTAGAGCACAGTACATTAGTTGACTCTCATTCAGGTTAATTGGATTTACTTCAATTTTAATATTAATATTTTGTCTGTCAATTGAAAAAATATTTAGCAAATTATTGACCAACTTATAAATAAATGTTTCAAAATTGAATCTATTTGAGTAGTTTGATTTGTAAAAACTTTCGTAGAAAATTGACATGGTACGTATTTTGTTTAAAAAACTTTTGACTATATCTTTTACAGTTTGGTTTTCTATTTCTTTAGTTCTCAAACGAAGTATACTTGATATTAGCTGAAGATTGTTTTTTATTCTATGCTGTATTTCTTGCGTAATTAAATCTTTTTCTTTAAGAGCTAATAGCAGCTTTTCTTCTGTTTTTTTTAGTTCTGTAATGTCATTAATTATTCCACAGAGATACGTCACTCTGTCATGTTTTTGATTTTTAAATATTTTTCCTTCATTGACGGCCCATTTTATATTGCCATTGGATGTTAATATGCGATGTTCTAATTTAAATGATTTTGCCTGGCAAGATGAACAGTTATTAATCACATCGTGTATTTTGGGAATATCATCTTTATAAACAAATTTCATTGCATCTTCAAAATCAATATGATGTATCTTACTGTCTAAACCAAGAAACTCAGAAAGAGCTTTGCTTAAAATAATTTTTTTATTGTCAATATCCAGAATCCATGCTTTTATTCTTTCCAGGTGTAAACCATATTTCTTTATAATTTCAGATTCTTGTTGATATATGGGATTCTTTAAAGCTGCTAAAGTAAAAATGAAAAATTGCGAAATATAGTTTTTCTTATATAGGGGTTCCGCCCTCCCGAAAAGTTCGTTTTGATTTCCTCGCACTTTGCATTTGATTTCAATTTGATCATCTGAAGTGTTTTTTAGATAATCACAACTGACAATTTTTTTATTTTTGGGAAGCTCAAATACAAGAATATCATTGATATTTTTGCCAATTAATTCACTTTCAGTTAGATTTGTGATTATCATAGCATATTTATTCACAAAAGTGATTTTATTTGAATTATTACATAGAAATATAGCTGTTTTCATAATCCATTTCTTAGCTACTTACAAGATTAACCAAATAATTCATTTTAAATTTATTATTTTATTATCAATAATAAAATAACCTGAATTGAGTATATATATTACCAATTTTGGGTTAAAAAAGGGGATGAGTCAAAGAAGAGCTACCTATTTAACATTTATTTGAAGAGTTTCTAAATACTCTTTAGGAAATCAACTTATATGTCGGATAGGAGAAGTTTATTTTCAGGAGGCATTTATCTTGAAATTGACTATTTAATAAAGAAGAATTACATATCAGAAAAAGGCTGACTATAAGTGCAGTAATAAGGATTCTTTTACAAGAAAAGTCAGGGTTCTTTCAAAGCTGAACAATGACCTGGTAACAAAGCTGGCCGGGTATTTCATGGGCGCTGTAGTGAACAAGAAGTAGGTGTCCTTTCGCGGGATGGACACGCTATTCTGCTTTCATTAACATATCCCATACTGAAAGCAAAACCAGGAGGAGGCATGCAATATGTTTATCGATGTTTCAATGGTAATCAGGCCCGGCAGTTTTTTCAGAAGGGGGGTATCCCCCGTGGAAATCGGTAAGAAAAAGTTCCTGGAAGGAACAAGGGAGGAATTCGAAGCAACGGTGATTGCCATGCCGGCGCATACTTCCACTCACATAGACCTTGTTTTCCCCGAGAGGATGATCGCGCCTGAAATGATGGTTGGAAGGGGAGTACTTATCGATGTTCACGGAATATCGGGGGATATGATAAGAATGGCTGACTTCGAGGAAAAGATAGAAATCGGTCAGTCTGATTATGTCTTTTTCAGAACAGACTGGGATAGGTTTGCAGGAACAGAGAGATACTTCGAGCATCCTCAGCTTTCGCGGGAGATTCTCGATTGGCTTATTGAAAAGAAGATTTATGCAGTCGGAATAGATACCCAGGGGCTTGCAAGGGATCCGCTTCACGGAGAGTATGACAGGCTGATGGCGGAGAATGATATCAATGTAATAGAGAACTTGAGCAATCTGAAGGCGATAAATGGAGAAGAAAGCTTTAAAGTCTACTGTTTTCCGTTGAAAATAGAAGGTATAGATGCAATACCAGCAAGGGTGGTGGTGGAGCAATGATTACGGGAATACACCATATAAACATTGTAGTTTCAAACTTGGATGAATCGATACAATTCTTCGAGGCGCTGGGCTTTTCACTTTTCGAGAGGAAGCCCGTCTCCGGAAAATGGATAGAAGAGGTCGTGGGATTGAAAGATGTAAACGGCGAGTTTGCAGGCTTGAAACACGGAGGCACCAGTGTGGTGATAGAGCTTTTACAGTATGAAAACCCGAAGGGAAAGAGGTGCGCCTTCATATCGGAACCGAATGCCATTGGCATTCGCCATATTGCGCTGCGGGTGGAAAATATCAATATGGAGTATGAGAGACTTAAGGGGATGGGTGTTGAATTCTTAAGTGGTGTCAGGGAGAATCCCTATGGAAAGAAGATGTGCTACTTAAGGGGGCCGGACGGAGTTTTGCTCGAACTGGCAGAGGTGTGAAGAGGTAAGTGGATAAGGATGTCATCTTTAAACAGAATGCCGGTCTTGCGCTATCACCCGGTGACAGGGCGGTTTTCCTGGAAAAGGTTGTAATCCAGCGGGTGGAGGAGTCCTCGTACTTCATTATGCCGGGGGACAGGAGCCTCTACCTGCCCTACGTGGTAAGGGGAACCTTCAAGGTTTACAAGCTGGCCGAGAACGGAAGGGAAATCATACTGTACAGGATAGAGGACGGGCAGAGCTGCATACTGTCGGCACTGAGTATTATAAACGGGACACTCTTTCCGGCAACGGTTGAGAGCGAGAGAGACAGTGATGTTCTTCTTGTCCCGGCCGAACTTCTTAAATACCTGGTGGACAGGTACCCCGGCTGGAGGAACTACATCTTTGCAATGTACAACAGTCGGTTCGATACTATGCTTGCCCTTATAGACGAACTGCTCTTCAGAAAGCTTGATATTCGCCTCGCCGAGTTTCTCTTGAAAAGGGGTAATAGAAGCGGCTTCATAGAGATGACCCACCAGCAAATTGCTGACGAACTGGGAAGCAGGCGTGAGGTTATCAGCCGCCTATTGAAGGATTTTGAATCGGGGGGAATGGTGGAACTTGGAAGGGGAAGAATCTCTATAAAGGATCCCTCGAAATTGACAAAAAAAGCCTCTCTTGTGTAACTATGTCACAGAGCTGCGGTAGATTTTTGTGTACTCTGTAGGTAGAAATTCTACCAAAAATTCTACTTATGGAGGTAAATCATGAAGAACGTAGGTTCAGTCGACAAGGTAACTCGTTACATCCTGGGAGTTGTTCTTATTGCCCTGGGAATAGTATTGCAGGTTACAGTGGGAGCTTATTGGTGGGTTGCACTGATAGGTCTCGTACCAATCGTTACCGCAATGTTCTCCGTTTGTCCGCTCTACCTGTTGCTGGGAATCTCCTCTGCAAAGAAATAAAGGATACGATTCCGATAGCCCGGGGTAATAGAGGAAATTGAGGTAGTTGGGGTAATTGGGGTAATAGAGGTGCCACTTGAAAGTGCCAAATAAAGGTGCCCCAGGAACAAGGGCGCCTCGAATAGCGATACATTTCGGTATCTATCAACCATAGGCCCTGCAAACTTATCGAGGATATCCTTAAGGGAATATCCTTATAAGAGCAGGGCCCTTTTTTTATATGGCCTTCTTGTGGGTGGTTTGGCTTGTTGGGTTGCTTCATCAGGTATAACGCGTTTGGCCCGTTCGGTTTGTTCGCTTTGGCTCGTTCGGTTTGTGTGGCTTGGTACATCTCAGTTTGTTTTTTCTGAAAAATTTTCATGAAATCAATGATACCTTTACGAATGCATACGAAAAAAAAATTACATTGCAAATATTATCAAGCTGTGCAAGAATATCCAGAGAGGGCTGCCTTGAAATAACTATGAAACAACTTTGGCTCTTGCGATAGAAGAGATTGCACCAATAGAAAGGAACTGGGACAACTGAGGAGAGGCATACAGGCTCTCGAGTGAGGAAAAAAAGTGTCTCTCTTGCCAACGGGAACGGTAACCTTTCTCTTTACCGATATCGAGGGAAGCACTCGGCTCTGGCAAAGCTACCCCGCAGAAATGCAAAAGGCGCTCCGCCGCCACGATGAAATATTGCGAAATGTAATAGAGGCAAACAACGGGTATGTCTTCAAGACAGTGGGTGATGCATTTTGCGCTGCATTTCATACGGCTCTGGAGGGGCTTAATGCGGCACTTCAAGGCCAGTTCGCATTGCAGAGGGAAAGCTGGGAGACACCCAGCCCAATCCTTGTGCGCATGGCTCTTCACACAGGTGAAGCCGAAGAGAGAGGGAACGACTATTACGGTCAGACTCTCAACCGTGTTGCGAGGTTGGAGAGTATAGCTTACGGTGGACAGGTACTCGTTTCTCTCGTTACGGCAGAGCTCGTAAGAGACTCACTTCCTGACAGAGTAACTTTGAAGGATCTCGGTGTTCACAGATTAAAGGATCTCATACGGCCGGAATCGGTGTATCAGCTTGTACATCCCGATTTACGCTCCGATTTTCCGCCGCCAAAATCACTTGATGTTCATGTTCATAATCTTCCGATTCAACCGATCCCTTTAATCGGGAGAGAGAAGGAACTGGAAATAATAAGGACAATGCTTGCCGATAACAGCGTAAGGGTCCTAACTCTTACCGGTCCCGGAGGAATCGGCAAAACAAGGCTAGCATTGCAGGCTGCTGCTGAAAACATTGAACGTTTCAGGCACGGTGTTTTCTTTGTTGATCTTTCATCCGTATTCAATGTTGAAAGGATAATGCCAGTTATCGGTGAAACACTCTGTATAAGAGAATCCAATACCCGATCTGCATTTCAAAATGTGGTAGATTATTTAAAAGATAAGCAGGTTCTCCTGGTTATCGACAACTTTGAACAGTTGATTAACGGTGAACTTCAGATAGTAAAGTTGTTCAATCAATGCCCCCTTGTAAAGATTCTTATGACCAGCAGGGAGCCCCTTCATGTGCGTGGTGAAAGGGTCTTTGCAATACCTCCTCTTACGTTCCCGAAGGTTGAGTTACAAAAGCTGGAAAAGCAGGTTGGGATAGACAAGTTAACGCAGTACGAATCGGTAAGGCTATTCATAGAAACGGCACTCTCCGTTAGGCAGGATTTCCGGATTAACAATAGCAATGCCCCTGCGGTAGCAGAGATATGTTCGAGGTTGGATGGCATTCCTCTTGCAATTGAACTTGCAGCAGCACGTATAAAACTACTTACCCCGGAAGCTATTCTTGATAGGCTTCAGAACTCGCTGAACCTACTTAGCAGCGGAGCCCATGATCTTCCTGAAAGACAGAGAACTTTAAGGGCCACTATAGGGTGGAGTTATGAGCAGCTTGATGAAACCCTTAAAAAAACATTTCGAAGCTTATCCGTGTTTCGAGGTAACTTTACCATCGATGCTGCCGAATTCTTACTTTCCAGGGCATTGGATAAAGGTCTGGATATTCTCGACACGTTGGAGTCACTGGTGGATAAGAGTCTCGTTCTTCGGAGTACAGAAGCGGAAAACGAACCTGAATTTCACATGCTGGAAACGATTCGTGACTACGGGAGAGAGAAATTAAAAGAAAACAATGAGATAGATTCGATAATGGAGTTGTACACCGATTATTACATGAATCTTGCCAAGGAGGCGTCTGAAAACTTGGATGGAAGGGACCAGGTTGTATGGCTTGATAAACTGGGGGGCAACATAGAGAACATTCGTTCGACGCTTGGCTGGTTCTTGAAAAGGAATGACTGCCGTTCATGCCTGGAAATGGCAGGTTACCTGTGGAAATTCTGGCAGGTACGGGGATACCTCCTACAGGGCAGCAATTTTTTAAAGCAGATACTCTCTCTTTGCAGGGAATCCAAAAATGAAAAACCTGAATCTTCACTCTTGGCGGTGACTCTGCTGGGTACCGGTGTTCTTGCGAGGCACAGGGGTGATTATTCAGAATCGGAAAATTATTTGAAAGAGTCCCTTGCGATATTTGAGTGTAACAATGATCTGCATGGCGTGGCAATCGTAATGCATGAATTGGGATGGACAAGTTATCGAGCAAACAGGTTTGATGAGGCTTTTAATTATTTTTTGAATTGTAAAATCAAAGCAGGAGATACCGGGGATGTGATTCTTACGGGAAAAGCCAAACTAGGTTTGGGAACCACTAAATGGAGGCAAAAGAGGATTAAAGAGGCCGTTACGTTTCTTGAAGATTGTATCAAGATCTTTACTGAAAATGAAAACTACAGAAGCCTTGCCCAGGCGATCGGCAATATGGCGATAATTTTTGCTCAGGGAGGGGATTTTGAAAGGGCAGAAATGTATTTCAGAGAGGGGGCTTCCATATATGAAAAATTGAAAGACAGATACAATTTGAAGATATCATATAATAACATTGCATACATGAGCTTTCAAAAGAAAGATTACACGGGAGCCAACAAGTACTATGGGAGGTTGCTATCGCTATCGAGGAAGACGGGAGACATACGCATGATGGCCACGGCTCGGGTAGGGCTTGCTGAGGTCTTTCTTGAACTCGGGTATTTCGACAGGGCCGAGGAAATGGCGGAGGAGGCTGTAAAAGATTTAAGGCCATCATTAGAGAAATTGGAACTGGGTATGGCATACAGGATTCTTGGCCAGGTAAGTATAAGGCGCGGAGAAAAAGAAAAGGCCAGGATGCTTCTTGAAAAGAGTGTGGTACTTTTGAGGAAAACAGGCGATGAGGAGGAACTGGCTGCAGCCATGGGGCTGCTACAGGATATAGATACCAATTGATACAAGGAGGAAAAAGTGAAAAAGCTAAAGGTATTCGGAGGTAAGGGTGTTTTTCTGGTTGTACCTATACTTGTACTACTGTTAGTTTCAACCTTCTCGTGGGCGGAGGGTACAAGGGAGGTTGTTGGTCATTCACCAGGAACTCGGCTTATCGCCTTTGCCGTGCTGGTGGAAGCACCTGAAAGTTATGCGGGAAAGAGAATTGTTGTGGAGAACAAGAAGCCAAAGCTTTTCGGAGACTACAAAGGAAGTCACAGGTATTTCAGGGTTCTAACCAATATCGATATCTACGGACTGGATAATAGCAACCGGAAGGTCCAGATAAATGAGAAGTTCAGGCCAAAGATATTCATAGAGGTTCCGTACACCGATTACGATGTGAAAATGGCAGGTGGCCAGACCAAGCTGAAGCTGCTGTTCTGGGATACGGGACATAGAAGGTGGATCAGCCTGGAGGATCTTGAAAAGGCTGGAGAGTTGAAACGGGTGCCGGGGAAGTACAAGAACTCTTTCAGGTTTGTGGTTCTCGTATGGCCCATTAACGATAAGTATATTGCTTTTGGCGGTTGATTGTACCAGCGATATCAAAAAATTACAGTACAACCTCTATAAACATGAAGGCTGCAACAAATAGGAAGAGAGCTGCAAGGCTCTTTTCCAGGACATGCTGGGAAATTCTCCTGGAAAGCAGTGAACCGAGTTGGCCCCCGATTATTACTCCTGGGATCGTGTAAATTACCAGGTTTGCAACAAGTATCAAGGTTTCAGTTCCCGAGTGGACAAAGTCGATAAAGTGGCTTACCGATGCTGAAAGGGCCGTTACGGCAACAACGAGAACGCTGGTTGCCACGGCAACCTTGCTCGGTACCTTGCATCGCTGCAGGAGGAAGAATCCGTTCAGCTCGCCGAGTCCCGTGGATATCATGCCTATGAAGATGCTTCCGATGCCCGTAAAGAGCATTCCTTCCGCCTTGTTGCATACCGTGTAGCATATCTTCTCCCCGTCCTTTGTTACGATGCACCTTTCACCCTTTCCCTCTCCGTATTCCTTGTCTATTTCCAGGTTTATCTTTTCTATCTCCTTCTTGTTGGGTGTTCGTAAGAATGATAGGGCTATTACTATCAGTCCGGTACCGAGAATGGTCTTGAGCACCACCGGAGGAATGAACTTTCCTGCCCAGGATCCGAGGAGAGCCAGGGGGACGGTAACCATCAACAGTAGTAATCCCAGCTTGTAATCGATAAGCCTCTTCCGCATGTAGGCAAAGAGGCCACTTGCAAAGCCGAATACCTCGGTTATGAGGCCTGTTCCGATGGCAATATCGGGATTGAGTTTCAGTGCGATGATAAAGAGGGGTGTGAAAAAGGCGCCCCTTCTACGCCGGATGCCATGGTAATGGTGGCGATTACGATTGAAATCGGAAAGAGATACCAGTGGTAAGGCTGAGCATTTGTCCGTCCCCTATTAAATCTATCGAATATTGATGTTTCTGCAAACTAAATTATAGTTTCTTGCTGGCTTATTGCAACAAGAAACAGGGAGAAACAGGAAATATCCTGAAAATGAAAATCATGATATAATAGTTACATGAAAATACATGAAGCCATTATCGACGGCGTAAGGAGAAACCCGGAAGGAATAATAGAAAGAATAGTCTCCTTTATAAGGGAGCAGGTAAAGGCTTTTAACAGGGAAGGTGCCATCATGGGCTTGAGCGGCGGAATAGATTCGGCACTGGGAGCATTTCTCACGGTATGTGCCCTTGGAAGGGAAAATGTGTTCTTCCTCTTTCTCCCCGAGAGGGACAGCAGCAGGCAGAGCAAAAGAGATGCAGAGCTTGTGGCCGATGCATTGAAGGTGGAACTGAAGGAGGTCAATCTCACACCGCTGCTCAGGAAGATAGGTGTGTATCGGCTGGAGCCTCCCGCTTTCGGGATTCCCAGAAGGCTGCAGGAGAGGTATGTTCTAAGGAAATACGGGGAACTGCAGGATGAAAACGAAACGACCTACCTTAAGAACCTGAAGGGGGGAGCGGGTAAGGATGAGCTTAAAAGGGGAATTGCATACTACAGGATAAAACACAGGCTCAGGATGGTACTCTGGTATTTCTACGGCGAGCTTTCGAATTACCTCGTAATCGGTAACTGCAACAAGACGGAGAAGCTTACCGGTTACTTCATAAAGTACGGGGATTCAGGCTCCGATATAGATGTGATTTCGGGGCTTTACAAGACACAGGTAAGGGAACTTGCCCGGTATATGGGAATACCTCGGAGGATTCTCGAAAAGGCTCCCTCTCCCGATATCATGCCGGGTATGACAGACGAGTATGCCCTTCAGATGAAGTACGATAGGCTGGACGGGATTCTTTACGGCCTTGAAAAGGGTATGAAAGCCGAGGAGATAAAAGAAGGCACGGGTGCAGGGGAGAGAGAAATCATGTATGTGAAGGAACTCGTTGAGTTGTCGAGGCATATGAGGGAACTACCGCCGTCGCCCGATTTGAAGGGTCTGCTCTGATATTACTCCGAAACCATTAAGACTAGGAAGCATTAAGCTCTGATACCCCCGATCTCTGATACCATTTAATCGAATCATGTTGTTGAATGTAAATCATTTTGGTGATAAGTTAAGTTATGCATATACAAGGTGGCTTGATACTCTTAAAGGAATACCTTGAGAGCTTGCCCGAAGCAGAGAAAAAGGTTGCCAGATTCATACTTGAAAATCCGGAAGATTTTATTCGCCTGAGCATCACTGAGGTTGCAAAGAAATGTTCATCCAGTGTTGCTGCCGTTGTAAGGTTATGCAAACGCCTCGGTATCGATGGATTCAAGGAGTTGAAAATCAGAATAACATGGGACCTCTCAAAGGGGAAAGAAACAAAACCTTCTATAAAGATAGAACCCGGTTTATCTGTGGCAGAGATATCGAAGTCCATAATCTACAACAACAGGATAATCCTCGATGCGATACTGAATATCATAGATGTGAAGAAATTCGAAACAGCCACGGAAAGAATCTTCAAGGCAGACAGGATTGATATCTATGGTGTGGGAGCCTCCGGGGTTGTGGCCATGGACCTGTACCAGAAACTCCTTAGGATAGGAATGAAGTGCTCCTACAGTGCCGACATGCAGCTTCAGATAACCTCGGCATGCGGGCTCGACAGCAATGACTGCGCCATTGCAATTTCTTATTCAGGAGAAACCCCCTCTGTAGTCAAAGCGATCAACGAGGCGAAGGTATCAGGTGCCTATACGATAAGCATAACCCGCTTCGGTACTAACAAAGTATCTGAAATAGCCGACTTGAACCTCTACGTGCCATTTGTTGAACCTATCTTGAGGGAAGGAGCCATGACTTCCAGGATATCCCAGCTCATAATTATCGATATACTCTTCTCCATCCTCGCCTCGAGACATCCGGAGAGTTTCTTAGCCAGCCTCAACAGAACCGCAGAGGTGCTGAAACCCGAGATAAGATAAAAAATATTTTAATACCAAAAGAGGTCTAAAATGACAGGCAAAAACAAATTCTTTCTTCTCTTATCAGTTATAGCAGGCTTGGGCATTCTTGCCTTCATCGGCGTAGGCCTGTGGCTCAATGTGACATGGTTCGACAAACTCGGTTACCTAAAGGTGTTTACAACAATCCTGTGGGCAAAGATAGGTCTGTGGTTGATATTTTTCACGCTTTTCTTTCTCTTTGCAGGGGCAAATCTCCTCGTTGCCTACAGAAGGGGTAAGATAGGGGTCCTGCAGATTAAACAGGCAGGGATGCCTGCCCAAATGAGCAGGGAAGTCGACAAGAGAACGGGTGTTCTTCTCTCGCTTCTAATACTCTTTCTGCTTGCAGTCTTCATGGCGAACAACGCCCTCAAGAATTGGGACATAGCCCTGAAGTTTCTCAACAGGACCGCCTTCAATCTGAAAGACCCAATCTACGAGAAGGACATATCTTTCTACGTATTCTCCCTTCCCTTTTATCTCTTTCTAAAGTCATGGGGATTGACCGCCGTAATCCTTACGGCTCTTGCCGTGGGCACCCTGTACTTTCTCTCCGGTCATGTAAGCCAGGAAAACAACAGGTATACTTTCAGTTCCAATGCAAGGAAACATATCCTCTTTCTCCTGATAATTTTCACATTACTCATTGCATGGCATTACTGGCTAAAGCGTTACCAGCTGCTCTTTTCCACGAAGGGGTTGATATTCGGGGCCAACTATACCGACGTCAAGATAGTAAAGCCCGCATACCTCGTGATGATATTGATTTCACTCGTTACAGCCGGTTTGACACTTGTAAGTCTCCTGAAGAATTCGTTTCGCCAGATGATTGTCGGATACGTTGTTCTTATAGTTTCAGTGATTGTGCTTCTCGGAGTGACTCCCGGAGTGATGAGGCAGTTTGTGGTAAAACCGAATGAATTGAGGTTGGAGCTACCCTACATAAAGGACAATATTCAATTCACAAGGAGGGGTTACGACCTGAACAGGATAGTGAAGAAGGCCTTTCCCGTTAAAGCCTCCCTCACAGCCGACGATTTTGCGGGTGGTTCCGATATAACCAAGCACATAAGGTTGTGGGACAGGCGGCCGTTGAAAGCGACCTTTTCTCAACTCCAGGAGTTCAGGCTCTACTATGACTTCAACAGCATAAATACTGACAGGTACCACTTTAACGGGACATACAGGCAGGTAATGATATCTGCCCGCGAGATCAACGATGCAAACTTTCCTCCCGCCGCCCAGACATGGGTAAACCTGAAGCTTCAGTACACCCATGGTTACGGCGTGGTAATGGCACCGGTTGACAGCATTGGCCAGGAGGGGCTTCCCGAACTGATTATAAAGGATATACCTCCCAAGATATCGGTACCTCTAAAGATTGACAGGCCGGAGATCTACTACGGGGAAGAAACGACATCCTATGTAATCGCCAATACGAGGATACCGGAATTCGATTACCCCAAGGGTAACGACAACGTGACAACCCATTACAGTGGAACGGGCGGACTGGAAGTAAAGAATGGCTTTCGAAAATTTCTCTTTGCTGTAAAGTTCATGAGTACCGATATTCTCTTTACGAACTATGTTTCTCCGAAAAGCAGGATAATGATCTACAGGAGCATTCAGGAAAGGGTACCCACCATAGCTCCCTTTCTCACCTTCGACAACAATCCTTACATAGTGGTCTCCGGCGGCAGGCTCTACTGGATCGTCGATGCTTATACGAAAACGGACAAGTTTCCCTATTCCAACATATACAAGGATGGATTCAACTATATAAGGAATTCGGTAAAGATAACCATCGATGCATACAATGGCGATGTAAAGTTCTACATCGTGGACAATAAGGATCCTATTATAGAAACATACAGAAAGATATTTCCCTCTCTCTTCAAGGATTTCTCGGATATGCCAGCTAACCTGAAACTGCATGTTAGGTATCCTAAGTACATGTTCAATGTTCAGGCAAAGATGTATGCTGTGTACCACATGATGGACCCCCAGGTCTTCTACAACAAGGAGGACAAGTGGGAGATTCCGCATGAGATCTATGGTGAGAAGGAAACAGTGATGAATCCCTACTATGCCATTGTGAAGTTTCCCGGGGCAAAGGAGAGGGATGAATACGTACTGATGATGCCCTTTACGCCGCTCAACAAGAACAATATGGTGTCATGGGTTGCGGCGATGTGTGATCAGGAGAACTATGGCGATATCGTGGAGTATCAATTTCCAAAGGAAAAACTGATCTTCGGGCCCATGCAGATCGAATCGAGAATCGACCAGAATACCGAAATTTCTCAGCTTCTCACCCTGTGGGGGCAGAAGGGTTCTACCGTAATAAGGGGAAATCTACTCGTTTATCCGATAAAGAACTCTATCCTCTATGTGGAGCCGATATACCTCCGTTCAGAAAAGAGCGAATTGCCAGAACTCAAGAGGGTTGTCGTGGCCTACCAGGATAAAATCGGTGTAGGAGTCAACCTGGAAGAGGCTCTTGGCGAAATCTTTACCGGAACCCATGCAGAGGCCACCACTGTGGCCGCCGGGGGAGCTTCTGCCAAACCACTAAAAGCCCTTACCAGGGAGGAGCTCATAAGGGAGGCAATGGCAGATTTCAATACGGCTCAGGAAAAATTACGGGCAGGCGATTTTGCAGGTTACGGTGAGTACACGAACAAGCTCAAAAAGGTTCTGACGGAACTGGAAAAGACACTGGAGTAGGTTTTACTACTGGAGTAGGGCTTGCTCTAATGGAGGGCTTGCTAAAGTAGATCTCGCTATAGAGAAAGGCTTGCTGAAGTAGAGCTTCCTCGAGTAGAACTTGCTGAAGCAGGGTTTTCTGGTCTGGAACTCAGGGAAATATCTTTCCCGGGTTGAGTATCTCATTGGGATCCAGCGCCTTCTTTATGCTTTTCATTACGGAGATGACGGAAGGCTCGAGGTTTATCCCGATGTATTTTTTCCTCTTGTTTCCTATACCGTGCTCGCCGGAGATCTTGCCCCCGAAACCGGCAGTTATTCGGTACAACTCCGTGAGAATGGCATCTATGTTTTTCTCCCATTTTTCCGGGCTCCAGTCATCCGGCTTGAGCGGGGTGGCGTGCAGGTTTCCGTCGCCCGCATGGCCGTAACAGGGTATCGGAAGTTTGTACTTCTTCTGAAGGCCTTCCAGTTTTTCCATGAAATCGGGAATCGAAGCCGTCGGTATTACGATGTCTTCCAGGCTCTGGTGGGCTGTCTTTACCTTGAATGCCTCCGCTATGTTCTTTCTTACATTCCAGACCCTGTCTATCGTGGTCCTGTTGTCTGCCACGTAGACTTCGAATGCTCCGTTTCTCGTGCAGATGTCGCCGAGGGTTTCATAGTCCCTTTCGACCTCTTCGATGTTCTTACCATCAATTTCTATAAGAAGCATCGCTTCCGACTCCCTGTAGGGAAGCTCTTCGTTAAGATACTCGCACGAGGTAACCACTGATAGCCTGTCCATGTATTCGATGCTGGTGGGGATTATCCTCCCCACCCGGAGAAGCTTTGGAACAACGGCTATCGCCTCTCTCGTACTCTTGAAGAGGCAGAGGAGAACAGCCCTTGCCCCCGGGAGGGGCAGGAGTGAGAGCGTAATCTTCGTAAAGATTCCCAGTGTCCCCTCCGAACCTGTGAACAGGTGGATCAGGTCGTAACCTGTTACATCCTTTCTAACCTTGCCGCCGAGCCTTAGTATCTCTCCCGTTGGCGAGACGACCTCCAGGCCGGTGATGTACCTCGAGGTGACACCGTACTTGATTGCTTTGCCGCCGCCGGCATTCTCTGCCACATTGCCGCCGATAAAGCATGTTTCGAGGCTCATCGGGTAGCCGGCAAACATCAACCCCTTGTCCTTCAAAACCTCGTTTATGTGATTGGTTACTACCCCCGGCTCTACTGTAACCATGAGGTTCTCGAGGTCGATGTCCAGTATCCTGTTCATTTTTTCCAGGGAAACCACTATACCGCCATACTGGGGAATTGCCCCGCCGGAAAGTCCGCTTCCCGCACCCCTCGGTGTAACGGGTATTAGCCTCTCATTGGCAAGTTTCATTATCTTAGCTATCTCTTCTGCACTCTTCGGTTTCACCACTACCTCCGGCATGGCATGGTATGCCTTCTCTGCAACCTCGTCGTGTGAGTATGCCTCGAGCTTCTCCCTGTCGTCGAATATCACGTTGCTCCTGCCGGAAATCTCTTCCAGCAGCCTTACTGTCTCTACTGTTACACGATTGTACCGCCCGGTCATCTTTCCGCCTCCGGGGCTCTTTTCTTTCTCTCTTTCAGTTTTTCGATGAGTCTCGGAAGAATCTCGAAGAGATCACCGACAATTCCGAAATCAGAGACAGAGAAAATCTGTGCATCCGGATCAATATTGATAGATATGATACTTTCCGCCGATTGCATTCCCGCAAGGTGTTGGATAGCTCCCGATATGCCAATGGCAATGTAGATTTCAGGCGTGACTGTCTTTCCGCTGAGTCCGACCTGGTGCGGGTAGGTTATCCAGCCGCGATCCACAGCTTCCCTGGAAGCGCCTACTCCTGCTCCCAAGTGTTTTGCAAGCTCCTCTATCAATTTGAAGTTCTCGGCCTTCTTTAAACCTTTTCCTCCCGATACGATGATTCTGGCATCGTGAAGCGACTCTCCTTTGTCGAAGTCTTCCCTTTTCAAAAATCTTACCTTGGAGCGGAGTTTTTCGGGGGGAAACTCAAGGCTTTCTATCTGTACCATGCGGGATGAATCCGAATCGGGGGTTCTCATCGAGTTTGGCCTTACCGTGGCCATCTGTACATTACCGAATACCGTTTTTATCGTTGCCATGACGTTCCCGCCCACAGCGGGTCTCGTTTGCAGAAGTTTGCCTGTTTCGATGTCATACCTCAGTTTGGTACAGTCCGCAGTAAGGCCGGTTCTGAGTTTCGATGCAAGGTATGGCATGATGGTTCTTCCCGTAGTAGTAGCTGAGGCGAGAAATACGTCAGGTTTTTCTCTTTCGATTATCTCCAGGAGTGCATACCTGTAGACTTCGGGAAGGAAATGCTGGAATTCATCCTGAACGAGGTGGATCACCCTGTCCGCTCCCCTGTAGCAGAGCTCCTCCGGGTGGTGGGCCTTTCCGGGGAGTATCGATATGACCTCGAGTTGCGGTTTTTCGCTTGAAGCAGAAGATTCCCCTTCGGATTCCTCTGTTTCCAGCAGACTCCTTGCCCATGCAAGAAGTTCGAAGGATTCCGAAACGATTTCGCCGTCTGAAGTTTCTGCAAGCGTAAGTACCTTTATTTTTTTCACAGTTCCACTCGCTCCGAAATGAAGTCTATCAATCTTTCTATGCTTTCATCGATCTCTTTTTCGTTCCTCGGTTTAAGAATCACGGACTTTCTTTTTACAACCGGTCTGAAAAGTTTTACTACCATGGTTGGTGAACCTTCAAGACCTGTTTCTCCCGGGCTGAAAAGTGACTTATCAAAATGTACATACTTTATACTGGCACTCTTTGCCCTCTTTTTACCCTTCAGGGTGGGTAACCTGGGTACTCCTATTGCCTTGGAAATGGTTAGCAGAACGGGCAAGCTGGCAGAGTAAGTTTCTATTCCCTCTTCCACGATTCTGTCGACCTCCACCTCGTTATCAGAGAGCTCGACCCGGGAAACGTATGTTAGTACGGGGAGATCCAGGAAGGAAGCAACAGCCGGCCCTACCTGGCTCGTATCACCGTCTGTTGCCCTTTCACCGCAGAGAATTATGTCATAGTTACCAGTTTTTTTTAGAACCCTGCTCAGTACGAGAGAGGTTGCATAGGTGTCCGATCCGGAAAACTCGCGGCCTGTAATCAGGATTGCACTGTCACAACCCATTGCTATGGCTTCCCTGAGTGATTTTTCCGCATCAGGCGGCCCCATGCTTACAAGGGTGATGGATGCAGGTGGATGTTTTTCCTTTATTCGAAGTGCCTCCTCTATCGCGTAGAGGTCCAACGGATTGATTATGGATTCCACACCCTTTCTTACTACTGTTCCTTTTTTTTCGTCTATCTTCAGGTTGTCCGTTTCCGGTACGTGTTTAATCAGTACGGCAAGTTTCATAACTTTTCTTTTCTAAGTGCTATTCCCTGGAATTCTTGTGGTTCTTGTGATTCTTATACGCCTCTACTGCCAGCCCGATTCTCCCCTCGTTTTTCGATAGCAGCATTTCGGCATCCTCTTTGCCTATTCCAAGGAGAACCATAACTATTGCCACCTTGGGCTTCATCCCTGATTCTGCGAAGGCTCTTTCGGCTTCCTCTCTGCTGCAGTCAGTTGCAAGTTTTATTATCCTCTTGGACCTCTCTACGAGCTTGTTGTTTACAGGTACAAGATCCACCATGAGGTTGTTGTAAACCTTTCCCAGTTTTATCATCGAGGCAGTTGTTATCATGTTCAATACTAGCTTCTGAGCCGTGCCGGATTTCATCCTCGTTGAACCGGTTATTATCTCCGGTCCGACATCGATGTATATCCTGTAATCGGCATGGTTGAATGTCCTGGACTTCCTGTTGCAGCTTAAGGCTATGACACTGGCACCGTTTTCTCTTGCCTGTTTCATTGCCCCGATTACAAAGGGTGCCTGCCCGCTTGCAGTAATACCGACAAGAACATCATGTGCACCTATGCCTCTCCTGTTTATCTCTTTCCTTCCCTCTTCCTCATTGTCTTCAGCCCATTCCACAGCCCTTACCAGGGCATCTTTTCCACCTGCTATAATCCCCTGAACCATCTCGGGAGGTGTCCCGAATGTCGGGGGACATTCGGCAGCATCCAGTACACCAAGCCTTCCCGATGTCCCGGCACCAACGTAGAACAACCTTCCTCCCCTCTTGAATGAGGAGACGACAATGTCCACAACCTTCGCTATACGTGGTATCTCTTTCTCTACGGCAAGGGGTACCGTCTTGTCCTCGTTATTGATTATTTTGAGGATTTCAATGGTATTCTTCTTGTCTATCCCTATCGAGTTGGGATTCCTCTGTTCGGTTGTCAGTTCCTCGAGGTAATCGAGAGGATTAGTCTCGTTCATGATAGGTAATATAATACCAGTATCAAAAATAATTTTCTATAACAATTTCTAAAAAATGTAAATTATTTTTAGATTTTTATATGAAAATCTCCTCCGAGACAACCTTAACTGGCCGTTTCTTTTATCATAACGAGGAACATCTTGGACCTATTTAAGGCCCTTAAGGAATGCATCTTGTTTGCAGGGAGAAGTATAAGCTCGCCACCCTTGACATGATGTTTTTCCTGCTCTATTCCAACGAGCATTTCACCCTCGATAATATAGACAAGGGCATCGAAGGGGGCCTTGTGCTCGCTTAATCCCTGATCCTTGTCGAAAGAGAACAGGGTAACGGTGCCGGATTGTTTGTCTATCAGTGTTTTACTTACAACTGCATCTCTGCTGTAATCGATCAACTCGGAGAGCAGTTTTCCACCTTCGGATAAAAGGGACCTGTCTATATTTTCTTTCAAAATCTTACCTCCCAAAATGAAATATTCTTCCGCTCTTGATGCTCACTACGTTGTTACTGCTTAAAAGTAACAAATGCTGGCACCTTGTGCAAACAAATTAAACGCCATTTATAATTCTAAAAAAATATTCTTGAAAAAACCATACTAATCTGGTAATGTAGTATTGATACTAGATTCTCGATATGGCTTGCTATATGGTATTGGGGGAGCGATAGTTTATTGATAATGAATAACAATAAAAAAGGAGGCGTTAAGAATGAGCGACAAGGGAAAGAGAAGAACATTCTTCACTGTTCTGGCCATTTTTA
This sequence comes from Spirochaetales bacterium, assembly GCA_027021365.1. GTDB lineage: Bacteria > Spirochaetota > Spirochaetia > SZUA-6 > SZUA-6 > JALUUM01. The sequence goes on from JALUUM010000001.1 coordinate 105,580, forward strand.
TCGGTATTGCAAGCATGCTGTTGCTTTCAAGCTTCAGTGGAGGGAGTAATGACGATGAAAAGGGAAAACTCCGGCTGGAAAAGGTAAAGGCTGCCACATCGAAAAATACAAAGACCTGCCTTGTTTGCCACGAGAACAGCCAGCCCGGAATAGTAGAATCCTGGAGACAGAGTACTCATGCCGAAAAGGGAGTGGGCTGTTTTGAGTGTCACGGCGCAAATGCCAGTGATCCCGATGCCTTTGATCATTTTGGTTCTTCCGTGTCGGTAATAGTGTCACCCAAAGATTGCGGAAAGTGTCATGCTAAAGAGGCAAAGGAGTTTCTTGCTTCGTATCATGCAAAGGCAGGAGAGGTTCTTGGTTCACTTGACAATTACTTGGGTGAGGTAGTTGAAGGTATAAGTGCCTCTGTTTCAGGCTGTCAGCAGTGTCACGGTTCGAAAGTCGAGGTGAATGCAGATAAGACTTTCAGCGCAGAGACATGGCCCAACTTCGGAATAGGAAGGATAAATCCCGATGGCACTTCAGGTTCCTGTTCCGCTTGCCATTCTAGGCATGATTTTTCCCTTAAACAGGTTCGAACACCGGATACATGCGGAAAGTGTCATGTTGGTCCTGATCATCCGCAGATAGAGATATACAACGAATCGAAGCATGGAATTGCTTTCAAGACACACCAGGAAGAGATGAACATGGACAGCGAGGACTGGGTGGTAGGCGAGGACTATACGGCAGCACCTACCTGTGCAACCTGTCACATGGGTGCCACTGAAAATCAGCCATCTACCCATGATGTCGGAACGCGCCTATCCTGGAACATAAGGGCAGCGATATCCTTTAAAACAAAGAACTCCGATGAGAAGAGAAAAGAAATGAAGGATGTCTGTCTTACCTGTCATAAGCCCAACTATATCAATAATTTCTACAAACAGTACGATAGCGGCATAGAGTTGTACAATGAAAAATTCGCAAAGCCTGCCAAGGAAATACTGAACAGGCTGAAAAAGGCAGGAAAGATAGATCCTACACCTTTCAATGAAAAGATTGAATGGACATACTTCTACCTCTGGCATCATGAGGGAAGAAGGGCGAGAAATGGACTTGCAATGCTGGGGCCGGATTATGTACAGTGGCACGGTTTTTATGAAATTGCCGAAAGGTTCTATTTAGAGCTGATTTCCGAGGCCGAAGAGTTGATGCCCGGAGTAACAAAGGATATACTGGCCAAACCTGAACACAAGTGGTTGAAGAGTGGTATGAGCAAGGAGGAGAGGGAAAAGGTGATTGATTATTACAGCAAGCGTTATGGAAAAGGAGAATAGGTGAAAAAAAGCTTCTGGAATCTTGTCTTAAGGTTTTTCAAGTCGATAAAGCTTGCACTTATTCTTATAGGTTATCTTGTAATAACCTCTATAATAGCTACGCTGGTACCGCAGGGAAGAGAAGCCTCTTTCTATTCTCACGAGTTTTCACCTCTGGTAGCAAGAATAATTTTACAGTTCAACCTGGATAATTTTTTCCGTTCTGTTCTGTTTCTGGCACCGGCTACCCTGTTCTTTATAAACCTCAATGTATGCACGATCTACAGGTTTGTGACTAGAATAAAGAGAGGGGCCAAGCTTCGCCTTGGCCCTGATATTCTGCATGTGGGATTAATCATATTGATGATTGCCGGAGTTGTGACTCTCTTTGAGAGACAGGAGGCTTCCGTTTTCCTTGCTCCCGGAGACATCGTCAAGCTACAGGGCGGGTACAGAATGGCACTCGAATCCTTCAGGTATGCTGTATATGAGAGCGGTAGACCGAGAGAGTGGGTTTCCGAGGTGAAATTTGGCACACAGGGGAAGTTGGACAGGGAGAAAAAAATAGAGGTAAACAGGCCCTTAAGGATCGGATCGCTAAATATTTTCCAATCCAGTTACAAGGACCTTTCCGTAATAGCCCTGGAAGCTATGAGCGGAGCAAATAAGGGTAAGGTATACTCGATGCATACGGGTAATGCTATAAGAGTGGGGAATAAAACCTACAATTTGATACAAGTTGCAACCGATGAATCGGGCCTTGTAACAGAAGTCAGAAAGAATGGAGATACGACGGGAGATAAACTCGGAGCCGTTTTTATCGTATTCGAGAAGAACGGAAAAGCTACACGCAAGATTTACAGGATCGGAGATACGATAGATGATTACAGGATAAAAGATATCGTACCCTGGATGGAAACCGGTTTAATGGTCGTAGAGGATCCCGGGTTCGTACCGATTCTTCTTGGACTACTCGTACTGATAACAGGTCTAATGCTTACGTTTTATCAGAAAATAAAGGACAAGAAAATATAAACCGACAGAAGGGAGAGGATAAAAAATGATATCTTTGATAGCATTCTTTTTACTGATAGGGATCCTGATTATTCAAATTGTGTTTATTATAAGAGGTGATAAAAAGCCCGATCCTTTTACTCATTATCTGCTTCTGGCTGTTTCTCTTCTTCTCTTTTCAATTACCATTTACCGCAGCATAACGATAAAATTTGTGGCTATTACAAATACATTCGAGTCTCTCGTATTCTTTTCAGCCGTAATATGTCTTGTTCTGTTTATTTACAGGCTAAAAGCAAAGGAAAAGGCTATAGAACTCCTTATATTCGGAGCAACGATAATCGCATTCATTCTGCTCTCTATAGCTTCATCTCCCATAGCACCGAAGAAGATTGCTCCTCCTATTCCGGCATTGAGGTCATACTGGTTGGTACTTCACGTCACTTTCTCATTCATAGGTGAAAGTTTCTTCGTGGTATCTTTCGTTACCGGAATATACTATCTTGCATCGGTGAAAAGGGGTGATACGGAAAAGATGGCGACTCTGGACAGGTTGACTGCGACTTTCATCGCCATAGGGTATCCGATATTTACCGCAGGTGCGCTCATTTTCGGAGCCATTTGGGCAAGGTATGCATGGGGGAGTTTTTGGTCCTGGGATCCCAAGGAGACATGGGCATTGATTACCTGGCTGGTATATACGGCGTATCTCCATGCCCGCTTTCTAGGAAAGTTGAGAGGAAAATTTTCTGCCGTAATTGCTATAATTGGTTTCCTCTTTACCATCTTTACTTTCTTTGGTGTCAATTATCTGCTTTCGGGGCTGCACAGTTACGGTGGATAATCCATCGCATGCTGAATTACTCCGTAGAGAAGTATAGACTACTTCTAAAGAATCCCTTCCGAATTGCACATGGTGTATCGGAGTACAGGTATACCATTATCGTGACATTGAAATACGAAGATTTCTCCGGTTACGGTGAGGCTCCTGTTGTTCCCTATTTTGGTATGGATCCTGATAGCCTGGAAAAGGAAATGGAAGAATTCTTAAGAAAAGAATCGGATAAGTTAGCTCGTCTGTTTTCGAAGGGAACTTACGATGCCGGATGGGACGAGGATAGACTTTCAGAACTCTCTCCCTTTTCAAGATCAGCCATCACCATGGCAATACTGGATATTCTTGCAAAGGAGAAGGCCCTCTCTTTTGATGCCTTCATGGAGCTTGAAAGCGATACTGTAGGGATTGAAACCTCATATACAGTGGCATCGACAAGGAAAGATGAAATATTCTCCGGTATCGAACAATCTCCTTCCCGTATCGTCAAGCTTAAATTGGGTTTTGAAAATGACATTTCCCTGCTGGAAACTCTGCTCGACAGATGGCGAAACCGAATCTTCAGGCTGGATGTAAATCAGGGATGGACCGCTTCGGATGCTCATAAGAATGTTTCCTTGTTGAACGAAATTTTGAAAAGATTTGCAGGCCAATATCCGGTGTTGCAATTGTTGGAAGAGCCTGTCGAGAAGAACTGGGAATTGATAGGGGAAATATCCAGAGAATCCGATATCCCCGTTTTTCTCGATGAAAGCGTCCAAAGGATTGATGATCTGAATGCCCTGACGGAGAAAAATGAAAGTGGAAATTGTAAGGTCTCCGGGATCGTACTTAAGCTTGCGAAGAACGGAGGCATACTTGAAACCTTGAAAATGATAAGAAAGGCAAGGAAATTCGGCCTTAAGACGATGATGGGCTGTTACATAGAAAGCTCTCTCGGAGTTACCGTTGCTGCTTTCCTGGCAAGTCAATGCGACTATGCCGATCTCGATGCACCGCTCCTGACTGCCAACGATCCGTTCTCGGGCCTCCGGTATGAAAGGGGTGGGAGGGAAAGCGTAACTTTGACATTGCAGCTTCCGGGTGGATACGGGTACGGTGTGAGGCGGAAAGTATCAATATAGATTTTTGTATATTTCAGAATGAATCCTGGTTCTAAAATCCTTAATTGCATCGGCAGTTTTCTCTCGTCCCATATGGACCCTGTTTGTAAGGATAATAATTTTCAGATTCCTGGAGGGGTCAATCCAGATGCTTGTACCGGTGAAACCGGTGTGGCCAAAGGATTCCCTGCCAAAATAGGGGCCACATGGTGCATCTTTACCCTGGAATAGGAAAGCCGTGGACCTGTTTATGCCATGTTTTGAAATGGCAATGCTAGTGGCGAGTTTGGCCATTTTCGGAGATAGAATCGATTTTTCATACAGGTATGCTTCGTTTAAGTAGATGTCGAGGATTTTCCGGATTGCATCGGCAGTTCCGAAAAGACCGGCATTGCCGGCATCACCACCAAGGCAGTATGAGTTTTCATCGTGAACCTCCCCGTGTATCCAGCGCTTTCTCCATCTGCAGAATTCGGTTGGTGCGATTCGAGGGAGATTGCTCTTGGGAGGCCTGAACATCAGGTCTTCAATGCCCAGTGGCCCTGTTATGATGTTTTTAAAGATGTCAGAGAGTCTTGCCCCCCGTAACTTTTCGAGGATAAGGCCAAGAAAGATGTAACCGGTACAGCTGTAGATGATTTCTTTGCCGGGTTTTTCGACTGGTGTTACCTGGAAGAGGAACCTGATAGCACTTTCGCGATCTATCCGGTCAATTCTTTTGAGCACAGAAGGATCGTTGAAATGGTTAAAGATACCCGGCACAGGTGGAAGGCCCGAAGTATGGGTCAGTAATTGAAAGAGCGTGATACCGCAGGTTTTAGGGTTTGGGCCAATCGAAGCCGGGTGATCCTTGCAGTCGAAGAAGTATGAAATCGGCGTATCGAGGGGTATGTTTTCACGGGCGAAGATTATATGGGAAAGTAGGGCGGTTGCAAGCGGCTTTGTAAGTGATGCGAGGTCGAATATCGTATCGGTTGTCATTGGCCCGGAAACTCTCTCAGGTAGGTTTGCAGAGTGTTTTTCATCTATTGGGGCTGACTGGCCCGGGGTATCCTTTGGTATTTGGGCTGACTGGCTCGGAGTATCCTTTGGATAGGCTGCTCTATTTCCCATGGCAAGGTTTAATATAGTTCTTCTACCCTCAACGACCTTAACGACAGCACCGGGAAATGTACCTTTTTCGATTTCATTTTGAATAATTTTCTCTATGTTTCTTCCAATATTCTTCATTGTGACAGAATGAATTTCCCTAATGCCTCTGTACCTATGGTAGCATGATCGGATGTGCCCTGCCAAGCGAGAAAACGAAAATAATTTTCAATTTATTCATATATTTATTAAAAATTATTTTGACACAATTTGTCTTTTGTTGTATAATCCAGAAAAAATCTAAAACAGGAGGAAGTAAATGAAAAAACTTGTAATCATTGTTTTGAGCTTGCTGATTCTTGTTGGTTCCTTTACCTTTGCAGGGGGCAAGCAGGAAAAGGCGACAACAGGGCAGGTTACGGTAAAATTCTGGGGTTGGAGGGCTCAGGATGAAGCGGTGTGGAAGAAGGTACAGGCAGCCCTACAGGCTCAAGGAAAGAATATTGTAATCGATTATTCGACCATAAAGCCTACTGAGTACGATTCCAAATTGTCCCTCTCACTCCAGGGAGGAACGGGCCCGGATTTGTTCTTAACGAGAAGGCTGCCTGGCAAGCGTACCCAGGGTTTGATAGATGCGGGATATATTCAGGCACTCGATGGGATAGTTGATTTCAGCCATTTCACACCCACTACGCTTGGCTTTATACAGAGTGGTGGAAAAACATGGGGTGTGCCCTTTGCAAACCAGATTGTTGGAATATTCTACAACAAGGACATCTTCGACAAGTACGGACTTACAGAGCCTGCAACCTGGGGAGAACTTCTCGATATATGCAAGAAGTTGAAGTCGAATGGGGTTACACCTTTCATGGTACCAGGAAAGTCGGCATGGGCTCTTGCGATGCAGCATGCGATGGTTGGTGTGAGTTTCCCAGGAGAGGAATGGATCGGAAAGGTTATAAGGGGTGAAACGAACTTTATGGATCCTAAATTCATAGAACTCAACAGGATGCTGAATGATCTCAAGGTTTACTATCAGAAAGATTTCATGGCGAATGATACGACCGATATGTCTGCCGGTTTTGCTATGGGGCAGGCCGCAATGGTATTCTATGGAATTTGGGGTGGAACGAGGTGGAAAGAACTCAATCCCGATTTCCACTATGGTTATTTCCCCGTACCGCCTAAGACTGCAAAGGAAAAACCGCACGTGTATGTATACATGGATGGTTCCTATGGTTTGAACAAGGCATCGAAGAACAAGGAAGCTGCAATAGAAATTCTGAAGTTTACAGCTACTCCTGAATATGGTAAAATTTTCTCCGAAACGACGGGGGAAATGACAGCCTTGAAGGATGCTGAGCTTCCAAAGGACAATCCGATACTGTTGGAAGGCTACAAGTATGCCAACACTATTGCATCGAAGTATATCTACTGGGTGGGTTCACCCTTCCAGAAGGGAAACCCCACAGTGTATGAAATCTTAAGAGAGGGTATGCAGGCAATGTACCTCGATAAGATTACACCCGAAGAGCTTGCAAAACGTGTTCAGGATGGAATTTCAAGCTGGTATAAACCACTTCAGAAATAGAGGTCTTTTATAAGACGGCTGATCTCCGGAGGGTACATTTCGTTACCCTCCGGAAAATTTTAGAGAGGGAAAATGGTAGCTGCAAAATCTATTTATAAAAGGTACTCCTTCCTCTGGATGCTTGTTCCTGCTCTTGCAATCTATACGATGCTCATAGCATATCCCTTTGTAAGTAGTCTTGCATTGAGCTTTTTCAAATGGCCGGGTATTGGCCCGAAGGAATATGTCGGACTGGCAAACTACAAGAATGTGCTTACGGGTTACATGAGCAGGGAATTTTACAGGGCTTTGGGGCACAATGTGATTTTTTTCATATTATCATGGCTTACCGGAATCATTCCGGGATTGATATTTGCCCTTTTCCTCTCTGCCGGAATATGGGGGACAAATTTTTTCAAGACACTATTCTTCATACCAAACACGCTTTCTATCGTAATAGTGGGTTTCCTCTGGAGTTTGTTGTTGAACCCTCAGTGGGGTTTTATCAACCAGGCACTAAAAATAGTCGGTCTCGGTGTACTTGCGAAACCATGGCTTGGTGATACGACACTGGCCTTGCCAACTATAATCCTTGTGAACGCCTGGAGAAGCATGGGGTTCTTCATCCTGACTTTTCTTGCCGGGATAGTGGGAATAGATAGAGAAATGTTTGAAGCTGCAAGGATAGACGGGGCAAATGAATGGCAGATAATTACAAAGATTATCGTTCCCCAGCTTATTCCCATAATAGGAACCCTGACGATACTGAAGGTTATCTGGAGTTTCAATGTTTTTGATATCGTTTTTGCCATGGAAGGTACCCAGGCGGGACCTGCCGGATCTACCGATGTGCTTGGTACCCTTTTCTACAGGATAGCCTTTGGCGGACTTGGCAGTTCAGATGTAGGTATGGGTCTGGGTGCTACTGTTGTAACCCTTATTTTTCTGATCGTTTTCCCGATATCAATAATTTATGTGTATCTCGTAGAAAAGAGGACTAAGGCGGGTTGACATGCTTAAGCTTAATTCACTGCAGAAATCAATAATACTGATTCTCCTCGTCGTATGGGCATTGGTGAATATCTTCCCTCTTGGAGTAATGTTCATATCAGGATTCAAGACAACCAGAGAGATATTCATGGATCCATTCGGGTTACCGAAGAAATGGACCTTCAATAGCTATGTAAAGGCATGGCATGTGGCTAACTTCGCTGCATACTTCAAGAACAGTATTATCGTGTCACTGGTTTCAATTGTTCTTATACTCTTCGTTTCTTCAATGGGAGCCTATGTTCTTGCTCGCTTCGATTTTCCCGGAAGAAGGCTAATATATCTCTATATAATTGCGGGTCTCGTACTGCCGGTGCGTCTTGCAATAATTCCGATTTTCCTGCTCATAAGAAGTTTCAGGTTGAATGACACGCTTTTTGCACTGTTTCTCGTATATACTGCGGGGGGCATATCATTTTCTACATTCCTGCTTGTTAATTTTTTCGAGAATATTCCTGTAGACTTAGAGGATGCGGCACGTATCGATGGAGCCGGGGTATTCAGAATTTACTGGCAGATCAATCTTCCTCTTTTAAGACCTGCACTGGCTACCGTTACCATTTTCAACTTCATACGTGTGTGGAATGACTTTTTCTTTCCTCTGATTTTCATTGATACCGATGCAAAGAAGACGATACCGCTTGGCATTCAGAATTTCTTCGGTGAATTCGATATTCAATGGGATCTACTTTTCGGTGCGTTGAACATTGCCATAATTCCGATAATAATATTCTTCCTTATCTTGAGTCGTCAGTTTATTGCAGGTTTGACTGAAGGTGCCATTAAATAAGAAACCAGAGACATCCGATAATTCAGCAACCTATTACCTTGCAGCAGATACCGGTGCAACAGTCTCACGTTACCTCCTGTTAAGGAAGGTCGGTGAAAACTCTGTTGTTGAGGCTTCCGGCAGGATGGCAGGTTTCAATTACTCGATATCAGGAAAAGAAGGTCTATTCGGTTTTTTTAAATCACTTTTAGGCAAGCTCTCTATGGTTCAAGGGGAGAAAGAGGGAAGAAATGAGAGGTTGATTATTGGCCTTGCAATAGCCGGTGCCGGTAGAGCCGAGGTAAAGAAATTGATTGTCAAGGATATTGCATCTTATTTTAATTTACATTTTTATTTGGATCTCCCGAAAAATCTCTCCGGGGGTTTTCGTGTTATCGAGCTGTACCTTTTACATGATGGAGAATCTGCCCTTTGGAGTGTGTTTGAGGATGGTGTCGGTATTATTGTAAACTCCGGAACGGGATCCATTGCCTTCGGAAGAGATCGGGGGGGTAATACCTTTCGTGCCGGCGGATGGGGACACATAGCAGGTGATGAGGGCAGCGCATATTGGATAGGGAGGGAGGGTATTTCAAGAAGTTTGCGTGTGTATGACGGAAGGGGCTTCAAAGGTATTTACATGAGCAGCCTCTTGAAATCAATACCTGCTTCACTTGGCATGAGCAGTCCTGAAGAACTCGTTTCATGGTTGCACAGTGAAAAAGCAGGAAAAAAAGAAATCGCCGACATTTCCATTGTGGTAGAAAGAGAGGCAAAAAATGGTGATACATTGGCCCTTGAAATTTTAAGAGATGCCGGGAAAGAACTTGCAGAGCTTGCCGGTGCGGTAATAGAGAGATTGATTGATTCTGGCTGTGTTTCTTTTGACAGACCGATAGCCCTTACCGGTTCCGTATTTCAGAAGTGCAAACTGGTTAGAAAATTCTTTGAAGAAGTTTTTTCAAGAAAGTATAAGGATATGGAAATTACTGTTTCGAAGGTATCTCCCGAAATGGGTGTCAAGAATTATCTATTCCATCTGGAAGAATTGAAAAAGGAACCTGATTTTCAATACCACTGATACTTTTCGCTCACCCTTTTGTAATCTTCCAGCCCTTCCTGGTAATTACTGTATATAACCTCCGGTGATACTTGTGATTCTGATATGGAATCGATTTCTTTCCGCAGTTTATCGGTACCTGCCAGATTGTCTATAAAATACAACTCATCGTTATCCCATCTCTTTCGCCATTGAAAATGGGAAGGGTATTCTCTTGCTATTGTATACAAGAGATAAATTCCGGTCTTTACCGGTTTGAATGATTTTTTGTCCGTTATGTGAATTGTTACGCCTGAACATGATTGTGCCTTGTACTTGGAAAAAGCAGGTATGAAGAAGGAAACACTGAATACTACACCGGGGAGTTCATAGCTAGCCATTATATCCCTCAGATTTTCACCATCTATCCAGGGAGCACCGATTGTTTCGAAGGGTCTCGTGGTCCCCCTTCCCTCAGAGAGATTTGTTCCTTCAAAGAGGCATAACCCACCATAGACCAGGGCAGTAGTTGGTGTGGGTATGTTTGGAGAGGGAGATACCCATGGCAGGTTTGTATCTTCAAAAGACATGTCAGATACATAGTTTTCCATGTATATCACATCAATATCTAGGTCCGGGTAAAACTCGCCCTTCAGGTAACTTGCGAATTCCCCAATTGTCAAGCCGTATATATTGGGAAGTTGATATGCACCGACGAAACTGTCGAAAGCCTTTTCAATAGGATGGCCCTCTATCAATGATTGCGGCATGGGGTTCGGCCTGTCGAGAACAATGAGCCTGATACCCAGTTCTTCACAAACCTTCATTGAATTTGCCAGAGTGTAGAGATATGTGTAATATCTCGATCCGACATCCTGGATATCGAAAGCAAGGGCATCCAACTTGTTGAGTATTCCCGGTTCCGGGCTTTTCCTCTTTCCATAGAGGGAATATACCGGGATTCCCAGATATTCAGAATCTTCTATCTCGATGGCATCCTGTGCCTGTCCCAGGATGCCGTGTTCGGGACCGAACAGTGACTTCAAATTGAAGTCTGCCTCTATCAGGTTTTTTACGGACATCTTGCCATTTGAAGTAATTGCAGAGTGGTTGGTAATAAATCCCAATTTGAGCGATTTGTACTCCCTCTTTTCGAGGAACAGCTCGATTCCCGGTTTTACCTTTCCTTTTCCCTTTTTCATAAGTACATTATAAAAAGAATTTTTTGAAGGAGAAAGTGTATGGATTATTATTATTCAAGAAAACTAAAAGATTCTTTTACGAATTGTATTGAAAGAATAAAAAAATCGTTGAAAGAAGAAGGATTCGGTGTTCTTACGAGTATTGATGTGCGGTCTACACTGAAAGAAAAACTGGACGTGGATTTCCCGAATTACATGATACTGGGTGCATGCAATCCCAAATACTCTTATAAAGCCCTGCAAACGGAAGATAAAGTGGGAGCGATGTTACCCTGCAATGTTATCGTTCAGGAAAAATCCGAGGGTGAAATTGAAGTTTCTGCAGTTGATCCCGTTGCTTCAATGCAGGCTATTGAAAACAAGGATTTACTAAAGATAGCTTCACAAATCAGAGAAAAATTGATAACTGCCGTTGATAAAATGTAGAATTATATATTTGTACCCATGAGAAAAACAGTAGCAATCATTATATTGGGTGTGGTGATTTCACTCTTTGCATTGCTTGGGCTTGGAGCACAGTCAAACGAACTGGTTAAATTCAATTCTCTGTCTGCAGATGGTATTGTGCTGAAATGGCGTGTAAAGGGTGAAAACCTCGACCTTGTTGTTTCTGCCAAAACGACCGGTTGGGTTGCCGTTGGCTTCGATCCCGCCAGGAGAATGAAAGATGCCAATATCATAATCGGATATGTAAAAGACGGAAAAGTCTTTATCCGTGACGATTTTGGAGTTGCAACTACCTTTCACAAATCCGATGTAAGCTTGAAGAGAAAGGATAATGTGCTGAATCTTTCGGGGAGCGAGAGCAAAGGCATCACGACTCTCGAGTTTTCTATTCCCCTGGATTCGGGTGACAAATTTGACAGAAAGCTTGAGAAAGGAAAGACTTACAAGGTGCTCCTTGCATACGGGAGGGAGGATGACTTTTCTGCCTACCATGCCTACAGGACAACGGCAGAAATCACTCTTAAAGAGGTTAAATGAGTTAGCGAGAAATCTTGCTATTACCACCTATGGTGCACATAGCTTTTAATGTTAGTTTCATAGATTCTTTCCACCTCGGCCATGGTGCTTTCCGGGAGTGGGGGAAGCTCTGATGCCGCGGTATTATCTTCTACCTGGTATAGTTTTTTCCCGCCGGGTATTACAGTGGAAACAGCATCGTGCATGAGTATCCATTTGAGAGCAAATTGAGCCATAGTCATTCCCTCTGGCTTTACCTTCTTTATCTCTTCCACTGCATCAAGCCCGACCTCGAAAGGCACGCCTGCAAAGGTTTCACTGACATCGAAAGCCTCACCGTGTCTGTTATAATACCTGTGATCGTTCTTATCGAAAGTAGTATTCCTGCTCATCTTTCCTGTAAGCAGGCCGCTAGCAAGGGGTACGCGAACGATTATCCCGATATTCTTTCTCTTTGCCTCCCTGAAAAAGAGCTCCTTGGGTCGCTGCCGAAACATGTTGAAGATTATCTGAACCGTTTTGACACCGGGATATTCAATTGCCTTCAGTGCCTCTTCCACTTTCTCCACACTCACGCCGTAGTTCTTTATTAAGCCCTCTCTCTCCATCCGGTCCAGGGTATCGAAAAGTTCAGGTCTGTAATAGACCTCGGTAGGAGGACAGTGCAACTGAAGCAGGTCAAGGGAATCAAATCCCATATTTTCAAGACTGTCCTCTATGAAGGCTCTGATATTTTCAGGTGTATATTTATCAGCAATGTGAGGCTGAAGTTTACGTCCCGCCTTTGTTGCTATCACAATCATTTTATCGGTTTCCCTTCTCATGCGGGAGACGAGCCTCTCACTTCTTCCCATTCCGTAAACATCAGCCGTATCAAAGAAAGTAACGCCAAGTTCAACGGCCCTCCTTAGGGTGGCCATCGATTCGTCGTCCTTTACCGTACCCCAGTCTCCGCCGATTGCCCAGGCTCCGAATCCAACCTCTGATACTTCGAAACCGGTAGAGCCAAGTCTTCTGTATTTCATTTTGATATCCTCCACTGCCGATTGGGTTGTGAACCGGCTATATGAGAGATGTGAATCCTAATAACCCGTTTTTTTTATATTTTCGGAGATGAAACCAGCGGATTTCATGAGAAGTTTCATCTCTTCTGTTGACAGTTTTAATTCCATAACTTTTTCAGCCCCACCGCTTCCAACGATAGTTGGAAAGCTGAATGCCGTTTTATCAATGCCGATGAAGTCTTCATGGACAGTGGAGACGGGAAGTAGCCTCTTCTGATCCTTTACGATGGCTTCTATTATAACGGAAGCTGCCTGGGCAATTGCATAGTAAGTAGAGCCCTTTGCCTCTATTATCTGGTATGCGGCTCGGTGAACGTAATCCGAGGCTTCTTCTATGATACTGCGGAGGTCACATCCTTTCCCGCAGAGTGGGCAGTACTCCTGTAGCCTTATGCCACCGATAGTAATCAGTGACCAGGCGGGGAATGAGGTGTCACCATGTTCTCCCAGTACATAGCCGTGGATATTCATCGGGTTTACATTACACAATTTGGACAGATACTCTCTTAGCCTGGAGGAATCGAGCACGGTACCCGAACCCACGACTTTTTCCCTTTCGTAGCCAGATTCCCTGTAAGCGATGTAGGTCAGTACGTCGACGGGATTTGTTATAACGAGTAGAATCCCGTTGAAACCGGATTCTTTTACAGAGTGGGTAATTCCTTTCATAATGGAAGCATTTCGGCTAAGTAGTTCTACTCTCGTTTCACCGGGTCTCTGTTTTGCCCCTGCTGTGACGACAACGATTTCCGAGTTACTGCAGGTTTCGTATCCCCCGGCATAGATGTTTTTCAGACTGCCGAAGGTGGAACCATGAAGTATATCAAGAACTTCCGCTTCTGCCTTGCTTTCATTCTTGTCTATGAGCGATATTTCCGTAACAGCATTCTTGAGAGCAAGGTTGTAGGCAAGTGTTGCTCCCACGGAACCAGCGCCTACGATTGATATTTTCCCTTTTTTGATATTCATTTGAATTCCTCGATATATTACTATTTGAATAATAATTATAATTCTCTCCTATTGTATAGTCAAGAAATAACAATTATATTGAAATAATTATGGCAGATTTTTCTTTTTTCAAGAAGGCAAAAGAGATTTTAAGACCACCGGAGATGAGCGACCCGGAGAAAAACAGGAGTGCCCGTTTCATGTACTTCATACTGCTGGCCGGTATGCTGGCATCGGCGGTTTCTAACTATGTATTTCAAGTGAACGGTTGGAAAGAAAAAGAGATATTATCCCTTGTCGTTCTTCTTGTCCTCACTTTGACCTTTATCATCCTCAATATAAAGAAGTTGAAACTTGCCATATACATGATGCTTGTTCTACTGTTAGTCGTATTTCTCCTTATCCTGTACAGAGGCTATGGGATATATGATCCGATATCGGCTTACATACCGATAATGATCGTGCTGGCCGGGTTTCTGCTGGAAGGTTACGAGTACTATATCTATTCATCGGTTGCTTCTGTTTCATCACTTGCAGTAGCAATCATAGTGTACAGGAAAATTGGTACCACCTTTGCAGAACCCCCTGAATTCAGGAGTGATATCATTTTTACAGGCGTACTCTATGTATTCATAATTCTGATTATCAGGTATTTTGCCGTGAACCTCCTGCAATTTGCAAGGAAGGCCAGGGAAAGCGAGGAACGTTTTAGAAGCTTCACTGAAAAAGTGAAGGTCGGGATTTACACCTTTGATGATTCAGGCCATTTCACCTATGTCAACGATTACATGTGTGATTTCTTCGGGTATTCAAGGGAAGTACTGCTTAAAATGAATTACCTGGATCTCGTTCATCCCGATGAAAGGGAGGTTGTGGGAGAAAGGGCGAGAAAACGGTTGATGGGTGAAGAGGTTATAGACCAGTATGAATTGAGGGTAATAAGGAAAGACGGGAGTGTTGCCTGGCTATTCATATTTGCAAGCAAGGTAGATATCAAAGGTAAGCGGATTGGTCTAGGAGGCCTTGTAGATATAACGAAAAGGAAAAGGCTGGAGGAAGACCTGAAAGAAGAGAAAGAAAAATTGCTCGTTACACTGAAAAGTATAGGGGATGGCGTCATCGTTACTGATACCGTTGGGAAAATAATCCTCATGAGTCATGTGGCGGAGGAACTTACCGGTTGGAGTGCGGAGGAAGCCGGCGGTAAATATCTGGATGAAGTACTGAAACTGAGGGAGAAAGGCTCCGGAATAGAAATCAGAGAAATAATAAAGAAACTGAAACTCAGGCGGGAGACTTTCCATCTTGAAGGAGAGATCGAGCTTGTTTCGAAGAATGGGATGAGAAAGATTATTTCGGACAGTTTCGCTCCGATAATGGATACCAGCAAAAAGCTCATAGGGAGTGTAATAGTATTCAGGGATATAACCGAAAAGGTAATGGTTTCAAGAAGACTTGAAAAAGCAAAGAAACTCGAATCACTTGGCCTGCTTGCAGGAGGAATAGCGCATGATTTCAATAATCTCCTTACGGGAATTCTTGGAAACATCAATCTTCTGGAAATCTATTTTAGCGAAAACAACAGAGAAAAGATAATAGAGAGCATAGAGGAGACAAAGAAGGCTACTCTACGAGCCACCGGCCTTACAAGGCAACTGCTTACGTTTTCCAGGGGAGGATCACCTGTAAAGGAAATTACTTCCCTGGAGGCACTTATCGAAGAGAATGTCCGCTTTGTTTTGAGTGGTTCGAGGATAGGCCACGAGATATCGATTGGAGAGGGTCTTTGGAAGGTAGACGTAGACCCCAACCAGATCTCACAGGTGATACAGAACCTCGTAATAAATGCCATTCAATCAATGCCGGATGGTGGTAAGATAAGAATAAAAGCTGAAAATCTCAGCATTGAAGAGAGCAGATGCATTCATGGGGTGGAGGTGGAAAGGGGTGATTATGTATGCATAGAGGTTAGCGATGAAGGAGTGGGGATACCGGAAGAGATAAGGGGTGAAATATTCGATCCGTACTTCACTACCAAAGAAATGGGAAGCGGGCTGGGCCTTTCAACGGTATATTCGATAGTAAAGCAGCATAACGGTTATATAGCCTTTGAATCAGAACCGGGTTCAGGAACAACCTTTTATATCTTTCTTCACCGTGCGGAGAAGATTGAGAAAGGTAAAGATGAAAGTGAATCCCTCGCCGCCGGGGAAGGCAGGGGGAATCTACGGGGAAGGGTTCTGATAATGGACGATGAAGAGTCTGTAAGGACAGTTTTCAGGAAGATGCTTGAAAGAATGAGCTTCAGGGTGGATGAGGTTACAAACGGAGAGGATGCGGTATCCATGTTTCAAAAGGCCATGGTAAAGGGAAATGGTTACGACATAGTATTTCTCGATCTTACCATCCCAGGCGGCATGGGTGGTGAGGAGGTAGCCGAAAAGATAAGGGATATAGACAACGATGCTGTTATAGTTGCAATGAGCGGATACTCCAATAGCCCGGTCATGGCGAATTTTGGTGAGTACGGGTTCGCAGGAATTCTTAAAAAGCCATTCGTAACCGAAGAGCTTAAGGCTCTTCTAACTAAGGTAATGAATCGATAGCACCGGTTAGGAGTTACTGTGGGGAGCTACTCCCTTCCGGAAGTGGCTATAAGGTAAAAGTGCCTTTCTTTTATACCTTTTTCTATTACATGTAGTCTGCTTCTTTCAACCCATTCTGCTACTTCGTCGAGGCCGTAATACTCTTCCGGAATGCCTGTTATGGCTCCCTTTCTCCAATCCACCAGTATCAGCTTTCCGTTCTTCTTTAATCTGTGTTTCACGCCTCTGAAGAATGCCTTTGGATTTCCAAAGTGGTGGAGGGAATGAACCGAGTATATCAAGTCGAAACTCAGGTTGATTTCACCGCAGAGTTTACCGGATAGTTTATCGAGCTCTTCGGCACTGAGTGGACGAAAATGTATCAACCCTTCGTCACTCTCACCCAATTTGGGATCTATACCGCAGGAAAATGCATGATAGATAGCTGAAAGCTTTCTCAACAACTCCCCGTTACCCGAACCAACCTCAAGGATGGATTGGCAGGTATCGAAATATTTTCTTATAAGATCGATGCATAGCTGGTGTGCTTCGTTCTTGCCGAACATGATATTAGAAAGATAATGGTCTGGCTGCAGCGATTCAAGTACCAATTACCGGTTAGATGGATTTTTCAATCAATCAGTGTTCCTACGACTGGTACCCTGGACAGCATATCTTCACCGTGGGGTGCATTTTCAAGTTCTTCTGTAAGGTCGGTTCCCGCGAGGTGGAGAGCCTGGTGCTTGCCACCTTTCCAGAGAAAACTCTCTGTCACATCGTAAATTTGCCCTTTGTAGGCAATGTATGCTGGCCTTCCACCTGTTCCATCGTACCCCTTGAGTTCTTTGCGAGTTATTTTTTTCATACCATTTGGTCTCCTCATATAGTCTCCGCTCCAACATGATATCGTATGATATCGGTGTTTACCGCTAAGGAGAGAGAGGCCCGAAGTCAGGACTGAGAAGCGTAGTTTCTTCGAGCCTCTCTTGTTCCAGCCTACTTAAGGAATTTGGAGACGAAGGGTGAATTATCGCCACGTCTCATGAAATGTCCCGATGGGCCCTCACCAAGAAATTCAGAGAACCAGGACTCATGCTCGATTTCTTCGTTCAGGATAGCCAGAACGAGGTCGTAGGTTCGATGATCCTTGCCGGCTGTCATGTTACAGAGCTGGGTGTACCCCCTTACAGCGCACCTCTCTGCATCTACGAGAATCTTGAGCATTGCCTTCACATCGGTCGGATCGGCAGGTAGTGCTGCGGGGGGACATGCCGAGATATCATGGAACTCTTTCATGTCCTTGGGCAGCTTTCCCCCCAGTTCGTAGATACGCGGTACCAGGGCTTCGAAGTGATTCCTGTCTTCGATTCGAGCGGCCTCTGCGATTTCCTTAAGGCCCTCGCCCTCCAGACCTATCAGGTTTACCCTGAGAATCGTGTAATAGTAGTAGGTCGTTAATTCAGCCGATGCATTTTTGACCAGAAGTTCTACCAACTGATCTACATTGACTCCGGCTCTTTCAACCATCTCTCTTGCAACTCTTGCCATAGTGTTGCCTCCTCTTGAATTATTTTTTAAAGCGATAACATCGCCTTGTTTCACATTGATATCTAAGTAATGATCTTAAATAATAATCGTAACGATTATTATTTAAGATCAAAATAAAAATACCAAGCAGACGCATCCTTCTCCCTTCCGGGTCATTTCCCCATGCCAGTTTTTTTCCTGCACTTGTCACAAATCCCATAGAATTCTATCCTGTGCCTGTTTACCTTGAATTTCGTTTTTGCTTCGACGATTTTTTCGAGTCCTGAATCCACAGGAATATCGAGGTCTGTAATAGATCCGCATATTTCACAGATAAAGTGGTAGTGAGGCGTGATATTAGCATCGAACCTGTCGAAAGTGCTTCCAAAATCTATCTTTTTTATAAGGCCCTGCTCGTCCAGGATGTTGAGGTTCCTGTACACGGTCCCCATGCTTAAATTCGGAAACTCACCCTTTAACCTCTCGTACAACCAGTTCGCGGTCGGGTGTATTCCCGTATTCTTTAGTAACTCAAGGATTCTTTCCCTCTGCAGGCTTCTCTTGTATTTCATGCTGTTGATGTAACCTTTGCCGTTCCGGTATTTATAATCGGAATAATTCCGAATATGAAATGAGTATAATTATTAATTCATTGATAGTCAAGTATAAAGTCTGTATAATTTAAAAAAGTATGAAAAAAGAGGTGACCGGATGGAAAAGTTGAGAATTGATATGGAAAGACTTAAAAAATTTGGGATGTCTTTTTTAAAGGCAAAAGGTGTTCCGGAGTCAACAGCATCTGTCGTTACAGATATCGTTGTTCAGACAGAAGCCATGGGAATACATACTCATGGGCTCAAGCTGTTTCCCTATTTTGAAAATATGATACCCGATGAGCTGAATCCGGTTTCGCAACCTCAAGTGGTCAGGGAAAAGGCCTCTACCGCATTGATAGATGCCAGGGAGGGGTTCAGTCAGCTTGCAATGAAACTAGCCAAAGAGATTGCCATGAAGAAGGCAGTAGAAACCGGAATAGCCATGGTAGGTATAAAGAATGCACTATGGATGGGGGCGATGGGGCCATACCTCTTTTCGATTGCAGAGAATGGTTTCTTTGCCCAGTTGTGGTCACAGACTTCTACCTGTCTGGACTGTGCCCCCTTCGGCGGTATCGATGGGAGGTTCTCTACCAATCCCCTGGCGCTGGCATTCCCCGGTGGCAAGTATCAGGTTGTATCCGATTTTTCTACGGCAATGATGTCGATGGGCAAGCTGAACCAGTTGATAAGGGATGGGAAGAGGGCACCCGAAAAGGCATTCATGGACAGAGAGGGGAAACTCACCGATGATCCGCATGTAGTTCCAGAAGGAGGAACTCTCCTGTTTTTTGGTGGTGAGAATTACGGCTACAAGGGGTATGCACTTTCGCTCTGGGCCGAGGCACTTACCACAATGAACGGGGGGAGTGCAAACAATCCCAAGGCTAAGACGAGGCAGACAATAAGCCTTACTGTGATAGACCCGAATGCCTTCGAGGGGAATGATTACTATTACAGGGAAATCGAACGTTTTCTGGCGCATGTGAAGAGCAGCAGGTTGAGGTTTGGTTTCGAGAGGATAAGGTTTCCCGGAGAGCGGGCCGGGGAGGAGCTTGAAAGATCGAAGAAGGAAGGAGTGGCCGTGGAAGCTGATCTTTTTGAGTCTCTTTCGAAAATTGCAGAAAAATACGGATTACCGTCTTTTTCCTGATGGCTATTTCCTGATGAAGCTTGTTAGATTTTAAAAAATTGCCGTTTTAAATTGTCTTTTTAAAAGGGGTATTAATTTGATTATCGATTTTCATACCCATGTTTTCGATTTGCGTGGCCCGGGTGATAAGGAGAAAAGGCCTGTCACCTGGAATGATCTGATAGAGCGACTCGACGAGGAGGGGATAGAGAGGGCTGTTGTTCTTCCTCTTGGTATCAGCCCGGAGATTTTGCTTGGTCCTTCACTCTTTGGAAGAGGGAGTGATATTTTAAGCCAGATAAATCCTCCTGAATGGGCCTCGAAGCGTGTGGTCCTTTTCGGAAGCCTCGACCCTAGAATGGGATGCGTGGGAAATCTAACCGATGAAGGTGCATCTGAGATTCTCGAGGACAGGCTGCCTTATTTCGATTTTTCCGAGATTCTGGAAGAGTACAGGAGGAGGGGAATCCGGGGGATCGGGGAACTTACGGCAAACCTTCCGCAGGACGATCCCCTGGTTATAAATATGTTCGAACAGTGCGGTAATTACAATTTTCCTGTTCTCTTTCATACAACGGGCCCCGGACGGGGAGTTTATGGACTTTGGGACGAACCGGGTCTTCCCCGACTGGAGAGGCTTCTGAAGGCAGTACCGGGAACGACCTGCATAGCCCATGCAACCGGGATTTGGGCGGAGATAGACGGCGATATTGTGCCAGAGGACAAGTACACGTATCCCAAGAGAAAGATAAAAAAACGCGGAAGGTTGCTCGAGCTTTTAGAGAAGTATTCCAATCTCTATGTAGATATATCGGGAACGAGCGGTTTCAACGGGATAACGAGGGACAGGGATTTCGGGGTAGCCTTCTTGAATGAGTTCAGAGAAAAGATTGTTTTCGGTACCGACGTGTGTTTTGCAGGGAAAGAAGATAGAAGGCCGCATCTCGGATATCTCCGGAAGCTTCTTGAAGAGGGGGAAATAGATCAACGAACATTCTCTCTGATTACTGGCAAGAATGCGGTAAGTATTCTAAGCCTCGAGGTTTGATGTTGCAAGCCTAATTTTGCTTACTTCGCTCATTTTACCTATGCATTTTACCTATCCATTCTACCCATCGACGCACAGCTATACCAAACCTACCAGTGTCTATCCAGTCTACCAGTGTCTATCCAGTCTACCAGTGTCTATCCAGTCTACCAGTGTCTATCCAGTCTACCAGTGTCTATCCAGTCTACCAGTGTCTATCCAGTCTACCAGTGCCACCCTTACCCAACTATCGTTTCTCTTCCCAGTCCCACGAACCTGTTGACAAGGTAGAGGGCTATTCCCGTCGCTATAAGGAGAAAAGTAGCAAGTGCAGAGGCAGTTCCGAAAAGCCCGTCCAGGACGCTCAAGTATATCCTTACCGGCATAGTCATCGTTTTACCGACATAGAGGACGATAGAAGATGAAAGTTCATTTATCGCTGTTACCCAGCTCATGAGTGCACCGGAGATGATACCGGGAACCATCAGGGGCAGGGTTATCTTTCTGAAAGTGCTTGCAGGTTTCGAGCCGAGGTTTATTGCTGCTTCCTCCATTGCAGGATCTATCTGTTTGAGAATGGATGCACTCGAACGGACGGAGTAAGGGAGCCTCCTGATGAAGTATGACATTATGATTATGGTTGCCGTACCCGTAAGATAGATGGGTTTGTGATTAAAAGCCTCTATGAATCCGATACCCATTACAGTGCCCGGAACTATGTAAGGTATCATTAGGAACGAGTCCAGTGCCTTGGAGGCGGCATTGCTCTTTCGGGTGAGAATGAACCCTATAAGGGTACCAACTATCACTATCAGTATTACAGCTGTAATCGAATAGGTCAGCGAGTTGGTTATCGTCTTCGGGATATCGTGAATGACCTTGGCATAACTCTGAAGCCCGAAACCGGGGTGAAATACAGGTCCGCTCGTCTTTCTGAAGGAAAATACCACTACCACGGCAAGGGGCAGTGTACTTATGGCAACTATGAGGTAACAGATAAAGTATGCTCCTGCATTTGCCCATCCCTTAAGGCTCTTCACAATCGGTCTGTTTAGAAGGTTGCTCGTATATTTACGCCTCGTTGCAAGGTATCTCTGACCGAACAGCACGACGGTAGATACAAGTATGAGGAGTATGCTTACAGTAGAGGCAAGGCCGACATCACCTCCGATATCACTTGTAAATATATTGTATGCCATTGTCGGAAGTACATGAAAATTACGGCCGAGAATCATGGGAACACCGAAGTTGGCAAGGGACATCATAAAGGCGATCAGTGCACCCGCACTCACCGAGGGAATTATAAGGGGAAGCGTTATCTTGAAGAACTTTCTTATTCCTCTGGTACCAAGGTTTTCGGCAGCCTCTTCCAGGGAACGGTCAACGGAGGACAGTGCTCCCGATGCGAGAAGGAATACAAAGGGGTAATACTGAAGTGAATAGACCAGAATTATCCCTCCGGGACCAAATATCTTCGGAAGCTGAATACCTAGTGTAAGGAAAAACCTTCTTAAAAAACCGTTCTGGCCCAACATTATTATCCAGGAGTAAGCACCGATGAAGGGGGGTGAGAGAAGTGAGAGAACAGCAAGGGTCGAGAGAATGGCCCTTCCCTTGATTCTAAAGCGTACGGTGAAAAATGCAAGGGGTAGACCGAGGATTATGGACCCCAGGGTCCCGCCGATTGCAACTATAAGGCTGTTCATGATGGCCCTCGTGTAGTACACCTTGGAAAAGAAGGTTCTGTAATTGGCAAGTGAAAACCTGCCCGTCTCTTTGCTTATAAAGCTCGTTTTGAAAATGTTGAACAATGGCAGAAGGAGAAAAATGAAAACAATTACAAACCCCATTATCGTTACAAAGGTCCATATATCGAACCTTCCGAAAATATGTTTTTTCGTTCTTACTTCATTCGTTTTCATCTTAGCCTTTCTCCTGAATCGGGATCAAAGCATTGAATGGAATTTATGGGTATATTTAAAAAAACAGTGGTTCCGATTTCTATAAGGGAACCCTGCTCCGGCTTATGGGTCTCCACTACCAGATGGGTACCCTCGCCACAGTCGACGAGGTACCTTACCAGGGGGCCTGTGAAGGTATTCTTTATCACCTTTCCCTCGAGAACGGTAGAATTTGGGTTTTCACTCTTGTTCTTTACCAGGGTTATTTCTTCCGGCCGCACGGATAACCTTATATTCTTCCCCTTCAGCTTTTCTGCAGGTGCCTTTGCCCTGATAGCCTGTTTACCCACGATAATGGTAACCCCTTCAGCGCCTCCCCCTCTTATCTCACCCTCTAAAAAGTTGGTCTCACCCACGAAAGATGCCACGAACACATCGGCGGGGTTCTTGTAGATTTCCCAGCTTGTTCCCACCTGGTGGATCACACCGGCATTCATTACCGCTATCCTGTCAGAGATAACGAGCGCCTCTTCCTGGTCGTGGGTGACATAGATGGTTGTAATCCCGAGTTCTCTCTGGATGTCTCTTATTTCTTCCCTCATCTCCACCCTGAGCTTTGCATCGAGGTTGGAAAGGGGTTCGTCCATAAGGAGAACCTTTGGTTCTATGACCATTGCCCTTGCGAGCCCGACTCTCTGCTGCTGTCCTCCGGAAAGCTGGTCGGGAGTTCTGCTTTCATACCCCGTCAGCCTGGCCATTTCAAGTACATGGGCAACCCGTTTCTTTATTTCATCGTTTGGCATCTTCCTGTTTTTGAGGCCGAAGGCAACATTTTCAAAAACGGTCATATGTGGAAAAACGGCGTAGTTTTGAAAAACCATTCCTGTATTTCTATCATAAGCCGGAACATCGTCTATCAGTTTATCTTCTATATATATATGCCCCGAATCCTGATGATAAAAACCAGCAATGGTCCGCAGGAGGGTTGTTTTCCCGCACCCCGATGGTCCGAGAAGGGTGAAAAATTCCCCTGATTTTATCTCCTCGTTTATATTTTTCAGTGCCTCGACACCGGGAAAGGTCTTTCCTATATTTTCAAGTTTGATAGTTGCCATACCTACACCTTTAATTTAAATATGCGGCCCCTTCACGGAGGGGCCGCATTGTTTTTAAAAGATTACCCTTCGAAAAGATTACCCTTCGAAGAAATTATAGCCCGAGTTTCTGTACCAGCTCGGTCCATTTCTTTACGAACTCTTCCTTGTGGCTCGCTGCCCAACCAAAGTCGTAAGGAACGGTTTTGATTTCGCTGAGCGGTGGGAGTCCGGGTGAACGTGCACCGTCCTTCCTAACAGCCCTTCTACCCATCTTTTCTACGAGGAAATCCTGGATAGGCTTGGAGAGTGCCCAGTCGATAAAGGTCTTTGCAGCCTCGGGGTGGGGTGCTCCCTTTACAAGTGCTATACCATCGGGGCCTGCAGTTGTTCCGTCTTTGGGATAGACGATCTTTACCGGTCCACCGCCCTTTACATAGCGGTAAGCATTGTCTTCCAGTGTTATACCAACAGCCTGCTCGCCGTCGTTTACGAAACGAGGTACAGCGGAGGAACTACCCGAAAGCACGAAATTCTTGAGTATGCTTTCATAAACTTCCCAGCCGCGATCCTTGTAAATGTTCAACACGGTGGCTAACTGCATGTAAGCCGAACCTGACTTGTCTGCCCTGGAAGAGGAAATCTGGCCTTTAAGTCTCGGATCTGCGAGATCGGTCCATTTCTGGGGTGTAAGGTTCTCCGGTACGAGGTTTGTATTCACGATGAACACCATTACAATACCGGTATAGGGAAGCCAGTTGGTTCCGACCTTGAAGACATCTTCGATCTTGTCCCAGTCCTTGGGTGTGTACGGAGCGAGTAGGTCTGAATTTGCCTCGAGCTGTTCTCCACCGATACTCCAGATGACATCACACTGGGGGTTGTTTCTCTCTGCCTTTACTCTGGCAATGACATCACCGGAGCCCATCTTTACGACTTCAGCGTCTATACCCGTATCAGCTTTGAAGCGTGGTACCAGTGCATCTATGATTTCCTGGGTATGCGCCGAGTAAAGCACGACCTTTTTCGCAGCTTCTTTCTGGCCTGTGGCAAACACAGTCACCGGGAGAAGCAGTACGAACAGGAGCAGAATGACAAAAAGTTTTTTTCTCATAAAAACCTCCTTAAAAAATTTTTTTATCCCGTACAAATTGTACAGTGATTAAAGCCATTTGTGAAGTTCCTTTTTCAGATTTCCACTGTTTATATCGTAATTGATGACATTGAAACCGAGTTTCTCGGCGGCGATACAGTATTCTTTTACATCGTCTATGTAAAGACACTCTTCAGGTTCGACACCTCCGCGCTGACACATTATCTTCCATATCTTCTCATCCGGTTTCATCACTCCGACTTCGTAGGAGAATATGAAGAGTTCGGGAATCTTCGATAGCTCCTTGTGATCCAGGAGCCACCGGGCATGGAGTTTTGTCGTGTTGGAAAGAACGAACACCCTTGCTCTTTCTCCTGCGTATTTCAAGGCTGCTTCGCCGTCGGGATTCCTCTCGAAACCATCCTTGAATTCCCCGCAGAACTCATCGTAGCTCCAGCCTTCCTCGGCAAGTATGCTCTCCTTGATCTTTAGAAAATGTCCCCTTGAATCGTATTTGCCCGTCTCGGAATCATACTCTATTTCTGTTCCGTATATACAGCTGCATATCTCCTCTGGTGAGAGGGGAGAGTGTTTTGAGAACCTTCTGCAAATCTTTAGCCTCTCAACCCTTGCAAGTACATTACCGAAATCGAAAACTACAGTGCTGATTCTATTTCTTCCCATATCGCCTCTATTCATTTTCCGTTATCTATTCTTGCGTAATTGTTCATTCTCTTTCAACCCCTTTAAGCCTCCGAAACTGCAATAGCCTCTATCTCCACCATTGCATCGAGTGGCAACCTGGAGACTTCAACGGTGCTCCTTGCAGGTTTTGTTTCACCGAAGTAGTTCCGGTAAATTTCATTGAACTTTCCGAATAGGCTCAAATCCTTGAGGAAAACGGTGGTTTTTACCACATCTTTCATTCCGAGACCTGCAGAGCCAAGTATTGCACTGATATTCTGCAATGCCTGTCTTACCTGTTCGGTGAAATCATCTTTTAATTTTCCCGTTTCAGGGTCTATTCCAAGTGAACCCGAGACAAAGACCAGGTTCCCTGCCATTGTCCCCTGTGAATACGGGCCGACTGCCGCAGGGGCTTTGTCTGTTTGAATATGTTCGATTTTCATTGCATATTCCTCCCTCTCCTTTCGCAATTTTCCAGTTTCTCTATGGCCAGCATGAGTGCTCTTGCTGTATGGAAGGGGTCTTTAACGGGAAGCGCAACAAACTCGTCCACAGGTTCCCCCTCTCTGTTTCTTATCTGTATCCACTCCCCCACTGAGTCTTTGCTGTTGGGAAAAACCTTGAATGTATATGCATGGAGCCTGATGAGCTGCATGAAAAGGTTTTCCTCTCCCGATAGCAGGTATGCACTGAGCAATGCATAAAGTGCCTCGGAATGTACCCACCATAATTTCTTGTCCCAGTGCTCGAAAATCTTTTTTACGATCGAGTGCCTCATTTGATCCTTTTCCACTTCTCCCTTTGGTGCGCTTCCGCTGAAGTGCAGAAACTGTGGAATACCTCCGTAGGGGGTATCCCAGCTCATATCGGAGATTCGCCTGGTAATCTCGATTCCTCTTCTCTTAAATTCGAGCGCAGCTTTGGTGTCCCCTGCATTTCCATCTTCCAACAATTCCGATAGTTCCATCAGGAACCATGCATGTTCAAGAGAATGTCCGGGGTTTATATAGCTCCCGATGAGTGTGTCGAGGCGCGGCTTCCCCTGAAGCGGAACCATTTCAAGAAGAAGATTCTCTTTTTCCATAAGAAAGCCCTCCAGGGAATCCTGTGCTGCTTTGCGGGCGGCAAGAATCAATCTCGATTCGATTTTGTCATTGAAGTGCCTTGCTGCACGTATCATCTGGCGAAGGCTTTCCAATAACAGCATGTAGATGCTGTGGCTCTTGTAACCTGCAGGTACCCCGTATGGAGCCGATTTGAACCTGCCGCTTTCGGTTCTCTCCTCTATGTTTTCCAGGAGAACAGTAGCAAGGTCGAAGAAGCTCCTGTCCGATGCGGCCATGGAGTATTCGGCCAGCCCGTATAGAAGGAAGTGGTCGGCTTCTATTCCGAGGTGGTACTTGGAAAAGCCTCCGCCGGTGGCATTTTCGGTAGATTCCCCGGCTGTGTCACTTGCCCTGTCACTTGCCCTGTCATCGGCTGCGGCATTTTCCCGGGCTGCATCCGGAGCTGTGTCCCGGGCATCCTCGGTTTCATATTGATACTTGCCGCCCGGTTGCTCCTCCGGGATTATGGGAGTGCCCTTTTCATCCAACAGCCAGACACATGTCCCGTCCGATAGAATGGCGTGTTTGCAGAGAAATTCGGCCCCTCTCGCGGCATCTTGTTTAATGGTTTTCCATGTATCTGCATCGAAATACTTCTTATATTGCTGGTATTGCAGGAGCAGGTGCGAGAGGAGCCAGAGGAAACGCCCCTGCGACCAGACATACTTGTTTCTGGAGATAAGCCGGTCACCTCTGTTGTTGAAACAGGTAAAGAAACCGCCGTTTTCCCTGTCTATTCCGTTTTTCAGCCAAAAGGGGAGTATCTGACGGAAGAGATGCTTAGAATAGAACTCTTTGAGGGTGCCGAGTTCCTCGAAATAGGTGTACGACGGGTAGCTGTTCGAAGAGTAACTGTTTGCAGAATGATTATTTGAAGGCACGGCTCACCTTTCTGAAAGCTTCTATGTATTGTTCTACGAGACTTCCGTCATCATTGGGGAAAGTGGGAAGAGCTATTATCCTGTTGTTTATTTCGCGGGTAACAGGAAGATCCTCCGGGTCACTTCCACGCTCAGTGAAGAATGGCTGCTGGTGAAGGAGCGGATACCTGTCCCTCCTCACTCTAGCTCCCTCGGCCTTCAACATTTCTATAAGCCTTTCTATGGGAAGTCCCGTTTCCTCCTCCCTGTAAACTATGTCATTCTCGTAGTACACACGTTTCATGTATTCGGGAGTATGGTAGATGTCGAATCCCGGGAGTGAATCGAGAAAATCGAGGAGGATACCGATGTTTCTGTTTCTCCTCTGGTTTCTCTCGTCGAGATGTCTAAGCTGCACTCTCGTTATTGCTGCATGCAGAGGGGACATTCTGTGTTTGAAACCGAAGGAGGTGTGCCTGTACCTGCTGTACCTCTCCGGAAGCTCAGCCGCTCTCCTGTAGTGGCCAAGGGTTACTGCCCTGTAGTAGTACTCTTCGTTGTTGGTAACAAGCATTCCGCCCTCACCCCCGGGAAGATTCTTGGATGCCTGAAAGCTGAAAACACCGATATCGCCAAGGGTTCCGGTCTTTTTCCCCCTGTATTCGGCACCGTGGGCATGGCAGGCATCCTCTATCACCTTTATTCCGTGTTCACGTGCTATTTCCGTTATCTCATCCATTTCACAAGGAAGCCCCCACAGATGAACCGGTATAACTGCCTTTGTTTTCGTAGTTATTCGCCTTTTGAAATCTTGAGGGTCCATGTTGAGACTATGGGGATCTACCTCGCAAAAAACTACCCTTGCTCCAAGGGTTGTGGCGGGCATCGCCGTTGCCCAGTAGGTGTAGGAGGGACAGATAACCTCGTCTCCTTCACCTATACCGATTGCGAACATTGCAGCATATAGGGCAGCAGTACCATTCACTTCGGCCAAGGCGAACTTCGCACCAAGATAAGTACCAAATTCAGCCTCGAGTTTTTTGGGTTCATCAGAAAGGGAGATTTCATTTTTCCTGAGAAGTTCAAGAAGGGCCTCTTCCTCCTGTCGGCCGATTACCGGCCATTTAAGGGCGTCTTCCTGATCCATTGTAATTGCCTTGGGACCACCTTCTATTGCCAGCCTGTCATCGTCGCTTTTCATCTTCGATATTGCTCCCTTAATATTGCTCCTTTAATTTTACTGTCTGTTGTTCCCTTTTGGTACATGCTGTACATTGCCACATTCTACTGGAAAATTTTTCTTTTTTTATTTTTTCTTGCATAATTTTATCATACATTGTAGAATATTTACGAAAAAATATCAAACAAAAAAGAAGGAGGTTTTTATGAGGAAGATATTTTTATTGTTTGCTCTTCTTCTTGTCCTGACTCCCCTTGCATTTTCCGCAGGTCAGGCGGAGTCGAAGGAACTTACCGTTTATACGCCGGCATCCAAGGAGATTGTCAATCTGGTGATTCCTGAGTTCGAAAAGAAGTACAACGTAACGGTGAATACCGTAGAGGCAGGCACCGGTCAACTTTTCAACAGGATAAAAGCTGAAGCTGCAAATCCCCAGGCTGATATAATGTTTACAGGCGGTATTGATTCCGGAGGAGCCTTCAGGGCTTACCTGGATGATTACGTCTCCAAAGAGGATCCGAACCTGATAATGTCTGCAAAGGAACATCCCTGGTACAATGCGGTCTTTCTCCACCCAATGGGAATCATTTACAACAAGAATCTGGTAAAAGAGGGTGAGGTGAAGGGCTGGAAGGACCTTACAGACCCCAAATGGAAGGGGAAGGTGCTGATGCCGGATCCGAGGAAATCGGGTTCCGCCTTTGGCGAGCTGATTATCTTTCTCCATGTTTTCGGAAGGGAAGGACCTGCATGGGATTTCGTTAAGGCACTTCACAAGAATCTCGT
The DNA here is from genome assembly GCA_027021365.1 of Spirochaetales bacterium. Taxonomy (GTDB): domain Bacteria; phylum Spirochaetota; class Spirochaetia; order SZUA-6; family SZUA-6; genus JALUUM01. The sequence goes on from JALUUM010000001.1 coordinate 135,104, forward strand.
TATCGTAAGCAGTTCGAGTCATACATACAAATTCGTTGCATCTGGTGAATATCCCTTTGGTTTTACACACGAGAGGAATGCATACAAGTATGCTGCAGCGGGGAAACCGGTCGGCTTTATCTATCCTGTAGAGGGTACTGCTGTAAGGCCGGATGGTATCTACCTGGTAAAGGGTGGTCCGAATCCAAAGCTTGCAAAGCAGTTCATCGATTTCGTTCTTTCCAAAGAGGTTATGGAACAGCTTCGTGACCTAGGATTCAGGGTAAACAGGAAGGATGTTGCTCCTCCTCCCGGTTATCCTCCCATAAGCTCAATAAAGCAGGGACCCTACGATCCGGTATGGGCTGCTAAAAACAGAGAGATGATACTGAAAAAATGGACTGAAATAGAGGAAAGCGAATAGACTTAAAGTTACAAGGAGTTATAATAATCTTTAAAAAGGAATATGCCGGGACACTTTGATGTTCCGGCATATTTATTGAAATCGGAGATTACAGATGAGCGGAGTAGGAGTCAGAATAGAGAATCTCACCAAGAGGTTCGGCAGCGTCACCGCAGTGGATGACCTTTCTCTCGAGATAAAGCCGGGAGAACTTTTTACATTGCTCGGACCCTCAGGCTGTGGGAAAACCACATTGCTCAGAACCATTGCCGGTTTTTACTATCAGGATGCAGGTGCAATATATTTCAATGACAGGAGAATAGATGGTATTCCTCCGTATAGGAGGGACACGGGGATGGTCTTTCAGAGTTATGCGGTTTTTCCCTTTATGAATGTGTATGACAACATTGCATACGGATTGAAGGCGAGGAGGGTAAATCGTGATGAAATAAGGAGACGTGTGCTGGATGCGATAGAACTGGTAAGGCTTACGGGAATGGAAAAGAGAAGGCCTGACCAGCTTTCCGGCGGACAGCAGCAGAGGGTAGCTGTTGCCCGGGCCGTTGTGATAGAGCCGAGTGTACTCCTGATGGATGAGCCACTCTCCAATCTAGATGCAAAACTAAGGGTAGGGATGCGCGTCGATATAAAGAGGCTTCAGAAGAAACTCGGTATTACAATGATCTATGTGACACATGACCAGGAGGAGGCTCTGGCAATATCCGACAGGATTGCCGTCATGTCGAAGGGTAAGATCGTCCAGATAGGAAGCCCATGGGAGATATACCACAATCCTGCCAATGCCTATGTTGCCGATTTCATTGGTGTTACTAACTTTTTCAGATGTCCTGTAGAGAGAGTGGGAAAGGAAGGAACTACTATAGAATTCCAGGGCAAGAGGCTTACAGTTCCCGGCATTCTAGGGAGAGATGTTAACGAAGTTATGGCATCGATAAGACCGGAAGCTATGCAGATCATTTCTGTTGAAGGAGAATCAGTGGGATCTGACGGAATCACAGGTATTTCAGAAACTTCCTCTGACGAGCGGGATAAGTCTTTGTTCAGTTTTTCAGCAGAGGTTTATGATTCGACGTACCTCGGTTCAGTTTTATCCATTATCGCAAAGGTACCGGACGGAACGGAGATCCAGATATCAATTGCGAATCCCAGACGGGAGGGATTGATCGGTGAAGGTAAAAAGATTGAGATAGGCTTTTCACCGGGTGATCTGATTATTTTTCCTGTGGGTGAGGAGATCAATGGAATGCGCTTGAATAAGCAGCAAAGAGCTTTGTGAGGGTAGCAATGGCTGATACTGTTACTGCTATCGGAAGGGTAAACATCAAGAGAAGGCTTCTCGATCCCTGGAATTTGCCCATTGTTATATTTATCCTGAGTTTTCTTCTCTTCCTGATCTATCCTATACTATCGGTTGTCAAGGCAAGCCTTATCGATGTATCGGGTAGCACGATTTCTTTTGCAAGCTATGTAAAGTTCTTTACCAAGGCCTACTACTACAGGGCTCTTGTCAATACACTGCTCTTGGGGCTCTTCGGGACTATCGGAATAATGATAATCGATATTCCGCTTGCATACTTTTACACACGGTACAGGATATACGGACAGGTAGCCGTTGGTACGGCACTGTGGATTCCATATCTCACTCCTGCATTCATAGGTGCCTATACCTGGTTGATACTCTTTGGGAAATTCGGTCTTGTTACCCTTCTATTCAAGAATATCGGGATAATGATACCAACCATTGGTGGCTTCGGTGGTGTGCTGATTGTGTTCATTCTCTCCTATTATCCCCTTGGTTTTATCCTTCTCACCGGTGCTTTCCAGACTATCGATCCCACCCTGGAGGAAGCCGCGCACAATCTCGGTGCTTCGGACATACGCCGTTTCTGGACCGTTACACTGCCAAGTGCCACACCTTCCATACTAAATGCGGCACTGATGGTGTTTATCCTTATAATCGATTCCTTCGGAATACCTGCCATCATAGGTGTGGGGACTCCAGTTCTGACGACGTTGGTCTATGGTGAGTTTACCTCCGAGCTTGGCGGGCCTCCTGTAATGGCAAGCACGGGAGCAACAATACTTCTCACCATCTCCATGACGATTCTGGTTATTCAAAGGGTCTACTTAAGAAAGCGAAGCTTCGTAACCAGTGGTACGAGGAAGCCCGTACCGGTAAATCCCCGGCCCCTGAAAAAGCTCTTCCTTAGCTTTATCTTCTTCATAGTCCTTATTGTTTCTCTGCTTCCAATCGTCACCATAGTGATCTCTTCCTTTACAAAGGCAGATGGCCCTGTACTTCAGTACGGTCACTTCACCCTGGATCACTACAGAGAAACCTTCTATGCAATAGTAAAGCCCCTTAAGAATTCCTACTTCCTTGCAACAACCTCGATGATACTGGATCTGGTACTTGGTTCACTTCTCGGATACGTCATAGTGAGAAAGGGAAAGAGACTGGCCACATTTATCGATGCATTTTCTGCATTGCCCCTTGGAATACCAGGTGTTCTTCTCGGGATAGGTCTTATTCTCGCATTTTCACACAAACCTATGGTACTGATAGGAACGGGATGGATATTGATTGTTGCCTACTTCGTAAGGAGGTTGCCACACCCCGTAAGAACCGTTTCTGCGATACTTTCACAGGTAAATCCTAACGTGGAAGAGGCCTCGGTGAACCTTGGCGTCCCGCCAATAAGGACGTTTTTCAGGGTTACAAGCAGGATGATAATGCCCGGCATAATATCCGGTGGTCTTCTTGCTTGGACGGCATCCGTTGCAGATTTGACTTGCACGATACTGATATTCTCTGCAAAGTGGAAGACACTTACAGTAGAGACTTTTGCCCAGATAAGGAGCGATCTCTACGGTCCTGCCTCTGTGGTAGGCATCTTTCTGCTTCTCTCCGTTCTGATTCCTATCTTCATCGTAAACATCTTTACGAGGGTTAAAGAGAGCTCGTAGTGCAGTAATATCCGGCAGGGAGAAAAGAGGTGATACGGGATGAACTCATTGGAGGCATGCATGGCACCTGCAGAATAGAAGTTTGCATGGGTGAGTTTCCAGGTACCATCTTGCCACCGGATCGCGGTTCCGAAAACAGAGGCGACGCCGAATTTTCCTCCTGCCTTTGGTTGTTTATCGTGTGGGTTGTCTGCCCCTTAAAGTAATCCGTACTTTGCGATGTACTGAGATGAGAGCTTTCTGAAATTCTTAGCTGCACCATCCGGATAATTATCCTCCCCGTAGCTCCGTAGGCTTCGACGAGTCTGCGAATTACATAAGCCTCATCGGTTACCCTTTCATCGGCTATTGCAAGTAACTTGTCGCCAAACTCCGCTATCCTGGAGACAGCCTTTTTAGCGGCGGTTCCGTTGAACTGAAAAATGCGGAATGTTTCATATTGTAGATTAGACGTATCGAGGAGGGTATATCTTGCTTTTTTTATAAGAAATATTTTGGCTGGAAGTTAGCCTTACTTCTCTTCTCTGGCATATGGTACCCCAAGTTCCCTGGGTGTGCCAATATGCTTTGCCCGTACGACAATCGTTGCTGCAATTACTACGAGAAGTGTTAATAGGTACGGCTGCATGTTGAGCAGTGAGGACGGTATCGTGGTACCTGTCGCCTGCAACTGGAACTGTAGTGACTCTATACCGCCGAAAAGGTATGCGCCGATAACTGCATAGAGCGGATTCCACATTGCAAAAATTACAAGGGCTACGGCGATCCAGCCTCTTCCTGCAGTTATGGCATCGAGCCAGAAAGGAGCATATACCAGCGTGAGGTATGCTCCTCCTGCACCTGCAAGGAGACCACCAAAAAAGGTCCAGAAGTAACGGGTTCCGTTGACATTAACACCCATGGCATCTGCTGCACGTGCATTTTCACCCACAGATCTCAAGTGGACACCTGTCTTGGTTTTAAAGAGCAAGAACCACATGAAAATGACCAGCAAGTAGGAAAAGTAAACGAATACATCCTGCTTGAAAAGGATAGGCCCCAATACCGGTATTCTCGAAAGCCCCGGGATAGCAATGCCGTGAACGGGTACCGTAAATTTCTTGTTGATCCAGTCCTGACCGAAGAAGTTTGTTATTCCCAACCCGAAGATTGTCAGTGCCAGGCCGCTTACTATCTGATTTCCGCGAAGTGTTATCGATATGAAAGCATGAATAAGCGAGGCGGCACCACCGGCAAGCATTCCTACCATAAAACCGATGTAAGGGCTTTGAGTCAAATTACCGGCAATAAAACCGAAGAGGGCACCTATTATCATCATGCCCTCTATCCCAAGGTTCAGTACTCCGGAGCGTTCCGCAAAAATTTCCCCCAGCGTGGGAAAGAGGAGAATGGTTCCGGAGCGTACTGCGGCTTCTGATAGTGTTATGAAGATTGATGTCTGTTCCGTTATTTTTTCCTCCCAAAGTCTATTCGGTATGTCTTGAATATCTCTCCCCCCAGAAGGGCGAAGAGGATAGAACTCTCTATAACTCCGACTATCCCGAAGGGTACATGCATTATCATCTGTATCTGAGATCCTCCGGCTTCTATACCCCCCAGAAGAACGGCCACAAGAAGAACTGCAATGGGATTTAAGGAAGCAAGCCAGGCCACGATTATTGCAGTATAACCGTAATCGGGGTTTATCTGAATCTGGAGAAGATGTATTACACCGGAAACCTGTGACATCCCTGCAAGGCCTGCAATGCCTCCGCTGATTGCCATGGCTATCATGGTATTCTTGAAGATGTTTATACCTGCATATCTTGCTGCATAGGCATTTTCTCCGATGACCCTGTTTTCGTATCCGAATCTTGTCTTCTTGATAACTATATAGATAACGATAACCGCAATAATACCAAAGACAATGCCAAGATGCACCCTCGTATGACGAATTAGTTTTGGAAGCTGAGCATTCTCTGCAAACATCTTTGAAAGCGGAAAACCGTGACTCTTGGGGTCTCTCCACGGGCCATACATGAAATATTTTAGAATATAGAGCGCTATATAATTCAAGAGAAGAGTTGAAATAACCTCGTTTACTTCCCATACCAGTTTAAGCAGTGCTGGGATCAACGCCCATAATGCACCGCCTGCAATACCGGCAAGGCACATTAAAGTGAGGAGAATAAAAGGAGAGGTCGCATCGGATGAATTGAGTGCAAAGAAGGAACTGAATATCGCACCCATTATATACTGGCCATAGGCTCCGATATTCCAGAATTTCATGTTGAAAACGAATATCAGGCCGGTCGATATGAGGATGAGGGGAGTTGCTGCAACGATTGTTTCCGAAAATGTATAGCTGCTTCCGAATGCTCCGATAACCAGTGCTCTGTAAGCGGCAAAGGGGTTGATACCTTTAAGGGCGATAACAATCGCACCGACTATCAGACCTATGAGAATAGAGACAAGGGGATTTACAAGTTTGACCTGAGTTTCAATGTTTTCTCTCTTGACCAGGCGCAGGGTTAAACCTCCTCTTTCAAGCTTTTCATACCTGCCATGAGCAGGCCGATCTTATTTATTTCAGCTTTTTCAATATCGACGATATCGAGAACCTGTCCTTCGTATATAACGCCTATTCTATCGGATATCATGAAAATTTCATCCAAATCTTCTGAAATCAGAAGTACAGCTATTCCATTGTCCCTTGCCTTCAATAGTTCTCTTCGTATAAATTCCGTAGCGCCAACATCGAGGCCTCGTGTTGGGTGTACGACAATCAAGAGCTTAGGGTTTTCGGAGATTTCCCTGGCAAGGAGAAGTTTCTGCATATTTCCCCCGGAGAGCAGCTTTACCGGGGCCTCTTTTTTAGGGACTTTTATATCGTAATCCCGTATAAGCCTGTCCGTATATTTTTCCGCCTCGGTGTAATTGATGAAAGAATTGTTGGAAATGGGACTTTTATTGTAACGACGGAGAATTGCATTGTCTATGGTAGAAAGGTTTGGAATAAGACCCACTTTGAGTCTGTCAGGAGGCACATAACTAATGCCCTGTTCGAAAATCTTTTTTGCAGAAGCATTTGTCATGTCCTTCCCGTCTATGATAATATTGCCACTAACCACTCTACGAAGGCCTGTGATTACCTGGGAAAGAATTTTCTGTCCGTTGCCTGCTACACCTGCAAGGCCGAAGATTTCACCTCCGTAAACATCAAAATTGATTCCATTTAAGGCCATTAGTCCCTTGTCATCCATGGCTTTGACATTTTCGACCTGAAGCATCTTTTTGCTTCTGTTGAGTGGTTTCCTTTCCAGTCGGAAGAGCACCTCTCTTCCCACCATCATGGTGGCCAGTCCTTCCTTCGATATTTCATTTTTCTCTACCGTACCGATGACTTTCCCCTTTCTCAAGACGGTAATTCTGTCGGAAATATCCATCACCTCGTTGAGTTTGTGACTTATGAAAATAATCGATTTTCCCTCCCTTACCATCTGCCTGTATATTTCGAATGAAATTTCCACCTCCTGTGGTGTCAGTACAGCGGTCGGTTCATCTAAAATGAGTATTTGGGCTCCGCGAAAGAGGGTTTTTATTATCTCTACTTTCTGCTGTTCGCCCACGGAAAGTTGCCATATCCTGATAAAGGGATCTATGCCGAGGTTGTACCTGTCGGATATTTCTCTTATATTCTCGGAAACAACTTTCCTGTTGATATAGAATCCCTGCTGCCTCAAACCAAGAATCACATTTTCCAGAACAGTAAGGGTATCTATTAACATGAAATGTTGATGTATCATGCCTATACCGTTTTTTATGGCATCTGCAGGGTTTCTTATTACTGTTTTCTTTCCGTTTATGTAGATTTCTCCGTCATCAGGATGATATATGCCGTCTAAAATGTTCATCAGGGTTGTTTTGCCGGCACCGTTTTCGCCCAGGAGTGTATGAATTTCACCTCTCTTCAGTTCGAAATTTATTCGGTCATTTGCGGTAATTCCGGGGAATCTTTTTGTTATGTTCCTTAAAGTTACGACTGTGTCTGCCATGTTGTCACTGGTTGTTATGGGCAATGAAAGCCCGCTTCTGTATGCAATGAGCTACAAAAGCGGGACTTTCATCGATTCTTCGATAATCTTTTTTACGAACCACTCTTTGGTATGGAACCTACGACTCCTCGGACGAACCACTGAAGACTCAGCTTGTCTGCATCGGATAGTTCTTCGCCTTTCTTTACCCTCAAAACACCCTTTTGATCATAGATTGGACCCATAAAGGGATCGTATGTACCGTCCAGTATCTGCTGCTGTCTCTTGTTCACATACTCTTTTACCTTGTCGGGAACCATAGGTCCGAAAGGAGCAAGGGAGACGATTCCGTCTTTCATGCCTCCCCAGTACTGTGTTGGTTTCCATGTACCTGCCTGTACCTCCTTTACAGTCTTGGCATAGTAAATACCCCAGTGCCAGATTCTCGAGGTAAGAACAGCCTTTGGTGCAAAGCTGGACATGTCGCTGTCATAACCTATACCGTATTTACCCTTTTTCTCGGCTGCCTGCAATGGAGCCGGAGAATCCACACCGCTTGCAATTATGTCCGCGTTGTTGGCAAGGAAGGTATTTGCTGCATTTGCTTCTTTTACCGGATCGAACCAGGAATTTGTCCAGATCACATGAACTTCTGCCTTGGGATTAACTTCTCTTACACCTATTGTAAAGGCATCGATTTCACGGACGACTTCAGGAATAGAGAAGGGAGCCACAAATCCTATGTAGTTTGTCTTTGTCATGAAACCTGCTACGAGTCCTGCGAGGTAATCAGGCTGATACATCCTTCCGAAGTATGTACCCATATTCTTATATGTCTTGTACCCTGAGCAGTGTTCAAAAACGACATTAGGGTAATCTTTGGCTACATTGAGCATTGGATCCATGAAACCAAAGCTTGTTGCAAAAATAACCTTGTATCCCTGATTGGCATAGTCACGTATAACCTTTTCTGCAGGAGCGCCCTCGGGAACATTCTCCGAGTAAGCCGTTTCCACATTTGGGACATTCTTTTCCAGATAGAGCCTGCCATTGTCATGTGCCTGGGACCATCCACCGTCATTGTGCGGTCCTACATAGATAAAGGCGACTTTGGTTTTCTGTACTTTCTTCGTTTCCTGTTGGCCGCCGGCAAAAATCAGTGCAGCTGTTACAACAAGAAGCAATGCAATAGAAAGAATCCTTTTCATACGGAATCTCCTCCTTAAAACTGAATGTTTTGATTTTAGATCATTGTAACACTTTTGATCTGAAAGTGAAAGGAGCATATCAAAAAAATCAGCAGTTACAATGGCCGATTGAAAAAACTTATTCTCTCTTTCGCCTGTGCCAATGTGTGTTTTCATGATAAACTTCTCTACTCATAAATGTTGTATCTATTAGGGAACTCAGGTTATGAATATAAGAGAGAATATAGGTGAAAATATGGGTGAACATATAGACGGGTTAAAAATTGCTGTTTCTTTAGTTGGTTTTGGGGATTTGCAACACCGCAATAGGGCAATAGGTGAAATAAAGAATTTCATCGACTATGCAACGCAAACTCTGCATGAGGAACCATACTTTGAGTTGTCCTATATATTGAATGATGAAGACCTGGGAAAGCTTGATTTCCTTAAAGGGAGGGTAATTTCTGTTCATGCACCCTGCCCCGGAAGTAATTATTTTCCCAATCTTGGAAGCAGGGACGAGAGGGTTATAGATGAGAGCCTTAAGGTAATAGAGACCAGTGCGAGAACTGCTAGGGATTTCGGGGCTGATTTCATAGTGCTTCATCCGGGGTATGCGACGGATATGGCTGTGTACATGAATTCAAAGGAGAGAGAAACGGAATTAGAGGGTATTTCCAGGCATGCCTCGAAGTATATCAAATTTGAAAAGGGCTCGGTGTGTAAGCATGAATACATTTTTTCCGTTGATTACAGGAATCATCTGCAATGGGCCGTGAAGAATTTGAAGAGAGCTGCAATCGTATGCGAGGAAAATGGCATACACCTTGCAATTGAAAATCTCAATCCACGCATCTCGTATCTCTTTCAGACGGTAGATGAAATCAGAGATGCCTTGGAAGCAGTTCCCGAGTTGTATGCCTGCATAGATATCGGGCATCTCTGGATATCCTCTTTGATTCACCAGTTTGACATAAGGGATGCACTTGTTGGAGCCGGCATTACGGGAAGGGTTATCTCCGCACACATCCATAACAACTCCTCGAAACTTGGTAATAAACCTCAACTGGAAGACGAGCATGCTCCGATTGCAAAGGGTGTACTTCCCGTAAAAGATGCAATCGGAATTCTTCTGGAGAAGGGAGTTAAAAATTTTGTCATAGAAGCAGTTTCGGATATAGAGTACTCTGTAAAGGACAATTTTCTTGCCTTGATCGATTTTCTCAAAGGAGGGAGAGAGTGAAATGGGTACGATTTCACCGGTAGAGAAATTATCAAAGGCCATCGGGTTTCCTACTGTATCATACCAGGAGAAGAATAGGATCGATTATGGCATATTCGAAGGATTTATTGGTTTTCTGAGAAGCACTTTTCCGGCACTTCATGGGAAACTTGAGCAGGAGCTTATAAATAGGTACACCCTTCTATACAGATGGAAAGGCAGTAAATCAGGTGCCGGTAAAAAGCCTCTGCTTCTCATGGCTCATTACGATGTGGTACCTGCATCGGAGAAAGATTGGAGACATACGCCATTTGGCGGAGAGGTTGCAGAGGGGCAGATATGGGGAAGGGGAAGCCTGGACAACAAATCGTCGTTGATCGGTATTCTGGAAGCTACCGAACGGCTTATCGTAAAAGGTTTTGAACCAGCGAGAGATATCTACATACTTTCCGGTCACGACGAGGAGACAAGCGGTTATCAGGGCAGCAGAGTTGCCGTTTCCCTGCTGGAGAAGAGGGGGGTGAAGATTGAAACGATTGTAGACGAAGGGTTGACCATAGTGGAGCCTGATATCATGCCGCTTTTCAAAAGACCAATGGCCCTGGTAGGAATAGCGGAAAAGGGAATAATGGATGTTACCGTAACGGCCAGAGGTTTTTCCGGGCATGCCTCCATGCCACCGAGAAGTACCGCTATCGGCTTGCTTTCCCGGGCTATTACCCGTATCGAGGAGAATCCCTTTCCCGGAAGGATCACCGATGTGATAAGGCTGTTCCTCAAAAAGATGGGAAGGGAGGCGGGAGGTGTAAAGGGAATGATCTTGAGGTATCCCGTTCTCTTTGGGCCTCTCATCAAGAGAGTATTCTCATTGTCTCCTGTGAGTGATGCGATGATAAGAACCACCCAGGCTGTAACGATGCTCAAAGGAGGCGAGAAGGAAAACATACTGCCACCAAGTGCTTCGGCAAACATCAACATTAGGATACTCCCCGGAGACAGTATTGAAGGTGTACTCAAGCGGTATAGAAGGCTGATTTCAGCCATGGGAGTCCGTGTCGAGGCTGTTGGTGATATTCCGCCAAGTGAGCCCGTTTCCGAGAGTGATGTAAACTCTCTCGATTACCTTGCACTGGAAGATACGATCCGGGAAGTCTATCCCGATGTTGGAGTTGCACCCTTTCTCGTGCTTGCTACAACGGATTCGAGACATTTCAGGGGAAAAGCGAACAATATCTACCGCTTCGTACCCCTGTGGATGACAGGAGAGAAGCTTCAGACTGTACACGGAACCAACGAGAGGATAGGTGTCGATGAGTTTTTAAAACTTATATATTTCTACGAAAAGCTTATAGAGAGAGCGGGAAACTTGAAGGGTTGAAACGTATAATCTTGTTGACTGCCTGCTCCTTAACTGAAGTATCCGGCATACTTTTCCATTGCATCCATAACGGCTTTGGCGTTTTCCAGGGGCACTCCGGGGTAGAGGCCGTAGATCATCATGAGCCCGCCTTCCCTGCTTCCCAGTGTGGAGACTTCCCTTCGAATGAGGTCATCTATCTCCTTGGGGGTCCCCTCAAAGGTAATCTCCTGCCTGTCTATATCTAGCTCGATACAGATCTTTCCCTTGAGATTTTTCTCTATCCACTCTATACCGTTTACAAGGTCCTGTATATTTATTATATCGATTTTACAATCCAAGAGGTCATCCTTGAGGTCCCGTATGTCACCATCGGCATGTACGTGTACTATACAGCCTTCCTCCTTTGCCCTACCCATCAATCTCTGGTAGCTTGGCTTTATATACTTTTTGAAGAGCGCGGGTGAGAGCATGGGGCCCACTTGCATGCCGAGGTCTTCCGAGAAGGTGAGCCACTCTGCCCCTGTCTTCAACCAGTTGTTCAAGAGTCCCGTATTGAAGTCTTCGAGCATACCCAGGAGCTTCCAGAGCCGTGGCTCCTCGTCTACCATGTCGTAGATAGCATTCTCGTATCCCCTGATATCGGTAAGCTTTAGCCATGTGTGGTTGTGCCCGATTTCACCGTTCTTAATGCTGTGTTGCGATATGGACGGACCGATCGATTCCTTTGCCTTGTCCCAGTCTATCGGCCCGTTGTGGTCGAACCTGTCCGGGTCCGGTGGCTGGTATGAGTCGAACTTTTCCCAGCTTTCTAAGGGATGCCTGATAACGGTCCCCTGGATACCATCCATCGTTGTAAGCCATACACAGCCCCATGGATCGGTGTATTCGTTACCGGCTATCAGAAAGGGAGGAAGCTCAGGTTTTACAGTGCCCTCACTTCTCCGGAAGTCTGGAAAGAGGAATGGATGATCCTCCATAAGGTCCTGTAGGGCATCCTGAGGGTAGTGATTCCAGCAGGATGCATTTATATGAAATGTCATATGTATATGATCCGGCCTTTCGAAATTGATCGTTCTAACCAGATTTTCCTTCTCTGTCACCTTTTTCTCCGCAGCAATTCTATTTTTTCCATGTGGAAAAGTCAATTTGATATTTGTCACCCCGGCTGGCTGCCAGATTATTTTGAAAGCCCATTGTTCCTATTAATGAGGTGCAAAAATTAGATAAATGTTTATAACACAATATCATCTAATTCTAAAAATATTAAATATATAGTATCGTCTTGATAATTAGCATGAGTTGTGGTATTTATAGGAGAAACATGACCATTAGAGCCAAGACCTCCCGCCTCCATATTCTCTTGATTACAACAGTACTATCCATGGTAACGATACCTTTAATGGCTCAAAGTATATTTCTCTATAACAGGGAGGAGATTCCGACAGTTCTGGAGATAATCGAGAGGATACCTGGCGATATTTCTGCTTCTGATTCCCCCGGAGAGAAATCAGACAGATCATCATTGGAAAATGTCATAAGAGATTCTGTAAGATTGAGCTTGGAACGTGCAGGTCTGAAAGTGATAATACGTTCAGGCAGGGTGATCAGGGAAGGAGTCGCCATTGCATCGTTGATAACAAGGTTCGATGTCGACTATCTGTTGATTGTCTCTTACAGTAATTCCTCGGGCAATGTGGTGAAGATCGATTATAAATGGTACAGAAAGGATGATGCAGAAAAACCTGTCCGATATTCGGATGAACTCGTAATCGGCTTGAACCTCGATAATAAGATAGGTAAGAATGTGAAAAAACTCCTCGGGAAAATCGTTGAAGTAACTCGGAAGTCGACATTCCGTATCGACAGTATAGATTATGAAAGGGAAAAAGCAGGAACAAAGAATCTCGAGGTCACTCTGAAAACTTCGGAATTGCCATTGCCCGCGGCGATTTACGCAAAGAAACCTGGTAAACAGAATAAAAGGGAAAAAAAGGATATTTCAACCGAAGAAACATCCGAGAGGAAGAGCAGGCACTTCGAACTCGCATTGGGCACTGGAACTTTTCTGCCCCTTGGCGAAGCAAGGAACTACTTCAATTTTGCATTGAAACCCATTCTTGCGGTAAACTACCTTTTCAGACTACCATGGGGAACGATCGATACCGGCATCACAGGAGGGCTCGATTATTTCTTTGCAATTGGAAGCACCGGCTTTGCAAGTAATTTTATCGCCGACCTGGGGCTTAAAATAGGTTATACCTCAGGTGAAATACCAGGCTTGCCAATTGGGTTCAATGTTTCCCTTTCCGGTGGACCCGCTTCGTTTATAATGCTTCTAAATAACAGTTCAATCCTCACAAAGGCTATGGCTTTCGGATCGGGTGGTCTGACGCTGGTGTTCAGGTTCTCTGATTATGCAGGTATCAAACTAGGCGGAAGCTATATCATCCTCTTTGATCAGGTGGATATGCTGATGGGTATTTCTCCTTCTTTCAATCTTTATCTGAGGCTGTAATTTTATGAAAGGGCTTAAAGGATTTTCAATAGTAGTTATTGTGACATTTGTCATTCTAGCCGGATGTAACGAGTATTCCTTCTATCAGGAGCTCGGTGATCCGATACCGGAAGGTGCAACTATTCCCTCGCTTGGCCTTTCGATTCAACCATCAAGCGCGACGGTCTATATCGGGGAAAAGGTGACATTCTATGCTACGGGTGGCGTTGAACCGTACAGCTATTCCGTCGTGAACGGCTCCGATGCAACTCTCTACGGCACGATAGATGAGGATACAGGGGTGTATACGGCTCCCCTTGCGGCAATAGATGCTGTTACGGTAAGGGTTACGGATAGTGATTCCAATACCAGCGATGCGACTGTAACTGTGATAGATTACCCGGCATTCACGGTTTATCCCACTTCCATGAAGGTATATGAAGGCTTTACAATGGAGGTTACAGGCGGTATTCCTCCCTATACCTTTGAGGTTATTGATGGTGGCGGAACGATAGACTCTTCTACCGGTGTCTATGATGCACCGGGGTATTCGGATACCGTAACCGTGCGTGTGAAGGATTCAGCGGGCAGGCCGGATGAAGTTACTTTCCCTGTAAGGTGGAACAGGGAAACGGTAGATGACGGCTCCGGGAATGTTGTGGGGTTGTACAGCAGCCTCAAGATGGACAGCAGCGGTAATCCACATATTGCTTACTATGACAGCACAAACGGTAATTTGGATTATGCATACTGGAATGGTTCAAGCTGGAATGTAGAGGTTGCCGATAGTACGGGAGATGTGGGGAAGTACTGTTCACTTGCCCTGGATAGCTTGGATGATGCACATGTAAGTTACTATGATACTGCCGAGGATTTGTATCATATCAAAAGGCAGGGAGGCACCTGGCTTGCACGTGATACAATCACGAGTTCTGGTACCATAAGGGGAAGATACTCCTCGATAGCTCTGGATTCTTCCGGTAATTACCATATAAGCTACTTAGTCGATCTTAAGCTTTATTATTATAGTATAGCACAAGGTGAAGTAGAGGTTGATAACACTTCTGGCGCCGGCTTTTATACATCAATTGCAATAGATAATAATGGGTTTCCTGGAATCAGTTACAGGAATAATACTACCAAAGAGTTAAAGTACGCTTACTACAATGGTAGTAGCTGGATAAAGCAAACCTTGCCTGTTACAGGGGATACAGGTTACTATACCTCGCTTGCCTTCGACAGCAAGGGAAATCCGCATATCAGTTTCTACGATGCCGACAACCAGGATGTCGAGTATATCTCCTACGACGGAACTTCCTGGGGAAATCCCGAGGTAGTAGATACCAATTTGGGGGACTGTGTAACCGGTGTTTACGGAAACACTTCCCTGGTAATAGACAGCAATGATGTTCCCCATATCGCCTATTACAATGCAAACAAGACGGCTTTAATGTATGCATTCAAGGAATCGGACGGAACATGGCATACAGATGTTGTAGACAACAATGGTAACGTTGGTCAGTACCTCTCGATAGCCCTCTATGTAAAAAATGGCAGAGAGAGGGTTGCATTTTCCTATTATGATGAAGATAATGGTGCACTGAAATACGCCTATTGATCTTATCAATTTTTTTGATGGAGTTTCCTATGGTAAAAATTGCAATTGCAGGTATGGGATTCATGGGTAAGATGCACCTCTCCGTTTATTCCTCGAAGCTTCCCAATGCAGAGGTTGTCGCCCTCTTTGATGTGCGTAAAGAGGCCTTGGACATAAGAAACCTCGATACCGGCGGAAATATAAAAACCGATGCAAGGCCCTTGAACCTTTCAGATATAAGAAAATACACCGACTTTGATACTATGCTTAAAGAGGGAGGTTTCGATTTGGTTGATATCTGCCTTCCGACCTACCTTCATGCTGATATATCGGTAAGGGCAATGGAAGCTGGTTACCATGTATTCTGTGAAAAACCCCTTGCTTTAACTGTGGAAGAGGGGGAAAGAATAGTGAATGCTGTTAATAAAACAAAAAGGCTCTTTAGTGTAGGTCACTGCTTAAGGTACTGGCCGGCATATATCAATACAAAGAAGCTTATAGATTCGGGCAGATTTGGCAAGGTAAGGTATGCCGAGTTTGCAAGGTTCTCAGAGGCCCCGGTCTGGACAGCAGGCGGTTGGGTGATGGATGGTAAGAAATCCGGAAATGCGGCCCTTGATCTTCACATACACGATGTGGATTTCATAAGCTTCTTCTTTGGAAGGCCGGAGGGCGTTTTCTCGAGAGGTGTTTTCGAGAAGGACGGAAGCATCTCCCACATAGCAACGAGCTATTCATACGAAGATAAGGTTGTGCAGTCGACGGGGGGATGGATATGCAGCGACAGTTTCGGCTTTAACATGAGAGCCCTCTTCGTACTTGAGTTGGCAACGATAGAGCTCGACTTTTCGAAGAAACCGGTTGTAACGGTGTACCCGCAGGGAGGGGAGAGGTATCCCCTGGAATTGCCCGAGGGAGACGGTTACTACTACGAACTTAAAAGTTTTGTAGATAGCGTGGAGAAGGGTGAGCCTCTAAATCCAGTTTCGGCAGAGGATGCACTGGAATCGCTAAGGCTCTGCCTGCGCGAAATCGAATCTGCCGGCAGCGGGCGATACGTATCAATCTGATTCTTTAATCTAACCTTCGTGTTCCACCTTTATAAGAAGCCACCTCTTGGAAAGGAAACCTCCTGTAAGGATTAAAGCGTGAAAGACCTGGTAGAGGGCGAAGCCAAGCCAGGCGCCGTAGATGCCGGTGCCAAGGACCTTTACCGTTAGGAGGGTCGTTCCGAGTATGAAAAGCACATTTGTGGTGAACTCGGAGAAGAGGACGTACTTTCCCCAGCCGTTGTGGGTGAATATCATTTCGAAGGAGAAGCCCATTATCTCTATAAAGAAAAAGGCGGCAAAGAAGTGCAGCGCCTTTATCCCCGTAAGGATTGTCGCAGCATCGCCATTGAATATCCTTATCACACTGCCGGGAAAGATCAGGGTAACTCCCATTACAACAATTCCTATTACCAGGGCTATCAGTTCACAGGCAAGGATATAGTGGGTTGCATGCTCCTCTTCTCTTCTTCCGAGTGAGTTTCCCACTAGTATTGCCGCTCCTCTTGCAAGGCCGCCAACTATTGTCTTGTTTATCCTGAAGATGGAAAAGACTATGTGCGTAACTGCGAGGTAGATGGCTCCGATGTTACCTATAATCGATTCATAGATCAGTATTATGGCGAGTGCAAAGAAGTTCTGTATCATTACGGGAAGGGAAAACCTTACTATGCCCCAGAGAAGCTCCGGTTTCAGTTTTCTTCTTTTGAGTGCATGGTACCGTTTCATTTCACGGGAAAGTGCGATGTAGAGTATCAGGTATATGAACCCGATGCTCTGCGCAAGAATCGTACCGAGGGCAGCTCCCCTTATTCCCATTGCGGGAAAGCCTAATTTCCCGAATATCAGGATGTAGTTGAACAGTATGTTCAGGAGGTCGGAGCTCAGAGTTGCAACCATTATCACGGATGTGCGATTCACGGCGGAGAGAAAGCCGGTCATCGATGCATAGAGGCCAACGAGGGGGAAAACCCACCTGATGATGTTTATGTATGAAAGAGCCAGTGCTATGAGTTTTTGGTCCTTAAGGAGAAGCGTGAGAAGGGGTTTTGAAAAGAATGCAAGGAAGAAACTTGTCAATCCGAATGCGATTCCCACCGAGAAGGAGTGAAGCAGGATCTCCCCCGTTGCAGGAGAGAGTGAACTGTCCAATGTTTCTCTTCCGTAGCGTCTCGAGGCTATCGTCTGTGTTCCTACCGTTATCGGCCATGCCAGGACGAAGAAGATCGAAGTGAGAAGCCCTGCTATTGCAATTGCAGCGAGGGATTCGGTTCCAAGTCTCCCCACCATTATCGTGTCCGCCAGTTGGAGGAAGTAACCGGAGAGGCTTCCTGCAAGCAGAGGTGTCCCGAGTTTCAATATACTCTTAAGGTCATTCTTCAGGCTGTATCGAATCATTTTTTAAGGCTGTTTCCTGCCAGGCTCTATCCTACAGGAAAGATCAAGCTATTTCCAGCTCATAATGGCTGCCTGCGGAGAGAAATTCGGCTCTGCCTTTTAGGGCGGCATTTATTGCACAACCTGCCTTGAATCCGGTACAGTGCCCGTGGAGGACCCTTAGCCCCTTGAATTGTTCGAGATACTCGGTAACCATATTGATTCTTGCCTCCCCTGAACCTATGAGGTGCATCCCGCCGATTATGTATCTTACCTTGTGGCCCGGAAAGATTTTTCCTACATATTCCACCGTGTTCAAGACCCCCGCGTGGCAGCAGCCCAGAATAACTGCAATTTCCTCCTTCCCTGCTACAATAAGAGCCTGGTCGTCCGGAATGAAGTCCCTGATTGTCAGGCTGCTGTCTGTAAAGGTACTGCCACTTTGCATTTCGAAATTATTTTCTCTGGGGATTTCGCCTGTAAGCCAGAGGTTGTCTGCTATTCTTATGCTTTCCCTGTTGGTTACAAGGCGATCCTTTAGTTTTGTCATTTGAATGAGTGTTTTTTCGTCAAAGCCTATTTTTCTTATGCCCCTATCACTTACCTCGATTTTCTTAAGGATGCTCTCCGGAATTCCCCGTTTCGATGAGCTGAAGGATTGTCTTAATGCCTTGGGATGAGCATATATCTTTGCCCTCTTGTTGTATTTGAGGAAAAAGGGGACACCTCCCGTGTGGTCATAGTGGTTGTGTGAAAGGACGAGAGTATCTACACTGCCTGGGTCTATATCCAAGAGACTGGCATTTTGCATGAACAGGTCGCTCTGGCCCGTATCGAAGAGGAGATTATGACCGGGTAGGCCTATATGGAGGGAGAGTCCGTGCTCTCCCTTCAATCTTTCAATGGCGACAAAATCATTTACAAGAACATCTACCGTGATTTTGATTTTACAGGCTCCTTCTTTTTCAGGCTGATCTATACTTCCTGTTTTATACCTGCCTTGTCATTCTTGTCCCGCATTTGGGACACTTCATCTGATTGCAGGGTGTGCCTCGCCTGTGCGGAAGGGTTTCCCCGCAGTTGGGGCAGACACAGTTTCCGCCAGGTCCCAGGCCTGCGCCTCCTCCCATTCCTCTTCCTTTCATGATATTCACCTCCCCCCAAGAAGTGGATTAAAAATTGTATCGCCCTATAACAATGTTTTCAATATATTCAATATTTTTCAAATTTTTCAAAGGTCACCGGTATGTACCGGATGGTGTTCCCTGGTGTCATTTTCAAGGTCATCTTATTAGGTCACCTTTTTAGGACGACTTCAAACAACCCCGCCTGCCAAACGTGTCGTCTGTGGCTCTTCCCAGAAGAGGGCCTTCGTGGGACACGAGGGTATGCAGATTCCGCAGCTTCTGCATATCGAATAATCGATGAAAGCCTTTCTATCCTCACCCCTCTTGATGGCGTTGAATGGGCATGCCTTAAGGCAGAGCATGCAACCGGAACATTCCTCCTTTGTTATGGTGACCTTAGGCACTATTCTTTGAGTTGTTGCTCTCTCGATTTCGTAGCCCCTACTTAAGCCCATGCCGTAACCATGTCCCACACCTAAACCCTTGCCTGGTCTCATACCATGGCCTCTGCCGTGAGCATGTTCCAGGCCAATCCCTCTGCCATTTTTCCTATCCGAGTTATTTTCGTTCATTGTCGAACCCGCCTTGAATGTTTGAAATTTTGGAAACTGTTAATAATTCTACTAATAATATATAAAAATTATTTTATATAGTACAGCCTTGTACAGCCATTAATCGTAAAGTTGTCTGAAATCACCCTGATCTGCCATTGACCAAGGATATTTAAAATTTATATTATGATTCATGATATACAGGAAACACGGGAAAACAGGTAAAAAGCTCTCGATAGTCGGTTTCGGTGGTATGAGGTTCAAGAATATCGATGACAGGGAGAGCTGTGTGGAGATGATTCTGGAAGCCGCCCGGCTTGGTATAAACTACTTCGATACCGCGCCAAAGTACTTCGGGACGAAGAGCGAAGAAACCTTTGGCGAGGCTTTCAGAATATTCAGGAAAGAAAAGATTCCCTTCTACTGTTCCACCAAGACATTTGAAACGAAGGAAAGTGCCATAAGGAGAGAGCTGGATTCCCAGCTTGAGAGACTGGGAGTGGAGACTATCGATTTTTATCATATCTGGTCTGTAACCAGCCTTGAAAACTGGCGGCAGCGAAAGAGGGACGGGATACTGGATACCTTCAGGAAGCTCAAGGAGGAAGGTCTTATAAGGCACATATGCGTATCGAGCCACCTGATAGGTGATGAGATAAAAGAGCTTTTGGATGAAAACGTATTCGAGGCTGTTCTCTTTGGGTATTCAGCCTATAACTTCTCCGTGAGACAGAAGGCTTTCGAGGCCATTACGAAGCATGATATAGGCTGCGTTGTCATGAATCCTCTGGGCGGAGGTATCATTCCGCGGCACCCCGAGATGTTCGGGTTTCTACTACGCGGCAAGGATCAACCTGAGAATCGATTTGGGAATCGGTCTGTAGAGCAACCCGGAAATCGAGCTGAGAATCCACCTGCATATGACGATCCTACAGGGAAGGCGATCGTTGAAGCTGCTCTTCACTTCATATTCTCTCACAGAAGAATAACCACTGCATTGGTTGGTTTCGGAACAATCAAAGAAATCCACGATGCGGTACATGCTGTTGATACATTTGCCGTAAGGCAGGGGGAGGATGTCGAGCCCGAAATCGAAGAGATGAAAACTGCTGTAACCGGTACCTTCGGTACCCTCTGTACGGGTTGTCAGTACTGCGACGACTGCCCTGTCGAGATTCCGATACCGAAATTCATGGAAGCCTACAACCATAAGCTCCTCTATGGCAAAGACGAAGCGTTATTTAACAGGCTGAAATGGCACTGGGACATACCCCGGGAGCTGGCCGGAATCTGCACGGAGTGCGGCCAGTGTGAAGAGGTGTGTACTCAGCATATACCGATAATCGACAGGCTGAAAGAGATAGCTTCTATCTGAATCTCCTGTATTTTGCCCAAATATGACTTGTTTATAAATACCAGATAACATAAAATATAAAAAAACTTTTTAAGGAGGTTTGTATGAGAAAGTCCAGATTTTTCGGTCTCATTGCTTTTCTCGTACTCGTTTCTGCCTTTTTCTTTGCCGCCTTCAACGTGGCAGCAACTGGGCAGTTTGAGAAGAGGCTGACGATCCTTACAACGGCTGACCTACAGAGCCAGGTGACAGAATTTCAGACCAAGGTCAGGATAAACGGGCAGAAGGTCAAGAAGACCGTTGGAGGAATCCCGAGAATAGGGTACTTCGTGAAGAAGATGAAGGAGGAGAAAGGTAGCGTTATCTTTCTCACCTCCGGTGATGATTTCATAGGTCCCTACTTCAGGGCCTTTCATGGGATTCCCGAAACCCTTTTCTGGGACCAGATTGCAGATGCATGGACACTCGGCAACCATGAATTCGACCTTGGCCCCTCAGTCCTTGGAGAGGCTCTCACCTATGCCACCATTCCCGTTCTCGGTGCCAACCTCGATGTCTCGAAGGAGCCGGCACTGGCAGGGAAGATTCTCCCCTTTACCGTGAAAGAGCTCTACGGAGTAAAGGTAGGAATATTCGGCCTCATTACTCCGAATCTCGGCATGATTACCAACCTCGGTGATAAGGTGAAGGTGAAAACCGATGTGGTCTCAGTTGCACGCAACATGGTGAATACTCTGGACAATATGGGGGTGGATCTCGTAGTGGCACTTACACACCTTGGCCTGGATGCAGATAGGGACCTTGCCAGCAAGGTAAACGGGATAGATGTCATTGTCGGAGGACACTCGCATCTCCTAATGAAGGAAGCGGAAGAGGTAACCAACCCCGATGGGGGCAGGACAATCATAGTTCAGGATGGTGCGAGGGCAGCGTATATAGGGGAGCTTGACCTCGAAATCGGAAACCAAGGTGTCACATCATACAAGTGGAGTCTGCACCTTCTGGACAGCAGTGTGGCAAAAGATCCCGTGCTGGAAAAGATGGTTTCTTTGAGTATCGCAATGCTTCCTCCGCCTAAAGCAGTGGGTAAGAGCCTCGTGGACCTCGATGCAAGAAAGAGCACGGTGAGGTACAGAGAGGCTGCAATAGGTAACCTCTTTACCGATTCGGCAAGGGAGAAGTTTAATATCGATATAGCTGTTGCCAACGGAGGAGGAATAAGGGGAGACAAGATATATCCTGCAGGTGAAATAACGACAAAGACACTTCAGGAAATGCATCCCTTTGGTAATACCATTGTTATTGCAAAGCTGACAGGGGCACAGGTGAAAGAGGTACTTGAAAGGGGAGCAGCAGCCCTTAAGGGACCCAACGACACGAGAAGCCAGTCCGAGATGCCTCCTTCCGGGGCATTCCTGCAGGTTTCCGGCGTGACCTTTACGATTGACCTTTCGGCCAAACCCCAGCAGCTCGACTCCGAGTCGAAGCCCACAAGGATTGCCGTTCATGGAAACCGCGTGAAGGATATAATGGTTGGCGGGAAACCTCTGGATATGAACAAGGTTTACACCCTCGGGATTGGCAGCTTCAATGCAGCCGGTGGAGACGGATACATAATGATAAAGAACCTTCCGGCAAGCTTAAAGTATGATACCGCAATTACCATACCTGAGATACTGGAGGAGTACATAAGAAACCATTCACCCATAGCACCAAAGGTAGAAGGAAGGATAAAAATAGTGAAATAGCACAAAAAGGAAGGTTTTAAAAAGACCAATTGTAGAGATTGTAGAGAAACCGGTTTTTAAAAGATATCCCCGGTCAGTATACCTTGACTTACAGGGTAATGTTGGCCGGGGATTTTTTCATAGCGACCAGGTGATTTCCCAGCGATTTATTAGGTGATTTCATAGCGATTTATTAGAGCGATTTTGCCTTAAGTCTCTCCATCGCCCAGAGCGTATATGTCCTTACCTTCTTGTCCGGGTCATTTAGGAGTTCATCCAGTATCTTTTTCCCATCCTCGGTTTCAAGTTTTTCCAAGGCCTTAACAACCTGCACACGCACCTCCCTGTTCGGGTCCCTGCTAGCAAGCACTATCCCCCTGAATGCAGAGAGCGAGCCAATCAGAGATAGCATCGAGGCTGCTTTTTTCCTCACATCGGCATCCCTGTGCCTTAGTTGCCTGATCTTTGCCTCTATGAACCCTGTCGCCTCCATGGCTTCCACTATGTAGGGCCTTAGTGAAGGTATGTCCTCTTTAAGGAGTTCCGAAAGACCCTCCTCTATCGAACTGCCCATTAGCTTGAATGCCTCTGTAATCACATCCCTCATATCGGGGCTTGCATCTTTGAAACTTTCAATAAGCCTTTCCAGGTCTTTCTTACTCCTTCTTCGGGAGAGGGCCTTCACTGCATGTTCCCGGAGGGATTTTTCGCTTTCTACCGCATCGAGAATTATGTTGATACTTTCCACCGACTTGGAACGTCCCAGGCCCTGTATGGCCGAAATTTTTACCGATGAAACTTCATTCTGGTCGGTCAGGGTAGAGCGGAGTTTTTTCAATGCATCGGAAAGCCCGTAGGAACCTATTATCCTTGCAATCTCCTCTCTCACCTGTGGTACCGGGTCTCTTAAGAGTTCCAGAGCAAGATTCAGCGACTTGTATTCAGCAAAATCAGCTATTGCCCAGGCGGAGGCGATTCTTACCTGCGGGTCGGAATCATCCAGTGATTTTTTTATCGGTTTAAGGAAATCTTTGTCTTTTGTGGCAGGAAGTGCAGCAATGAGAGCTGCCCTCAGTGATGAGTCTATGTTATTAAGAAGGGCCATGGCCTTTCTCTTGAAATCCTCCCCGGCATAGTGTGCAAGTGTCCGGGCAAAATCCTTGGCCTCATCAACCGGGAGAACGGATAGGTTTTCCAGAATGAATTGAAGGCTCCCCATGTCTCCTACTTCACCCAAAAGTTTAAGTGCCTTTATCCTTACTTCGTGGGGATATTTTCCCCTGCCACTTTCTACAATCTCGGTAAGCCTGTCTATGTAGAGTTCCGGTTTCATGGCTGCAAATGCGGTTTTAAGGGAGTCGTAATCGGTGAATGTTTTGTCTGTCACTAACCGGAACAGGCTGTCCAGGAATATGAAATCGGCTCTCTCGGGAATTGCGGATAGTACATGGCCGATAACAGAGTCCCTTCCTCTCTCCCTGTTAAGCTCTTCTCGGAGAAGGTAGAGGGCCTTGTCGTTTCCCCGTTTTCCTATGGCTTCGAGCAGAGAATCATAGAGAAGCGGCCAGGAATCTTTACTTCCCCCGCTTTCCTCGATCCTCTCTCCGGCGACCCTGAATATTCTTTCGGCAATTGTCGTTATGATTTCACGTGGCCCTGTCTCTTTGAGTATTCGACAGCCCGTGTAAAGGGCAGCGGGATTATCCGTACTTTCAAGTGTGGAGAGAAAATTGACTGTATTTGTTTCCGATGCTGCCTTTAGAAGCCCGTAGTTCCTTTCAAGCATTTCTCTGTCACCGAAGTCGCATTGGAGGAGGAGCTTCTTAAGGCTTCCGGCTCTTTCTAAAAACCGAGAGGCATAGTAGCGTACCTCCCTGTTCTTGTTTCCAAGTAGGGAGAGGGCGAGGTTTTCGTCGGCTTCGGAGTCCGGCTCGAGGATTTCCAGTGCGTGGAGGAGCTGTTCCTCTTTCAGCTTTCCGTAGTCTGGCTTGTGGAGGTCCTTGAAGTCTTCCTTTATCCTGCTCCACGCAGCACTCCTTACCTCGTGAGAGGGGTCATCCAGTACCATCCCGTAGAGGATTCCATAGATATCCTTACGGTCGTTTTCTGAACTATTTGCAGAGTCCCTGGCAAATTCCAGGACAACGGTTTTCCTTACAAGGGGATACGGATCTTCGAAAGATTCGAAAACGGCCCGTTTGGATTTTTCGGCTCCGTCGTGAACGAGTATCTTTATTGCAAAGTAACGTGCCTGCCATTCCGGGTAACCTGTCATCTCCCTTATCTCGTCGAGCCTGTCTCTGAAAAG
This sequence comes from Spirochaetales bacterium, assembly GCA_027021365.1. GTDB lineage: Bacteria > Spirochaetota > Spirochaetia > SZUA-6 > SZUA-6 > JALUUM01. The sequence continues at coordinate 159,840 of JALUUM010000001.1, forward strand.
CTCCAGTGCCTTTTTCCCGTCGAAACTTTCTCCCTTGCCTGCCAGTGCCAGTTCACGCAGGGGGAGGAATGTAGTTATCTCTCCCGAACCGTCTGCCGATGGCTTTTCAAAAGTGCCGATGAGATCCCTGAACAGTCTGGCGAGTTTCTCATTTTCGAGGCTTACAGCGAAGCACGTAAAGAGGCCCTTCTCCCTTGCATATTTCATTACCCTTATGAAGTCCCTTCTGCCTTTCCTGTTGTATACCCTATCTATCCAGGCCGTATCCATCCCGGTAAGCTCTACTATTTCACTGCCATTCTCTTTTGCAAACCTCTCTATCAACCGGGATTTTTTCAAAAGTTCCTCAGTCGAGTACCTTTCGGAAACAATCTCGGAGGCTCGTTCCGGATTTTCCAGAACAACCTTTAGAAAGTTGTAAAAGCTCTTTCTCTTAAGCATGATTACGAGAAGAACAATCAGTATAACTATGACGGCGATAACTGCCCCGGCAATCGCAACGATGATTTTCGTATCCACTATGCCAGTTACAGAAGACAATATCGACAACACTTCTTCCATTGAAATTTCCTCCTTATGATTTTAAACTTTCACTCAATCCGCCGAACCTCTCTTTTCTGTTTAACCTGCCTTCTTGAGGACGCTGTAAATCGGTATCGGCTCACTCTTACCCTTTACCTTGACAGGTTTCCGCTTTTCCAACACAAACCTGTCCCCTACGAAATTCTTGGTGGTTTCCGTTATTATCACTTCTCCCGGTCCTGCTACTCCCTCAAGCCGTGCGGCGACATTCACCGTGTCACCGATTACCGTGTAATTCATCCGCCTGCTGCTACCGAGGTTGCCCGCAACGAGGGGGCCGGTGTGCATTCCGATACCGATTTTCAGGCTGGATGCTTCACCCTTGAAGAATGTCCTTTTTTCAGAAGCCACCAGCTCCTGTATCTCGAGGGCGCAGGAAACGGCCTGGAATGCATCCTCCTCGGCCGTCTGAAGGGGGACGCCCCAGGCAGCCATTATGCAGTCGCCTATGAATTTGTCTATGTATCCCTTGTGCTTTATTACAACCTCTACGGCCTCGCTGAAGTATTCATTCAGTATCTTTATTATGTACTCGGGGTCTTTCCCCTCGGAGAAAGAGGTATAGCCACGGATGTCGGCAAAGAAGATAGTGGCCTCCTTCTTGTCACCGCCCGGTCTTACCAGTTTCGGTGACTGTACGAGCCGCTGAACGACTTCCTGCGAGAGGTACCTTGAAAACATGTCTTTTATCAGGCGCCTTTCCTCTACGACCTTTTTCATTCTTTTCTGTAGTTCCCTTTCCTGAGTCTGGTCCGTGAAGAGAAGAGTCAAACCCTGATACCTCCCACGGGAGCCCTTTAGCGGCGATACATTCAAAGAGAAGTCCATTTCACCGCTGCTTCCCCTGTATATCCCCTCTATTCCGAGGTTTTCGGTCTTAGTTTTCCCCGCGTCCTCGATTGCATTAATTATCTTTGAATCGATTTTGTCCTTGAATAAATCTTTGAGGTTCTCTCCTATATCCTTTTCTTCCAGCGTGAGTTTCATTGCCGCACTGTCGTTGAAGTATCTAATCCTGCCACCGGAGTCGGTTGTAACAAGGAGATTCGTCATGGAGGAGAAGATATTCTCCTGGTACCGTTTGAGTTCCTCTATCTTTTTGAGGTAATCCTTTATCTCCTGAACCATCTTTGAGTTGTGCAACATCCCGCCTGCAAGTTTGGTAAAGGAATCGAGAAATTTGAACTTGACCCTGTTGTAAAAAAAAGGCTCCCGTGAGTTGAGTATCAATATGCCGAGTTTGAGCTTTGGGGTGAAAACGGGCAGTGCGATTCCGCTTTTCATTGAATCCTCAAGGAGGACATCTGAGAATACATGGTCCCTTCTTTCAAGAAGGAGGACGGCTTCGCTACTCTCCGTTATGAAATTGACCAGCGTACTTTCCGAGGGAAGCCTCCGGGGTATATTGTATTTTCCTCGCTTGTACATAAGAGTAAAATCACCCCTTGTATCCGGCCTGCCTGCATTCGGTCTGTCAGAAATGTAGAGGCATGAAATATCCGATTTCGTTATATCCCTCGACTGGTCAACCAGTGTGGCAACGAGTGCCTTGAAATCGAGCTCTCTGGTAAGCAGGGAACCAGCCCTTACGAGCTCTTCCAGGGTACTGTCTTTCACTTTTTCCATGGTACCTCCCCTTAAGTGAATTATAGTCCATTGGTAAGCATACATAAAGGAAATGTTATTGAAAATATGCGTGGTGGTAATATTTATTCCATACAAATGGAGAAATGTGAAATTTATTTGACAAATGGATTTACATCTTGTATAATAATTTTCATTCTAAAACAAATAAAGGAGGTTCACTCATGAGAAAGTTTTTCACTCTGGTACTTGCACTGCTTTTACTTACGTGTTTGCTAATGCCTGCCGTTGCAGGTGGCCAGAAAGAGAGCGGGAAAAAACTAAGTCCGGAAACGGAAGCCTGGTTGAAGGCAGCCAAGCTTGGAAAGTATGCCGAAGATACCTTCGATGAGGCTGCACTCTATGAGGCTGCAAAGAAAGAGGGAGAGGTCAATATCTACTCCTACTCCTCCAGGGTTTTCAAATTCGCAAAAACCTTTATGGCAAAGTATCCGGGAATCAAGGTAAACGGATTCGATATCGATTCCGGCGAGATTGTCACAAAGGTGCTGGCTGAGCAGCAGGCAAAGAATTATGTTGCCGACGTGATTTTCCTTAAAGATCCGGCAACGGTTGTTCATGAACTTTATGACAGGGGAATGGCATTTCCCTATGTACCACCGGATTTGAAGGACAAGATACCACCGGAGTATAGGAATCCCTTCGTCGGTCACCATGCCAGTGTGGATACCTTTATCTACAATACGAGCAAACAGAGCAGTCCACCGATAAAATCGATGTGGGACCTTACAAAGCCTGAATGGAGGGGAAGATTCATCGTGGCAGACCCGCAGAAATTGCCTGAATTCCTCGAGGTTTTCACTACGATCGTGCAGCACTCAAAGGAGATGGAGGCCGAGTACGAAAAGGTATTCGGTGAAAAGCTCAAGCTGAGTAAAGGTGTGGAAAATGCAGGCTATGAGTGGCTCTACAGGATACTCAAGAATGACGTCGTAGTCGTAGGCTCTTCAAACGATGTTGCAAAGGCCGTTGGCCTTGCAAGCGGAGACAACCCACCGGTAGGATTCACTAGTTTTTCGAGGCTACGTGACAAGAAGAAGAATCCCAACCTGAAGTTCCAGGTTATGTTCGACACGACTCCCGTAATGGGTGTTGCCACCGAGGTAATAATCGGAATAGTGAACCAGGCAAAGCATCCCAATGCTGCCAAGCTCCTGATTCATTGGATGCTCGGTGATGAGAAGGGAGGCCGTGGTTATGCTCCTTACTATGTCCTGGGTGACTTCCCCTTAAGGAAGGACGTTGCACCGCCTCCGGGTGCAAAGAAGATAACGGACATGAATATCTGGGCATCCGATCCCAAGTATGTCTGGGAAAACGGCCAGAAGGTGCTCGAGTTCTGGGTTTCAAATCTGAAATAATAAAAAAATGATTGGCGGCAGGAACTTTCTCCTGCCGCCCTTGATAATTTCATAAAATCAAAATATTTATATGACAGGGGCTTATGTTTAGAGCAACTATAAGAAAACCACACGTGATTATTTCGTATATTCTACTATTCATTCTTCTCTTCATCGTAGTGATTCCCTTTTTCAGGATGGTATGGGATTCCTTTATCTGGCATTTCACCGATATCAGGCTGGCACGCGGTGTAAATCCCGGTGCTTTCACGGTTTTCCACTGGAAGAGAATATTCCACAGCAAGTTAACGAGAAACGTTCTGATAGAACCTCTCTTTCATTCCATTTCTACTGCTCTGGGAATATCAATTCTTGCAATGACAATAGGCGGAATGCTTGCATGGCTCGTTACGAGAACGGATCTGCCCTTCAGAAAAACGATAGGTACCCTTGCCATTCTTCCCTACGTAATTCCCTCGTATATCCATGCTCTTGCATGGCTTACTCTCTTCAAGAATGACAGAATAGGCGGGGCCGCGGGTCTCTTTCAGTTCCTTACCGGGGTTAGCCCTCCCAACTGGATATCTTACGGATTTCTGCCGATTGTCTTTAGCATGTCTCTGCATTACTTTCCATATACCTATCTCCTTTTGTCTGCTGCTCTCACCAGCATAGACTCGAGGCTTGAAGAATCGGGTGAAATCCTGGGTGCAAGGCGCTCCTATATACTAAGGAGGATAACATTCCCACTGGTTATTCCGGCGCTGCTTTCCAGTTTTATTCTTACTTTTTCCAGGGCACTTGGTATATTTGGAGCTCCGTATTTCCTTGGCTCTCCTGTAAGGTACTTTACACTTTCCACGCAGATATATTCAAATATTACCAACAGGGTACCCGCTGCCGGTTACATTCTCGCTCTGGTATTGATAGCAATTTCTTCCACAATAATATATTTCAATCAGAAAATCATTGGTACGAGGAAAAGTTTTGTCACCATCGCCGGAAAAGGTTTCAGAACACAGTTAACACCGCTGGGGAAGGTAAGGTATCCGGCTCTCGTACTTATCATTTTACTGTTGATAATTGCCGTATTGACTCCAATAATACTTCTTGTCTGGCAGACTCTTACACTGTATCCTGACGATTATTCACTCAAACATCTTACACTGCTCTATTGGATTGGCAGAGGCGGAACTGAATTTGCCGAAGGAGAGGCGGGTATCTTACGAAACGGTGCGATACTGAAGGCAACATGGAACAGTATAAAGCTGGCACTGACAGCATCGATTCTTTCCGGGTTTTTCGGGATATTCATAGGATATGCCGTGGTAAAGGGTAGGGGAACAAAACTTTCAAAGCTCGTTGAACAGACGTCTTTCCTCCCTTACCTCGTTCCTGGAATTGCCTTTGGTGCCCTGTATCTTTCGCTGTTTACGAACAGGATAGGTCCGATACCAGCACTGTATGGCACGTTTTTCCTCGTGGCACTAGTCTGTATTGCCAAGAATCTTCCCTTCACGGGAAGGGCAGGAATAACATCGATGCTCCAGATAGGAAGCGAGCTGGAAGAGGCCTCTGAGATTGCAGGTGCAAGGTGGGGGAGGGGATTTCTGAAAATCATCCTTCCTCTCTCCATAAACGGTGCGATTTCAGGCTTTATTCTCGTCTTCATTACGGTTATGAGGGAACTTTCCCTGATACTGCTCCTTGTTACACCTGAGACGAGAACATTGACGACAATGACCTTCAGGTACCAGGAACAGGGCTATACGCAGTTTTCAAGTGCGATCAGCGTAATGATAATCGTAATAGTGGTAATCGGGGAACTTGCCACGAGACGATTGACGAGAAAAAGTGCAATATAAATTCTATTACAAGGAATGGGTATGGCAGATAAAGTTGTAGAAGTAAGGAATTTGACTAAAAGATTCGGAGATGTAATTGCTGTAAATGATATATCCTTTTCAATTGATGAGAAGGATTTCCTTATTCTCCTCGGCCCCTCGGGATGCGGAAAGACAACCATACTGAGGATGATAGCCGGCCTTGAAGAACCGACCTCTGGTGAGATATATCTCAGGGGAAAACTGGTCTACTCCAGTGAGAAGAGTATCTTTGTACCTGCTCGTGAACGGGGGGTGGGCCTGGTATTCCAGAGTTATGCTCTGTGGCCTCATATGACGGTATTCGAAAACATTGCTTTCGGCCTCAGAGTAAAGCATTTGGACAATACAACGATAAAGCAGAAGGTGAGGGAAGGGCTTGCCTACATGCAGCTAGAAGAGATGGAAAACAGGTATCCCCAGGAGATGAGCGGCGGGCAGCAGCAGAGGGTGGCACTAGCCAGAATGCTGGTAAGCGAACCTGAGGTTTTCCTTATGGACGAACCGTTATCCAACCTCGATGCAAAGCTACGCCTGGAGATGAGGGCAGAAATCAAGAATATACACTTTCAGACCGGTGCGACCACCGTGTATGTGACACACGACCAGGTGGAGGCTCTTACCATGGCAAACAAGATTGCTGTTATGAACCATGGGAGGATAGAACAGTTCGATCATCCAAAGGCTGTTTACAAGCACCCGGCAACTCTCTTCGTGGCAGATTTTATTGGAAGCCCCACTATTAACAAGATTAAAGGAAAAATCGATGCAGAGGGAAGTGGTGGTAAGGTGAAGGTATCCTTCGGGAATTTTTCTATTCTCACGGATTACGCTGCCGGCGGGGTGTTCGGTAGGGACAAGGAGGTGGTGGCTGCCGTAAGGCCGGAAAATATAAGTGTTGTAGGGGAAAGAGGAAAAGGTTCACCGGAGAATGTCTTTTCATGCGAGGTAAATACCGTTCTACCTGCAGGCCCGGAGACGATACTGAAGCTGAAACTGGGAGAGATAGGCCTGAACCTCCTGATAACCCAGGAGGCGGAGTACCGGAAGGGGGAAAGGGTGAATGTATACATTCCCCCGGAAGCAGTGCTTCTATTCGACAGCGAGACGGGAAAACTGATGGAAAAGTAATAAAGAGAAACCCCTTTGTCCTCCACTTTTAAATTTACAAGTGAAATTCTTTGAAACTTCCTCCGGAGTATATAAACTTAAAAAATATGTATTGGAGGAGTACCAGGTTTAGATTGATAGCGATATCCATTGCCCTTACATGGATTCTTGTTATATCAAGCTCCCTGTACTGGAATCTTCGTAATTTGCATGAATCGATAAAGAGAACAGCGGTGACCTCAGCCCGGGAAAGTTTCAACAAGGATGTGCTCTACAGGCGCTGGAATGCGATGAAAGGGGGAGTCTATGTACCCGTTTCAAAGGATACCCCACCTAATCCCTATCTCAAAGGAATCGCAGAGAGAGACGTAACTACCACAACTGGGAAGCACCTTACCCTGGTGAATCCTGCCTATATGACGCGACAGGTTCATGAACTTGCAAGGGAAACCACTGGAGTCCGTGGTCATATCACGAGCCTCATGCCGATACGTCCGGCAAACAGGGCAGATTCCTGGGAAACAAAGGCCCTGAAAGAGTTTGAAGAGGGTGTTTCTGAGGAATATACCATTGAAACCATGAACGGCAGGAAATACCTTCGGTTCATGAAACCCCTTATAACGGAGGAGTCATGCCTTAAATGTCATGCAGCGCAGGGATACAAGGTCGGGGACATACGTGGAGGTATCAGTGTAACACTCCCCTTCGAGCCGTATCTGCAGCTTGAGATGGGGCAAAAGCGTCTCTCGATATTCCTTCACATTGTAATTGGTCTTTTGGGCCTTGTCGGTCTATGGGTAGCGCTCAAGTTCATCTACAAGGAGGTAGAGGCGAGGCTTGAAAGCGAGGAAAGGTTAAGGGCTCTGGTAGATACGATACCGGACAGTGTCTGTCTGGAGGATGAGAAGGGAAGATGGATAGAGACAAATAAGGTCAACCTCGATTTGCTAGGCCTGTCCGAGGTGGATTATCACGGCAAGACGAATGAGGAACTTGCAGAGTACAGCAGGGGCCATGGTGAATCGGTTATTGCCCTTGGAAAGTGGGATGAGGAGGCATTGGAAAAGGGAGAGCCTGTCAGGTTTGATCTGGACTTTGTCGAGCCAGGCGGAAGCAGGAAGCATTTCGATGTGATAAAGGTTCCCCTTCTGGATGAAAAGGGAAAGAGAAAAGGTGTCGTTATCGTAGGAAGAGATTTAACAGAGCTGAAAGAAGTACTTGATTTCCAGGAACTCCTCATAAAACTGGCTACAAAGTTTATAAATCTCCCTATCGAAAAGATTAACGATGGAATAGAGAGCTCCCTGGCTGCGGTGGGAGATTTTCTCAAGACGGATCGTGCATACCTGTTCCGCTACGATTTAACCAGGGGAATAATGACGAATACGCACGAATGGTGTGCTTCGGGTATCGAGCCGCAGGCAGGGAAATTCAGGGATATACCACTCGAAGGATTTGAAAAATGGCTCGGTCTTCACAGTGAGGGGAAGATGATTCACCTGCCGGAGAATGTTTGCAGTCTGAATAAAATGCTGGAACTGAAAGGTGTAAAATCTCTCATAGCACTGCCCCTCTTTTCTTTTTCCAAGTGTTTCGGATTCATCGGCTTTGATTCTATAGAAAAGGTCCGTCAGTGGTCCGATTCGGAGATAGCCCTTCTTAAGATTCTTGCAGAAATATATACAAATGCTGAACGTTTCGTTCAGGCCGAGGAAGAGAAGGAAAAACTTCAAATCGAACTGTTCCAGGACAGAAAGCTTAAATCCATCGGGAAGCTGGCGAGTGGCATAGCTCATGATCTAAACAACATGCTTTCTCCTATACTGGGCTATTCCGAGCTAATACTGCAGACACTGGATGATACCGACCCGAGAGAGGAAGACATGAGGCATATCGTCCATTCCGCAGAGAGAGCCCGTGACATAGTAAAGCAGCTTCTCACATTCAGCAGAAAACAAACCCTTCAGGTGCGCCCTCTCGACTTGAATGAGGTGGTTGAACATTTCAGAAAACTTCTCCGCCACACGATAAGAGAAGATATAGAAATAAAGCTTGAACTTACACCTTCACTCCCCAAAGTAATTGGTAACAGAGGCCAACTTGAGCAGGTTATCATGAATCTCGTGATAAATGCGCAGGATGCCATAGAGGGAAGAGGAATTATAAGGATCAGGACTTCTTCGGAGAGGGACGAGAGGGGAGGGGCAGTAGTTTTGAGTGTAATAGATAACGGAAGAGGCATGGAAGAGGAGATACAGGCAAATATCTTTGATCCCTTTTTCACTACAAAGGAGATCTGGAAGGGCACGGGGTTGGGCCTTTCTACCGTGTATGGAATAGTGAAAAACCATGACGGTGAAATCAAGGTTACGAGTACTTCCGGTGTTGGAACGAGATTCGATATCTATCTTCCCGTTTTCGATGAGAATAGCGAACCTGTTGAAGATAGAATCATCAAAGAGACGGTGGGAAAAAATAAAGCAGAGGGCAGGGTTACGATACTGCTTGTGGAGGATGATTATCGTGTGAGGGCAGTGACAAGACGCATGCTGACAAACAAAGGCTACAGCGTGATAGTTGCAGAAAAGCCGCAGGAGGCTATCAATCTCGTCGAGAAAGAGGGAGAAAACATAGATATTCTACTCACAGATGTGATTATGCCGGAGATGAATGGTGTTGAGCTGTATAAAAAAGTATCTGAGATCAAAACCGATATCAAGGTGCTTTTCATGTCCGGGTACACCAACAATACAATTTCCATGGAGGGACTTGTGGCGGGAAGAATCAATCTCATTCAAAAACCCTTCAGTGCCGAAGAGCTTACCAGTTCGATCGGTGAAGTGTTGGAGGGATGAGATGGCGCTACTTGATACCATCGTTATCCCGGAGGGCGGCAATTTCGTGCGGGAGTAGCCGCTTTCGCGGGCGAAAATAGGTGCGTGGGGAGTAGCTGTACAGGTCGGAAACCCTCGTCATGTAGATGCAGGCATAACGTTCAACCTGGTCTGCAAACCTACTTTCTTCCAGGCCCGCACGTAATATTTCACCCCAGTAAGGATTGAAATACTTTTTTAGCTCCAGAAGTTTCTTTGAAATATCCGTGTTTATCCTGTCTATTTCTTTGAAAAGCTTGGAAACTGTTTCTCGTGTTTTTGAATCTCTCTTTTCTTCCCTGACATCATACATATTGATTCTTGTCTCGAGTTGCTGTTTCTTGTCCATAAGAAGATCTATTTTCTCTTGTATTTTTCTGGATGCTCTTATGTTGGCAATCTCTTCACTCAGGTTACCCAGTACAAGGGCGGTTCTCCAGTTGCAGGATTTTTTAATTGTCACGACATCTCCGTAGATATGGTCTCCGATATAGAGGATTTCACTTCCCTGTACACCGAGGCCCTCCTGTACGCTACCGAACCAGCCGCCCTGAAAAATCCCGCTCTCTACCGTTCCGAAGTGGTTTCGCATGAGGCCTGTTTCTTCATCCACGGAGAGAAAGCCCTTTCTCTCGGTAAAGAATCCCGGCTTATCCGCAAGGGTTATCACTATCTGAAAGAGTTGCTGCCACCTCTTTAGTTTCTTCAAGTAGGGGTCTATTGCGAAACGAAGAAGGTCGTTTGTATAGTTGTAATCGGAATTCGTTATGAGTATCAGCTTTTTGCCGTACCTCAAGAGCCTCTCCAGGAGCAGGACTACCGTGGGATCGGAATCCACGTATCTTTCAAAGTCATTCCTTATGATTGATTTCAGGGAATCGTTCCGATGCACCATGTCGAGGCACTGGCTGATGTCTTCGGAAAGTTGATAGTAATCCGGAAGGGCAAGGCCGTCCTCCTTTAACTGGACGAGCTGGGAGTAGAGAACACCCGTTGAAATCGAAAAGGAAGTGTCTAGACTCTGGAAATCTGAATTTTTTATATCTATTGCCATTTCCTGGTATAGCCTGTTCTGTTCCTTGTACCCTATTTCCCTGAGACCATGGTATGACAATTTCACCTTACCAAACCTGCTAAGCTTAAGAAGATTCCCCTTTCTCTTGTCTATTACGAGGCCGGGTATCGAGCGCCTGTAGTTGAACCTCAATTTTTCAATTTCCTTCGGATAGGAACATTCCCTGATAAGTGACTCTATTATGAGCCTGTGAGTGACCTTTTCAAGCTCCCTTGTATGGTATCCAACGAGGGTATAATCCATATCGAAGCCTATTACCTTTATTTTCTTCAGGTTGAGTATCCTGTTTACGAATACGGGCATCATTCCTCCTTCTATTTATCCCTATTTGTCAGTATTGTCTGGTATAGCCTTTCAACCGCGCACCAAGAGGAGAGGCTTGTTTAACTTGTGCTTCAATACGTCGGAAACACTTCCCAGAATGAAGTCGCTTATTGCCTTGTGTCCGTGGGTGGCCATTGCAACAAGGTTCCAGGTCGGTTCACTTGCCTTTTTAAGGACTTCCTCTGCCGGTTCCCCTTCCGTACTGGAGTAGTCCACGGATATCCCTTCTTTCTCGAATAACCTGCTTGCCCTGGAAAAACATTCATTTACCCTGGTAGTCATAACCCTCTCCTGGTCCAGCGTGTGGGCATGAATCACATGAAAGAGGTGTACCCTGGAATTATGATGTCTGGCAAGCTCCTTTATATGGGAAATTATTGCATCGTCCACCGGTGAACAGTCCAGCAGGACGAGAATGTTTTCGTACATGCCTATTCCTCCTGATATTGAAATTTGAAAAAATCTGTCAAAAGAGCGTCGTGTAGAACAAATAAAGGTTGAGTACTATTATTATTGCAGAGACGAGGATTGCAAGCAAGAATTCACTTCCGCCGCTCCTGAGTTTGCCCATTACGTCTTTTCTTTTGCAGAGTATTAGTAGCGGTATCAGCGTGAAAGGAAGCTGAATACTCAAAATTACCTGACTGAAAATCAGTATCTTGAAGGTATCGAGTTTTAGAAGGATTATCAGGAAAGAGGGCAGTGCCGTTATGAAGGTGGAGACCTTGTAGAGTAGTGTATCGGGGTCTTCCGGTTTACCGAGAAAAGCTGTAATGACATTTACCTCCGCCATGGAGGATGTGATGGAGGACGAAATGCCGGCAGCAAGAAGTGCAAGTGCAAAGAGAAAACCTGCGAGGTTACCTGCAAGGGGACGCAAGGTATCCGATGCCTGTCTCAAGCTGTCAACATAAATCCCGTTTCTGTAGAAAACAGCTGCTGCAACGATTATCATTGCGGAATTCACAGCCCAGCCCAACCCCATTGCAGTAATCGTGTCTATCTTTCCGAATTTGAGGAGTCTTTTCTTCTCCTCCTCGGTTTTACCCCACTTCCTGCTCTGGATCACATTGGAATGGAGAAAGATATTGTGTGGCATCACTACTGCTCCCAGCATTCCCATGGCTATGTAAATATTTTCTCTGGTTATTCTTGGTATAACAATGGCGGGGGCTACGGCACTCCAAACAGGCTTGACTATAAAAAGCTCTATTATGTAGGAGATGGAAATAATTCCAAGAAACGCAAGGATTATCTTTTCCAGTTTATGGTACCTCTGCGTAACGATGAAGAAAACTTCAATGAGGACTGTAATGAATGCTCCAAGCCACAGGGGGAAACCCAACAGCAGATTGAATCCTATTGCCCCTCCAAGCAATTCGGCGACATCGGTTGCCGCACTGGCAGCTACTATGGTTACTCCGATTAGAGCAGAAACGGGGCCTGAAAAGTGTTCACGAATATTTACACCAAGTGATTTCCCGGTTGCTATCCCCAGCCTGGCGCTCATGTTCTGAATAAGTATGAGCATGAGGGTACTTAAGGTTATAACCCATAGGAGGTCGTAGCGGAAATCAGCTCCACCGGAAATATTGGTAGCCCAGTTTCCCGGGTCTATGAAACCGACTGTGACGAGGAAACCGGGACCCAGAAACCTGAGGACAAGCTTCCACATCTTTTGTTTTTCCGGATTGTTCTGGCCATTGCCTCTCTCCATGTTCCGACTATTGTATGGCTTTGAAATTGTGCTGTCAATCGAAATGAGTCGCATGCATGGGATAAACCAATGTGATACTGAAAAGTTCTGAAAACAGATTTAGTTGTTTACAATATTAGTAATATATTGTTATATTATAGCTCGGAGGATATCGGTCATGGAAATCAAGGAAGGCGTTTTGGCCCTTAAGGGTGCAACATGTGCATCCTGTGCATATACCATTGAACATGTCGGAAGAAAGATCAAAGGGATAGAGGATATTCAGGTAGACTCGGGACAGAGCAAGATATTTGTGAAGTACGAAGGTGACGGGGAAGTACTTGAAAGGGTCAGAAATATCATTCGTACCGTTGGCTACGATGCCACGATTATCTGAAAATTATATATTTTAAATTTAAATAATTATTATTTGAAATGTCTCTCATCTTTGTCTATACTGATGTTCATGAAAGAATATTCGGAGAAGCTTACCTTTGGAGTTGCACTGCGCAATCTTTTAAAGGCGGTCTTTTCACCTCATGAGAGCATAGGCGATGCCGAAACCAGGAGTAAATCGATTCTTCTCTCAGTTTCTCTTTGTGGCATTGCTTTCATTGTCGCACTGTATGAGCTTGTGACATCACTTTTCAATGGTTACGAGTTCAGTCTGCCCTCTGCAATTGGTTACTCTCTCCTGCTTGTTGCCTATCTCTTTAATGTGTCCGGAAGATTTAGAATTGGGGCTTTGCTCTTTATATTCACCATACCGGTTGTAGAATTCGTAAAGTTCTTCCTTGAACCGGAAACCTTCGATTTTATCAATATTGTTTTTATAGGACTCAATGTAATATTTTGTGCCCTATTCTTCTCTATCGGTCTTACGCTGTTCGTTGCGATACTGAATATTGCAGGAATCATCCTTACCGCCCTGTGGATTACACGAATCGATTCCTCCTTCCCTTTCAAGACTATTATCGACCCTCTGTTCGTTCATATAGGTACCGGTACCCTTCTCATCGGATTATTTTTATATCTCAAGAAAACCTTTGAAGAACAGCAGAAACGGCTTGTTTTGAACAAGGTGAGGTACAGGAACCTCTTCGAAGAATCGCCCATTGCGGTCTGGGAGATAAATGCTTCGGGGTTGAAATCTTACCTTGACGGGTTGAAAAGCAGGGGAGTTGAGAACCTGGAAGGTTATCTTGAAGAGAAGCCGTATGAACTGGTATCCAGCTCTGCCTTCATAAGGGTCGTCGATGTGAACAATACCGCTGTCAAACTGTTCGAGGCCAGGGATAAGAAGGATCTTATAGCAAACCTCGACAAACTTTTACAGGAAGCATGGTTACCTGTCTTTAGAAAATCTGTTTACAGGAGACTTGAAGGCTCGCTGTTGAATGTCTACGAGATAGATCATCGAAGTTTGACCGGGAAGAAATTGCGTCTCCTCGTTCACTCTTCTCTGCCGGAGGAGTTCAAGGATAGCTGGGAGAGGATAATAATCTCTGTTATCGATATAACGGAGAGAAAGGAAATGGAGACACAGTTACGGCAGCGTGCAAATTTCATGGAGCTTGTTTCGGGAATCCAGAACAGCATCTCCTCTGTTCTCGATTTGAATGAACTGCTTGGAAGGGCAGTAGAATCTTTGAAAAAAAATCTCGGCTTTTTTGAAAACAGCATATGGTTGAGAGATGGCAATGAACTGGTGTTACATGCAACTTCCTTCGACGAGATGCAGGAAAAAATAGGAAAGGTTCGCCTTAGGATAGGCTCCGAGGGAATAATCGGTAAGACCGGGGAACTGAAAGAGCTGTACAACTGCCCGGACGTAACAACTGATCCTTACTATCGCGTTTTCGTGGAGGGAGTAAAAACAAGATCCGAGTGTGCCGTACCAATTATGATAAAGGACAGGTTGATTGGAGTGCTGGATATTCAGAGTGAAAAGGAGAGCGCCTTCAGTCATGAGGATGAGAAGATACTGCTTACCGTTGCAGGCCAACTTGCCATTGCAATCGAGAATGCCTCTCTCTATGAAAATGCCAGAAAGCGGCTTGAAAGGCTTACCACTATCAACAGGATAGGAAGGGAAATAAGTACAAGCCTGGAGATAGATACGCTACTGGAAACGGCATATAGCGAAATAGTAACAATATTCGAACCCGATGCACTCGCTATCGGCTTTTACAATGAGGAAACAAATACCTTCGATTGCAAGATTTGTATAGATAAAGGAATCAGAATAAAATCGTTTCCCCTGAATCTGAACAGGGATCCGGCACCTCTCTTGAAGCTTGTCGTCGAGGAAAGGAAACCTATCCGCTTTACAAATTTCAGTGAGGAAAGATTCAAATTTCCCAGACTGCATCTTTGGGGTACAGGTGAAATACCGGACTCATGGCTGGGTGTGCCACTTATTAAGAATGGCAGTATAATCGGAATGATTGTTCTGCAATCCTACAGAAAGAACGCCTATTCCAAGGAGGATGAAGCCTTCCTGTCGACCATTGCCGATCAGCTAACCGTTGCACTGGACAATGCCCGCCTCTATGAACAGGTAAAGAGAGAGCTGGAAAGAGAAAAATTACTGGAAGCCCAGCTAGTACAGGCACAGAAAATGGAAGCTATCGGAAGGCTTGCAGGAGGAATTGCCCATGACTTTAACAACATACTAACAGGCATCCTCGGTTATACCGATTTGCTCATCGAGGGCCATGAGGGGGAAGACTGGGTTAAGGAGCTTTTGGAGATCAAGAAGGCGGCCAAGAGGGCTGCAATGTTGACCAGCCAGCTTTTGGCCTTCGGAAGAAAGCAGGTTCTCCGGATGAGGGTTGTGGATTTGAAAGAAACCATAGAGGATCTCAAAGATATGCTGGATAGGGTGATAGGTGAAGATGTCGAGTTGCAAATAGAGGGAGAGCCGGACTGTCTTGTGAAGGTCGATCCCGGACAAGTTTCACAGGTCGTTTTGAACCTCGCAGTTAATGCAAGGGATGCAATGCCTGAAGGGGGCAGCCTGCTTATCAAGACAGAAAAACTGGAATTGAACGGTCAATTTACGGAGGGAACCTTTAACCTTGATCCCGGTTCATATGTTGTTCTCACAGTGAGGGATACAGGTACGGGGATGAATGATGAAACGGTATCTCATATTTTCGAGCCCTTTTTCACGACGAAAGAGATAGGGAAGGGTACCGGTCTCGGCCTCTCCATGGTATACGGGATCGTTAAGCAGAGCAATGGTGATATTCTTGTCCGTAGCAAGATAGGGGAAGGAACCGAGTTCAGAATCTATTTCCCCTATGCGGAGGAACAGATTTCAACGGCGATTTCACCCGCAGGAGATGTGGAAACAGGTTCGCATGAAGGGAGGACTAAGACCCCGGACGGCCACGGGGAAACCATTCTACTCGTGGAGGATGAAGAAGCGGTCAGAAATATAACAGCGAGGATACTGTCTTCTGCCGGATATTCGGTTCTCCTTGCGGGGGATGCAGGTGAGGCAATTGAAATATGCAACAGGCATTTGGGGAAAATAAGCCTTCTCATAAGTGATATAATCATGCCTGGCGGAATGAGTGGCAAGGAGCTTGCCGAATATCTGCAGTCCATTCATCCGGAGATAAAAATCATGTTTATCTCGGGATATTCGGAAGAAACTGTTACCAATAACAAAGCACTAAAGGAGGGGGTCGAGTTCCTACAGAAACCCTTCACTTCTCATGACCTTGCAGAGAAGGTACACAGGCTCCTCGGTGGTTGACAAAGGGAGATGATAGGTCTATCCTGTGTGTCGGTTTGAAAACGTTTGCAGGAAGAGCCTGCGGGGGTTCTTCTTCCGTTGTTCAACCATTATGAAGAGAGGAGTGAAGAGAGGAGGTTGAAAATTGGCAGATAGATTGAGGATAGGTTTAATAGGTGCCGGGAGGATCGGGCGGCTTCATGCAAGTCATATTGCTTTCAGGTTGCCCGAGGCGGAGCTTATTTGTATCTCCGATGTATTTTTGGAGGCTGCAGAGAAGTGTGCCTCGACAGTCGGCGTACACGATACCTACAGTGATTACAGGAAGGTACTGGAAAGAAGGGACGTGGAGGCAGTAATGATCTGCAGCTCTACCGATACACATGCCGAGATAATAGAGGCCGCGGCAGAGGCGGGAAAGCACATTTTTTGTGAGAAACCCATCGCCCTCGAGCCGGCAAGAATCAATGTTGCCCTTGAGGCTGTGGAGAAAGCCGGGGTTAAACTTCAGATTGGATTTAACAGGCGTTTCGATGCCAATTTCAGCAGGGTGAGGGAACTCGTTGCGGCCGGTAAAATAGGCAAACCGCAGATCTTAAGGATTACCAGCAGAGACCCGGAACCCCCGCCGCTTGAGTATGTAAAGGTATCAGGTGGTATATTCCTAGATATGACGATTCATGATTTTGACATGGCCCGTTTTCTGATGGGAGAAGAGGTAACAGAGATATTTGCCACGGGAGAGGTTCTCATAAATCCCGGGATAGCCAGGTACGGTGATGTGGATACTGCCCTCGTTTTCTTGAAATTTCAAAGCGGAGCAATAGGTAGCATCGACAACAGCAGAAAGGCTGTCTACGGATACGACCAGAGGGTAGAGGTGTTCGGCTCCGAGGGCAACGTGATGGCCTCCAACAATACGCCGGACAATGTCTCCCTTCTTGATTCAGCGGGCAACCACCTTGCAAAGCCGTTGTACTTCTTTATGGACAGGTACGTAGAGTCTTACCTCAATGAGGTACGGGAGTTCATAGATGCGGTAAGAAATGACAGGAAGCCCGGTGTTACGGGTATAGACGGAAAGATTCCCGTTTTAATGGGCCTTGCCGCAAAGAAATCTCTTAGGGAGGGAAGGCCCGTAAAGGTAGAAGAGATCGGTTAGTTACGGGCCGACCACCCGGGTTGACAGGGAAGGATTGAAATTGTAATTTGATTTGCAGGGAAATATGAAAGGCAGGCAGTCTTCTCCGGAGTGGTTGAAGTCTCTTCAGAAGTTTGCAAGGGCAGATACTAAAAGGGCAGTTTTGCAGCTTTTCGATACCCTTGGTCCGTATTTGCTGCTGTGGGCAGTTATGATATGGATGCTCGAGAGGGGATCCCCCTACATCTATGTTCTGCTTCTGTCTGTTCCGGCAGCGCTCTTTCTCGTAAGAACCTTTATCATTTTTCACGATTGTACCCACAACTCCTTTTTCCCTTCGACAGTTGCCAACAGGATAACAGGAACCATCCTGGGCATAATCACCTTTACACCCTATGAAGAGTGGAGATCATCTCACATGGAGCACCACCAGGCTGTAGGGAACCTGGACAGGAGGGGGGTTGGTGATGTAATGACCTTGACGGTAAAGGAGTACAGGGAAGCTTCGTGGAAGGAGAGATTCTTCTACAGGGTGTACCGTAACCCATTCGTTCTCCTTTTAATCGGTCCTGTCTATACCTTTGTCATCCGGAACAGGTGGAGCCACAAGGGGGCGAGAAGAAGAGAAGTGGTAAGTGTAATAGTGAACAATATCGGAATAGCCATAATGATACTTGCCATGGGTTTTGCTTTCGGTTTCAAGACCTACATTGCCATTCAGGCGCCGGTGCTTTTTATAGCGGGGGTTCTCGGTATATGGCTTTTCTACGTGCAGCACCAGTTCGAGGATGTCTACTGGATGAGGCAGGATCAATGGAACATGGTGGATGCCGCCATGAAGGGAAGCTCTTTTTACAGGCTCCCGGGAATCTTGCAGTGGTTTGCAGGAAACATCGGCTTTCATCATATTCATCATCTTCGGCCAACGATTCCTAACTACAACCTTCAGGCATGTTTTCGGGAGGTTCCCGAAGTTCGGAAGGTAAAGCCCATTACACTTCCAGGTTCCTTCAAGAGCCTCTTCATGAACCTCTATGACGAAGATAGGAAGCGAATGATCTCATTCAGGGATTTGAAGTCATACAAGTCAAACGCACCGGGAGTATGAGAAACAATGAAATTAAAGAGATTGTCTGAAAAGCCTGTCCTTCTCCCGAAGAAGGAGAATGGCTGGGAAGCAGCGGCTGTTTTCAATGCCGCAGCGGTATATGACAACGGGCTCATCCATTTGATCTACAGGGCAACGGATATTCCTCCCAACGACAAGGAAGGACCCTTTGTAAGCAGCCTCGGCTATGCGGTTAGTTCCGATGGCCTTACTTTCAGCAGACTGGACAGGCCTGTTATGTCCAACGACATACCGGAGGAATCGAGGGGACCCGAGGATCCGAGAATCGTGAAGATAGGTGACACGTATTACATGCTGTATACCGGATACAACGGTGTTGATTACAAGATATGCATGGCAACATCGAAAAACCTCGTAAAATGGGAAAGGCGAGGCGTGGTGCTGGACGAGAGAAACAAGGATGCATCACTTTTTCCGGAAAAGATCGAGGGAAAGTATGTGATGTTTCACAGGCGGGAGCCGGATATATGGCTGGCCTATTCGGATGATCTTAAGAAGTGGTACCGGCACAGAAGCATAATTTCTCCCAGAGCGGAATCAGACTGGGAGAGTGGCAAGGTCGGTATTGCCGGACCTCCGATAAAGACGGAGGAGGGATGGCTTCTCATATACCACGGAACCAATCCAAAGAAGGGTTACAGCCTTGGCATAGCATTGTTGGATCTGAAAGACCCCTCGCGCGTAATTGCCAGGCAGAAGGAACCCATTCTTACTCCAGAACTTGAATGGGAGGTGAATGGTTGGGTTCCCAGGGTTGTTTTTTCCTGTGGGCAGGTTGTGTTGGGTCAGAGGGTTCTGGTCTACTATGGCGGTGCAGACGAAGTTATTGGCGTGGCAGAATTCAATCTTGAGGATATCAATTTTTAATTTCCGATAGAGACCAATAGACTTCTACCATGTGGCAATAGCCTTCTACCGTGTGGTTACTGGCATATGGCCGCAACATAGGATTGCTACTGGCACATGCTTGTTATACACCTATACTCAGGTTTTAAGTCCGCTATACGAGACACCCTCTATGTAATAACGACTGAAGAAGAAGAAAATTACCAGGACGGGTATCGCATTGAACATGGCCCCTACAAGGGTTAGGTTCCACTGAGCCTTGTACTGCTGCTGGAAGGTCATCAGAGCCACAGTGAGGGTCCACATGTTTACACGGTTCAGGTAGAGAAGCGGATCGAGAAAGTTGTTCCACATTGCCTGGAATTTCAATATGTAGAGTGTAAGGAGAGCAGGCCTGGAGAGAGGAAGTACCACGGTTCTGTAGATTCTGAAGTAGGAGGCTCCGTCTATCATGCAGGCCTCTTCCAGCTCATGAGGTATTGATTTAAAGTATTGGGTAAGGAGAAATATCCCGAATGCCTCGACAGCCCCGGGAAGTATAAGGCTCCAGTAGGTGTTTATCAGTTTCAGCTTTGCCATCATTACGTACTTGGGTACCAGTGTCACCACTCCCGGCAGCATCATGGACGAGATCATGAAGGTAAATATTATCTCCTTGCCTCTAAAGCGAAGCCGTGCAAATGCATACCCTGCCAGGGAGCAGAAGACGACCTGGAGAGTTGCGATTATAATCGAGAGGAAGGCTGTGTTGAATAACCACCTGGGAAAGGTACCACCTCTTCCCAGATCGGTCTTCCATGTTATGAGCCAGTTTTCCCAGAGCCACTTCGATGGAAGAATCTTTGGCGGCCATAGAGTGATCTCCGCATTCGATTTGAATGTACCGAAAAAGGCCAGGATGAATGGGAAGAAGAGCGTTATGGCTATTGCAGAGAGGATGAAGTATTTGATTGAAAGATTGAAGTAGAAGGAGAAGGGTTTGCTATTTACGGGATTCTCTCCGTCATTTTTTAAAGCATCTATTATGTCTTCTTTTTCGGAATCTTTTACAGAATCTTTTACGGTATCTTTTATGGCGTAATCTTCATTCATTTTTTTGCCTTCCTGAAGAAATCTAAAAGTAATGCTCGGTACCTCTTTCAATGAACCTCCTCTGCAGATAGGTAAAAATGAATATTATTGCAGCAAGTATAAAGGCCATGGCGGCACCGTACCCTGCCCTTATGGGTCCTTCCGTTCCAAGGGTCTCCCTGTAAATCAGGTACACGGGAACGAGGGTCGTACCAAGCGGGCCACCTGATGTCATAATCTTTACGTAGTCGAATAACTGCAGTGTGCCAATCGTTCCCAGTACCACGACCATCATTATGATTGGCCTTAACAGCGGAAGTGTGATCCTTGTAAACTGCTTCCATGGAGAGGCCCCGTCGATGGATGCCGATTCGTAGAGGGAAGGGGGAATATTCTGCAGGGCAGCGAGGAACATTATCATAAAGGTTGGAGAGGTTGTGTAGATTGCCTGAAACATGATTGCCATCCATGTTATACTCGGCCCCGTGAAGTACCACTTGGAGTAGGGAATTTTCTTTCCAAAGAGTCCTGCAATCAACTGAAACAGCCCCCTCGGGTCATTCAGCCAGTCTATGTTCTTCCATGCTACGTGCAAGACGCCAAGCAACTTCCCGATGGCGAGGTTTAGAAATCCTGTTTTCAGATACAGCCACCAGAATATCATTGATATGACCACGCTGGAAGTGACACTGGGAGCGTAGAATAGTGTCCTGAACAGGCTGGAACCGGGAACCGGCTTGTTCAGTATAACGGCAAGGAGTATAGCGATAGCCGTTTGAAAGGAAACCACAACAAGTGAATACCAGAAGACGTTAAGCAGAGAGCGTAGGAAATCGGGAGACTTGAATGTTTTGATGTAATTTGTAAAACCGGCGAATTTCGGAAGGGTGAATATGTTCCATCTGTTCAAGCTTATGTAGAAGGCGAAGGCGAGGAGGCCTATGGTAAATACAAGGGCAGAAATAAGGTATGGGGATAAAAAGAGGTAGGCAGCTAACTCCTCTCTCTTCTTCATTTGACTGAGTGATCTATTTTTTGTTAATATTTTGTTTTCATTGTTTTGCTTCATTTGTTCGTTACTTACCGTCTTACTTACCATTTTCATAGAGGATACAGGCGGGGCTTTATGCCCCCCTGTATCTTCTTCCGTCATTGCAGTTCCCTCATTAAAGAATTATTGACCTGAAAGGATTTCGTTTACCTTTTTGTTGGCTTCTGCAAATGATTCATCCACAGTCTGAGCGCCCAAATATATCCTTTCAAGCGCCTTGCTTACCTGGTCATTTATCTTACCCGTATTGGGGCCCCAGTAGGCAACTCTTCCTACGAGACCGCCTGCTGCGATCTGCTTGTCGTTGGGGTCCTGTACCAGGTCTATCTGGTCTGGATGCGTTGAGTATGCAAAACCTGTCTTCACAATTTCAGCCTGATTTTCTCTGCTGGTAACGAAGATGGTAAATGCAGCGGATGCCTTAGGATACTTTGTACTCGATATTATACCGATCGCGTTGGTGAAAATGACATCCGACCTCTTGCCGTTGAGACCTTTAACGACCTTTGCCGCTTTCCATTTGACATCAGGATAATTCTGTCTCATAAAGTTAACCATCCAGCCGCCCTCATATGTCATTGCAACGACTTTCTTTCCGATGGCTTCACCTGCCCAGGATGCTCCGACATCAGAGCTCGTTACCAGTGCGCCCGCTTTTTTCATGTTGAGGATGTATGAAGCTGCCTTCTTTATCTCCGGCGTGTCGAGTGTTGCCTTTGTGTAATCTGAATTGGTGTAAGAACCACCTGCCTCGAAAGCCCACGGTGCGAACCTTGCCCAGTCGGCATTCTGCACGAAACCTGCGAATTTTGTATTGGAAGCTATCTTCTTGGCTGCGTTGAAGAGGTCATCCCAATTCCAGTTGTCATTGGGTTCCGGTACACCGGCTGCTTCCAGTGTCTCCGGCAGGTAGACGAGACCCAGAGTTCCCCAGTCCTTTGGCAATCCATATGTTTTTCCCTTGTAGGTAAATATCTTTAGAAGTTCAACGATGAAGTCTTTTCTCGAAACATTGGCGGCTTTCATGTAATCGTCCAGAGGAAGGAGCTGTCCCGTCATTCCGAGAGCGGTCATCAACTGGTCATCCACGTAGAATACATCGGGTGCTGTTCCACCGGCGACCATTGCCTTGATTTTTGTCTGAAAATCAGCGGGAATGGGCTGATAATCGACCTTTACCTCCGGATAGATCTTATTGAACCTTACGATAGAATCCCTGTAGATCTTCTGCTCCGTCTGGTCACCCCAGCCGGAAAAAACGATTGTTGCTTTTGATTCTACCGGGATCTTTGTGAAACTGGTAGGTTGTGCCCCCTTTGATACCGTAGTGGTTTCGGCAGAGGGTTTCTGTTCCTGCTTGCCTCCTGCAAATGCCACGGAAACCGATAGAACAAAGGCAAGCGTTGGTAGTAGCACGAAAATCTTTTTCATTTTTACCTCCCTTGAATTGATTGGTTGAATACTTTGAAAATTGATCCTTTCTATCCTCTATCACCTCCCTTCTTTATTTCAAATTGATAGCTGCCTACCGTTTGTTTGCTGTTTTAAAGTATCTATGCAGAATCACGGATTATAAGTTCCACCTTTATGGTCCTCGCCTTTGGTTCGTGATTCGGATTTTCCATTATCGAGTGAAGCTCGGCGGCTGCCTGAAAACCAAGCTCGAATTTATGCTGCCTGATGGTAGTAAGCCTTGGCTGAAAGTATTCTGCCAGCAGGATGTCATCGTACCCGACTACTGCGACATCATCCGGGACCTTCAGTCCTATATCATTCAATCCACGAATCGCACCAATTGCCATGAGGTCCGAAGCCGCAAAGATGGCAGTGATATTTTTCTCTTTGAGAAAGAGGTTTCTGGCAGCGAAGTAACCACTTCGTTCCGTGTAGTCGCCAATCTCTGTGATTTCAGGATCGAACTCGATGTTGTGTTTTTTCAGGCCTTCCATATACCCCTTTAATCTTACGGAGCTTACCGCTGCAAGCTCATGTCCGTTTATGAATGCTATTCTTCTGTGCCCCTGTGAAACGAGGTAGTCGATTGCAAGCATGCAGCCCTTGATATTGTCTGACTCGACGTATGAGACTTTCTTGCTCAGCAATGGATAATCGAGGAATACCGTAGGAATAAAATCGGCCTTCAATTCTTCTATGTACGGATCGTCAGTGAGTATGCCTAGAATTATCAGTCCGTCAACGCCCCTGGAATAGCAGATGCTTTTAAGTGACTGGGATTTCCTCCCTCTCCTTGTTTCCGGTATCATTATGAGATCGTATTTGGTGTTACTGAAGAATTTGCGAATTCCTGCAACAACTTCAAATGTAAATGGCTGATAAGGGCCGGAGTTCACGTAGTCGTAATAGAAAAGACTGACCAGGTGATTTTTCCTGAGTGCCAATCCCCGGGCAGAGAGGTTGGGAATATAGCCGAGCCTCTTTGCCGTTTCGATAACAAGTTTTTTGGTCTTCGGACTTACATCGCTGTAGTTATTAAGCGCTCTGGAAACAGTCGTCAAGGACAGCCCGAGTTCTCTGGCGATGTCTGATAATTTTACCATTCCATCTTTTCTATACATTTTAACCAAATCTATCCAAAGCGCTTTGGAAATTATGAATAATTAAAGCATTATTTGATACTGCTGTCAAGATTTTCTTTATTTTCTTTGGAAATATTTTTAACAACCCTTTTTTTGGTTTTCCTGTCAAGTTGTACTTTGTTACCATCGATGGTGACGGTGATAAAATTGCTACCTTTCCCGTAATGAGAATCTTCGTATTCTTCCAGTTCCAGAATATGTTCGCTATTGGTAACCGTGACTTTGATTCTGTTTCCCTTCCACCTTATTCTGAACTGGAGAAGCTTCCATGATTCGGGAAGTCTGGGTTTCAATATTAGTTCTTTTTCATTGAAAATCACACCACCGAAACCGCCTATAACTGCCTGCCAGGTTCCACCGCATGCGGCAAGATGAAGACCCAGCCTTATGTTTCCCTGGTTATCATCCAGGTCCACTCTCGATGTTCTCATGAAATTCTTAAGGGCAGAGTCCTCGATCCCAAGATGCAATCCGACAATGGAGTAAACCATCGGGCTGAGTGAGGAGCTGTGTACGGTTCTTGTTTCGTAGTAATGAAAGTTCTTCTCCACTACATCCCGGGAAAATCTGTTGGGATGGAGATAAAATAGTAATACCACATCTCCCTGCTTTATAAGCTTAGTCTTTTCAATCCTTTTCTCTACCTCTTTGGGGATGATTGGCATGTAGTTTGAGTCCCATTGCGTTATCTTTATATCTTCCAGATCGAAGTAACCTTCAAATTCTTCGAGAATACCACTTTCATTCTGCGGAAGGTAAATCCCTTCTGCTATTTCTTCCCATCTCTCTATTTCCTCCTCTGAAAGAGAGGGAATATGATAGAGTTTTGCAAACTTTACAGCTTCCTTTAGGTTCCAGGAAGCCATGTAGTTGGTGAAGTAACTATTGTTGACATGTTCATGAAACTCGTCCGGTCCTATTACCTTGCGTATCACGAATCCTTTTTTTTCTTCATCCCATTCAACCCTGCTTGCCCAGTATCTGGCCGTCTCTACGAGCAAGGGCAGGCCGGACTGGAGCATAAAGGTATCGTCACCTGTTGCATTGTAGTACCTGACTACTGTATATGCTATATCAGCCGTTACGTGGAGCTCTTCCTTTCCTGTGTAGATGAAGTATTTTTTCTCCTCTACAAAGTCATAAATCTCATACGGTGTTACCTCCCGGCCGGTGGAGGCTGATTCCCACGGAAACCTTACTCCCTTCATTCCCTCTGCTTCTGCGTTCTCTCGTGCTACCGGCATCCTCTCTGTTCTGTATGCCAGGAGCTTCCTGGCTGCCTGGGGATTGGTATGAAGGTAAAATGGAAACATGAATATTTCTGTGTCCCAGAATATATGCCCCTTGTATCCCTCACCGGTAAGTCCTTTTGCAGGAATACTGAAATTTTCACATTTTTCATCGTATGCCTGCAGCAATTGAAAGACGCTGAATCTTATTGATTCCAGCGCTTTTTCGTCTCCTTCGAGGTATATCCAGGCATCCTCCCACTTTTCTTCCCAGCTCCTGAGGTGAGTTTCTACCAGTCTTTCCATATCTCCCCTGAAGTGATAGAAGAAAGCTCCCGCCTTATTCCTGTCAGTTATAACATTCTCACCCTTCTGTGAATCGTGAGTCACGGAATTATGCACAAGACGATAGAATGTGTATTCTTTATCTTTCTCCAGATCCAGAGTGAATATTTCGATTGCTCGGTTCCGGAAAAACTTCTGTTCATAGCAGAGGTTCCGATAACCGACCGCAGGGATTGTCAGAGTCATCTGCGTCAATGTCAACCGGCTTGCCTGTGTGCGTGACTTCATATAGATCCCGTATCTCTTCGCTCCGGGAATTGTAATCCCCTCGTATTCAAGGGGTCCCGCATCGAGTGTTTTAAAATGATACGTCTTAACCCATGGGTATAGCCCCTGGTTCGACATGGAATTGTTAAGGCTGAAGGCAACAGAAACCCTTCCCTCCGAATCGACACTTCTCACCTTCATTACGGTGAAGTAGAGTTCCTTATAGAGGGCATGGGGAAATTGAAATGTCTCCACCCTTATCTTTTGGTCATTTCTTGTTGAAAGTAGGGCAGTGGTATAAAGTGCACCTTTCTTCATGTCCAAAGCCTGATAGAATTCACCCTGGCCATCTACCAATTCGAAATCCTTCGCATTGGTGCAACTATCCGGCAGGGAAATGGAAAAATCGGTTTTCAGCCATGAAGGTACATTTGCAAGTTCCGTGTAAACGACAGGAGCGTTATCGTATAACCCGGCAATGAATATTCCCGGTATTGAATTGGGATCTTCGAAGTCGATAGTATTCCTTACTCCCATGTATCCATTCGAGAGTGTGAACAGACTTTCATAGTAGGAATTTTCAATCCTCCTGTAACCCTTTCTTTCGATAAGCCAGTCCTTGGTGCTTGGTGCTGGAATGACAGGAATTATCTTATCTTTGATACCTTTCAAGAATTACCCCCTTGACAAAAAATCACTATTGGAATAATTAAACATGATATTTCCAAAACGCTTTGGATGCAAGAGGTTTTAATAGCCTTATGAAAAAAAATCTCAATGGTTTTATTTTTGATCTCGATGGTGTACTTACAAATACCTCGGAGTACCATTATCTTGCATGGAAAAAATTGGCCGACGAGCTTGAAATCCCATTTGACAGGAAGATGAATGAAAACTTCAAGGGAGTCTCACGGAGGGATTGTCTTGCTCTCCTCCTGGGAAACAGAGAGATTTCGAAGAAAGAGTTCGAAGTGCTGTTGGAAAGAAAGAATCGGTACTACAGGGATTTTCTTATTGGTGTCAGTGAAGATTCTCTATTCCCGGGTACCCTAAGGCTCTTCGAAGAGATTCACAGTATTGGTGGCAGAATTGCAATTGCATCGGTGTCGAAGAATACCAGGGAAATAGTAAAGAGACTGTGCATCGATGAAAAAGCGGATATCATATTGGATGGGTATTCCGTGGAAAAAACGAAACCGGAACCGGATCAGTTCCTTCTTGCTGCAAGACTCCTCCATGCCGAACCTTCGGAGTGTGTGGTCTTCGAAGATGCACGGGCGGGGATAGAGGCTGCAAAGCGTGCCGGGATGTTCGCAGTAGGAATAGGTGCAAAAGAGGAGCTGCCCCATGCGGATATCGTATATGAAAGTATCGGTGAAATAGAGTTGGAAGAGTTGATAGAGGCTGTAAATAATCTGTGACCGCCGATATTCAGATTGTTTTCCCAACATAGTGAAAATTCTTATCTCTGAAAATTCTTATCTCCGGTGAGCAGAAAAAAATGTCCTGATATCACCTTATATGGGTAATATTGCATTATCCCCCTTTATCCTTGACAAATGATATGTATAGAAAGATCATATAGCTAACAGGGGGTTTCAATAATTCAATGAAACTGACCGCTCGATCGTTGATTTTTCTTTTCTTATCGGTTTTTGCCATCATGAAAGGCTCATATCTCTTTTCAGAGGACAAGGCCAGGGAAACCGGTAAGGATACAAGTAAAGCCGAACCAACGACTAAAATCAAGACCGCCTATGTGATTCCTATCCATGGTGACATAGACAGGTACATGCTCGTTTTCATAAAGCGTGGAATCAAAGAAGCGGAAAAGCTGAATGCAGACTATATAATATTCGATATAAATACCTACGGGGGAGAGGTGGACTCTGCACTCCAGATAGCCTCTTCCATCGGCTCCGTAAAGAAAGCAGAGACAGTCGCCTACATTCCTTCTCTGCCTGAGGGAACAGGGGTGAGCTGGTCGGCCGGTGCCCTAATTACCCTCTCCTGCAGTGCAATATACATGGCTCCGGGAACTTCCATAGGGGCGGTAGCACCGGTCTACCAGACCCAGGGTGGCATGGAGATGGCGCCTGAGAAGGTGGTTAGTGCCGTAAGGGCGCAGATGGCTGCAATTGCCGAGAAGAATGGCTATCCCAAGGCCGTTGCAATTGCAATGGTGGACAAGGACATGGAGCTTAACGAGGTCTTCATAGATGGTAAAAGAATGCTGGCTCTTGCAGAGGACATCCCCGAACTGAAAAGAGAGGCAGAAAAAAATGGCAAGAGTTTCGAGGATGGAAAGGTAATCTCTCCCAAGGGAAAGCTCTTAACGTTAACGGCAGGCGAGATGAAGGAGTACGGCCTCTCCTCGGGAACACTTTCCTCTATCGAGGAGCTCTACAACACCCTGGGCATTCCGGAGGAAAATGTGAACCGGCACAGGGAAAGCATGGAGGACCGTATCGTTGCTGTCCTTACAAGTGCCTATGTAACCTCCCTCCTGATACTGATAGGCATAGTTGCTCTCTATATCGAGATAACGAGCCCCGGCTTTGGTATCCCGGGAACGATTGCCATAATAGCATTTGCCATTGTCTTTATATCGAGCGGGCTGCTGGGAAATGTCGGTTCGCTTGAGATACTCCTCTTTATTCTTGGTGTCGTGTTGCTCGTTGTGGAGATATTTCTTATTCCCGGCTTCGGCATAACCGGTATAAGCGGGATAGTACTGATGGTTACCGCACTTGTCCTCTCCCGCCAGGGTTTCGTTTTTCCCAGATTCCAGTGGCAGTGGGATATTCTTAAGGAGAACCTTTTGGTTGTCGGGGGAAGCCTCCTGGGTTCAATCGTAGTTCTGGCCCTGCTCTTTCCCCTTCTTCCCAGGATGGGGCCCTTTAAGCGGCTCGTCCTTGCAACGGAACAGAAGCAGGAGACAGGCTTCGTTGCAAAACCAGCGGAGGTCCGAAAGGACCTGCTCGGTAGAAGAGGCTTCGTTGTGACTGCCCTTAGGCCTGTGGGCAAGGCTGAGTTTGACGGCGAAGTGGTCGTTGTACAGGCAGAGGGGGAGTTCATAGAGAGGGGTGCCACAGTGGAAGTGATCGATGCAAGTGAAAACAAGATCGTGGTGAAGCGCAGTAACAGAGAGAGTGTATCATGATCTTTCTTGCAATCGGGCTCTACATAATAGGCTACATTGCAATCGTACTCGAGTTCTTCGTTCCGGCAGGCGGCCTTGTGGGTCTTGCCGGCATGGGAAGCATTGCAGGCGGCATTGCCCTTATCTTTATACACTATGGAAGAGTCCTGGGTTACATATTTCTATCTGCCGCTGTCATCATAACTCCCATACTTATTCTTCTCTACTTCAAGTATTTTCCGAGGAGTTTTTTGGGAAAAAGGTTGATTCTTGCCGACCGCCAGGAGAAGGATGAGGGATTTGTAGCGCATTCCCTCTCGCAGTACAGCGAACTTAAAGGCAAGGTAGGTAAGTGCTTAACTATGTTACGGCCATCAGGTATGGCTTTGATAGATGGAAAGAGGTACAGTGTCGTAACGGATGGCGAGTTTATAGAGAAGGGTGCCGAGATAGAGGTTCGGGAGGTGGATGGTTCCCGAATAATAGTAAGAAAAAAGAGAGAGGAGGAAGAGAAATGATAGTTGCATATATTCTTATAGGAATCCTTGTCCTCGTTGTAATAGCATTTTTCTTAAAGTTTTTCGGTCTCTGGTTCAGGGCGCTTCTTTCGGGTGCCCCTATAAAGCTTAGCCGCCTTATTGGGATGTGGATAAGAAAGGTCAAGGCCAGCATAATAGTTGACAGCAGAATAATGCTTACCAAGGCGGGATTGGGCATAGACTCTGACCTGCTTGAAACGCACTACCTGGCAGGCGGTGATGTAATAAAGGTTAGCAAGGCCTTGATTGCGGCAAACAAGGCAGGTATCAGTCTGGATTTCAAGAAGGCTGCGGCAATAGACCTTGCAGGCAGGGACGTATTGGATGCGGTAAGGACAAGCGTTAATCCGAAGGTAATAGACTGCCCCAACCCGGAGACGGGAAAGAGAACGATAGATGCGGTTGCAAAGGACGGGATACAGCTTAAGGCAAAGGCGCGTGTTACAGTAAGGGCTAATATAGAGCGGCTTGTGGGTGGTGCGACGGAGGAGACTATAATTGCCAGGGTAGGCGAGGGAATCGTTACAACGATAGGCTCTGCAAACAGCTACAAGGAGGTTCTGGAAAATCCCGATGTAATTTCAAAGACAGTTCTGGAAAAGGGGCTGGATGCGGGAACCGCATTCGAGATACTCTCCATAGATATTGCTGATGTCGATGTAGGTGAGAACATAGGGGCAAAGCTGCAGGCAGACCAGGCGGAGGCCGACAAGCGGAGGTTCCAGGCCATAGCGGAGCAGCGGAGGGCTGCTGCAAAGGCTAGGGAACAGGAAATGATAGCCCAGGTTCGTGAGAACAGGGCAAAGGTCGTGCTTGCCGAGGCCGAGATTCCGAAGGCTATAGCAGAGGCCTTTCGTTCCGGCAACCTGGGGATAATGGACTACTACAGGCTGAAGAATATTCAGGCAGACACTGATATGCGCAAGAGTATAAGCGGTGAGGCTGGCGAAGGTGAAGATATGGACAAGTAGGGGAAGGGGAGGAGTATTTTTAAATGGAGTTCTTGATTTCAAATCTGTTGGTAATTCTTGTTGTTCTCTTTTTTATTGTATCCGGTATACTGCGCCTTGTCTTTAGTAAGAGAAGATCCCGTGGCACGGAAAGGGGGAAAAGGAGATCCAGCCGGATGAAGATTCCTGCTTTAAGAAGGAGCTACCAGGCTGAAACTTCGGTACCTGTAAAGCCGGATGACGAGAGGAGACTTAAGTTCGAGAAAATTGAGGAGAGCAGGTACATAGGTTTCCAGAGCGGATACGAGGAAGAGGCAAAAGGAATAGGTGTCCTTGAAGGGCGAAGGTTGGATGAAGAAAAACTGGATGCAATAGATAAAAGAAAACTCGAGACTGTAAAGCCGACCAGCTTTGATACTGAAAAGCTGACAAGGATTCAGACAAAACTCAAACCTGTTAAGTGGGAGGAAATGGGGGAGGTTGTCAGAAAGAAGCTGTCGATAGTGGAAAGGCTTAACAGGTTAAAGCCATTCTCCAGGGCAATTGTCTGGAAGGAGATACTGGACAGGCCGAAGTCAGAAAGAACGGAGTCAGAATATTTCTGATTCCTCCGGCTCACCGGAGTCTTCCGTTAAGAATTGCTTTCCCTCTCTTTCTTCTTGGGTCTGAACCTCAGTAGGTTCTTCGTAGAGTTTGTACAGTGAAGTTGTTGCCTTCAAGACGATGATCAGGCTGAGTATTGCAAACTTCTGTGTTATCTGCTGAATATTCGATTTTATTACAAAGTTGAATGCATAGGTTAAAACTGTGGAGTGAAGAATGAAATGGTAAAACACTACATGAGGTGCTCCTTCCAGTGAGGGGACTTCCAGGAGAAACAGGAGGGTAATCCCCCAGAGGTTCCCGAACAGGAGGGCTCCTCCGACACTGTGGATGTTATTGTTTATGTTGCAGGGATAGGTGATAATGAAAAAACCCAGTGCAGCTCCGACGGAAAGGTAACTTTTAAGCCTGTGGTGTTGAATTTCCTCGTGTTTCTTAAAGAGCGAGGCAACTTTAAGCATTAAAAATCCGCTTATAACCATTCCCAGGACAAATACTATTAAAGAGGCTGTGTTCTTGTGTCCGTTGGCAGTTTCGGTGGCCCCTAAGAAGCTTATCGGGTCCATCCAGAAATCGAAAGCTTCACGGCGCTCTCCGTATAGAAGCATACCGATAATCATGGAAGAAATATTTATAACGGACATTTTAAGGAAGGTGGAATCTATTTCCCTGTTACAGATAGGCACATGCTCTCTCTTCTCTCTCTTGGAGACCATAACAGCAAACCATCCGCTTTTAAGTTAACGAGAAAATGAGTCCACGGCAAGTTTTTAAAAAATTGCCGGTATTTAACCCTTGCTTCCCCAAAGCTCCATTAAATTAACAAGAGTTTCGGTAGCCTTTACCATAGAAGAGACGGGAATCCATTCAAGCCTGCTGTGAAAGTTGTAACCTCCTGCAAAGATATTGGGAGTAGGAATTCCCATTTCACTTAACTGTGAACCGTCCGTACCACCACGTATAAACTCCACTTTTGGTTCCAAACCGGCCTTCTTTACAGCTTCCTCCAGGTAAGAGACTATTTTGGGCTCCTTTTTGATATACATGTACATGTTGGAGTATTGCTTCTCGTCTCTTAAGACTGCGCTGCTACCCGGAAATGCCTTTTCAACTGCCCTGCAGGCCTCCCTTAATGTTTCGATTCTTCTTCTTGCAGTCTCGTCGTCGAAATCCCTTATATAGATTTCCACTTTCGTTTCTTCCGGTTTTCCCGATATCATTATGGGATGGTAGTAACCAAACCTGCCATCGGTGGCTTCCGGTGATTCTGCCTGGGGGATAAGTTCTATCAGTTTGCTGGCCATTCTGATGGAGTTTATCATCTTTCCCCTTGCGTATCCCGGATGAATGTTTTTTCCTGTAAGAGTAATCTCTGTCCTGTAGGCATTGAAGGATTCTATCTCTATAGAGCCTGCCGCTCCCCCGTCCACTGTGTAGCAGTACTTCATTTTCATCCTTTTTAAGGGAAAGCGGGACATACCCTTGCCGGTTTCTTCATCCGGCGTAAATACCACCTCGATTTCAGGTTGTGGAATATCTCTGTTAGAAAGAAGGTATTCAATTGCTGTCATTATTTCAGCGATACCTGCCTTGTCGTCCGCCCCGAGGAGAGTGGTTCCGTCGGAGGTAATTATCGTATCACCTTTGAAGTTGAGCAGTTGGGGAAACTCATCGGGGTCCAATTTGTGGCCGTTCTTTAATTTGATTACGTTTCCGTTATAATTATCATGGAGAATTGGTTTTACATTCTTACCGCTTACAGCATCAGCAGTATCCACATGGGCCATCAGACCAATAACAGGAATTTTGCCGGGTGATATGCCACGAGGGAGATTTTCCTGTTTAATGTTAGCCGGTATTCTTGCTATAAGGAAGCCGTTTTGGTCAATTTCAACGTCATTGACACCAATAGAATTTAGTTCGTCTTTTAGCATTCTTGACAGATCAAGTTGGCAGCTTGTCGTGGGAAATGTATCGGAATGCCTGTCCGATGTAGTCTCGATTTTAACGTATCTTTCGAATCGCTCTACTACTTTTTTCCTGATATCCTCTTTTATCATTTTCACCCTTCATTATATTGTTATTAATGAGTTCTGTAGTGGTATTATTACAGAATGACACACAGCTATGGGATTCTTGCTACGATATCCTTTAAGCCGGGATTCTTCTTTAATTCTTCCTCCAGAGCCTCTGCCCTTTCCTTGTTCACATAGTCCCTGCTCTGGAATGAATAGGTGAAGTTGGTATGTATATCGTATGTCCCCTGAAGGAGGGCATAGGTATCTTCTGTCATAACGAGTTCCTCGTCCGTGGGAACCACAAAGATCTTCACCTTTGATCCCTTTCCCGTTATATCGGTTTCTGCATTTCTCGTATGTGACAGCTTGTTCTTTTCCGGATCCATTACGATTCCGAGAGGTTCAAGGCCCTCCAGGGCCTTTGCCCTTATGATATCGCTCATCTCGCCGACACCGGCTGTAAAGGTTATTGCATCTATTTTTCCGACAGCGGCATAGTATGCGCCAATGTATTTCTTTAGCCTGTAACTCTCGATTTCAATTGCAAGTTGCGAGCGCTTGTCACCCTTTGCTGCAGCCTCCGTTATGTCCCTTCTGTCTGTGTATTTGCCTGAAATACCCAGTACGCCGCTCTTCTTGTTCAGAATCTTCTCTACGGTTTCCGGTTCCAGGCTCTCTTTCCTCATTATATAGAATCCTATTGCAGCATCGTGGTCTCCAGCTCTCGTTCCCATGACAAGGCCTTCCAGTGGGGTAAGTCCCATCGAGGTATCCACCGATATTCCGTTTCTTACGGCATTTGCACTTACACCGTTACCTATATGAAGCAGGACGAGGTTTGTGTCGAAGGGATCTTTACCAAGGAGTACTGCCGTCCTCTTTGCAACATAGAGGAATGAGGTACCGTGAAAGCCGTAACGCCTTACCCGGTATTTCTCGTACCATTCATAGGGAAGGGCATAGATGTAGGCCCTTTCCGGCATAGTCTGATGCCATGCAGTGTCCATTATGGCACAGTGAGGAACGTCTGGAAGAACCTCCTTTGCAGCCTCGACACCCATTATGTTTGGAGGATTGTGAAGGGGAGCAAGGTCTGCAAGTTCCTTGAAGGTATTAAGGGCTTCATCGTCTATTATGACAGACTTGGCAAACTTCTCTCCTCCGTGAACCATCCTGTGGCCTACCGCCTTGATTTCGGAAAGATCCTTAATGGCTCCTACCTCCGGGTCAAGGAGCGTTTCCGTAATCAAAGCAATTGCTTCCCTGTGGGTAGGGCATTCGTGTTCCTTCTTTATCCTGCCCTTTCCCTTTGCATAGTGATTGATAGATGAGCCGCCTATGGTAACCCTTTCCACGATTCCCTTAGCAAGGACTTCTTTCTGATCCCAGCGGTAGAGTTGATACTTAACAGAAGAACTACCGCAGTTTAGTACAAGTATGTCCATCCATTTCCCCCTGTAATATAAAATTGATTATTGATTTTTTAGGATTTATTCACATTTTCATTCTACTCAAAAAGACCGATTAATCAAGTGAAATGAGGCCATTTCTTAAAAGTTATTTTAAAAATGATTTGAAATAATACTTAATCTCTTTCAACTTGTCTTTCTTCTCACTGACCGGAGTTATTAGCATTTTGTAGAAGCAGAAAAAATCAATATTATCTATCCCGCAGACTGAAAAGACCTCATCCTGCCAGTTCGACCTGTTTTATCCGTTCAATTACCTTCTCATCGAAGCTGAACTTCCGGTTGAGTTCCGGTTTCGAAAGGACTGGGTCGAATCTCATATCGTAGAGATCATTGAAAAAAACCCTGTGACCCTCTTTTTGCAGATAATCCCTTAAGTCCCCGGCAATATGGTTGTTGAAGCTGTCTTTGTCAGGATGTCCGAGTATAATCATTATATTCATACAAATAATAATATATAATAGTTGACAAAAATAATAAAGAATAATAAATTCAGAGTTGAATGTTGGACAAAAATTTCAGATTGGCGGGGATGGAGCGATGAATAAAAATGACAGTACCTATTTGAGAATCGAAGGCCTAAAGGCCGGGATAGATGGTCGTGAGATTCTTCGTGGTGTGAATCTCGAGATTTCACAGGGCGAGGTCCATGCCCTCATGGGGCCCAATGGCTCGGGAAAGAGCACGCTTGCCAATGTTCTCATGGGACATCCTGCATACGAGTTGTACGAGGGAAGGGTGATGCTGGGAGACATCAATGTTCTGGAGTTACCGGTTCATGAGAGGGCGAGGATCGGGTTGTTCCTTGCTTTCCAGTATCCCGTCTCGATTACCGGGGTGACTGTAGGTAAGTTCTTAAAGAGAGCCGTTGAAGCGAGAGCTGAGAATCCCGAGGACATGGATGTTTCCTCTTTTTTCGAGAAACTGGAAGAGACGATGGAATTTCTGGAGATAGATCCGAGGTTCGTCGGGAGGTATCTAAACAATGGTTTTTCGGGCGGTGAAAAGAAGAGAATGGAGATAGCTCAGATGCTTCTACTGGAACCGAAATTCGCAATTCTCGATGAAACGGATTCCGGCCTCGATATCGATGCACTGAAGGTCGTTTCCAGGGGAATCAACAGGCTTCGAGGCCCTGATTTCGGGAGCCTCATTATCACCCATTACCAGAGGATTCTGAACTACGTAAAGCCGGACAGGGTTCACGTGATGTACGACGGAAGAATCGTTGCCTCCGGAAGAGAAGAACTTGTTACAAAGCTGGAGGAGAGGGGCTACGAGTGGCTTAAAGATGAAAGGGTTCTGGAAAATATAAGGAAGTAGCAATGGCAAAAAATACGGGAAACATTACGGATATCGGAATCGATCAGTACAAGTATGGCTATCACTTTCCGGACAAGTCGGTATTCAAAACCCGCAAAGGTCTGGATGAAGAGGTCGTGAATGCAATCTCCCACCACAAGGGAGAACCGGAGTGGATGCGACAGTTCAGGCTGAGGGCATTGCGTGCATTCAGGAAAAAGTCTATGCCCAACTGGGGGGCAAATATCAGTGATCTCGATTTCGATGATATCTACTACTATGCAAAGCCGGTGGATTCACAGAAGAAGGACTGGAATGACGTACCAAGGGAGATAAGGGAAACCTTCGACAGGATAGGGATTCCCGAGGCAGAGAAGAAGTACCTTGCAGGTGTGGGAGCCCAGTACGATTCCGAGATGGTCTATCACAACATAAAGGAAGAGCTTGCAAAACAGGGTGTTATTTTCTGTGATCCCGAAACAGCCCTGCGTGAGTATCCTGATCTGGTGCGGGAGTACTTCGGGACCGTAGTACCCTACATGGACAACAAGTTTGCCGCGCTGAACAGCGCCGTGTGGTCGGGAGGCAGCTTTGTCTATGTTCCTCCCGGAGTGACGGTTGATATTCCGCTTCAGGCATACTTCAGGATAAACCTTAAGAATTTCGGGCAGTTCGAGCGGACATTGATAATTGCCGACGAGGGGAGTTTCGTTCATTACGTGGAGGGCTGTACCGCCCCCATCTATACCACCGATTCGCTTCACAGCGCAGTAGTGGAGATCATTGCAAAACCCCATGCAAGGGTAAGGTATTCGACGGTTCAGAACTGGTCCGGAGATGTTTACAACCTCGTTACTAAGAGGGCTGTTGCATACGAGGGAGCAACGGTGGAATGGGTGGACGGAAACCTTGGAAGCAAGAGAACGATGAAGTATCCCTCTGTGTATCTCATGGGAGAGGGAGCCCATGGTGAGGTTCTTTCGATAGCCTTTGCAGGCAAGAACCAGGAACAGGATACCGGCGGTAAGATAGTGCACGTTGCAAGTAATACGAGCTCTACGATAATTTCGAAATCGATAAGCAAGGACGGAGGCATTGCAAGCTACAGGGGACTGTTGAAGGTGGGCGAGGACCTTCACGGAATACGTTCCCATGTTGTCTGCGATGCCCTTATCCTGGACGAAGAATCCGTAAGCAATACCTTCCCTTACATGGAGATAGAATCGGATGATGTTTCCATAGAACACGAGGCACGGGTGAGCAAGATAAGCGAAGAGCAGCTCTACTACCTTATGAGCAGGGGTCTGGATGAGGAGGAGGCTTCCAAGATGATTGTGAACGGATTCTTGGAGCCTCTCGTAAAGGAGCTTCCTATGGAATATGCCGTGGAATTGAACAGATTGATAGAGTTACAGATGGAGGGATCAGTTGGCTGAAAATACGGATTTTGCAAGGCTCCTCGAGGCCGTTGAGGAACCGAAATGGCTCACCTCTTTGAGGTTAACAGCATACGAGCAGTTCATGAAAATGGAATGGCCTACTCCCAAGGAGGAGGAGTGGCGAAGAACTGACATAACGGGAATAGACTTCGCCAGTTTTAAGCAACCGGATTTCATGCGGGGGAAGGGAATTGAGAGCCGCCTGCGTGGCAAGAATCAACATGAGGATGATGTACCGGGCATATCTGTAAGGTCCCTCTGCAGGGGATCCTACGGAGAGGGGGATTCACTTAGGAGGATACTCTACGGGCAGATGAACTCCTTTGACAACAGGCTGATTGCATGGAACTGTGCCATGTTCGACAGGGGAGCATATGTCGTTGTGCCGGAAGGCTACCAGGGGGAAGAGGTGGTGTATCTGACCGTTTTTGCCGAGGAAGGCGGTTACTACACGTTACCCCGCATCGTAGTGGAAGCAAGGAGGAATTCCAGGGCAACCGTTGTTGTCTCTTTTGTAGATGGCTCGAAGAGTGAAGGCCAGTCCCTCGTAAACGGCGGTATCGATGTATCGGTAGGGGAGGATGCAAGGCTTAAATTGTACGTCATTCAGAATGTATCTGCGAATACGCTGTTCTTTGGTAATGGAAGTATGGAGGTTGCAAGGGGAGGGCACCTGGAAAGTTTCGAATCGCACTTCGGAGGAAGCCTGGTAAAGACCCGATTGACCTGCAGCCTGGACGGAGAGGGAAGTGAAGCCTACTTGAGGGGAGCCTATTTCCCTACCGGTAAGCAGCATATGGATATCAGGACTGTTCAGAAACACAGGTCAGGGCATACCAACAGCAGGCTGTTCTACAAGGGTGCCGTAAAGGATTCGGGCAGGGCTGTGTATCAGGGGTTAATAGAGGTTTTTGAAGGAGCGGAGAAAACGGATGCCTACCTTACCGACAAGAATCTTATCCTGAATGACGGTGCGCGGGCTGATTCCATTCCCACCCTGAAGATAAGAAACAACGATGTTCGCTGCAGACACGGTTCCACAACGGGAAAGATAAACGAGGATGAGCTTTACTACCTCGAAACGAGGGGGATAGAGAGGAGAGAGGCAGAGAGGATGCTTGTGGCCGGTTTTTTCAACGAGGTAACAGAGGTAACAGAGGTAACAGAGGTAACAGAGGAGGCCGGTACAAAAGGCTCCGCCGATGTGGCTGGAAAAGGTGTAGCCGCGGAAGTTGCCTCTCTTGTCGAGAGCAGGATTTGAGGTTTCAAGGATAATGGCCTGGGTAAAGCTTCTCGACCTGAAAGAAGTGTCTCGCTGGTATCCCGACAGGGGGGTAGGGGCCGAATACGAGGGGAGTCTCTTTGCCGTGTTCAGGGAAGGTGATTCATACTACGTGTTAGATGACATATGCTCACATGAATATGCAAGGCTCTCTGAAGGGGAGGTATGTGGAGACAGTGTTTACTGTCCAAAGCACGGTTCCTGCTTTAATATAAAGACGGGAGCAGTAAGGGGGCTGCCTGCCACAAAACCGGTTAAGGCCCATAAAACCCGGGTAGAGGAAAATTTTCTTTATATAGAAATAGAATGATGTTATTATTGAATCGAGGAGGAAAGTAAAATGGATATAAAAGAGGCATTCAAGAAGGCAATACTGGGAGAAATAGAGGGCCGAGAGCTCTACAGGGCTGCGGCAGAGAAGGCCGATGACAAGAAGGCCCGGGAAGTTTTTTCTCGCCTGGCTAATGAGGAGGACTCTCATTTCAAGACGCTACAGAAACTGGCTGAGTCCTACTTTAAGGGAGAGAAGCTGGAGATCCCGAAACTCAAGAAGCTCGAGACCTTCGAGGATGCGGAAAGCCCCATATTTTCCAGGGATTTCAAGAACTTTGTGAAGGACAAGCATTTTGAAGTTTCAACTCTCGCTATCGGTATGAAGCTGGAGCTCGAATCGAGCAAATTTTACAAGGAAATGGCTGAAGCAGTTGAGAAGGAAGAGCTTAAGGAGTTCTTTGTCTATCTCTCTGACTGGGAAAATGACCACTACGAGGCACTTCGAAAACAGATAGGATTCATCGAACAGTATTACACAGCTCAGAACAGCCTCTACAGGTTTTAACTCTTGACATGGAGACCTATTTAAAGAGCTTCTTAAAAACCTGTTGAGGTAGTTTGCTGCCTGCTGAAAAGCATCTGGAAAAGAGTTCAGAAGGGGTCTATAACCTGCTCGGAGGATATCATGTCGAGGTTCCAGATATCAACGTGGGGCGGTGTTTCGATTAAAACCTGAACGGCCTTTGCAAGGTCCATGGGCTTGAGGAAGCGTGTGTCAGATGGTAGTTCCACACCTGCTTTCTCTGCCCATTCTGTCTGTATGGCAGCAGGCGCAAGAATGCTTACCTTTATTCCGTGTTTTCTAACCTCGTTTAGAAGAGCCCTTGAAAAGCCTTCCACTGCCTGCTTGGAAGCAGAGTATATGGCAAAACCCGAACGAGAAAGTTTCCCGAGAATTGAAGATACATTTATGATATGTCCCGATTTCTGTTTCTTCATATATGGAATTACAACCTTACAGGCATAGAGAACCGTCATAAGATTTACCGAGACTCCTCTTTCGATCTCTTCTTTTGTATAATTTTCGAAATCGGCAAACCTTATTCCGGCACCCACATTGTTTACAAGGACATCTATCCTTCCGAACCTCTCTACTGTCTTTTCTATAAAGCCCTTTGCCTCATCGTAGAGGGCCATATCCGCCCTGATGGCAAAGGCCTCACCGCCGCTCTTGGTGATTTCCCTTTCTATTTCTTTTAGCAGTTTTTCCCTTCTTGCAGAAAAGGAAACCCTGTATCCGAGACTTGCAAGGTATCTTGCCATCTCCCTTCCTGTACCGGAGGATGCACCGGCAATTGCGATTACACCTTTATCTTTATTCATATTGTTCTCCCATTCTTCTGAGCCTGTTTGATTACCTGTTGTATTTTCTCACCCGCCTTACTGAGTGTCAATGTTTCAGTTTAATTGAGTCCTCTTTTTATGTGACAGAATTTGACATGCACCGAATAAATGACTAACTTAAAGCCATAATATGACTGGAAAAGTAAAATATATTAATTAAGGAGAAAAAGTATGAGTGAGAAAATAGAAGAGCTATTGGGAAAGGATGCAGGTTACTTGCTCGACTACAAGGCCATTGTGCCGAAGGACAATCTGCATCTGCCGGGCAGTGATTTCATAGAGCGGGTACTTGTCGGCTCCGACAGGCCGCCTGCCGTACTGAGAAATCTGCAGACGATTTTTGACCATGGCAGACTGGGAGGTACCGGTTATGTTTCGATACTGCCTGTTGATCAGGGTGTCGAACACAGTGCAGGAGCCTCATTTGCACCGAATCCCATCTATTTCGATCCGGAGAACATTGTTAAGCTCGCAATAGAGGGTGGCTGTAATGCCGTTGCATCCACGCTGGGGGTTCTTGGTATCGTAGCAAGGAAGTATGCGCACAGAATACCCTTTATTCTTAAGATTAACCACAATGAGCTTTTGACATACCCGAACAAGTACGACCAGATTCTTTTTGCAGGGGTTGACCAGGCCTTTTCAATGGGTGCCATTGCGGTGGGAGCTACGGTATTCTTTGGTTCCGGGGAGAGCAACAGGCAGATACAGGAAATATCCGATGCCTTTAAATATGCACATGAACTCGGTCTTGTTACGATTCTATGGGCTTACCTAAGAAACCCAGCCTTCAAGACAGAGGAAAAGGATTACCACACATCGGCCGATTTGACCGGCCAGGCAAACTATCTTGGAGTTACCATAGAGGCTGACATAATAAAACAGAAGCAGCCGACAAACAACGGGGGGTATACTGCGCTGAAGTTCGGAAAGACGAGTGATAAGGTGTACTCTGAACTCACAACGGATCATCCCATCGACTTGACACGATACCAGGTGATGAACTGCTACATGGGAAGGGCAGGCCTCATTAATTCAGGCGGCGCCTCCTCCGGGGTAAACGATTTGCAGGACGCGGTAAAGACTGCTGTAATAAACAAACGTGCAGGCGGAATGGGCTTAATCTCGGGGCGTAAAGCATTTCAGCGGCCCATGAAGGATGGCGTGAAATTATTGAATGCCATTCAGGATGTCTACTTGAGCAGGGAAGTTACTGTCGCCTGAGATTTTAACATCGTATTAGGGGGATATCTGCTTGACTTGTATCAATTAATATACCTACTATTCAGTAATCCATTCTGAAAAGGGTAGATTTATGCTTTCTAATCTCCTTTTACCGGATATTTATGAAATTATTCAGAATATGGAACAGTTTAAAAAAGATTCTGGTCGAATTACAACCGGCGGATATTGCAGAAGTCTTGAACAATATCGAAGAGGAGTAGGTAATAATTTTATTCAGGCTTCTTCCCAGACAGTTGGCCTCTGAAGTATTTGCAGAACTAGAAGGTGCAAGACAGGAGTATATTTTAACCCATATAGTAAATACTGATGTAAAGCAATTGATACAAAATCTATCACCCGATGACAGAACAGAGTTATTCGAGGAATTACCGGGAAAATTAACCCAGAGAATATTAAATCTGCTTCCGAATGATAAGAGGCAGGAATCCCTTGAACTGTTGGGATACCCTGAAGACAGCATAGGGCGTTTAATGACACCGGATTACATAGCCCTTCGTCCGGATTGGAGTATCGAAAAGGCACTTGAGTTTATAAGGGAAAGGGGTAAGGATGCTGAAACTATTGATATGATTTATATCACCGATAAAGACTGGAGATTGATAGATGATATTCCTATTAGGAGATTTATTCTGGCAAAAGAGGAGCAAAATGTTTCCGACATTATGGATTATAAATTCATTTCTGTTAACGCAATGGAGGATCAGGAAAAAGCCTACCATGTGATGAAGAAGTATAATCTGAATATCTTGCCGGTGGTCGATTCCGATGGAGTCCTATTAGGTATTGTCACTATCGATGATGTGCTTGATGTTCAGGAAGATGAAATCAACGAGGATTTTCATAAAGTT
The DNA here is from genome assembly GCA_027021365.1 of Spirochaetales bacterium. Taxonomy (GTDB): domain Bacteria; phylum Spirochaetota; class Spirochaetia; order SZUA-6; family SZUA-6; genus JALUUM01. The sequence continues at coordinate 202,242 of JALUUM010000001.1, forward strand.
GCTGCCGTGAGTCCTGTAGAAGAAAATTATGCCTTTGCCTCTGCCGGCCTCCTTTATAAGAAAAGGATTGGTTGGTTAATGTTACTACTTGTTACTGACTTTCTTTCTTCCGGTGTCATTGCACATTTTCAATATGCTTTACAGGCAGTAATAGCGTTGGCCTTTTTCATTCCCGTATTAATAGACAGTGGTGGGAATATTGCATCCCAGTCATCTACTCTTATTATACGTGCTCTTGCCACAGGGGATCTTACTTTGAAAAAATGGTTTTCTGTTGTTAAAAAAGAACTTCTTGTGGGTATTATGCTGGGGTTGTCTCTTGGAATTATTCTCTATGTGCGAAGCTATTTCTGGAGGGGGGCCCACAGGTTGGTTTAGCCCATCTTCTACAGTGAAAACGGATTTTTAGGATAGGCAAAAAAATAACTCTATATAATACAGGAAGTTAGAATTTAAGGTTTAGAGTTTTGCTCAAAATGTAGTGCCAATAATAGATATATTAATA
>JALUUM010000002.1 GCA_027021365.1 Spirochaetales bacterium
ACTCCTCCATACCAATGCATTTTCTTATCGCTTTTTTCAGAAGATTTATTGTTAATTTTTTTCTGTATTCCGCGCTACCCCTTACATCACTTATTGGGCTCATATCCTTTGCCAGTTCCTCTGAAAGTTTTTCTATTGAATTCGCATCGAGCTTTTCACCTTTAAAGAGAGATTCTGTCTTTTTAGCACGAACCGGTCTTGGGGCAACACCACCGAGGGCTATCCTTATATCTTCAACTTTTCCTTCACTTTCTACCAGCCATAGTGCCACTGATGTCACTGCAATTGATGTACCTTCTCGTAAGCCAAACTTGATATATGTACCAACACCTTGTTCAGGCAGAGGAAACTCAATACTTTCCAGCATCTCTTCAGCCTTCAGGCAATTTTTCCTCGGTCCCGTAAAAAACTCTTCAAGCGGTATTTCCTTGCTACCATTTGCACTTAACACTTTGGCCCTTGCATCGAGGACCAGCAGAGGAGGAGCCGTATCAGCAACAGGCGAAGCATCGGCAAGGTTACCTCCCACGGTTGCTTTATTCCTTATAAGCGGATTTGCAAAGTCGTGAAGAGATTCCGTGAAAAAGGGAACCGATTCATTCAACAAATCCGACTTCATCAGAGAAGTTATAGTTTCACAGGCACCTATGGCAATACCTCCATTCTTTCTTTCAATATATTTTAGCTCCTCCAAATCAGCAATATCGATCAACGTACCTTCCTCGACAGTTCTTTCCTTTATATACACCAAAAGGTTTGAACCGCCAGCAAGCAAGTATCCCGAGTCTTTAAGCTCGCTTTTAATTTCCAGAAGTTCGTTCAGATTACCGGGTTTTACATATCCAAAATTACTCATTATCATCTCCTCCTCAATTTCTTATTCTTTTCCCAAATACGCATCTCTAACTTCTTCGCTATCAAGAAGTTCTTCAGTACTTCCCTCTACAATTATTTCTCCTTTCTGAAGAACATAACCCCTATTTGATATGCCAAGGGCTTTGCCCGCATTCTGCTCCGAGAGAAATATTGTAGTTCCCTGTGCATTTATTTCTTTAATGGTCTCATAGAACTCCTCTACAAGGATAGGAGCCAGACCAAAGGAAGGTTCATCGAGAATTAATAGCTCAGGCTCCTGAACCAAGGCCCTGCTTATTGCAAGCATGGCTTGTTCACCACCGGAGAGGGTACCTGCAAGTTGTGATTTTCTCTCCTTTAAAACAGGAAACAACTCGAATATCCTATCAAGCTTTTCACCTGTATCATCGATCTTTTCTTTACTCGCAATTGCAATGTTGATATTCTCTAAAACAGACATCTTGGGGAAAAGCCTTCTCCCTTCCGGAACAACCGATATGCCCAGCCTTACTATCTGATATGTTTTCATGCCATCTATTCTTGTCCCTTTGAAATATATTTCTCCCTTATCAGGTTTTATCAATCTTAGAATTGTTCTTATCGTTGTGCTTTTTCCAGCACCGTTTGATCCAAGCAAACAAACTATTTCACCCCTATCAACATGTATGTTGATATTTCTCAGCATTTTTATCTTTCCAAAACTTGTATAGACGCCTCTTAAATCCAGGATATTTTCATTCTTTACCAAGGTAGGCCTCCCGTACTTCCTTGTTTAACCTGATCTGGCTGAAATCTCCTTCAGCAATCTTTTTACCGAAGTTAAATACTACAACCCTTTCCGCAACAGTTGAGATAACTGTCATATCATGTTCTATAATTACTATCCCAAGCCCCTTCTTCGTTTTACGCACTCTTTTTATATCATCCATCAACTCCTTGGTTTCCGCCGGGTCCATTCCTGCAGAAGGTTCATCCAGAAGGAGTAATTTGGGGTGAGCTACCAAAGCCCTGCATATTTCAACTCTTCGCCTGTCTACCAGTGCGAGTTCCTGTGCCCTCTTATAACAGTTATTCGCCAGATCGGGATTAAATTCATTCAGAATGGCTTTTGCCTCTTCTGCTTTTGCCTCCAGATCTGAACGAACTCTGTTGTATTTAAAAAAACTTGAAAACAGAGAAGGCTTCTCTCGCATATACATACCAAGAATAACATTATCAAGTACACTCAACTCAAACCACAAACGTGAAGATTGAAATGTCCTTATGATGCCTAATCTTGCTATTTCCTGTGGTGTCTTATCCGTTATATTCTCACCCTCGAAAGATACTTCACCGTCAGTCAGATGGTACAATCCGGTTATGACATTGAAAAAAGTTGTCTTGCCTGAACCGTTCGGCCCTATCAGACCAAGTATTTCATTTTTATTCACATGAACATTTACCCCGTCTAAGGCTTTTAAACCGCCAAAATTCATAACCACATTTCTTGCATCTAATAGTTTCTTATTATCAACCATATTTCCTACCTGTTACCTGAAATATTTCTGTACACCCTTACTTTCTTAGGGATTAAACCTTGTGGCCTGAAGACAAGCATAAGGATAAGGGTAACTGCATAGAGAAGTATCCTGAAATCCTGTATGGATCTGAATTTTTCAGGAATTATAACAAGAAGTATAGCACCGACTATTACACCTGCAATGTTGTCCATACCGCCCAGTATTACCATGGCAACCAGTAACAGATCCACTGAAAAAGCCATGCTTTCAGTAGATATGAAACCGACGAGATGTGCATATAACACTCCTGCAATTCCCGCAAAAACGGATCCGAAAACGAAAGAGAGCAACTTGTATGGCATCAGTCTTATCCCATAACACTTTGCAGAAATTTCATCATCACGGACTGCATTCCAGGTTAGACCCAACCAGGAGTTTTTCAATCTGGAAGCCACAATAATAAGTAATACAAGTGCAAGCAGAACGAGATAGAAGTACAGCATTTTCCCCGGAATGGAGATACCTCCTATATCGATTGATCTCGAAAGGCTGAACCCGAATAATTTCGGTTTAGGAATTCCTGCTATTCCATCTGGCCCGCCCGTCCATTTCATATTAAGAATCAGTAAATAGCCTACATAGGCAAAAGCAATCGTCACTAGTGAAAGATGATACTCTTTGGTCTTTAATGTAGGCAGTCCCAGAATAACGCCAAATATACCTGAAACGATAATAGCACCAACAAGCCCGATCCAAAAAGAGACACCAAAGGTTGTACAGAGCAGAGCCGATGTATAGGCACCAATTCCCAGCATTGTGCCCTGTGCAAAGTTAACCATTCCTGTACTTCCCATTTGAAAATCAAGTCCCACTGCCGCAATAGCATATATCAATGCCAGGATAAGGATATGTATTATATATATGTTGTTTAGAAAGAAGAAAGGAAGAATTATTACCATTAAAAGGGCTATCAAAAGTAATTCCTTTCTTTTTTCTTCCATTGCCATTCCGAGATTCTCAACCATCCGGGTCTTTCTGGCGAGCAAAAACCAAATACCAACAGCCACAGCAAATATCAAAATACTCTGCAGAAAATTATCAATTTTTAAAAATATTACTATCAGTGCCAACAAAAGCAGTTCGAAGAATACTCCGATAAGCAGGAGTTTGCCCTTTTTCATTTTACGCTCCTAAACCTTATCAATTATTTTCTCTCCCAGGATTCCCGAAGGACGAAAAATCAGAAAGAGCAGAACAACCACAAAAGAAAATACATCCCTGATAGCTGAACCGCCCGGTATATAGGCTGCTGCGAAGGTTTCCACAAAGGCCATTAAGAAGCCACCTATTACTGCACCGAAAACGGAACCAAGACCACCTACAACGGAAGCTGAAAAACCCTTTATGCCTGCCATAGCACCCATATCATAACGAAATACCGTGTAATATATGCCATTCATAAAACCGGCTATTGCTGCCAGAGAGGCTCCAATAAAAAATGTAATCGAAACATACCTGTCTACATTGATTCCCACCATAGAGGCTGCCTCGAAATCCTGGGAAATAGCAACAATATTGGACCCTATCTTTGTTTTCTTGATTAAAAAATACATGAAAATAAAGATTACAATGGTAAACAGCAGAATGACTATTTCATTTGTACCAAATAGAAATTCACCAATATTTATTCCCCCTGCAGGAATGATATTGGGGAATATTTGTGGATTGGAACCCGCCGGATAAAAGATCTTTAAAAGTTGCTCTATAATAGTTCCCGCAGAAAGAGTAGAAAGAATTGGAATTATGGGATTCGATTTTCTAAATGGCTTGATGGTTACCTTTTCTACGACTACACCGAGAAAGCCTGTCAGTACCATTGCAATGAATAGCGCAACAGCTATAAGTATTACCGAAACAATCCCCGGTAATAGATTGAGAAAAATCAAAAGAAATGTTGCACCGGCAAAGGTTGCAAATATATAGAAATCACCATGACAAAACACTACAACATTCAAGATTCCAAAAAATAATGTAAATCCTATCGCTATCAATGAATACTGGCAGCCTAACATGATACTGTTCTTCAGCTGCAAGAGAAATGTTAAAAACAAAACATCGCCTCCATCGTCAGATATTATTCAGTGGACTTGATGGCTCTTGCGAGCCACAAGCCCACCTTAAATCATTCTATTTTATCAGCAATCATTATCTTGGGAGTTTTCTCTTTCCAGAAGCATATTCCGAATCTTCCCATTTTACCCATTTTCCGTCCTGGCTTACCAGTAAAGTCATGGATACCAATGTGGTCTGACCTGTATCATCGAAGGTGTAGGTACCAAGTAAACCCTTATACTTTATATTTCTTATAGCAGAGACAAGTTTTTTCCTGTCAGGCCCTACCTTTTTAAGTGCAGCCAGAATTACACCTGCCGCATCGTATGCATACTGCCCGTAAGCGCCCATTGGTTCGTTGAATTTGGCATCCTTGTATGCCTTTACGAAGGCAGGCCATCCCTTAACCTCTTTAGGATCTCCGGGTTTAACGATTACAGTACCTTCAGCAGCGCTTCCGGCTACCTCATTGAACTTCTGATCCGCTAAACCGGAGATACCCGTATAAAGCATGTTGGTAAGACCGGCCTTAACTATCTGCACCCTTAAAAGTGCAGCTTCTGTTACTACACCACCGTAGTAGAGCACCTGCGGATTCTTCTCCTTAACCTTTGTTAGTAATGGCATAAAATCTTTCTCACCTACATTAACTCCGTCGATACCCAGTATCTTTCCGCCTCGTTTCTCAATACCGATTTTCATGAATGTAAGACAATCTTTGCCATATGATGATGTGTCATGAATAATATAGAAAGTCTTGTACCCCTGCTTGGTCAAAAGCCAATCCGCGAGAAACTCGTTTTCTGCATCCAACTTCGGACAGACACGTGTTATTTCGGGATACATCTTTCCGTACTTGTCAGTAAGATCAACACCGATTGCTCCCCATATGACCAGTGCCACACCATTTTCATGAAAAATTGGAATTGTAGCCCTTGCCACAGGACTGTTCCAATGACCTGCAGCCGCCACAACCTGCGGATCAGACACGGCTTTATTTGCCGCATTGGCACCGACAGCCGGATCCGAGGCGTCATCAAGTGCAAGCATTTCAATCTTATAGGGAAACTCACCCGATGCATTTGCCTGGCGTATAGCCAGCTCAAAGGAGTTCCTTGCTCCCATACCCTGGGCTGCATTTGGTCCCGTCAGCGGGCCGATGAACGCAATCTTTACCACCTTTTCCTTCTGGCCACCGGCAAAAGCCAGTAAGCTGAAGGTAAGTAGAAAGACGACCAGGAACATTACGAATCCTCTTCTCTTCATATCCTTCCTCCTTGTTAAATTATTTATCTTTTTGAAGTCTATCATCGAGGCAACAGGCTGTCAAAAAATAAATTCTCACTATATGGAATCACTTCCCACGAATCATTCATCAAATACCCCTCTATTTCCCTTTCTTTCTAAATTATGTTGTATCACAGTGAAAGTATATGGCTGGCAGTCTTGTCATTTATGCCATTTATCTACTAGAAACAATTATTGCCAATCTCTCCTTCATGCCCTGCCAAGGACCATTGCTAACAAGGCCATACGCACGTATACACCATTGTGTGCCTGCCTGAAATATGCTGCATTCGGAAGACTATCCACATCCGTTGCAATTTCATTTACACGGGGAAGCGGATGCATAATAGTAATATTTTCTTTTCCCGCCTCTACGAGTTTCTTTGTCAGAATAAAACTATTCTTAAGCCTTTCATAGTCTGCCGGATTCTCAAAACGTTCCCTCTGAATCCTCGTCATGTATAAAATATCAGCCTGCAACGCTTCTCTGATATCTCCTGTTTCAGTGTATTTAATTCCGCGCGCCCCCATATCCTTTAGAATACCTTCCGGCATCTTAAGTTCTTCAGGTGAGCAATACACATACTCGGGATTAAATGGAGCGAGGGCGTACGAGAGTGAATGGACCGTCCTGCCAAACTTAAGGTCACCAACCATCGCAACCTTCAAGCCTTCCAGGGTTCCTTTCTCTTTTTGAATTGTATAGAGATCCAAAAGAGCCTGAGTAGGATGTTGACCGGCACCATCACCGCCATTGATTACGGGAATATTCACAGCATCAGCTACTATCTTTGCACCACCCTTCTGAGGTTGCCTTATAACGATGCAGTCAACATAACCTGCAACCGTTCTTGCAGTATCTGCCAGGGATTCACCCTTCTGGGTAGAAGAACTCTTCGGATCAGCTATGGTAACAAACTTAGCACCCAACCTGTGAACGGCGGTTTCGAAAGACAGCCTCGTCCTTGTCGATGGCTCCAGGAAAATCACGGCAACCATCTTATCCGAAAGCAAATCACTGATATGCACCTGCTGAACGATTTCCTCCATCTTGCTTGCCACTTTCATGATTTTCAAGATGTCCTCTCTGGACAAATCTTCTGTAGTCAGTATATCCCTTCCTTCAAAACTCATTATTCTTTTCTCCTTTCCTTCAATTTTTTAGACCCGCTCTTTATCGCCTTTACTATGTTAACATAGCCCGTGCAGCGACAGAGATTTCCTCTTATTGCTTCCTTTATTTCATCGTAGCCGGGCTCCGGATTTTCATCCAGAAGAGCCTTTGCAGTCATCACCATTCCCGGCGTGCAAAAACCACACTGAATTGCACCCTCTTCTATGAAGGCTTCCTGAAGCGGATGAAGCTTATTGTTTTCCGAGATTCCCTCTATTGTTGTGATTTCCTGTCCTGAAACGGAAGCTGCAAGTATCAGGCAAGAAAGTACTGCTTTCCCGTTCAGAAGTACAGTGCAGGCTCCGCATTCACCGATGCCACAACCGTATTTGGCCCCCAGCAAATTAAGCCGTTCTCTCAGGACATTCAGCAGTAGTTCATTTGGTTTCACATTCAAGGAATAGTCCTTCCCATTGATTTTCAGTTCTACCGGTATCATCATTTCTACTCTGCTCCTTTCGCTCTCTTCCATGCAAGCTCGATGGTATCTCTTACAAGTACGGGAGCTACATTTCTCCTGTACTCTTCTGTAGAACGGATGTCTGTTATAGGTGAAATATCTTTATTTATCAAGTTTGCCTTTTCCTCCAGGAGCCCCTGTTCGAATTTCTTACCCTTCAATTCTCTTTCAAGACTTTCAGCCCTCTTTGGCTTTGCAGAAGCCGCACCAACTGCGATTCTTATATCACGCATAATCTGTCCCTCCGCAACCAGGTAGACAGCACAACTTATCTTGGCTATATCGAGTTTTACTCGTGAAATTTTTTTGAAAGCCGAACCTGAATCACTATCTATTGAAGGAATAATTATCTTTGTAACCAGTTCATCGGACTTCAGAATAGTCTTACCCGGTCCCGTGAAGAACTCCCGTAGCGGAACAACCCGCTTCTCGACATTTTCTCCCTCGAGACTCGCAACCTCCACACTGGCTTCCAACGTCAACAGGGGTGGTGCCGAATCTGCCCCCGGCGAGGCATTGCAGAGATTTCCGGCCAGAGTCGCAAGATTTCTAATCTGAACTGCACCAATACTGTCTATAGCTTCATACAATCCCATATATCGCTCTCTTATAACTGGCACTTTCAAAATACTACTCAATTTTACAGCAGCACCTATTTCCACTTTGCCATCTATGACAAAACTCTGCAGTTCTTCCACATCTGAAATGTCGATGATACCTGTGGGTTTTTCCACATCGGTCTTAATCCTTACTATAAGATCAGTTCCTCCCGCCAGTATCCTTGTCCCCTTTTCTTGCAAATGCCGAAGAGCATCGTTGAGATGTGCAGCCTTGTTGTAGGAGAATTCATAATCTATGATTTTTGTATCAGCCATTTTCTCTTTCCTTCATAGCATTCAAAATATCTTCAGGCAGTATGGGGAGTTTTGTGAACCAAACCCCCGTTGCATTCTGGATGGCAGCAGCTACCGCAGCAGGGACAGGATTCAAAGCTGCTTCACCGATTCCCTTTGCTCCAAGTGGCCCCGTAGGTTCATAGGTATCGGCAAAAAAGGTGATAAAATCTTCGGGATCAGGAAGGTCTGCTGATCCTAGCATCTTGTAATCCACAATCAACCCTTTGTTGGTAAGTTTTCCTGTCTCCAGGTCGTAATCCGTATCCTCCAGGAGTGCCATCCCTGCCCCACGATAAAAACCTCCGTGAAGCTGGCCCTTAGCCATCTTTGGATTCACTACTACCCCGGCATCGCTTCCAGCCACGACCTTCTTTATTTTCACCTCTCCCGTTTCAGTATCAACTTCGACTTCAACAAAGTAAGCCGTATAGGCTGGGGGACAATGAACTTTCCTGATACTCTTCACGGCAATTGCAGTTCCCCAGTCATTATTCATGGCAGTCTGTGCAACCTCTGCTATGGTAATCCGTTTTTCAGGCATTCCGTCCACATAAATAATTCCCTCATTTCGCTCGAAATCGGGCATTGTTTTCAACGCATCAACCGGGGCATTCAATATTCTCGATGCATACTCGAGGAGAATTTTTTTTGCCATTCTGGCAACTTCATGTGCTGCTCCGCCGCCGCAGTACACTCCCCTTGTAGCGTGTGTACACACATCATATCCGGTAGAACGAGTATCGGCAGGTGATATTCCCACCTTTTCAAATGGCACCCCTATTTCTTCGGCAACCAGTTTGGCTGCAGCATCAAGGGTACCCCCTCCGTGATCCATGAGTGCAGTAAGAAGATCAACGGAGCCGTCCTCATTAATTTTTACCATGGCCGTTGAATAATCCTTTACTTCTCCCGGAACAGGGGCACCGGTACCCGAGGTATGGAATCCCCTTGCCATGCCAATTCCTCGTCTGAACCTCCCGGTTTGACTCTTCGGATCGGGCCTTGACTTCCACCCGATCAGTTCGGCACCTTTCGTTAACAGTTCTTCCACGCCATCTGAATATATCGTGGATCGTACAGAGGGCCCTTGCCCCCAGAATATCTCACCCAAACCCACATAGTTCTTTAACCTCAATTTTAAAGGATCCATTTCGAGCTTCTCAGCCAACATACTCATTGTAGTTTCAACTCCGAAGGTAACCTGCGGTGCCCCATAGCCCTGCATCGCGCAGGTCGGAGCCTTGTTGGTATAGACAGCAGTACCCCTGTACTTCATATTGGGCAATCGATACAAGGAATGCCACCAACCCGCCAAGACGCCAAGAAAAGCAAAAGCCTGAATATGATGACTGCCAATATCGACAAGAGCATTCATCTCTCCCGCAACCAGCGTTCCGTCCTTCTTTGCACCAAGCTTTAATGTATACCTGGTCGGGTAGCGGCAATGATCATAGATATCCTCTTCTCTCGAGGGGGCAATCTTTACCGGCCTACCGGCCTTAAGAGCAATAGCGACGGTAAGGTAGATAACACTATTCGTGTGGATGCCCGAACCAAAATGCCCTCCTCCGGGTATTCTCACCACATTCACCTTATTCAGGGGAATATCAAAGAGCTGGCCCAGGAGAATTCTCGTATTGTGAAGAGCCTGTGTCGATGGCCATACTGTAATTCCTCCGTCCGGTTCAGGCCTGCATACGCAACTCCGCGGTTCGAGCTGACAGTGATAAACCCTTGGAGTAACAAATTCATTTTCTACAATTACGTCTGCTTCTTTGAAACCTTTTTCAACATCCCCTTCAACAATTTCACGGGTACATGCAATATTTTTCTCTATGGGAATTTCCCTGTCTTCCAGATAAACCCGATCATGAATCAATTCTCCTTCTGCTTTCAAAGATTCTTCCGGTGACAGATAGGAGGGTAATACTTCCCATTCAACCTCTACCGCTCGTGCTGCCCTTGATGCAAGTTCCTCTGTCTCTGCCGCAACAACTGCATAAGGATCACCAACCTGTCTTACCTTATCGGAGAGTATCTGCCAGTCCTTGTATGTGGCTTTCGGCACACTTACGAGACGCTGGTTGAAATAGGTATCCGGCACATCTTTGTAACTTATGCATACCGCACCCATTGCTTCCGCCCTTTTGAAATCTATACGTTTTATTCTTGCATGAGGATAAGGGCTGCGCAGAATTTTTCCGGTGAGCATACCCGGCAGAGAAATATCCGAAGGATAAAGCTCTTTTCCGGTTACCCTGGCAATATCTTCTTTTCTGGGATAATCTTTACCAAGAATGAAGTACTCCTTTTTACTCATCTCTCCCTCTTTCCTTCCAAAACATTGATATTCTCGAAGCCGGGAAATTCCCCTCCGATCGTTTCCGTGATTTCGCGGCTCGCTTCCAGAAACAATGAAGCATACTCTTCCAATTGTTCCTTATCGAGATCAATTGCGATTCCAACCACCGTTATAGAGGCAATTACATTACCTCTGTTATTGAAAATCGGAGTTGAAAGGGCATTGATACCCGTGTGAAATTCCTGAAAATTGTAAGCGACTCCCTGCATTTTTATATTTTCAAGTTGCTTTTCCAACTCGTGCTGACTTGTTATGGTATTATCCGTATAAGCCTTTAAATCCAACCTCTTCAATAACCTTCTTTTCTCATTATCCGGTAAAAATGCTAAAACAGCCTTTCCCGCTGCAGAGCAATGTAAGGGCATCACCTCCCCGTTACCTACGGCAATACGTGTATCTATATAACCGACAACCTCCACGGCAACACATTCATTCCCATTCCACAGAGAGAGAAAAGTCGTTTCTTCTGTTTTTCTGTGTAGCTCTTCCAGGTACGGAAGACAAATAGCAGTAAGATCAAAACTTTCCTTTACGGCATCTGCAAAACGCAGGTGTATGAAACCGAGGAAATATTTCATATCCGGTTTTCGCTGGTATACATAGTTATACTTTTTTAACGACGCAAGAATTCTGTAACAGGTCGATTGGGGAATCTTTAGAGCCTTGCTGATCTCTTTGTTTGTCAGACCCATCTTGTAATTTTTCCTGAGAAGTTCCAGAATCCTATGAATCTTTTCTACAGAAGGCATATGAGGTCACTATAGTACACTACAATCAATCGGTCAATATTTTTTTAAGAATTGGATTCCATATAGTGAGAATCTATTTTTGAAAACTCTCTTCCAAGATTGACATTATAATCAACCCATTTTATACTCCTCTCTAAACAAACCGAAAGGTCAAAGGAGTTCACATGCTCCCACAAGCAATAATAAACGGGATTCTCCTCGGTGCCGTATACGGTACTATCGGAATAGGCTTCTCTCTCGTCTGGGGAGTAATGAACATAATAAATCTTGCCCACGGTTCATTTATAATGATCGGGGCTTACCTTTCCTACACAATATATACGGTTTACGGTATCGATCCCTTCTTATCCATCCCCATTGTAATGGTTCTCCTCTTCTTGATAGGTTATGCGATACAACGTTACCTGATGAATCTTGTTGTAAGGGGTAGTGTATTTATCACTCTCACTTTCACTTTCGGATTACAGATACTTATCGCCAACATCTGCCTTCTTATATGGAAGGCAGATTACAGAAGCATCAATCTCTCATACTCCGGAGCTTCCATTCCCATTGGTGGTGTAGTAATACCGGTGGTCCGACTTGGAATATTTGCAGTTGCAATTCTGCTTACATTTTTATTCTACATTTTCATGAAGAGAACCAAGATAGGGCTCGCAATTAATGCTACAGCTCAAAACTACGAGGGTGCACGAGTAGTAGGGGTTGACGTGAAGAATATCTATTCCATAACAATGGGCGTAAGCGCAGCACTTGCCGGTGTTTCAGGTTCCCTCATAGCACCTATTATGAGCATAAATCCCTTTATCGGCGGCCCATTGATAGGTAAAGCATTCGTAATCTGCGTACTGGGAGGATTGGGTAGCACTGTGGGCGCACTGGCAGGCGGCCTTGTTCTCGCACTTGTCGAAACAATCGGTACATCTTTCATACCTTCATCTTTCCAGAATCTACTGGGATTCGTGGTACTGGTACTCGTTCTGATATTCATGCCAAGAGGATTATTCGGGAAGAGGCTATATAATGAATAAGAAGCTGATCTCCATTATAATCTCTGTGGCTATCCTCTCCCTTCTTCCTTTCCTCGTTACAGGCTTCTGGGTACGATTGCTGACAAACATTTTCATGTTTGCCATTCTTGCATCCGCACTGAATATAATATCAGGTTTCACTGGTTATGCTGCTTTTGGCAATATGGTATTCTTCGGGGTAGGAGCATATACCGTTGCTGTGTTGATGAATAAATACCATTTTTCTTTCATATCATCATTCATTGCTGCAGGCTTCATTTCCATACTTCTTGCCCTTATACTTGGTTTTCTCCTGCTAAGGCTCAAAGGTCATTACTTCGCATTAGGCACATTGGGAGCTGCCGAAGCAATAAAATACATAATAGATAATCTAACAGAACTTACAGGGGGTGCTCAGGGAATAACGATACCTTCAATGAAAGGAGGCCCTTTTTTAATAAATATTTCTTTCTATTTCATAATGTTTGCCCTCCTTGTGATAATAGTAATTTTTACATGGTGGTTGTCCAAGAGCAGACTTGGTTATACATTCAAGGCTATCAGGGCCAATGAAGAAGCAGCCAGTGTCATGGGAATCAATACTACCATTTACAAAATCGTGGCATGGAGTCTGGCAGGTCTGTTTACAGGACTTGCAGGTGCTATATATGCTTACTGGTTCAGTTATATTGATCCTCCTACGGTATTCGATGTCATGTGGGTTGTAAGAATGTTCGTGATAATACTTATCGGAGGTGCCGGAACAGTTTTCGGACCGGTCATTGGAGCATTTCTTCTGGAGGGCCTCTCGGAACTTGTATGGTCAAACTTTTTGAATCTGCACCTCGGGATCCTGGGCATCCTTATAATCATTACTATTCTCATAATTCCTAACGGTCTGGCCAGTCTTACCACTGAAGGAAAGGGTCTTAAGGGTTTGCTGGAAAGTATCAGAAAAAACAGGGTTAATGCTCTATGAAGGATGAAATAATTCTATACGGAGAAAAAGTTACAAAAACCTTCGGGGCTCTGAGAGCTGTATGGGAAGTGGATTTCAGCGTTCGGAGGAATGAGATTTTCGGAATAATAGGCCCCAATGGTGCCGGTAAAACGACGTTACTATCCATGATAAACGGAACTCTCCATGTTACCAGAGGTTCAATACATTACAAGGGCATCAATATTACAAATTGGAAACCTCACAGGATAGCAGAACTCGGTATTTCCAGGACATTTCAAATAGTAAAACCATTCCCCGGTATGACCCTTCTTGAAAATGTCTCGATAGGAGCACTTTTCGGAAAAGACAAGATTGTAAATATAAGAAAAGCCCAGGAAAGGGCTAGATACGTTCTGTCACGCCTTAATCTAACAGAAAAGGAACAGGCTCCGGTAGAGACCCTTAACGTTTCAGAACGAAAGAGACTGGAACTTGCGAGAGCCATGGCAATGGATCCCGATTTGATTCTACTGGACGAAGTAATGGCAGGCTCAAGCCCGGCAGATCTGGAAAAGATAATGGAATTGATAGTTGAGCTTAACAGGGAGGGGAAAACAATTCTGCTAATAGAGCATGTGATGAAGGCAATAATGAGTATTTCCCACAGGATAATGGTTCTACATCACGGCGAAAAAATCGCAGAGGACAAGCCTGAAAATATAAGCAAGAATGATAAGGTAATCTCTGCCTATCTTGGTTCGAAATATGTAAAGAGGAGCCAGCAGAATGCTTAAGACGGAGGAGCTGAACTCGGGATACGGAGATGTTCAAATACTCTGGAATTTCAACCTGGAAATCGAAGAAGGAACCATTACTGCACTCATCGGGTCTAATGGTGTAGGCAAGACCACATTCCTCAGAACGGTAATAGGACTACTCAAACCATACAGTGGTCGAATAACATACAGGGATGAAGATATAACCAATGAGGACCTCATAGCAAGGGTAAAACGAGGAATAGTAATGATTCCCGAAGGACGACAGCTCTACAGAGGCATGACGGTGGAAGAGAATTTGAAGATGGGAGCCTATGCAAGAAATGATTCCAAAAACAGGATAATGCAGGATTTGGAATGGGTCTATTCGATTCTGCCACGTTTGAAAGAGAGAAGAAAGCAACCGACCGGCACTCTCTCCGGTGGAGAGGCGCAGATGTGTGCCATTGCAAGAGGACTCATGGGGAATCCGAAATTGCTCCTTATAGATGAACTGTCACTGGGCCTTGCACCTGTAATAGTCGATGATCTCGTGAAACTGCTAAAGGAATTGAACAGCCAGAAGGGTGTCACCATTCTTTTGGTCGATCAGGATGTTCAAACTGCTTTGGAAATAGCCCAGAAAGGTTACGTTGTCGTAAACGGAAGAGTAGAGATGAAAGGAGATGCCAGGGAACTGCTTAAGAATCCGGAGATTCAAAAGGCATACCTTGGAATATAGGATGTCCAACAGGGCTTGACCGAATGGGGTTAAGCTTGGGAAATTATAAAATCAATCCGGTTCTTGTAAGAGCTGGTTGATAATTAAATTAACCTATAAGGAGGGTTATCATGAAGGGAAAAGTGTTATTTATTACAGTTCTTCTGCTGGCTTTTACTTTAATTATTCCGGCACTGCTCTTTGCAGGCGGTCAGAAAGAGGTAAAAAAGGCAGAAAGAACGGAGATCAGAATCGGTGCTTCGGTATCACTTTCAGGAAGTCTATCTCGTTTCGGGAACCTCGTAAAAAACGGGTATGAGCTATGGAAAGATACTGTAAATGCAAAGGGAGGAATACAGGTAGGGGATAAAAAGCTTCCTGTGAAGATTATCTATTATGATGATCAATCTGACAACCAGACCTCGGCTAAATTGACCGAAAAATTGATTACTCAGGACAAGGTGGACTTTCTCCTCGGGCCATACGGTAGCGGACCGACCTTTGCAACTACTGCCATAGCAGAAAAGTACAACAAGATTACGATTGCAACACTGGCAAATGCTACGAAGATTTATAACAGGGGATTCAAGAATGTTTTCTCCGTACTTTCACCGGGCTCATGGATATTCTATAGTTTCATCGATATGCTTGCCAACCTACCCAACAAGCCATCGAAGGTTGCAATTATAACTCCCAATGATCTCTTTCCCGTCACAGTTGCTAAAGGCGCCAAAGAATATGCGGAAAAGAAGGGTTTCAAAGTTGTTTACTACGAGGAATACAGCAAAGGGGTACAGGATTTATCGTCAACGATACTCAAGATAAAGAATTCAGGGGCAGAAGTACTTATGGGTTCAGGCTACCTGGCTGAGGCAATACTAACAGTGAGACAACTGAAAGAACAGAATGTTAAACTGAAAGCGATTGCTTTCACAACAGGTCCCGAGCTTATCGACTTCCAGAAAAACCTCGGTGATGATGCCAACTATGTATTCGGTGTTTCCTGGTGGATGCCCCAGATGAAATACTCCGGACCCGTATTTGGTTCGGCAGCTGACTATGCAAAGAAATACAAGGAAAAATTCGGCGCAGGCCTCACCTACCAGGCCGCAGCTGCGAGCCAGGGCGGTGTTTTGCTGCAGCTTGCAATAGAAAAGGCAGGAAGCCTGGATACCGAAGCTGTAAGAAATGCTCTGAAATCCTATAAGGGAACTACTTTCTGGGGCCCGACGGAATTCAACGAGAAGGGGCAGAATATAGCTGGCGGAACAGTTACATTTCAGTTGCAGAACGGGGAAAAGGTTACGGTATGGCCGCCGGCAGCAGCTACCGGCAAACCGGTATATCCCATGCCATAACTTGAAAATTGAGTGTGAGATTGTTTCAAGGGGAAAGCAAAATGCTTTCCCCTGATCTTTATTCGGAGCGCCTGTGGCAAATATCAATCTGAAGTCGATATGAAAGTATTTTACGAAAAGGCAAAGGTTATTTCGCTGAAACGCATCGGGGATTCCTACCTGGAAATCGTTCTCGAAAACAGGAATATTGCCAGGTGGGGAAGGCCTGCGAATTTTGTTCTGATAAAGGGCTGGGAGAATTACGATCCTCTCCTGGCAAGGCCCTTCGATATAGTTCAGGCAGATGGCGAAACGGGCAGGTTTATGCTCGTTATCAAGGTAACGGGAAGGGGCACAAGGCTCCTTGCGAAATTGGAAGATAAGAGCGAAGTTTCAGTAATCGGCCCGCTCGGCAAGGCAATCGAAGATTTTTCAATCTCCAGAATCGGGCTTCTGGTCAGAGGTGTTGGAGCGGCGGCTGTGGTATTACTTGCAGAAAAGGCAAGGGAAAGAGGAATAGAGGTCTATACGTTTCTATCCGCTTCGACCGGATCGAGGCTTGTCTGCAGGGAACTTCTGGAAAAGTATTCAACGGAAATCGAAATCGCAACCGATGATGGCACTATCGGATACCACGGTGATGCGCGGGAAAGGGTTTCTGCGTACCTCGATGAACCTGGCTTCGACAGGTTATACACGTGCGGATCAAGAAGGTTTGCCAGATTCGTAAAGGACATGGACAAGCAGGGCCGTATAGAGGGCTACCTCTTTCTCGAAACCTACATGGCATGCGGCATGGGTGATTGCCACGGGTGCGCCGTAGGCAAGGCTACCGGAGAAGGCTACTATCTCGTCTGCAAGGACGGGCCTGTTTTCAGGAGCAGTGATGTAGTTATCGATTGAAGGGAAATCGGGCATTTGGAGGTAAGTCAGGCATTCTAGAATCTTTGGAGGATCATTTTAGTAACCTTTTAGTATCCTTTTGGGATCATTTTAGGATCAATAGTTGAGAGGTCAGTGTAATGGCTAGTCTGGAAGTTGAAATAGCCGGGATAAGGTTGAAAAACCCCGTGATGCCGGCATCCGGCGCCTATGAGTACAGCGAGGAGAGGAAGAGTTTTTTTTCTCCCGGAGAACTGGGTGCCATAATAAACAAAACAATTTTTCTAGAGAAAAGAATTGGCAATCCTCCTCCCCGCATCGTGGAAACTCCATGCGGAATGTTGAATGCAATTGGAATACCCACAGGCGGAATAGAAGATTTTATCGAAACCCAGCTTCCGAAAATGGAAAGTTTCGGAGTTCCAATAATTGCAAGTGTTGCAGGCAATTCAATAGAAGACTTCCTCGAAGTATCTGAAAGGGTCGCTGAAACGGGAAAGGTGAGCTTTATCGAACTGAACCTTTCATGCCCTAACCTCTCGGAGGGAATCGAATGGGCAAGAGACAGGAAACAACTCTTTAGCGTGATAGAGAGGGTAAAGGCTTCGGTGGATATTCCGATAATTGCAAAGTTATCACCGATGGTATCAGATGTAGCCGAGATGGCTGCTGTCTCGGAAGATGCTGGCGCCGATGCAGTGGCACTGATAAATACATACAAAGGAATGGTGATAGACATAGAGGAGAAAAAACCACTCCTTGGCAACCTGACTGGGGGATTATCGGGACCCGCCATTCATCCCCTCGCTGTTTATGCCGTATTCTCTTCATACAGGAAAATCAAGATTCCCATAATCGGCATAGGAGGAATAGCCTCCTGGAGCAATGCGGTGGAAATGATACTTGCAGGGGCAACTGCTGTTGGCATTGGAATGTATAACTTTGTCAATCCCATGGTGATGAAAGAAGTGATAGAAGGAATTTCAAATTACCTCGATGATAATGGCTTTAACAGCGTAAAAGAAATAGTGGGACTTGCACACAGATTGGGATAAAGAGCAACGAAGAGCAACGGTGAATAGTATTTAAATCTAATACATTTTAATACATTCAAAACTTTTAAATGCATCTGGTACAGCATATTCAAGGGAATGAAACCGCAAAGCCGATTTGAAAATTCAAGTGAAAAAGCACCGATAATGAAGTATACTATGAATTGAACGGAAAAAATAATGATAAGGGTAATGAAGAGATATTTTTACCTTGCCGGAACGGTTCTTTTTGTATCTGTACTCGCATTCTTTCTAAGCGGGTGTCCCAATAACGAAGACCTGTTTCCCGAATACAGAGGCTTGAACCTCATACAGGATATTCCCCTTTCCGTATGGGAACCGGACCAGAGTTCTGTTTACATGAACTATGAACAGGTAAGTGGTAGTGGATACGAACCACCAACTGGCCACGACGGAGCCGACGTTTACAGGCTGGAGATAAATAATCTCATTCCAAATGGCGACTTCGAGGCGAGTATTGTCGGGGCAGCGCCTGCCGGATGGACTGCAGTGAATGGCGGAGGTGCAGTAGATACTCTTGAAGTAATTGACCAGGGAAATCTTGGAAGCGGTGTGGCTTCTGGAATTATCGATAATAACACCATGCATTTCAGCCTCGATAATGCGCTTGACAGAATAGACTTTGATCTTCGAGATGCGGTTAACGGAGCAGTAGACGGACTTGTGGCAGATGCCTCGTACCTTGTAAGGTTTAATTATAGAACCGGTGGCCAGTTGTACACTGAATTATACGATTCATCCGGTTCAGTTTACAATTCTACTTTTTTTGGTGGAGAAAATGGCGGTACCACAAATATTTCACTTACAAATTTGCTTGAATATCCACCTTCTGAACTGAAAGGGCCCTTTCCCGACATAACAATTGGCTCATCATCAAGCTACTATTATAGTTTTGGCTACAAATACACAACCGGGAGCGGTCCACAGGAGGGCTACATTGACAATTTCAGGTTGATAAGAACTGACATTGCATACAGGCTCAGGCTCACCTTGAGTTTTGCAAGTGATACCCCTTATCCCTTACTCTCAGGCTGGTACAGGTTTTCAATCTACGTAAAGAGAGACCCTTCAGCCGGCACCGGCAACAGGTTCCAGTCGGACAGAGTATCCGTAGGAATATCCGGTGGCGGTGTAGCAAGCAACGGGGAGACCTTTGACGAAAGCTCTTTCACCAACCATCAACAGTACTACGACGGGGTAGACGGCCAGGATTGGTCCGGATGGTCTCAGTTGAAGGTTGACCTGTTCCTGCAGATACCTATTTCTTCCGATGATACGAAAGTTATGCAGCTATATGTATCACCTACCGATGACTCAATAGGTTCACTGAAAAAAGACATCGGTAGTATCCTTATATCATCACCAAGCCTTGAAATGTATCCCGATGGAATACCTTCTGAATAAGCTTTTTTCCAGAGTAACGAACATTTTATAGGTGCTAATTGAGAGTTCAATTGATAATTTGCACTTCAATATCTATTATTTTAATATGGTTGATAGAGAGATATCCAAAACCATAATTCGATATGC
>JALUUM010000003.1 GCA_027021365.1 Spirochaetales bacterium
TTGAAAAGGAGGTAACTCTTGAAAAAGTTGATTCTTGCCGTACTTTTAATGTTTGTTGTTTTAGGCGGATTAACAGCCTCTCCGGAGCTTTCCTTTTCCGATTATCTACTTTTGGCCCCCGCTGTAGTTAAAACAGCAATTCCTCTTTTTATGCTTGCAGATACATTTACCGATCCCGAACCAACCCTTATCCTCTACGCTTCGGCGGGCATTCTTCTTTACTCATTACCAAATGCTCTCTTGATCTACAATGTTTTCAATGAGAATCCCGGATGGACCAGAGTATTAAGAACTGCCTCCATATTTACGGATGGGGGTTTGGCTGTGTTCCTTGCAGGTTACGGGGTTCTCCTATTTACAAATGTCCTTAATACAGGGGCCGGAACTGATGATATTATAGGTATGCTCTTTATAGGAATGTCAATTCCCGTAGCAGTTACAACAATATTCGATTTTTTCCAATATTCTTTCGAGGAGTAATACAGGTTCATAATGTAACTTAACTCACTACTGCATCACATCCTCTATCAGGCTTGTCAGATACTTTATCTTCTTTTCGCAGACAGGTGCAAGGCTTCCGGGCTGTTTTGCCGTCTTGATTCTTTCGTCACTCCACAGCCATTTGAATTTCTTGTATAGTTTTATGTATTCTTCTTTCGGAATATTTTCCCAATATCTGCTTTTATTCTTCATAAGAATGTCGGGGTTTCCTTCTTTGCCCGATTCAATATCCCCGAAGTACATATCAAGCGGAAATCTCGCATTGTACTCATCCCACAGAGACAAATTCTCCTTTTCCGCCACTATTAGCTGTTTCTCCCAGAACTCCATTATATCCTTTATATGATTCACAGGTTCAAAACCCTTCTTGCCTCCGTCATATATGGCACATCCCTCGATTCCGATAATTGTTCTTTCAAACTGGGAATGTTCATATTCCGGAGTCAGCAAAGCGCCAAGCTTGTAGTTCTTCAACAGATCGGTATCGTAAAGAACATTACGCAGCGGCGTATCATGACCTGCCAAGGCAAATCTCCCTTCCAGGTATATTATATATGTATTCTCGTATTCCGGGTTATCTTTTTTAAATATCTCATGCCACTTTTTGAGCACCTTTTCTGCCTCTATACAGCCAATGGTTATGAAGACCATATTTTTCAATCTATGATTCATCTTTTTCAGGTAACTATAAATAAACTCAAGTGCATGATTTATCGATACACCCGAGGCTACAATATCAGCAGTGTACAGTGTTGCCCTGTCGGGTATTATGAATTTTCTGTACTGGTCTTCACTTACTTCAAACTTCCCCTCTTTCAAAACCCGCTGGCTGGAAATATACGAACTGGAATGCCACTTGTAACCAAATGCCTTCTTTAGTGCATCACGAACCTTAAAGTTAAGCCCTCCCCTTAAGATATGACATACATTCACACTTTTGGAGCTTATGCAACTTATCTTTTCAAGGATGTTGATACCTTTAAGGGCATCCGTTATCCCATTCTGCATCAGATTGGTAAAATCGCAGTTAATCACCTCGGGATAGTTCATGAGATCACGTGTGTTTCTTGTGGAAACCACGTACCGTTTGAATGATTTGTCCTGATTACCGGCTGCCTCATCTGTAATTGAATAGACTGCAACAGCCTCACTTTTGAACCTTCTAACAAGTTTATCTGACATTTTCCCCCTCCTGGCCTATGATAAGACAATGGAAGATCAATTTAAAGAACTTTTTATAAAATCATAAAAAAAGGGGAGTATAAAACTCCCCCAAACCGGTCGCTGTTATTCTTCGTAATTATTCTTAATAGTTGCTATTCCTCCTTACCTTTAAGAGCCCAGTAAACTCTTTCGGGAGTTGCAGGTATGTGCCTTATCCTTACTCCTATGGCATCTCTTATTGCATTGATAACGGCAGGAGCAGCTGCTGTTATTGCCGGTTCGCCAATTCCTTTGGCGCCAAAGGGTCCTTTCCCCGATCCGGATTCAAGTACAATTGACTGAATATCAGGTACATCTTTTGACGTTGGAATAAGGTACTGGGCAAGATTCCAGGTGAGTGGTATCCCTTTTTCTTCTATATAGTCTTCCATTATACCGTATCCTATTCCCTGTGCTGCACCGCCTTCAATCTGGCCTTCCGCCCTGTTGAGATTTATTGCCTTCCCTATATCATGTGCAGCCGCATACTTTAGCAATCTGACCTTTCCCGTTTCAACATCCACTTCAACCTCTGCTGCCTGGGCACTAAATGTAAAATCGGCAAAAACAGGATCCTTTATCACATCGGTTGTAATTGGCTCGGTAAATGGAGCTCGAAATGTCGCAAGACTCTGTAGAACAATACCCTCCGAGGCACATTGTTTAATCACCTTTACCAAATCTATCGACTTATCAGGTTTTCCGGAAACATGAACCTTCTTATCCTTCAAAGCCAAGATATCAGGCGACTCTCCAAGCATTTCTGCAGCTTTATCCACAACCATTTTTCTTATATCTTCACATGCTGATTTCACTGCATTACCTGACATGTACAGAGCCCTAGTGGCAGTTACGGTACCTGCAAATGGCGTAACCTGGGAATCCGTGGAAATTACATGTATTTCATCCACATCAAGACCAAGAAGCTCGGCAACAATGGTTCGGAGAGATTCTCTCTGCCCTCCACCAAGATCCGGAATTCCTGACCTTACGATAGCACTTCCATCCATTTCCAGGCTGACCCATGCGTTAGATGTATCGTGGAGGTAAGTCATCCTACCGTATGATTGCCAGGAACAGGCAAACCCCTGGCCTATCCTCTTTGTTTTACTACCCTTGCTTTTCTCTCCCAATGCCTTCATAGCTCGCCTTACGGCTTCCTCCAGGAGTACCTCCGATTCAATCCTTTGATAATTTGCCGTTTCGGCTCCTTTTTTAAGGAAATTTTTCTTTCGTAACTCAAACGGGTCCATGTCAAGAACTCTGGCAAGCTCATCCATCTGTGACTCATATGCAAAGGCAACCTGCATTGCTCCGAAACCGCGAAATGCACTTGTCATTATATTATTGGTAAGAACCGAATAGGCATCCACCTTTACATTGGGAATGAAATACGGTCCTGTGGAATGAACGGTCGAGTAGAGTAACACCCATGGGCTTAAATAAACATAGGCTCCTGCATCGGATATTATCTCGGCCTCCAGTGCAACAAGCTTTCCGTCTTTCGTTGCTCCTGTCTTATATTTCAATATATATGGATGCCTTTTCTGTCTTCCATATCCCATTTCCTCTCTCGTATATGTAAGCTTTACCGGACGATTAGTTTTCCATGCGAGTAGTCCGAGAAAAGCTTCCACAGTTATATCTTCCTTGCCACCAAAACCGCCGCCAATAATGGTTCCTAATATTCTAACCCTGCTATGAGGTAAGCCAAGTACTGCCGCGACATCCCTGTAGTGTTCTATAACCTGAGTTGCTGACCTTATATTTATCACACCCATATCATCCACCCAGCTGACGCCGGATTCAGGTTCAATATGAGCATGCTCCTGGCGAGGGGTTCTATACGTGTTTTCCACAATTACATCAGCTCTTGCAAATCCGTCTTCTACATTCCCTTTCCTCAATTTCCACTGTGCAATTATATTGTTATCCCCATGAATCTTTGGTGCATCGGGTTTCATAGCTTCTATCGGATCATAAACTCCCGGCAACTCCTCATATTCTATATCTATAAGTCCCAGTGCCTCTTCAGCAATATCAAGTGTTTCCGCAGCAATCAATGCAATTGGTTCCCCATAGTACCTTACACGATCTTTGGCAAGAACCTGATGTTTTGCCTCCAGAAGCCCTACCTCAGTCGTTTGTCCCACTACGTTACTAATTGATTCGTTATTAGGAACATCATCCGCCGTTAAAACACAGGCAACACCAGGGTAGGCTCTCGCTTTCGAAACGTCCAGTCGTTTTATCCTTGCCGATGGCTTTGTAGATCTGAAAACTTTTGCATAGAGCATTCCTGGTAGTTTGAAATCATCTGCATATACAATATTTCCAAGGACCTTGTCCTTTTCATCCATTCCTCCAAGTCTCTTTCCTAAAATATTATATTCCTTAGCCATTATTTCCCCCCTTTGTCACAGCTTCAATCGCATCGACTATCTTCTTGTAACCTGTGCATCTGCACAAATTGCCTGAAATGGCTTCCTTGATTTCATTACGAGTGGGTTTCTTATTCTCATCAAGCAATGCCTTTGCTGCCATCAGCATACCCGGTGTGCAAAAACCACACTGTAATGCCTCGTGCTCTACGAATGCCTCCTGAAGGGGATCTAGCTTTTCCCAGCTACCCAGGGATTTAAGTGTTAATACCTTTTTC
>JALUUM010000004.1 GCA_027021365.1 Spirochaetales bacterium
AGACAGGTAAGTTCCAGGAATATCCAGGTAGAATTGATTTCAGAGGGAAAACAAAATTAAAGTCCAAATTATCCGGGAAAAGGGTAGGGTAATGGCTGATTGAGATTCAATTTTTTATAAAAGATACCACGGGGCGATTTTAATATCACTTTCCTTTCCCAATACTTCATCGCCACGATAAATGATTATTCCTTCTTCATTCTTGTTTTCTCGCAGAGATAGCCATTTTAAAATATTTTTTTTAAACAATGGCGAATATGTTCTTGAAGTTTTAATTTCTACGGGAAGCAGTTTATTGCCCATATCTACAATTAAATCTATTTCGTTTCCTGTTTTGTCTCTATAAAAGTATAATGGCGGGATTTCACCGGTATGATAAATTCTTTTATACAAATCGCTTATTATAAAAGTTTCAAAGATATTGCCGAAAAGAGGATGATGCTCGAGTTCTTCTGGTTTCCTTATGGAAAGCAAAAAACAGAGTAAACCTGTGTCTACAAAGTATAGTTTGGGAGTTTTTATGGTACGTTTTCTGTAATTCTTATAGAAAGGGGGTAAAATAAAAACAATTCCGCTTGTTTCTAAAAGTGAAATCCATTTCTTGATTGTAGGTTGTGAAACCCCAATGCTATTAGATATTGATGCATAATTTATTATTTGTCCCGAGTTTGCTGCAACAACTCTAATAAAATCCTCAAAGGTTCTTAAGTCCCTTACATTTAACAAGTTTCTTATATCCCTTTCAACATATGTAAGGATATAATTCTCTATATATTTTTTGGGGTTAAGCTTTTTGTCATATATCCTGGGATACATGCCCTTGTAAATCAGATTAATAAGGGATTTGCTATCTGTTTTTGCAGCATTGGCTTTATCCAATGATTTTATTTTAAAGATGTCTTCAATATGTTTGTCATGAGGATTGCCTGATAATTCATTGTAGGTAAAGGGGAAAAGCTTAAAATTAATTATTCTTCCGGCTAAGGATTGTGATATGCGTTCTATTAATAGGAATTGTTGTGAACCTGTTAAAACATATGAAGCGGGATTATCAAGATTATCTGCAATTTCTTGTAAATAAGAAAAGAGATCTGGTGTCCTCTGGATTTCATCTAGTATTACCGGTGGAGAAAAATCACTAAGAAAGCCCCTTGGATCTTCCTCTGCGTATTTTCTATAATCAATATTTTCAAGGGATACATATCGATACTCCTTGAATATGTACTTTGCCAGAGTAGTTTTACCGCTCTGTCTTGGCCCTACTATAAATAAAACTGGATACTCTTTGGAGTAATATCTTATAACACGCTCTAAATTCCTCTTAATCATGGGACAAATATAAAAGATAATTTTAGATTTGTCCGTATATTGTGTAAAGTTTTCTGTTAGGGGGCATGGAAGATATGAAAGCCGCTGGGTTCTTGTCTTTGAAATAAACTTAACATAGAATACATGGCAGAAGATTTATGGTCAAAGGGACGGGAAGAATCAGGATATATTCTAAATTGATACTTGCCACGGCTATAGCCCTCACTTTACTCTCGTGCATCCGGGGTGCAGAGAGCAGGCGTCCGGCTTCCGATATAAGGCTCGCCCTCATGGTGAAGAGGGCAGACAATAACTGGTATCAACTTCTTATAAAAGGATTCGAGGAAAAATGCAGGAAGTTGGGGGTGCAGTATTTAATCCTCGATAGCAGAATGGATTCAAACCTGACCCTTTCCGATATAGATACCCTAATAAGCCGCAAGGTCAATGGTGTGGCAATCGCGATACCTGAACAGAAGATGAGCTGGATAATAGTAAACAGGATATTCGAAGCGGGCCTATCCGTTGTATCCTTGAATTACAAGCTCATAGATAATCAGGACAAGCAGGTTGCACCTCATATTGGAATAGATTATAAAAAGGCCGGAATTACGGCAGGGCGGTGGATGGCAGAACGCATCAGGGAAAAGAAAATCCTTACCGACCCTTCTATTTCATATGGGATAGCGGATTTATACTCCAAATCGGTTCTGGAAATTCAGGAATGGTCCGACACGGTTAAGAACGAACTTTTAAAAGATACAAAATCGATAGATAAAAAGCGTTTTTACAGGATAAACTCTCCCGTGAACGATGCGGCAGGGGCAATGATAACTATGCAGCAGCTCTTGTCAGAACATCCCAATATCAGCTACTGGATAATCTATGCGGGCAGCAGTGACGAAATGGCTGGGGCGCTACTGGCTCTTGACCAGGTAGGGATGAAGCAATACTCCCTAACACTGAGCATAGAAGCAGGTGCTGCAAGATCGACAGGGTCAAAAGAGAACAAAGCTCTTCCTGAAACCAACCCGGACAGGGCCGTTATTCTGGTAGATACATACGACCAGGGTTCAAAGGCAGCAGAACTACTTTACAGAAATGCCATGTACAAGGTACCTATCCCTGCAAGAACATACTCGTCATACAGGCTGGTAAAATGAGAAATGTTGGTCTTAGTCAAAAACTTATTCTAAGCGATATACTTTTGATAATCATTACGGTCTTGACAATAGGAATAATTATCTCCGTTATTTTCTCCGGTCAGCTTATAGAGAGCAGCAAGAAGCAGCTTGACCTAAGGATATCATTAATTTCCAGTGGAATCGAGGATCAACTTCTTAAGGTTATGAAAATAACAGAGGAAGTTTCGGGAAATGAGGAACTGATACACAGTTTAAACGCCAGGGAGAATAAAAACAGGAATTCTTTCCTTAAAGAGATACGGAAAACTGTCTCCAAGGCGGAGGAACGGTCTCCTTTGATAAGCAGGATTGTCTTGATTAACCACAACCTGGAGGTTTTGGACCCCGTATATAACCGTCCCCTGTACAGTTCTGCTATCCTAAACGATGACGATTTTATAGAATTCTTGCGAAAAAGATACTTCTACTATTTTGCAAAGCCCGGAACCTTTCCCATAGATATGAAAAACGGGTCGGAAGATGTGTCGGAAGATGAAAATCTTACCATAGTTCTCTACCAGAGGCTTTTGGATTCAAACTACTGGCTGATGGGATATCAACTGTCTGT
Source organism: Spirochaetales bacterium (assembly GCA_027021365.1). Taxonomy (GTDB): domain Bacteria; phylum Spirochaetota; class Spirochaetia; order SZUA-6; family SZUA-6; genus JALUUM01. Next base: position 3,061 of record JALUUM010000004.1, read on the forward strand.
CTTGAATAAAAAGATGCTCTTTAGCAGTGTCTGGTCCAATAACCGGGACCAGTTGTTCTCCGGTATAAACATATTCAACGAGAGGAACGAGGTGCTGTTTAGAAGGGGGCTTTCTTTCTCCCCGGATCGGTTGAAGAAAAAAATCGATTTTACAAGACTAACAGGCAATGCGGCAATTACTGCGGATATAGATTCGGTTAAGTGCCTTATACTTGTCAGGCTTCTTCCCAGTGCAAACTGGTTTGTAACAGCCATAATACCGTACTCGACAATCTTCCGGAACTTAAGAATTGCGCTTCAGTTGGTATTTTTAATCGGATTGTTGTTAACTCTTACGGCGGTATTCGTTAGCTACTCTATAGGGCGCACAATAACCAGGCCGCTTTTAAAGATTACGGAGGCAATGCACTCCTATGAAAAGACCGGAAACCTGGTAAACATAGATATCAAGGCTTCGGGAGAACTGAAATACCTTGCCGATATGTATAACAGGCTTGTGACCCAGATAAATAGTTTTATCGAGAATATATATAAAGAGCAGGAAGAGAAGAGAAAGGCTGAACTAAAATCGCTGCAGTACGAATTGGACTACCTGCAGGCACAGATAAATCCGCATTTTATACATAATACCCTGAATGCCATAGGGTTCCAGGCAGAAAAAGTGGGCAACAAAGTGATATACGACAGTTTAAAGTCATTCAACCTTCTTTTAAGAGCGGCGATATCCGGAACAGATGCCATGGTAAGCATAAGGGAAGAGATTGTGCTTGTTAAGAATTTTATTCGAATCCAGAGGCTCAGGTACGGTGATAAATTCACCATAGAGTATGATATCGATCCCGACCTCATGTCGGAAATGATACCAAAATTGATTCTGCAGCCTCTTGTAGAAAATGCGATCTTTCATGGTATTGAACCATCGGGAAATCACGGAAACATCAAAATAATAATAACAGGAGAGGATAACCTTATCGTTATAAAGGTAACGGATAATGGAGTTGGAATGGATGCAAAGACCATAAAGAGCTTTAATAGGAAATTCAACAGGATAGGGCTGGAGAACGTGGATGAAAGGTTGAAAATACTATTTGGAGAGAAGTATGGTTTGACAGTGGAAAGTGTGAAAAATTCAGGGACAACGGTTAAGTTTGCCATTCCACGTTTCCATGCGGGAAAGAAAGACCATGATTAATGTTCTTATTGTTGAAGATGAAAAAGCTGCAATAGAAAGAATCACAAACATGAAGGTATGGCATAAAAGTAATTTCCGTATCTGCGGAACCGCATCGAATGGA
>JALUUM010000005.1 GCA_027021365.1 Spirochaetales bacterium
TCAAACTCTCCGTTATTTTCTATGACATGCCATAAAGACATGCCAACTATTCCTTACCTAGCCTCTTAAATCCCTTCCCTTATCCCCCTTCCCTTTCCTGTCAAAGACCTTCTTATCTCCACCCGGCTCTCCGCCAGGCGAACTATAATCTATACTCTTTTTTTTCACTCAGTCAAGATCATCTAGACACAAAAAGAACCGGCGATTACCGATTCTTTTCAAGTGAAAAAGAATTACGTGTATAGCGTGTATATAGATAATACAGTGCAAACAAAAAGTCAATAGGTGAAAGCAAGGTTATTGCAATTTTTTCAATTCTTTTTCCTTTTTGTCCACCCTTGCTTCGAGATCCTTCAGGTCTTCTATCAGGTCCTTTATTCCGGGAGTGCTTTTCGATACCGTGTTCTTTCCCTCTTTCACAAGCAGCTCATAGACCTTCCTCCCTAGCTCAAGAGATTTTTTACTTGCCTCTCTTTCCAGTTGAGTAATCTCCAGTTTTATTACACCCTTGTCTCCTAGTTCCTTTGCCTTTTCCTTTGCCTTGTCAAAAGCTTCCTTGGAAATGGAAACCCCCTGGTTGAAAATATCCTCTACACCTTTCCAGAAACTCACTTATTTCACCTCCTTAAATCTGATAATCATTAATCCTAAAATGGGCCATCCACTGTGTTTCAAATATCAGTATACTACATTTTCTTTTATTTGTTGACTAATATAATTTTCGTGAATAAACTTGTTTTAAAATATAGCAAAATACGAGAGGTACCAATTTGAGTAATTACAAGGTGAAGGACATAGCACTTGCTGATGAAGGAAAGTTGAAGATAGAATGGGCTGAATCACGAATGCCTGTCCTTATGGAACTTAGAAAAAAATATTCAGAGACAAAACCCCTGAAAGGGATGAGGATTTCCGGCTGCCTTCATGTAACGAAGGAGACAGCCGTACTCGTTAAAACGCTCAGAACGGCAGGAGCAGAGGTATGCTGGAGCGGCTGCAATCCTCTGTCCACTCAGGACGACGTGGCTGCAGCCCTTGCCTCGGAAGGTATCAGCATCTATGCCTGGCACGGGCAAAGTGTGGAAGAGTTCTACTGGTGCATAGACAAGACCCTTGAAATAAAACCCACTCTCACCCTTGACGACGGAGCAGACCTGATCTTTCGGGTACACAACAAAAAACCCGAACTAGCCGAAGGGATCCTAGGCGGAACGGAAGAGACTACAACAGGTGTTCACAGGTTGCGGGCAATGGCAGAAGCAGAGAAGCTTCTATATCCAATAATTGCCGTAAATGATGCGGAAACCAAATGGGACTTCGACAATGTATACGGAACGGGGCAATCCTCCATAGACGGCATACTCCGGGCAACATCGATACTGATAGCCGGAAAGAATTTCGTTGTGGCCGGTTACGGACACTGTGGCAGGGGAACTGCCATGAGGGCCAGGGGAATGGGTGCCCAGGTGATAGTAACCGAAGTCGACCCCATATCTGCGCTAAAGGCAACACTGGAAGGTTTCCGGGTGATGACGATGGACGAGGCGGCAGAGGTGGGAGATGTTTTTATTACGGCAACGGGTATGAAGGACGTGATAAAGAAGAGGCACTTTGAAAAGATGAAAGACGGTGCCATAATATGCAACACGGGACACTACGACTGCGAACTGAACCTCGATGAACTGAAAGAACTTTCTGAATCTTCACGGGAAATACGCCCGAACAATGAAGAGTTCAAGTTGAAGGACGGAAAAAGGATATATCTCCTTGCAAAGGGAAGGCTGGTAAACCTCGCCGCGGCCGAAGGGCATCCCTCAGAGGTGATGGACATGTCTTTTGCCAATCAGTTTATGGCACTGATCTACCTTGCAAGAGAGGGGAAGAATCTCGAAAGAGGTGTGTACGACGTTTCACACGATCAGGACGAGGAAATTGCTGCCATAAAACTCTCCACAATGGGAATAAAGATAGATTCCCTTACCGAGGAACAGAAGGCATATGAAAAGGACTTCTCCGCAGGGACATAACGGGGTAGCTGGGACATCGTATGGACATAGCAGGGACACTGTATGAACATAGCGGGAACAAAATGGGGATATAGCGAGTATATGAAAGACAAATAAAGACAGGGAAGATGGATATTCCAAAGTATATCAGATGCAGGACATGCGGAAGATACATCACTACAGATGATGCTATACCGGGAGGATATTGCTCGGAGGAGTGTAGCCTCAAATTCGACAGGTGTATAAATTGCGGCAGATACTTTCCCAGGGGAGAGGGTTACAGAGGCGAATACTGTTCAAAGGAATGTTCCACACATTACATGATAAAGAATGTATTCGATGAAAGCCGCTTCGGCGAGGAGAGGCAGTACAGATACATTGCAGACAAATCTAACTTAAAGGAGACAGCATGAAAAAATACAGGTTGATTCTTCTCGGTCCGCCGGGCGCGGGGAAGGGAACAGTTGCCAAGAAAATAGCAGAAAAGTACCAAATACCGCAGATATCCACGGGAGACATCTTCAGAGAGGCTGCAAAGAGTGGTTCAGAACTCGGAAGTAGGGTGAAAAGGATAATGGAGAGCGGCGAGCTCGTTCCCGATGATCTTACCATTTCACTCGTCAAGGAGAGGCTGGGGAAAAAAGACACCGAGAGAGGCTTTATCCTGGATGGTTTTCCCCGAACTATTATTCAGGCAGATTCTCTCTCCGAAATCACAAGTATAGATGCTGTGATAAATTTCAATATCCCACGTGAAGAGATAATAAGAAGGCTCTCGGGAAGGAGAATATGCAGCCAGTGCGGTGCAATATACCATGTAACGGATTTTCCTCCGAAGGTCGAGGGTATCTGTGACATATGTGGCGGCAAACTTTACCAGAGAGACGACGACAAGATAGAATCAATAGAAAAACGTCTCAATGTATATGAAAAACAGACATTGCCCCTTATAGAATACTACAGGACAAAGGGGATTTTGTATGATATCGACTCCTCTGTAAACCCGGACTACTCCATGGAACAGATTGGGAAAATACTATCTTGATTATTCTTTTATTCTGATTCCCTTTTCCTCCAATAACTCCTTAACTTTGTCCTTCTCCATAAGGTCTTCTGATTTGAGGAGACCCCTCAATTTATCCAAATCCTTGAACCCGAGATTCAGCGCCTCTTTCAAATGCACAAGCCCTTTATCCGGATCCTCTACCTTGGTAAGAAGAATCTTTGCGCTTTCGAACCATGCCTCGGCGGTATCCTTCTTTATGGAAGTTGCAAGGTTGAAGGCTTCGAGAGATTTTTCGTACATCTCAAGTTTTTCATATGTATGACCGAGTAACATGAATACTTCCCAATCATCAGGTCTTGCCTGAGCATAATCCTCCAGGAAAGAGAGTCCCTCTTCGATCTGTCCTGCCTCTATCAACAGTTTACCAAGGTTGAATTTTGTGTCGGTATCTTCCGGATCGTATTTCAGTATCTTCCGGAAGTTCTCCTCGGCACCCGCATAATCCTTGCTGTCCCACAAGATTATTCCCTTATTATTCAGGGCATCGGTATTTTCAGGTGAGATTTCTAAAATCCTATCAAGAATAGTGACTGCACTTTCATCGTTACCATCCAGATGATATGCATAGGCAAGCGCTTCGAGAACCTTCAGGTTCTCAGGGTCTCCCTCGAGTAAATTCTTCAATGTTCCAATTGCAGCTTCCAAATCATTGGTCTTTATATAGGACAGAGCCAGGTTATAACTGGTACTCTTCAAGGAGCTATCATAGTTGTAGGCTTTCTCATAATAACCTATCGCCTTCTTAAATTCTCCTATTTCGAAATATGCATTGCCAAGGTTGTAATACTCCCTTGCAAGCTCTTCCCGGCTTGTTGCCGATACACAACCGGACAAGGAGAAGGAAAACAAGAGGAGTAGCAAGAGGAGAAGAATAAGCGGGAAACCCAATGTCGCCGGAAAAACAAATCTCTTTTCAAAACCAAAAATCACGCTGAATTGCTCCTGGTTAAATAAAATACAACTTGACAACAAAAGTTGCAACCAATAGGATACCACCAATATGGGATTGAATGGGAGAGACAACCATAACGATAATACCCTCGCCGCTACAGGTAATGCACTACCTGAGGAAGTTCCCCCTGGTAAAGGATCTGAAAAAGGCCTTGAAAGCGAGAAAAAGACCGTCAAAAAGTACGAAGAAACTTTCCCGAAAGAAGCATCCGTAGGATTGGTGGTGCCACAGGATTTTACATTTGCCTACCCACCTAATGAACTTGTGCTGGAGAGTGGAAAAAAGCTCGGTCCGATAAACCTGCGTTACGAGACTTACGGAGAGTTGAATTCCGACAAATCCAATGCAATCCTCATCTTGCACGCCTTCTCCGGTGATGCACATGCAGCCGGGTATCACTCCGAGTCCGACAAAACCCCGGGCTGGTGGGATCACATGATAGGACCCGGAAAAGCATTCGACACGAAGAGGTACTTCGTTATATGTTCCAATGTCATTGGCGGCTGCCAGGGGTCGACGGGACCTTCTTCCATAAATCCCGATACGGGTAAACCCTACGGCCTGTCCTTCCCCGTTGTGACAATCGGGGATATGGTAAAGGCACAGTTTCACCTTGTCAGGCACCTTGGAATATCCTCCCTGTACTCTGTGGCAGGGGGCTCCATGGGTGGCATGCAGGCCTTGGAATGGAGTGTGAGATACCCTGAAATGGTGAGATCAGCAATAATTCTCGCTTCTACTGCCCGTCTTACCGCTCAGGGCATTGCCTTCGATGCTGTCGGTAGGAATGCAATAATGTCCGATGCCAACTGGCAAGGAGGAGATTACTACGGGAAATCGATCCCTGCCAGGGGTCTCTCGATAGCGAGAATGGTGGGGCATATCACATATCTCTCGGATCTTTCCATGGGCATGAAATTCGGCAGGAGACTTCAGACGAGAGAGAACTACGGCTTCGATTTCACCAACGAATTCGAGGTTGAAAGCTACCTGCAGCACCAGGGAGACAAGTTCGTTGAGCGTTTCGATGCAAACTCATACCTCTACATTACCAAGGCAATGGATTACTTCGACCTCGGGGAGCCTTACGGAAGCCTTGCCAATGCCTTTGCACGGGCAAGGGCAAAGTACCTGGTGGTTTCCTTTTCAACCGACTGGTTGTACCCGCCATACCAGTCCAAGGAGATGGTCTTTTCCATGATGAAGAGCGGAAGGGATGTATCATACATACAGCTTAACAGCCCTTACGGGCATGATTCCTTTCTTCTTGAAAAGAGCAGACAGACAAAGATAATAAGAGCATTTCTGGAAAGTATCAATGACTGATAAAGACAGGCCACACTTGAATTACGGAATAATAACGAACCTCATAGAAGAGAACAGCACAGTGCTGGATCTCGGTTGCGGTGACGGGGAGCTCCTTCTACGACTCATGAGGGAAAAGAATGTCAAGGGAAGAGGTGTCGACATAGAGGAGAGAATGATAATGCTCTGTATATCCAAGGGCATCTCTGTTTTCCAGGGCAACCTCGATGAAGGATTAAAGGATTACGGCTCCAAGAGCTACGATTACGTGATCCTCAACCAGACACTCCAGGTTACTCACAAGCCAATCCTGGTGCTCAACGAGATGCTTAGAGTGGGAAAGAGGGCCATTATTTCATTTCCCAACTTTGGCCATTACAAGCTGATACTCCAACTTCTGTTTAGGGGGAGAATGCCCGTAACGAAGGACCTTCCCTACCAGTGGTACAACACACCCAACATCCACCTCTGCACGAGAAACGATTTCATAGAACTCTGCAGGGAGAACAATATAAAAATAATCAGGGAAATCGACATCAGAGAGGGTAAAATAATTTCAGGTTTTCTTCCCAACTTGCGAGCGACCGAGGTGATCTTTATTCTGGAGAAAGAGTCCGTATGAAATAATCTCTCACCCTCTCCAACCTGTGATTGAGATCTGCAATGAAATCTTCTCTCTTCACCGTGCTGTCTACCATTCTCTTTGCAATCCCCTCCAGATCATCCTGAGTAATTGCATGCTTCTGCCTGTCACCGTATATCTGAAGGTAATGTTCCACCCTCCTCAAGAAGAGGTAATGCTCCCTCAATTCCTCGGCCTCTTCCCTCCCCAGGATTTTCATTTCTACAAGTTTATCCATAGCCTCCAAGGTATTACCTGTAATCTCACCGGGTCTGCCAGCCAGATGAAAGAGTTGAAGTCCCTGAAGGAGGAATTCAATATCCCTTATTCCACCCCTGCCGTTTTTCACATCGATCTGGTCACTATCGGCAAGGTTGCCACCCTTCTCACCCATCACACGCATTTTTGATATCGATTCTTTATATTGATTCTTGCCATACCTTTCGAAAGCTACTTCCCGAAGTACGGATACAATACTCTCTCCCAGTTTGATATTCCCTCCTACGGGTCTAAGTTTTATCAATGCCTGAACCTCCCAGGGCCTTGCATTTTTCTTGAAGTATTCGATTACCGAAGTAACCGGCTGTACCAGTTCCCCTGAACTCCCGTAGGGCCGTAACCTCAAATCAACCCTGTAGGCATACCCTTCAGCAGTATGCCCGGAAAGGTAGACCCGTACACGCCTGGCCACATCGGCAGCTTTCTCCCTGAACCCGTCTTCCACCGAAGTATCGTCATAGACAAAAAAGAGGTCTATGTCGGAACTGTAATTTAGCTCCCTGCCTCCGAGCTTTCCGAAAGCTAGTATGCAGAGATTTTCATGGATTTGCTCCTCCCCCGTTGCACGCCCCAGAGAGAGCCGGATACAACTCTCTGCCAGTTCGGACAACTCAAACATTATTTCCTCGATTGGTTTCCCGAGACAGAGATCCCTTGTACCGATTCTCAAAATTTCCCTTCTCTTCATAATCCTCAAAGCATTCATCCATTCCTCGTCTTCATCCGCAGAGGATGCCAGTTCCATGAAATCCATCGTTATCGATTCCCTGGTACGCACTTTTCCCACATTTTCAGGAAGTGTAACCCACTCAAAGAATTCAGGATTCCTGATAAGGGTATTGGCAAGAAATTCACTGTCTGAAAATATTTTCAGCATGATTTCAAGACGCTTTGGCTGTGAAAGGAGTACTTCAAAGTGATGCTGTGGGTTGTTCAAAATACCCGCAAAACGTTCCCAGTTGTTAAGGGCAACATCCGGGTCGGCAACTCTTCTTAGTATGTCACTTGCAAGGACTGCAAGTTTTGCAAAGAGGTTCCTTCTTTCTCCGGAACCCCCGAGGTTGCGAAAGTTCTTGTACGCCCTTCTTATATCCCTAAAACCACCGCGCAAGAGAATCTTTTTCACCGTTTCTTCATCTATCGAAGAGGAGAGAACCAGGTCTGCAATATTTCCAAAACCCTTCCCGGGTACAGATTCTCTTCCGAAGTACCTATTCAAGAACTTCCTTATCAGTGCCGTTTTAGTCTCGAAGTCTATATTCAACCGTTGGGATGCCGTTAACCTGTCGTCACTGGTATATCCCATTCTTCTTGCAAGGTGTTCATACTCCCTGGAATTCGATTCGGGAAGAAAGAGGTCCTTCGCAGATCCCCTGAGCATTCTGAGTGCATTTATCAACCTCCTTAAAAAATAGTATGCATCGGCAATCTGTTCGAAGTCTTCCCTCTCCAGTATTTTCGCCTTAACCATCCTTTCCAGGGCATCGTGAAGGACCGGGGTCCTAAGTTTGTTGTTCCGGCTCCCGTGAATCACCTGCAACATCTGGACCGCATACTCGAGATCCACAAGGGCACCCGGACTGAACTTCGCATTCAACCTTCCCCCCTTGCACTTTTCCCTATACTGCCTCGCCCTCAAACTCCTTATCTCTTTTAAATCGATACTATCCTCCGTATAGACGATCTCATCCCTCAGGCGCTCTACCATTTTACCAAAATCATAGTCTCCTCCTACCCTTCTCATTCTCACCAGGGCGAGTCTCTCGTAGGAATGTGATTTTCCGCCTCTTCCATAGTACTTACAGAAACGTTCGAGGCTGCAGGCAAGAGGGCCGGCACTTCCAAAGGGCCGCAATCTCAAATCTATATGAAAAATTCCCTCCCGCTTGGCATGTATCAATTTAGTTGCCCTTTTGACAAGTTCCTCGAAAAACTCCGAGTTTTCCAAACTCTTCTCTCCATCCGTCCTTCCCTGATCACTGTAGAGAAAGAGAATCTCTATATCCGAGGCATATCCCAAGGCAACACCACCAAACTTCCCCAATCCCATTACTGCATATTTAGCTTCCAGGCCTGCTACACTCCTGGGAACACCATATATCTCCTTCATCGCTCGATAGGCAAGGTCAAATGCCTTGTCCACCACACATTCTGCCAATCTGGTAAGGTTGATACTTAGCTTCTTAAGATCCCAGCCATCAAGCAGTATATGATTGAGATCCATCAGGAAGATCTGGCGATCCTTATACTCGTTCATAACCCTCTCTTTACCCTCGAGGGTATCCTCCCTTGAGATCACCTCGTCCAGCTTCTTGCAGAGTTGCTCGGGAAGATCTGAAAAGGATTCCTGCCGTGCATGGGGTTTCAGCATGGGAATAAGGGTCTCGTACTGAAGACGGATGAAATCCTCCCAGAGGAAATCACTTATCCCGAGGAGCCTTGCCAGGTACTTCAGTGTATCAACATCAAAGAGCATCTCGAGAAGTCTGCCCTTTCCCGGAAGATCGAGCACCCTCTGAAGAAGTTCTTCGAACCTCAGGAGGGCAGAATACGGACTGGGTGACTGGGATAGGAAATAGGTAAACTGCTTGGTGAGGAGAACAGAAAGTTTTATCCGATCGAGCTGTTTGGGTTCCGTTATCTTCTTCCCCTCGTTAGTTACAAAGAGAAAATCATCGAGAACCCTGTTCTCGTGCGTAGTAATGGAGACATTTTCTATCGATATACCCTGGAGAGAGAGAGCCGTGCCCATTGCATAGAGAAAAAATGGTGTATCTTCGGTCTGTACGGTCATACGGGTATAGTTGGGATCAGAATTGTCGAAGTCAATTTTTATGGGATAAAGTATGCGGGTAACTTCCGGTTTTAGCTGGTACAGTGCCCTGGCTACCCGCTCGTTTACATATTCCTTTGCAGAGAGAGGGTCGTTGTCACGCACAAGTTTCCTGAAAATTTCCCTGAAATTGAAATCAAGTTGCAAAAGCCAGTCGGCAATATTCCTTTCCTCCCTCAAGAACCCTTTGAATCTATCCACGATCAAACGGCTACCTACATTTAAACCTTCGGGTCTTCTCCTGCGTTTCGAGCCTCTTTGCTTTTGTATCTTTCTTGTTCTCTTCCTCCCCGTAAAGATTTCACCCTCCGTAATATCCATTCCGGAAGAGGAGAGTATCCCGGTAATCAGGGAAAAAACAGAGGAAAAGTCGTAGGCAATTACCGTTATGCTTATCCTTCGCTCAGGTCCTCGATCCTGATGGGAGATCACTCTCACCGGCTTCTCCGGAGAAATTCTCTTCGCTATCTCGATATGACTACAGATCTCTTTGGGAGTAAAGCTCTCCCGGTATTTTCTGTCGAAACTATCCAGGAAATCTTTAATTTCCCCTATCTCGAGGCTGGAACAGTACTTTAATATTTCAATAGTCTTCAATACAAGAGGATATAGTAAAGCCGGGCAGACTGTTCGTCAACCCGGCCGGATTTTCGACTTAAGGTTTCTAAAGGGAGTAAAGATTTACGATCCTATCAGATATCATAGTACAGAGCAAACTCCCAGGGATGCGGCCTCAGGTCGAGTTCCTGAACCTCGTGGGTCATCTTGTAATCTATCCATGTCTCTATGACATCACTCGTGAACACATCACCACGGAGGAGGTAATCGTGATCCTCCTTCAGCCTCTCCAGAGCCTCCCTCAGAGAACCGGGTGTCTGCGGTACCTTTGCCAGTTCTTCCGGTGGCAGGTCGTATATATCCTTGTCCAGGGGCTCTCCGGGGTCCATCTTGTTCATTATTCCGTCGATTGCTGCCATCAAAATGGCAGAGAAGGCGAGATAGGGGTTGGAACTGGGGTCAGGGCATCTAAACTCAAGCCTCTTTGCCTTGGGAGAGGGAGAATACATTGGGATTCTTACCGCAGCACTTCTGTTACGCCTTGAATAGGCAAGATTTACAGGAGCCTCGAAACCGGGTACCAGCCTCTTATAGCTGTTGGTGGTCGGGTTGGTGAATGCGAGGAGCGAACCGGCATGCTTCAGGATTCCTCCTATTGCATATAGCGCTGTTTCGGATAACCCAGCATAACCATCACCTGCAAAGAGATTCTTACCATTCTTCCACAGAGACATATGAACATGCATTCCGCTCCCATTGTCATTGAAGAGCGGTTTGGGCATGAAAGTGACTGTCTTATTGTGCTTACGAGCGGTATTCTTAACAACGTACTTGTACTTCAAAAGGTTATCGGCACACTGTACGAGCGGGGCAAAGCGAATATCGATCTCTGCCTGTCCTCCGGTAGCTACCTCATGATGCTGAGCCTCTACCTCGACTCCAATCGATTCAAGTATCAGCATCATTTCACTTCTTATATCCTGCAGACTGTCCATCGGTGGTACCGGAAAGTATCCCTCTTTGTACCTTGGCTTGTAACCGAGGTTCGGTTCTTCCACTCTTCCCGAATTCCACTGACCTTCCTTTGAATCTATGTGGTAGTATCCCTCATGTGCATTCTGGTCGAATCTTATGTCATCGAATATGAAAAACTCAGCCTCGGGGCCAAAGTAGGCCGTATCGGAAACACCTATCTGTTTCACATAGTTAGCTGCTTTCCTTGCGATATTCCTCGGATCGCGAGTATAGTCCTCTCCCGTGATTGGATCACATATGTTGCATATAAGGACCAGTGTTTTTGCCTGGAGAAAGGGGTCGATAAAAGCAGTTTCAGCAACGGGCTTTACCAGCATGTCGGATTCGTTTATTGCCTGCCAGCCCCTTATACTGGAACCATCTATGCCAAATCCCTGATCGAAGGATTCCTTCGTAAGTTCCCTCACAGGTACGGAGAGGTGCTGCCAGAGTCCCGGAAAATCCATAAATCGCAGATCCACGACCTCGACACCCTCTTTTGAAATAAGCTCGAATACCTTGTCTACTTCACTCATAAATCAAGACCTCCATACTATCGGTTATATTAAATAAAATTATCTTGTCATAATATCAAGCAAGTCACATGCCACATAGAAGATCGTTGCTATAAGATTACCGTGCAAACAGTTATCAAAGGATGTACCTTTATGGAACATCAATAAATCCTACAAAAATGTAGTATCTGGAAGAAACAACCTACATAAATGTAGCAAAAGTGGGTCAATGGAAAAGCCGGGGAGGAATTACTACGGAGAATACCTCTTTACATCGATCCGATATTTTTTCACCCTCAGTCCGAATTTTCTCTCTGTGATACCTAAGAGCTTTGCTGCCCTGGCCTGGTTGCCATGAGTCGATTTCAAGGCATCTATCACCAGGTCACGTTCAACATTTGCAATAACGGTTTCCAGCCTTCCTTTGAAGGTGGTACCACTTGCCTCGGCTGTCTGTAGGGTGGGTGGCAGGTGATGACCGTGTATCACATCGTCTCTGGTAAGGAGAACGGCTCTCTCTATACAGTTTTCCAGCTCCCTCACATTACCCGGCCAATGATAACTCATCATCATATCGATAGCCTGTGTTGAAATCCTCTTCACCCTCTTGTTGTTCAGCCTGCTGTACTTTTCTACGAAGTAATCGGCAAGGAGCAGAATATCCGTTTTTCTCTCCCGTAAGGGCGGTACATGAATCGGGAAAACATTGAGCCTGTAGTACAGATCCTGTCTGAAGAGCTCTTTTTCTATCAACTCTTCCAGATTCCTGTTGGTAGCCGCTATTACCCTTACATCGACCTTTATGGTTTTCACTCCCCCCACCCTTTCGAATTCCTTCTCCTGCAATACGCGAAGGAGCTTTATCTGCAAGGCGGGAGAGAGATCCCCGATCTCATCGAGGAATATGGTGCCCCCGTCTGCAAGTTCGAATCGCCCCTTTCTTAAAGAGACGGCTCCGGTGAAGGCCCCCTTTTCGTGTCCGAAAAGCTCACTCTCTATGACGCTCTCAGGAAGGGCGGCACAGTTGACACGAATGAAAGGTTTATCGGCTCTTGCACTGTGGTAATGAATAGCATGGGCAATCAGCTCTTTCCCAGTACCACTCTCTCCCCTTATCAACACCGTTGCATCGCTTTCCGATACCTGCTCGATAAGGTGGTAAACCTGCTGCATGGACTGGGAATTACCTATTATATTGTCGGGTTTGAATTTTGTCTTCAACTCTTCCTGCAGACGGGTATTCTCCTCGAGAAGTTCATGATAGCTCTCCTCTGCAAGCTGCCTTAACCTTACCGCCTGGGCAATCATGGAAGCTACTATGGAGAGGAGATGCATATCCCTCTCCAGGGAAACCGTATCATCATATACCCTGTCTGCACAGAGTGCCCCGATGACTTCACCTTCCAGTTTAATCGGCACACATAGAAAGGATATCTCCCTCTCTACATCATCGTACCTCGAACCTGTTTTGTTCAAGAACCTCGGTTCTTCCGACACTTTCGGGATTAAGGCAGGCTTTCCTGTTCTGAAAACCTCTCCTGTAATGCCCTCACCCAACCTGTATCTGCCCCTCTCCCTTTGGCTTGCAGAGAGTCCGTAGGCTGCTTCTATGTATATCTCTCCTATCGTCCTGTCTATCAGAGCAAGGCTTCCCCTGACGAGATTCAAGTATCTTGCGAGAACCACCAACACGGGATCGACAACCTTTTTTAAATCGATGCTTGAATCGAGAATCCTGCTTATTTCAAGAAGAAGTGAGATTTCCCAATCTTTCTTTCTCTCTTTCTGTCGTTTGTTTGTTGTCAACATTGTCTTAACTCATCAGCGGGACAAGAAGTTTCAATTGTCAGTGAGAATTTCAAGATCATAACGATCCTGCGCCCATGCCTTGTGTTTTTTTTCTTCTTCGGCAAGTCTGCTAAAAAGGTACTTCGCATCACTGTCAGATGTTTTTTCCTCCAGCCATTTGTAGAGTTGGAAAGATTTGTCTTCCCTCTCGATAACGAGCAGCAGAAAATCCTGGTAGCTCATTTCCTCCGAAAATTCCACATCCACGGCGTAATCACCTATCTTGATATCGATCACCCTCCTATCGGGAAGAACGCGGGCAATGTCTCCGCTCTCCTTCAGTTCTCTCAGGCGTTTCTCATGTTCCTTTTCCTGATCCACCATGGTAAGGAGCAATTTGCGAAGACCCTTACCGGAGGTTTTACCTGCATAGGTAAGGTATATATTCTGGGCCTCTACCTCTTTTTCAATAGCAAAATCTATAATGGAATCTATACTGTCAAAATTCATGATTCCTCCCCGCTGTGTACGTTATCATAAGAGCTGAATCATGTCAAAGATTATGTAGCAAGCCCTTGACAGACTCAAAATGATACATTATATAATATATTAAATAAAGTTATCATAGTGAGATAAATGTTAAAAACTATTAATAATAAATTATTACATAAAGAGGCAAAAAAAACCGTACTCTCTCTCCTTAAGAATTTTTATGACGAAGAGACCTTCAATATCCTGATAAAGGAATTCTATGACTCAGACATAGAAATCAGCCTTGCTGCTATCAACGCATCCAGTTCGATAGGTAATGAAATTGCAATACCGCACCTCTACAAACTCATTGAAAAGGGAAAACAGCAGCAAAAACTGGCCTCCATCAAAGCCCTGGCTGCTATTAGAGCCCCCTCCTCCATCAATATGCTTGTAAAGTACTACAAGCTATTTCAGGACGAGGAATTACGAACTGAAATCCTCAAAGCGGTAAACGATATTCTACCCTTCGACAGGAATGTTGTCGAAATGAACCGGGCGGTTCTCCTTGATGCGCATTCGTCAGACGAAATGAAGATTCATGCGATCCGGGGGATGATAGAGACGGGCGAACTCGATTTCATCAAGGATGTCATCTCCCAATCATCTCCCGAGGTAAGGCGGGAGGCTTTCAAGTTAATACTCAACTCCAGAGCTCAAGCCGATAAACTGTTGAATTATTTTCATGAAAAGGTAGACGATTTTACACCGTACACACTGGGTGTTTTCCTTACTGCATACCTTCTTAAAACCGAAAGACCCCAACATACGTTTCTGATTGAGAAACTTCAGAATTCTGACCACAGGGTTTTTACTTCCTTCATACAGACCCTCTCAGAATACGGTGGCGATTTTAGCCAGCCAACGCGTGTTTTCAGGCTGTTGATGGTTGCTCCCTTTATTGATTTTGATGTGGAAGCCAAAACGGGTGATCAGATAAAGAGGATGATAGAGCAGATCAAAGCGAAATCTCCTCATTTGCTGAACGAATTAACAGTCATCACCCTTGCCCATCTGGAAACAGTCTTCGTAAAATCAAAAAAGAACTATATATCACTAAAGGGAATCACAGAAAGAGAAACTCTGCTAAGTGTTGTCTTTGCCAATATATTGGAAAGATATGCAAACAGGGAACTCCTTCAGAAGGTTCAAAACTATTTCAAATCACAGCTACAGGGCGATGCAAATGAAATAATTTTCGAAATCAAAAAACACTTAAGAGATGCTCCTCCGGAGGACAAGTACAAGTTTGAAGCCTGTCTTTCTCTCTTCAAACTTGATAAGACACCGGAACTGCTTAACCTGGTAAAGACACTCTCCAATATCAACTTCGAAAGGCCTAACCTCTTACGACGTTTAAATAGACTTGTGCGGGTTTCCGGATATCTCAAGATCAGGAACTCAATAAAGCGACTCAACTCTATCCTTCAATTTGCAAGGGAAGAGAGGATAACCTTTCTAACAGAAACACTGCTTGTGACTCTTCTGGAACTTCTATCCAAATCTGTTATAGACCAGGCAAGGAGAATACTCTCCTCGGGACACAGGAATATCTCGGAGCTGCGGGGAGTGATAAGGGGTAGTAGATTTATACCACCCAACTTGATAGTTGCCTCGCTCCTTCACTTTCTCATTCTTCCAGATACAGAACCTGAGCTGAAAACCCTGGCGCTGGACACCCTGAAGCACCTGAAAATAAATGAAGTGAGAGGTGCCGTTCATTCTTTGATCAACGCAGTAAAGTCGAACACACTGACAAATGAGCACAGGAAACTGGTAGGAGAGATCGTAGCTTCACAGGGAGATTCATCCAATATACAGTCACTGATCGACCTCACCACAAGCAGCGATGATGAAATCAAGAAGATTGCGATTTCCTCGATAAGAGAAATATCGAGAAGAATCCCCAATGCCCCTACGGATATCATTACAAACAGGCTCTATATACTTCTTGAAGATGACAATCCTGAGATAAGAAACGAAGCTCTTCTCGGGTTGATTGCATTGAATGACGACTATGCGTTTCAGGTCTTAAGGGATAGCTTTCAGAGAGAGGATGGTAAAACGGCTTCATTCCTTATACGAAATATTCAACCAATGATAAATCACGAGATACTATCCATACTTCTCGAACAGGTGGTAAGAGAAGATGAAGAAATACAGGAAGCATTAAGAGAGGTCCTTAATACACTGTGCAGGGGTGAAATGGCCGAAGAAATAAGGAACCATCTGATAAACACTCTCAAAGTGGCTGCAGAAGGCAAATCTACCCTGAAAAAAACAGAACCAAAACCGGCCGAAGAGGAAAGATCAACCGGTATACTGGAACACGCAAAGCTGGAATTCAAATTCAAGAGGGAAAACTCTCAAATACTCACGGTAATGTTCATAGACATCGTTGGATATACCGAAAAATCCTCCTCCACAGACATGACCGATATAATAGAACTGATTCAGAATTTCGAATCTATCACCCTTCCGTTGATAAAGAATTACAAGGGTACCTTGATAAAAAAGATGGGGGACGGACTGCTTGCAGTATTCAAACACCCATTGAACGCCGTACTTGCGGCACTTGCCATTCAAAAGAAGATCTCTGAATACAACGAGTTGAAAGTCGAGTCTGAAAAATTCCAGGCAAGAATAGGGTTGAATACGGGACTTGTTATCAGAAAGGATGACGATATCTATGGTGATGTGGTAAATGTCGCCTCCAGAATGGAAACTTCGGCAAATCCAGGTGACATACTTCTTACCCAGGCTACCTATGAACAGATAAAGGATTACATAAAATGTACGAAACTCGGTAATATCCAGGTAAAAGGGAAACATGAACCAATCCCTGCATACTCAGCAGTAGGGCTCGCAATGGATATATCGAGTCTGCTCAAGAAAAAAGAAGAACACGCTGCCGTAGCGGGAGAAAAAGCACCAGGTAATGGTATCACACACTTCAAGGAATCTCTCTTCAATCCGAAATACGAGATACCTGCAAACATAGAAGAAAAGAGGGAAATCCTTGAAAAATTGAGCAGCCTGTTTACCGACCTAACAACAGCCATAGAAGAAATAGCCCAGAATTACCATGAAGAGTATATTTTCAAGAGATATCTGCAAAACAGATGGAATGATTTATTGGAATCTTTAAAATCGACTTGACATTCTTCAGAACTATAAGTATATAGAATCCGCTACCCTTTGACTCTTTCACGGTGTAATGTTATAGTATTCTATGATTTTTTATTCAGTTTTGATAAGGAGGGATATTGGCTGACAGGGAGTTAAGGGTCAATGAGAGGATCCGGGTACGCGAGGTTAGATTGATAGATGAAAGTGGCAATCAGAGGGGCATAATTCCTACGATAGAAGCTCTCAAGATTGCCAGGGAGAGTGGATTGGATTTGGTAGAAGTAGCACCTTCTGCAAATCCGCCGGTATGCAAGATACTGGACTACGGTAAATACAAATTTGAACAGGAGAAAAAGGACAAGGAATCCAAGAAGAAGCAGAAACAGATAAAGCTCAAAGAAATAAGGATGCAACCGAAGATCGATGACCATGACCTCGACTTCAAGACAAATCATATAAAGAAATTTCTGGAAGCCGGGAACAAGGTAAAGGTCACCGTAAGATTCCGAGGTCGTGAACTTGCACATTTGGACCGAGGAGAGATGGTTCTTAACAAGGTGTTGGAACACCTGGGCGATTCGTTCAATGTAGAAAAGAGTCCTCACATGGAGGGACGCTTCATGTCGATGATTCTGAGTCCAAAATCAAAGAAATAGACAGAGAGGAAAGAAAGATGCCAAAGATGAAGACTCGCAGAAGTGCAAAGAAGAGGTTTTCACTTACAGGAAATGGTAAGGTAAAATACAAGAAACAGGGATTGAGACATATCCTCACCAAGAAAAGCAGGAAACGGAAGAGAAGACTGAGACATCCGGCTATTCTGGATCCTGTTGAACAGAAGAGAATAAAAAAAGTATTACCATACGGTTAATCAGGGAGATACGGAGAAATGGCAAGAGCTACAAACAGTGTGAAGAGGAACAGAAGAAGAAACAAGATTCTCAAGATGGCAAAGGGTTACTGGGGCAGAAGGAGCAAACTCTACAAGAGTGCCAAGGAAACGGTAGAGAAGGGTCTTCAGTACGCTTATAGGGACAGAAAACAGAAAAAGAGATATTTCAGACAGTTGTGGATAACAAGAATTTCAGCGATGTGCCGTGAAAACGGGATAACCTACTCACGTTTCATGAATGGACTGAATCGTGCCGGTATAACTATAAACAGAAAGGCACTTTCCAACATGGCAATTGAAGATCCTGCAGCTTTCAAAAACTTGATCGAGAAAGCCAAGGAAAGTTTAAATGGTTAGATTGGATCAGATAAGGGCATTAGAAGAGAAAGTAACTAAAGCTATCGACTATATAGCGCGTTTGAGAGAAGAAAACAGAACATTGAAAGCAGGACTTGATTCCGCGCAGAAGCGAATCGATGAGCTCGAAAGTCTCGTAGAAACATTCAAGAGAGAACAGAAGGAAATAGAAGAGGGAATTATTCGAGCTCTAAATAATCTGGATCGAATAGAAGATGAAATTCATGGCTCGACAAACGTAAGAGAAGATGCCCCTGAAACCGTTGAGGAACAACCCCAGAAGGTTGCCAAAGAGGACGAAACTCCTTCGGAGGAAACCAACGAGACACAACTCGATATCTTTTAGAAAATTCAAAAGAATAAGATGGCAAAGAACCGTGTTGATACAGAAATACTGGGAAGATCATTCACGATACAATCCGAAGACGACGAAGAACATATAAGACATGTCATAGATTTTTTACAGAATCATATTTCAGAAATAAAAGAACACTATCCTCTTGCGGATCCTCTGAAAATAGCTATCCTTGCATGTTTGAATCTTGCTGATGAAATCATCAAAACGAGTCATGATCAGCTGTCAGCAAGACCCGCAGAGGAAGAGATAGAAGAGTTGAACAGGATAGCTGCTAAACTCATTGACAGGCTTGAAAGTAGCCTCGTTGAGTGATATTGGTAAAGACAGGAGCCCTACTATGTTCGCGATGAGGAACATTTTTCTTGGGTCAAACCATCAGAGAGGGATTCCTTATATCGGGGTGGCATGAATGCTGGTCTTATGGCCAGTTACTATAAAGCTCCGATGCGGAAACCCACTTGAACCTAAAGGTTCAAGAAGAACTTCCTCGAACGGCATGTGTGGGGCTCCTTTAAAAAGTGATGAAGAAAAAGAAGAATCAAAGGTATAATATCCTATACGTCGATGATGACGAGCAGAATCTTTTCCTCTTCAAAGTTACCTTCAAGGAATATTACAATATAATTACCACAACATCCTCAGAAGAGGCACTGAGTATCCTTGAAAGGAATACCATTCACATTCTATTTGCCGATCAGAGAATGCCAGATATCAATGGAATTCAGCTCCTAGAGAGGGCAAGAAAAATATCACCGGATACTATTAGAATAATTATAACCGGATACTCCGATATAGACGTAGCAATTGATGCAATAAACAGGGGTGCCGTTTTTAAATATGTCTCCAAGCCATGGAACCAGGAAGATATAGATACCTCAATCAAGAATGCAATAGAATTCTACAATCTCAAAACAGAAAACAAGAATCTCCTGGTGGAATTGAACGAACAGAACAAACTCCTGAAGAAAAAGGTACAGGAGCTCAACTTTCTCAACGAATTAAACCTGAAGTTAAGGTCTATCACCGAAAAGGATTCCATGACAGACCTTGTGGTAAAGAACCTATCTGCAAGGCTGGGAGCAGAATCCGGTGCTTACCTTTCTCCGCTCTCCGACAGTCTGAAAAGCAGGGAGGGAGCACCGGAAGAAATTGACGAGGCAACGCTAAGCGAAAAGGACTTTTCTATCGTTCCGGGAAAAGATAATTACCAGTACCTCATTCTCCCGCTGTGGTTTCAGAGCACATTCCACGGGGCCATCTATTTCAAATTTGCCAAACCCATCGATATGCTGGAAGCCCCATTTTTCAAGGCATGTTCCCTTGTCATTGCCTCTGCACTTCACAACTTTGAAGTGCACAGGGCAACTCTGGAAAGGGAGAGGTTCTTCATAATTGGCCAGATGGCCAGTATGCTTGTTCATGATTTGAAGAATCCGATCAATACCATACTTGGATTCATATCTATTCTCGAGAGAGACCTGGACAGGGAAGAAAAAAATCGATACATAGAGATTCTAAAGTCTGAAATGAACAGGCTCTTTGAACTTGTAAACGAACTTCTCGACTTCGCCAGGGGGAAACAGCACTTAAAGATTGAAAAACTTGACGCATTAAAACTGATTCATCGAATACTGGACAATTACCGAATTAAATTTGACCAGAATCACATTACATGCAAAGTCGAAATAGACAGAGAAGCTACACTTCATGCCGATGAAGGAAAGATGAGCAGGGTAATAATCAACCTCTTAGACAATGCCGTTGATCGGTTGAAAACTGTGGAAACCGAGAAGAAAATCAGCATTCGCTGTGGAAAGTATCAGGATGGATCCCTGATAAAGATAGCCAATTCAGGTCCACGGATACCCGACGATTATGCCGACAAGATATTTGATCCCTTCTTCTCGACGGGAAAGAAGAATGGCACGGGACTGGGACTTACCATATGCAAGAAAATCGTCGAAGAACATTCAGGCAGTCTAAGGCTGAACAATACCAATGGTATGACGGAATTCCTTATCTACATACCATTCCATGATACCTTAAAATAAATCATCCCCCAATAAATCATAGTCACACCCCTCTACGGTCACGATACTCGACGCAAGCCTGTTGCCCAGATCGGCTGCTTCCTCGATTGATTTCTCAACAAGAAGGCCGTAGAGCAGACCGGCTGCAAAGGCATCACCAGCTCCCGTGGTATCAACGGGTTTAACCGTATAACCATCGATGTACGATACCCTGTTACTTGGATCCCTGGAATCCAATACGATGCAACCTTTCTCCCCGCGCTTCATAACCAGGAGAGGAGCCAATTTACCAGCTTCGGTTATGATAGCCTCATCACTCTCACCGGAACCGGTTAGCGCTCTGAACTCTTCATCGTTTCCGGTAAGAATATCAACGCTTTGGGGAATCCACCTCTGAAAATCATTGCGATAACGCTTGACTACAAAGGGTCCTGCCAGATCAAAAACCACCTTTACTCCATGTTTCTTTGCATGAGAAACTGCATCCATTATAGCCTTTTTCTGGGAATCCGTGTCCCACATGAACCCTACGAAATAGAGGTACCGTGCCTTACTCAGGAGTTCGTAACTGGTATCTTCGGAGTTGTAGTATCTGCAAGCACCGAGGTGTGTAAACATCGTTCTCTCGTGGTCCGGGGTTACGAGAATTACCGATACCCCCGTGGGGGCTTCCTTTTTTGCCACAACAGGATTGACACCAAAGTCTCGAAGACTCTCCGTATACAGTTTCCCCAACCTGTCATTACCCACTGCACCTGAATATGTACAAGTGACAAACAGGTCTTTCCGTTGCAGCCATGCTATACCCCTCAATGTATTTGCGCAGCTTCCTCCCGGAACCATCCTCGTCTCATCGAGAAGCTCTATCAGTTTAGCCGATTCTTCGGCGTCTATCAGATTCATAGATCCGGGAGGTTTGCCTTGACTTTTGAGAAAGTCGAAACTTACCTGTGCCACAACATCCATCAAAGGATTACCAATTCCATAGATACTTTTCATACCGCCTTCCATTGACACGTAACAAGGGATTAACCTATATTTACTATAATTGAATCGATATGTCCATTATAACAAGTCAGCAGATAACAAAATACTATGAACTCTACAGAGAGATAGAGGTAACCTTCAACAAGAATGTCATAAGGGCAACAGGGCTCGAAACGGCAAATATCTACCTGAAGTGCATGGGAAGACAGTGGCCCTGTGTATTATATGCCACTTCCTTGAAAGGTGCCAAGGTTATTGCAGGGCTCAAGACGGAACACTTTGAAATACTGAAAAAGGCAAACAATCTCGTAAACTTGCGTTTCTCCTTTAAGAGAGATGAAAAGACAGAACCGATATCATTTTTTGTCTCTTCAAAGGCAACGGCATTCAGCAAGTACAACGAAAAGAATCCGGATGTCTACTTCATATCACTAACCTATACTCAGAGACCACCCGACGATCTCATTGAAATTATCGGTAAATTGATAGAGGCCAACCTCGATGCGAAAAAGAGGAGAGACGAAAGAGTAATCATAAATCCGGAGAGCATAAGAAAATTGGGATTGGCTTCCAAGGAAACATTTATCTATATAGAGGCAGTCCCCAGGAAATGCATTCTTAGGGATATTTCCTACTCCGGGGCAAAGGTTCTGATATTCGGTATTGGTAAATTCCTTATGAACAAGAAGGCTATCCTTAAAATCCCTTTCGAAGACAGGCGTGAACCAATTGAGCTAGAGGGTACAGTCGTGAGATTCGAAGAGGTAGAGGGAAGAAAGGACATCTCTGCCATTGCAATCCAATTCGACGAAGGAAAGGTCCCAATGGAATACCGAATGAAACTGAGTGATTACCTACAGCATTCCCACAGAACATGAATTACCAAATTCCGGCCTGCCTGTTTTTCTTGACTTTTGGACAGCCGGTTAATAAATTTATCCGACGATGACAAACAATGAGTACTCTCCCCTGGAAAACATAGGTTATATCTCTCTGGGGGAATCCGAGAAGAGAAAAATAGGTGATTTCGAAATAGATCCGTCCATCAGGCTTCCTATCGAATTACCCAATGGCCAGGATTCAATCGATCCGGACCAGATTACCTGGGAAGCGATAATTTCTGCAATGCTTCGGATACTTGCCTACGACCCGATGCATGAACACGCCGAGTATTACAGGAATTTCATCCTCGCCGTCAAACCCGAGATAAAGAATGAGCTTACAGAAGCCGGGATATTGAAGGCAAGAAACAAGGATTTTGAAATAGCCACTGAAATATTCATGGCACTGGAAGGTCTTTTCCCAACATGTCCCATTACAAAACTCAACCTGGCACTCGTCTACGAGGAGTATTCATACCTCCAGCAGGACAAGGGAAACAGTGAGCTTGCAGAACACTACCTTGAACTTGCATTTTCCGCCTACAAGCGAGCCCTGGCAACGGATCCCTCCAATCCGCAGATTCACTTCAATTTTGCCTACTTTCATCTCAAGCAGAAAAATTTTGAAAAGGCAAGGGAGCATTTCGAGTTCTACCTGAAGTACGGAAAAGATAAAGAAAAACTCGAAGATGCCCGAAGGATAGTGGAAGAAATCGATTCCAACAATCTCATGGATAAATTGTTCAAGGAAGCCTTCGATTACATAAACATGGGCAAGGAAGAAGAGGGAATAAAGAGGATCAAGCTCTTCCTAGAAAAGAATAAAGATGTCTGGAATGCATGGTTCCTGTTGGGTTGGGGCTACAGAAGGCTGGGAATGTACAAGGAGGGCAAGGAAGCATTCTTGAAAGCGCTGGAACTGCACGAGCCACTACCGGACACCCTTAATGAATTGGCAATATGCCTTATGGAACTGGGAGAATGGGAGGAGAGCTACAGGTATCTGAAGGAAGCTTTGAAGATTGAACCTGAAAATACAAAGGTCATATCCAATATGGGGATACTCTCTCTTAAGCGAGGAGATGAAAATGAAGCAAGGAGTTTCTTTCAGACAGTTTTGGAGATAGACCCGGATGATCCCATAGCCAAACAGTACCTTAAATAGCAAAAAAAATAATTTTTTCTCCAATTTTCACTAATCTTTAAATATTCTCATGTCGATACAAGGATTAAGGGTAATTCTGTCCGGACGATGGGGGCAGAAGAATTCTGATTCGCTCTTTCCTATTATCGTCATTCATGAAATGAGGGTTTAGGAAAGAAAAAACAAGAGAAGGGAGGTGATGAGAGAACCAGGACTAAAATAAACAAATAATTCATCGATCAGGCATGGATGCCTGAAAAACACAACATGTTTCAAGGAGGAAACAGAATGATTATCAATCACAACATGAGCGCAATTTTTGCGCAGAGACAGCTCAAATGGAATAATTTGAGAGTAGACAAGAACATGGAAAAACTCTCCTCTGGTTTAAGAATAACCAGGGCGGGAGACGATGCATCAGGTCTTGCCGTATCGGAAAAGATGCGTTCCCAGATACGAGGCCTACGCCAGGCAGAGAGAAATGCCGAAAATGGCATCTCCTTCATTCAAACCACAGAAGGATACCTACAGGAAAGTCAGGACATTCTTCAGAGACTCAGAGAATTAGCGGTACAGTCTGCAAATGGAATCTACACTGACGAAGACAGGATGCAGATTCAGGTCGAGGTTTCTCAGCTGATAGATGAAATCGACAGAATCGCATCTCATGCACAGTTCAACGGCATGAACCTCCTTACCGGAAGGTTTGCAAGAGAGACCGGCGAAAATGTCGTGACAGCATCCATGTGGTTCCAGATTGGAGCCAATATGGACCAGCGAGAGAGGGTATTCATAGGTACAATGACTTCGGAAGCCCTCGGAGTGAGGGATGTGGGATCCAAGGCAATTATGTCACTTTCCACACCTGACCAGGCCAACAGGGCAATCGGAGTTCTGGACCAGGCACTGAAGACTGTGAACAAGCAGCGAGCAGATCTGGGAGCATATCAGAACAGGTTGGAGTATGCAACCAAGGGCATCTCCATAGGTGCAGAGAATCTTCAGGCAGCGGAATCCAGAATCAGGGACGTCGATATGGCAAGTGAAATGGTGCAGTACACAAAGAACCTCATACTGGTGAGGTCAGCTACTGCAATGCTGGCACAGGCCAACACAAAACCACAAACAGTCTTGCAACTGTTGGGATAAGGTACTAAAATATTAAATAGGAAATTCCGTTCTGATCTTTGAAAGATGCACTCTCCAGAGAGGTGCCGAGGCAGAAGAGATACCCCGATAGATCAATAATATCGGGGTTCATCTCTTTGCCAATGGGGATAAGGGAACGGAGCAGAAGGAAGCGCGTTAACTTCTGACTGTTTGCCCCATCGGTACCAAATGAAAGGCAAGGGATGCCTTTTTAAACAATTCAAGGAGGGTGATATGATAATAAACCATAACATGAGTGCTCTGTACGCGAACAGAATTCTGAAATTCAAAGAGTGGGATGTAAACAAGAACATCGAGAAGCTCTCATCCGGTGAAAGGATAAACAAGGCCGGTGACGATGCTTCCGGTCTTGCCGTCTCGGAAAAGCTGAGAGCACAGATCAGGGGCTTGAACCAGGCTGAGAAGAATATCGAAAATGCAGTTTCCTTTATTCAGACAACGGAAGGTTATCTTGGTGAGACCACCGATATCCTTCACAGGATAAGGGAACTGGCAGTGCAGTCTGCAAACGGTGTATACACCGATGAAGACAGGATGCAGATCCAGGTAGAAGTTTCTCAGCTGGTAGATGAAGTGAATAGGATAGCTTCTCATGCCCAGTTCAACGGCATGAATATCCTGACAGGTGCATTTGCAAGCCCCGCTGCCGGAGGAACCGAAGCAAGAAAGATGTTCTTCCAGGTAGGAGCCAATATGGATCAGAGAGAGAGGGTCTACATAGGAACGATGACTGCCCAGGCACTCGGACTACAGGGTGCACAGGGAGCAGCGGAGCAGATGATCTCGATCTCCACACCCGATGCAGCCAACAGGGCAATCGGTGTAGTGGATACGGCTCTCAAGACCGTGCTGAAACAGAGGGCAGATCTTGGTGCTTATCAGAACAGATTCGAGATGGCAGCCAAGGGTGTTTCCGTTGCTGCGGAAAATATGCAGGCAGCAGAATCCCTCATTCGCGATACGGATATTGCCACTGAAATGGTAGACTACGTAAAGAATCAGATTCTGGTTCGGTCAGGCACAGCAATGCTTGCTCAGGCAAATTTAAAACCACAATCTGTACTACAGTTACTTGGGTAAGAGTTTGAGATTTTAAAACTCCGTTCCCTGAAAATAGAGAGGTCTCTGGACGTCACCTCTCTATCGAACGTGGAGGATGGGGAGGACGCGCCCTCCCCTATCCTTTTTTTAACATGGAGGTTAACAATGTCTTTGGAAGTCCCGGGAATCATGAACACTGGCGTACCGCCAGACATCATTGTCAAGGATCGACAGAAACCGAAGCCACGTCAAAAACCTGCTCCAGTCATCAAGGTGAAAACAAAAAAATCAGACAGCGAAAATCTTCAGCAGGCCCTCGATCAACTTGAAAGAACCTTTTCAATCTTCAACAAGAGATTGAAATTCTATGTCAATCGTGAGATAGGAAGGGTTGTCGTAAAGGTGATTGACAGTACTACCGATAAGGTTATCAAGGAGATACCTCCCGAAGAAATTCAGCGCCTCATTGCCAGGATAAAAGAGGCAATAGGAATGGTTATCGACGAGAAACGGTAGAATCTGTCAATACTTGCAAGGGAGGGGGATAAAAATAGCATGTCTGATATTACCATCCCCGGTGTCACAAGCAAATACAACACGGATAAGATAATAAAGGGGCTTGTCGACGCTGAAAAGGTACGCCTTACAAGGATGGAAAAGGACAGAGATGCTCTGAAATCAAAAAAAAAGGTCTGGCAGGATCTCAAGCGGAAACTGTCCCTGCTGGAGGGCGATGCAAAGGAACTGTACGGTTTCAACAATCCCTTCAATGAAAAAATAGCCAAGTCCTCAGATGAAAGCGTAATTACGGCAACAGCATCGAGAACCGCTCTCGAGGAAACAAAAAAGATAACAGTCGAACAGATAGCAACATCGGACCGCTTTAAATCGAACTCACTCAGCAAGGATTTTCATGTCCCTCCAGGAAAGTACGTTTTCATCGTTGGCAAGAAGAAAGTAGCCTTCAACTACACGGGTGGAAGTCTAAAAGATTTCTCTGAAAAGATAAACAAACGGGGGAAAAATCTACTGCGATCCACAGTTATAAAGGATACGCCTGATACATATGTAATAACCATTGAATCGCTAAAAACAGGCAGGGAAAACAGGTTGAAATTCGAAGAAAAGGCGGTAGATTTTGCCCTTAAGGCTGGAATATTGGAAAGAACCGAGACCACCGAGAGGGATATTCCTATAACGAAATATACGGTACAACCATGGACAAAGGAACTGACAGAGAAATCCTACTCCCTTTCAGACGGCAACCTTACCGTCAACCAGACAAAAGAATTGAAAATTCCTGTGGATCCTCCCTTCAAACTCAACAAAAACATGGTCCTTTCGATTGAGGTAAAAACTGAAAAGATCCCTGAAAAGCCAAAAGAAAAAATAAAACCTCCTCCGGGGCCCAAACTCCCTGAAAGCGGTGAAATCGAATTTGAAGGTATCAAGATCAGGAATGAGCCTCTGAAACTTATACTCCCACAATGGAAACCGCCGGAAGAGAAAAAAAGGGTTGACGATATGCAGGTTCTCTTTATAGAGAGCAACGGCAAGACTTATCCCCTTAAGAAGATAGAAGATTCGGAGGACTTCAAGGTCTACCAGTTCGATGTAGGCAAGATTACAGATAGAATAGATGCAATTGAAATCAGAAACAGGAATACACACAGAAGGATAACCATCAGAAATGCAAGAATCTTCGACAAGACGGCGCGCGGAAAATTCAAACCACTTCACCCCCTCAACGAGGCAGGAAATGCCCGGCTCAAGATCGATGGTATCGAGGTTGAAAGGGACAGTAATACGATAGATGACCTTATTCCCGGGGTAAAAATAACACTGCAGGGGAAAAGTGACAAACCCGTTGAACTCAAGGTAGAGAGAGACAAGGAAGCAATAAAGAACTCCATAATCAAGCTGGTAGGACACTACAACCAGGTGATAACGGAAATAGACGTTGTTTCCAGCAAAGATGAATCGATAATCGATGAAGCCACCTACCTTTCGGATGAGGAGAAGAAGAACCTCAAGGATAAACTGGGATCAATGATAGGAGATATTTCAATATTCCAGTTGAAAAACAAACTCCAATCGATAATGATGAATCCCTATAAGACAGAGGGAGGGAGGGATCTATCACTACTTGCCCAAATTGGCATATCAACCGATACTCGAAAACCGGGAGAAGTTACAACGGTAGACAAGACCAAGTTGCGAGGATACCTTGAAATAAATGAAGACAAACTCGATGAGGCAATTTCAGATCATCCGGAATGGGTAAAAGAACTGTTTGGCTACGATACGGACGGGGACCTTGTTGTAGATTCCGGTATTGCCTATGCACTGGATACACAACTCAAACCCTATATCGATGTAGGGGGTATCATTGCAATACGAGCTGGCACCCTGGACAATCAGATTAAGAATAAAAACAGGGACATCGAATCGTACAAACAACATTTAAAGGACTATGAAGCGGAGCTAAAGTTGAAATTCGGTAAAATGGAAGGCGCGTTGGATGCACTACAGCAGAATTCAAAGGCACTGGAAAACCTTGGAAGGAGTAACAATCAGGGACAATGAGAATACTGGTAAACAATGAAGAGATAGATTTCACCCTTGAAAACGAAAAGACACTGGGAGATGTAATGACGGAAATCGAAAAATGGATCCAAGAATCCGGTTTCAACATCACATCTCTCAAGGCGAACGGAAAAACACTCCCCTTGCAGGATAAGAATACGTGGTATGGTATCGGAATAAATGACATAGATACGCTTGAAATGACTGCAAGTCATATTTCACAACTAAGAGCCGAAAATCTAGAGACCGCTTACCAGTACCTCAGCCTGCTGCAGAACGCCCTCTCCAGAAAAGATTCAAAGCTCTTCAATGAATTGAAAGTAGGTCTCCCATTCATGATTGAGAGTCTTGAAAATAATTTTTTAATTGACAGAAAAACCACGGAAGGTTTAGACAGAATAAAAAGGTTGAAGGGAGAGGAACTGATTTCACTGGATCAAAATCTTTCTCACGAAATGGAAAATTTCATCGATGATATGAAGGTTTCCGTAAAAAATGCATACAATGAAATACTCAAGCCTGCTGATTCACTTAAGAGCCTCGTGGAAGAACTTGTAACTTCGGAAAGAGAGATAAGCGAAGTATCGATCCTTTTGCAAAGCGGAAGAGACAGGGAAGCAATGGACAAGATAGTGAGATTCTCTGATCTCACCTCTCGCCTGTTCCGGATACTGTCTTCCATGGATTTCTCCGGCATTATAAGTATCGAAGAACTGAAAATTGGCGGTAAAAGCGGAAAGGAGTTTTACAGGGAACTGAACGGTATACTCGGAGAATTGATAGAGGCTTTTGGCATCGGAGACTACGTACTGATAGGGGATCTTCTCGAATACGAAATAGCACCTCGACTGGAAATGCTGATTACACTGGCAAAGGAAATTCAAATCTCTTGAACGAGGTAAGAAAATGATTTTTCTACAGACAAAGTACAAGTTTCTCGCTACAGCGGATACCAAATCGATATGGATATTCGGAATTGTCATGCTTGGTTTTATCATCCTGCTCGTTGTGGGAAGTATAATGTCTGGGAGGTCACAGGGAGGAAGGGGAAAAGCTCAAACACAACGGTACAGCAAGCATATCTTCAGACAGATGGCAAAAAGCATTGGCCTTAACAAGGTACAGATCGAATTTCTTGAAAAACTCGTACTTGCAACAAAGGTCAGACAACCAATGCTCATCTTTTCCAGTGCCGGACTTCTTGATGACGTACTCAAGAGAGGCCTGTACTCCATACAGAACAACAGAGAAATGTCGGAGGAAGAAAAGGAGAAAAAAATCAGTCTCATCTTTCAGATCAAGCAGCTCATAGAGAGTAACTTCAGAAAGAAAATCGGAATTCAGTCCACACATCTCGTTAAACCAGGCCAATCTGTACTTATAATGCCCGAACACGGGGGACAATTTCCAAGCAGGGTTTTATCCAACTTGAAAGACATGCTTGCCCTTCTCGTACCTACCGACGGAGCCGGTAATGAACTCCGCTGGAAGAGGGGCACAAGGTTGAAGGTGACCTTCTGGCGTGATAATGATGCCGGTTACTCATTCTTTACCAAGATACTCGGATACAACTTCATCAAGGGGCTCCCCGCCCTCTTTATTCAGCACTCAAAAACACTTAGGAGAGAGCAGAAGAGACGATTCAAGAGAAGGGCACTGGAACGCCCCTGTTTCTTCTTTCCCATTAGCATAATGGAGGTTGGTACGGGAAGGAGAAAAACGAAAAAAGCCGTTATCCATGAACGACAGAAGTACCTGGGAACAATAATAGATATCTCGGCCGGTGGTTGCAGCATAAGAACACTTAACCCACTTCCCAAGGGTAAGTTGATAAAAATCAATTTTGAGATAGAAAGGAAAGTGCCTGTCGTTGCCTTCGGGAAGGTTCAGCGTGTCAGAGGCGAGAAATTACAGGGTGGGGTAATGCACGTGATGTTCACAAGGGTATCAAGCAAGAACCTCAATCAAATATACACGTATGTTTATAATTACACACTGCCTCAGGCAAGTACCATGAAAATTTGAAGAACAAGAGATTCCTTTGACACATTGACCGTTATTACCTTTTTCATTTATTATCCCTTAATACATGCAGAGATATTTAAGTAAATCCCCCGAGGAAACCGTTGAAATCGGGGAAAAAATCGGAAAGAAAATAGGAAGAGGAGCAACGATTCTTTTGAGCGGTGCCCTTGGTTCTGGTAAGACGGTACTGGTAAGGGGCATTGCAAGCGCTCTGGGTATTTCAGAACGGGTTACAAGTCCCAGCTTTACTCTGATATCCGTTTACAGGGGAAAATATGAACTCTACCATGTCGACCTGTACAGAATAGAGAGGGTGGATGAAGTGGAAGACCTCGGACTGGAAGACATATTGAACTCAGGAAGTATCGTCGTAATTGAATGGGGCGAGAAGATAAGATCCATTCTTCCGGATGATTGTATCGAGGTGAATATCAATATAAAATCCGGTGAAGAGAGGGAAATAATACTGAAAGGAATTTCAATTTGAATATTCTTGCCATAGATACTTCCACTGAATACCTCATGGTAGGGCTTGAAAGCGACAAGGGAACAATCTCTCTTTCTGCGAGAATGGGTCTGAAGCATGCCACTACCCTTCTCCCCTGGATAGAGAGGATACTGAAGGATGCAAGTATAAAACCCGATAAGCTGGAGTTGATCGTGTGCTCCATAGGGCCTGGTTCATTTACGGGCCTTCGTATCGGACTGGCAACGGTAAAGGGTCTTGTCATGGGTACCGGATGCAGCGTGGTAGGTATCAGAAGCCTCGATCACTTTGCATTTCCCTACTCATTCTTCGATGGAGCTGTGGTACCTGTTATAAATGCAAAGAAAAACAGGTACTATGCTGCAATTTATGTCGGTGGAAAGAGGGAATCAGACTATCTCGATATCGGTTTCGAGGCCCTATCTGAGAGACTTAAAGGCTACGATAAGATACTCTTTACAGGGCCGGTTGCAGTGAAGGTGGGAGAGCTCTTTAGGGGTAAAGAACTTCCCTCGAGGGTGGCAAGAATCAATGTTGCGTTCCATCCGGAGAGCGAGTCCCTTATTCGACTTGGAGTACAGAAATATCAAGAAACCGGTGGCGAAAGTGTAGAAAATCTGGTACCATTCTACATTAGAAAAAGTGAAGCCGAGATTAAAAAGTTTGGAGCAGAAGGGAATGAGTGAGGAAGATATCGAGGAAATCGAAGAGGCAGAGGAAGCCGAAGAGATAGAAGAACTGGAGGATGTGGAAAGCGAGTCACAGGTTTTTATCGGAGAGGATATTCTTAAACGTGAGAGCATAAAAATCTGGAGAAAGAGCTATGAGAACAGCCCTTCACCCTCCATTTTGATCAACGACCAACTTCAAATAGTATGGCTCAATAGGGCTTTTTCCGAACTCTTCGGAGATTCGAAACATCTGATCGGGAAGGCTTTTATCAACTACTATTCGGCATTTGCCGACAGAAACACCCTGACCGACATTGCAAGGAAGCTCTACTCCAAAAATGCCGGCTATAGCTGGTACGGAAGGATCGAGAGTAAGAATAAGAACAGTATTTCAGTGATAACCAAGCTACTCATAGTTCCCCTCTTCGACTCGGTAGAACATGAAAAACCAATTGCCTACGGTGGTGTCTATAACGATATAAGTAGTGAATACAAGGAACTGCTTAAGAATACTTTTCAGAGTCTGCTCGAAGCGGCACGACTGAAGGACAATGATACGGGTAATCATATAGAAAGGGTAAACAGATATTCAAAAAGGCTCGCAGAGGCTCTCGTGCCCCTTTCAAAGTATCCCCAGGTGGACAATGAATTTATCGAGAACATAGGTTATCTCGCAGCGATGCATGATGTGGGAAAAATCGGAACACCGGATGATATTCTGAACAAGCAGGGCCCCCTGGAGGATTGGGAATGGGAGATAATGAAGGAACACACGATAAACGGTGCATATATACTCAGCACCTATCCGAATCCGATGGCAAGAGAGATAGCCTTAAGGCACCATGAATGGTGGAACGGGGCTGGGTACCCGCACGGCCTGAGCGGGGATCTTATACCTTTGAGCGCCCGGATAGTTACGATAGCCGATGTCTATGATGCGCTAAGGATGGAACGAAGTTACAAGAAGGCATTTTCACATGAAAAGGCAAAATCGATAATAAGCGAAGAAAAGGGAAGCCATTTCGACCCGAACCTGATAGACATCTTTGAAAAGATAGAGGGAGATTTCAGGGAAATCTACGAAGAGCTCAACGATTAGGCTTCTTCTTATCCTTGCCTTCCTTACCTTTATTCTTATCGAGAAGCTTGTCAAGCGAGAGGATAAGTTCCGGTTTGGATTTGACAGCTTCGATATTCTCTTTTTGTATGGCCCTGTACACTTCCTGCCTGTATACCTTGATATTCCTCGGGGCCTTTATTCCTATCTTTACCTGGTCACCCCGTATATCCACAATGGAAATCTCTATCTGGTCGCCAATCATTATACTCTCGTTGAGTTTTCGTGTAAGTATCAGCATGATTCCTGCCTTACAGCAGCAAGTTCCTCCAGTATAACATGCCTTACCTGCCACTTCGGGTTCGTACTGATTGACTGCCGTCCCACCCTTGTCTTCTTGTTTATGATGATTGGCCCCTGGAGGTTTGCTGTCATTTTGGTGGTATTTTCGGGGATTGTAACTATTGCAAAATCGAGAATGTCTTCCGATGATTCTATTCCTATCTCTTTGAGCTCCTCGGCATCAACCTCGAGTTTGTAATCCGGTCTGAATATCCTCGGATTGATAAGAACGAATGCAATTTCCACTACATCCATTGATTGAAGCCAGTAGAATGGCTGCTGCCTTGCATCGAGAAGGACATAGTCCTTTAGACTTTCAAAGCCAAGTATTCCATATGGGAAGAATATCCTCTGCCGTTCATCGACCTCTATGACACCATATGGTTTTGTATTTACCTTCATCAATTCAACCTCGATTCTTATTCTCGCGATTCATACTGTTCACAGGACTCATACGATTCACTATCCATATATTGCCCACTTCTATTGCTTACCTCTATCGATCGCTTATCTCGCTTACCGCAGGAAATCGAGAAGCGTGGGTCTTAAAATCCTCGCAGCAGTGGACAGGGCAGCCTGATGAGTGTATTCCAGCATCTTCAAATTGGTAATGGCTTCGGTAACATCCAGATCCACCTCTTTGGAATCCATCTTTATGAAATCGGGAAGTATCGAAGCAAGCCTCTTATAGGTCACCTCGAGGCGATTGTCCTTTGCTCCCAATTCGGCAATCGTGGAGGTAAGACTGTTAATCGCACTATCCATGCCTCTCAATACCAGCCCCCCGACTTCTTCCGAATCACCCTTGTAGAGGCTGTCTCTAAGGTGAATAAGCATATCGAATACGGAACCACCGAATACTGTTGCCGATTTAGAGTAATTCAGAGGAGGCCTCGAATTGTCCTTTGCTATGATCCCCAGATCTTTCATAACACTCCCGTTACCGGCATCCTCTATCCATATCTGATGAGGATACGTGCTCTGCAATACGAGGGAGTTCTTTATCGGGTCCAAGGTTGCCTTTACCGGAGCGGCAGAGTCGTTAATCTTACTTATAATAGCATAGACATTGTCACCGGCTTTGAGCTCGATATTTACCCCGTCTATCCTTATCTGGCTGTTGTTCTGCACCCTGTAGTTACGTGCATCGATCGAGGAGTAAATCTGCTGGTTTTCAGCCCAGAATGCATGGTTACCCGGAATATTCACCGAAACCACGGAACCTTCCATTATTTCATTACCATTCTCACCAATATTACCCACGTAGTCCACTTTGGTGATAACCTGTCCCTTTGCACCCGGAACATTTCCCATTGTTGCCCTAAACGGTTCCGTCGCGGTTCTGAAACCGGAGAAGATCGTTTTCCCGTCTGCTCCCCTCGCATTCCCTATCTGTACCAGTTCGTTTACCAGTTGATTGACCTCTTCACCCAGGTAGGCCATCTGGTTCTTGTCCAGTACTCCGTTTGCCCCTTCAACTGCAATCTCCCGTGCACGCTGAACAATGTCCAGGGAATCCCTAAGGTAGCCCTCTGCTAAAGAGAGTTCCCCCCTCATGTACTCTATATTCTTTGTGTAACGTTTTAACCTCGTAATATCCGACTTGTAACGGGTGGACTTGGCAGCAGCCAGGGGGTCGTCCCTCAGGTTCTTTATTCTACTCTGGGAGGCAATCTTGTTGTTCAACTGATTCATCCTCCACTCTCTCAATCTAAGATAATACTGGCTGTCGAAATTTGGAAGATTTGTACTGATTCTTTTCATGGCCTGTTAGACTCCCATCCTGTTGATTATCGTATCTAGCATCCTGTCCACCTCGGTAACAAAGCGAGCAGCTGCTGCGTACCCGTGTTGATACTTGATCATGTTTGCAATCTCCTCATCGATGTTCACGCCTGATATTGCCTCCCTCTGGTCTGTTAGCTCTTTTATAACAAGTTTCTCCGTTTCCAGCGCCCGGGAGGCTTCCTCCCCCTTCAGACCTATCTCTGCAACTGCGGTGCTAAAGTAATCGTCGAAGTTGTTAATAAGCCCGATCATCACCGGTTCGTTCCTCAGCTTTGCTATTGCAAGGGCAGCCGACCCGTCACCGGGCCCTTCCGAGCGTCCGTTAAAACCGAAAGATGAAACTATATAGCCGGGATCCTTTACAATCTTCTCATTTACAGTAATCCATCCCGCGGGATGGGCAAGTGGTGCAACGCTGAAATCTGCTCCTCCATTCAATTGTAAGACGGCATTTGCCTGTTGCCAGTCAAAGGCACCCGGTTTCCCCGCTCCTTTCAAAAGGCCTGCATAACCAACGAGAAACTGTCCGGAATCCTCTACATGTCTTATTACGAAATCCGGGTTCTTCTCGTTGGCCGCAGGCACACCTTTCAAAGAGAGCC
This sequence comes from Spirochaetales bacterium, assembly GCA_027021365.1. GTDB lineage: Bacteria > Spirochaetota > Spirochaetia > SZUA-6 > SZUA-6 > JALUUM01. The sequence goes on from JALUUM010000005.1 coordinate 35,017, forward strand.
TTCCCTCGGAATCGAGCCTTGCAACAACCTCTGCACCGGAGAGGTTGATTCTCTTTATCAGGTCCTCCACCGTATCCTTCGGGAAATACTTGATACTCACATCACCTGCCGGTCCTGACAGTGTAAGGGAACCTGCAAGACCAATCTCTTCCTTCGGTTGCAGCTTGTTTGTTCCTGTCAATCTGAAGATATATGAAGAATCGTACGTTCCATCACCATTCCTGTCGTAGTTGCCCGAGATGTTTTCTATGAAGGGATACTCGACAAAAAAATCGATCCCGGTCTCATTGTTGAGACCGTAACCCCTCCTGTGAATATCATTCACCATGTCTATGAAATTCACCGTCATCATGTCGAGCTTCTGAATCTCGCGTTTTGCATCCACGTCACGGAGCTCGATGAGCGAGGCAAGTTTGCCTCCCTCGAAATACGCCTTCTCACCGCCGTTCTTCCATACAACGGTGGAGTATCCCTCGTTGTTGGGATCTCCCACAGTTGCCAGTTCCTCATAGTGTTTCCCCTGAACGAGGTGAATCCCACCACTGTTTATCACGAGTTCATCCTCGTCCCTTCTGTTCACCGTAATGTTGACAAGGGAGGAAAGTTTCTCTATGAGAAGGTCCCTCCTGTCCAGAAGATCGTTGGGATTGTCTCCCATTGCCTTGATCTTTACTATCTCGCCATTCAGTGAAGCTATCTCTCTTATGTAGGAGTTTAAATCCTTTACAGTCCCGACTACATCCCCCTCTATACTATCCCTTATCTCCTTGAAACGCTTGAACCTGTTGTGAATGGCATCTATGAGGCTTTTGCCCCTCTGCAAGACTGCCTTTCTCGCTGCCATCTCACCTGGATGCTGGGAAAGCTCCTGCCAAGATTCCCAGAACTTGTCCATGAGTGAACGTACCGAAAGGTCACCAGGCTCATTGTAGACCTGTTCCAGCATAAGGATGTACTTGTCCCGCTGGTTCCAGTATTCAACACCGTTCTTCTCCGCCACAATCCTGTTTTCCAGGAGCAGATCCTTGATTCTTGCAATTCTCGTCGTTTCAACACCCTGGCCGATCATTCCGGGTGTTTCCTCACGGTTCAAACCGGGGAAATAGAGGGGATCAACTGCCCCCATCTCCACCCTCTGCCTGCTGTAACCATCTACATCGGCATTGCTAAGGTTATGGCCAACCGTTTGAAGGCCCACGGTATGGGTTATCAGGCTTCTCTTGCCTATCTCTATTCCTGCAAAGGTGGATTGCACATCTTCCTCCTACAATTCATGATTTACTACGAAAGATTCCTCCGAGTATTGCTTCTCTTTTCCCCGCTCCGAGTATATCTTTCCCTTCCTGTGTGGGAATATCTCTCCGAGAACCTCGTTCATCGACTCGGCCAATGTCCTGAATATATAGCTAAGCCTTCCGGTAGAACTTTTAACCTTGATTACTCCAATCTTCAGCTCCCTGTAGATTCTGAAAAGTTCATTCCTTATCGATTCGGGTAATTCATTCACGAGGTCGTTGAATTTCGAAGACGGAGGAAGACCAAGATTCCTTTTAAGGGCGGTAAAGTACTCGTCTCTCTTTATGTCTATTTTTTCTATTCTGCTGCTCACTTCTTTCAAGGATTCCACATTCCTGTCCAGTTGATGCCACTTCTTGTTTTCAATGGCCTCTTTCAGCTCCTCTTCCAGAGAGAAGAATTTTTGCATCATCTCTATCTCGAATAACATCTCATCCTTGAATTTCTTTAAAAGAAGCAGCCTTTCCAGTTCTGCTTTGGTCTCTCTCTTCATAGTACACCTCTATTCCAATTTTCGGATTGAGGTGCAGGGGTAATTAATGCAATAAATTTTATTTTTAACTTTTATAGAGAATGTAGGGTAAACTTGAGGATACTTGTTGTTACTGTATATCCATCAACTTTTTAATTTTACCAAGAATATCTTCCATAATTGATTTTATGTCGGGGCAAGAATCAACAGGTGTTTTATTCCGTGTAATTGCATCCATGACACAGGTGGACAGAGGAATCTTTCCAAGCAGTGGTATATCTTTCTCCTTGGCAAATCTTTCTATATCCCTGCTGTTTTTTTCGTTCATATCGTACTTATTGATAACTATTGCCGAGGAAACCTGAAAATGGCCTGTCACCCCCAGTACCCTTTCAAGATCATGTATCCCCGAGAATGTAGGTTCCGTTACAATTACGGCAAGATTGGCACCTGAAATGGCAGAGGTAACAGGACAACCGATTCCGGGTGGTCCGTCAATAAGTATAAGTGATATTCCATTTTCCTCTGCAAGAAGGTGCGATTGATGCTTTACCATCGTTACGAGATTCCCCGAGTTCTCAGCACCGGGCTTTAACCTGGCATGAACCATGCTCCCGCTATCGGTATTTGAAATAAACCATTTCCCCACCACCTGTTGTTCCATTGAAATTGCTTTTGCAGGGCACGCGAGCATGCAGTAGGTACATCCGTCACAACTGTATGGGTTAATTTGATACTTTCCATCCTCTAAAGCTACGGCATCAAACCTGCAAACCTTCTGACATATACCGCAATCGACACATTTATCGTAATTGATAACTGCAATTGACTTTCCTCTAAAATCTTCCTCCCGCTCTGTTTCCGGTTCAAAGAGAAGAAACATATCCGCAGCATCCACGTCCGAATCACAGATTACCTTCTCATTTTTACCAAGGAGTCTCACAAGACTACCGGAAAGGGTCGTCTTACCTGTTCCGCCCTTTCCGCTTATTATCACAAGTTCTTTTGCCCGCTTCATGAAATAGTTACCCTTATTCTTTCAATTAGGTCTTTAAAATTGCTTCTGTATTCAGGTTCAATATCAACCAGCGGAATACCCTTCGAATATCCCTCTGCAACCTTTCTGGAAAATGGTATCTCTAAGAGTATTTCAACATCCTTAGACCTGGCGAATTCCCTTGCAAGGGATACCTTTTCATTGTGCTTGTTAACAATAATGCCATGCGGTTTCTCAAGTTCCCTTACAATGTCCAAAGCCAGGGATAGGTCATTGATACCAAAGGGCGTTGGTTCGGTTACCAGAATAACATAATCACTGTCTTTCAATGTTTCAACAACAGGGCAAGAGGTACCTGGCGGAGAATCCAGAATAACCACGTCGTTATCGGGAATATATCTCTTTATTCCGCTAATCAGGGGAACGGCAGATGGTATTCCTATATCCAAAGTTCCTTCAACAAAATTGCCATTGTTACCCACTCTTATGGTACCTATCTCTTTTGGTACCTCAACAATTGCACCGGGCTCAGGACATACATATTTACATACACCGCAACTGTGACAGAGTTCTTCAAAGAAGAGTACCTTTTTTGCCTGGGGTATCACGGATATTGCACTATAGACACATGCCTCTGCACATGCATTGCAGAATGTACATATGTTCTCATTGAAAGACGGAACGGGAAGACTAAAGCGTTCTTCCCTCTCTATCTCAGGGGAAATAAAAATTGCTCCGTTAGGCTCCTCTACATCCATATCAATATAGGCAGCATCATTCACCGACAGAAAGAGAGATGTGGATACTATTGTCTTTCCTGTTCCACCCTTCCCAGAGGCAACTGCTACTTTCATATACTTTTTATTTTCTCTTATTAAAGGCTTCCAGGGCATCCCTGATAGTACCCTGAAATGTGAAAAGCTCTATCCCACCCTCCTCCAGGGCACTTGTAGCATTGGGGCCAGTCTGAGGTCCAATGGCTGCCTTGTAACCATTCTGTATTATATGGTTTGCCACCTTTACCCCAACACCACCGGTGCCATCCTTATAGGGATTATCAATTGCCTCTAAAATTTCGCCTGTTTCCGATTCAATTCCCATAATAACGGGACATCTGGCAAAACGATCTGCAACCATTGAATCCAGGTCTTTACCTGCTGCTGCTACAAACACTTTCATTCTTCGCTCCTTTATAAAAATTTATGGTAACGCCTTAAAATAAATTTACAGTCTCCCATTATTTTAGGGAGACTGTATTCTTGGGTGCGCTATTTTTTTCCATAATTTACCGAAACTTTTACAATCAGGCAAGATACTGTATCTTTGCCATTGCATTCTGAGCCGCAATAACAAGCGGATAAACAGTGGGCGCCGAAGTTAATTTCGGATGTGTTCCTGCCTGTAAGGTAAATATTTCACAGCCTGGTATTCCCTGTTCTATTGCAAGCCCCACTAAATTGATAAGTTCGCCAATACTGTTCCCGCCTGAAATCTGACCGCCTATCAGTACCCCTGAACGTTTCGAGAATATCAATTTCACCTTTATTGGTTTTGCATCCGGCATTGCCCCCGGGTGCCTGTCCACACCCTCTGCAACACCCGTTACAACTTCAAATCCTTCCTCTTTTGCCCGCTTTTCAGTCAGGCCAGCTGCTGCAAGTGCCAGGTCCCCTACCTTCGTTGAAAATATGGCAATGGTTCCCTTGTTCTGCCTTACTACCTGAATCTTGAATAGGTTTACACCCGCAATTCTTGCCTCGGCAGTTGCCGTAGAGGCAAGCATTACGGGGACTCTCTTCCTGGTAAAGAAATCCCTCTTTTCCGCACAGTCACCAACGGCAAAAATGTCATGATTGGATGTTCTTAAATACTCATCGACCCATATTCCGCCTGCCTTGCTTATATTAAGCCCTGCCTTCTCCGCAAGCTCTGTATTCGGCTTTGCACCTATGGAAACAATCACCACATCGGCAGGTATCTCTTTTCCATTTGCAAGTACAACCTTCTCTACCTTACCGCTTCCGGTAAATCTTGTAACCCTTGCATTTGTTACAACATTGACCCCTTGCTTTTTGAGTTCCTCCTCTGCCTGGATAGCAAATTCATCATCAAATGCAACATTTAACAGATGGGGAAGCATCTCAATAATGGTAATATTCTTTCCACCCATCTTTGAGATATCATCGGCGAATTCAATCCCAATGAAACCTCCCCCAATTATCACTATGTTTTTAGATGCTACAACCTTCTCCCTAAGCTCTTTAAGATAATCCATATTCTTTTTAATAAGGTAGATGCCGGGCATATCTATACCCTCAATCGGAACCTTTACCGGAGAAGAACCTGTTGCAAGGACCAACTTGTCAAATTTATAGATACTTCCAGAGCTTGTTTTCACAGTCTTGGCCGATGAATCCACATCCACCACCCTGGCTACAACAAGATCTATGCCATTAGCCTGAAGAGGTTTATCCCCCATGATATCCTTTTCAACCGAGTCGAGCGTGTTGAAAATGTAGGGAATACCACAGGGTATAAGACTCGTTTTCATTTCCCTAATAAGCAGTACACTCTTATTACCATCACACTTTTTTGCAGTTACTGCGGTGATAACGCCTGCAGGTCCGCCACCGATTACCACAACATCGTACTCTTTCATTTAAATTATCCTCCTAGAAATCTTGAATACAAACTCTATTGCTAAAATAATCACTATTTATTTATAGAGTCAAGATAATGATGTGATTCTAATTACTATTTAAAGATTGAGTGAATTAACCGGTTTCAGTATAGTTAATTAGGCATAAGATACTTCAGTAAAGAAAGCGCATTCACCTGCAGACCGGGTTTCACTTAAAAATTGGCGCAACATCAGAAAAATTATGGCAACATATAGACAGACCCTACGGAAGCCTGAAGTTACAAGTTATCCTGCAGGAAAAGGATACCTTAAGTATAACCTCGGTTCATCCAATGAATGAAGAAGCAATCTCAGAGTACCTTGAAAAAACCGGAGAAAACTGGGAGATTATTGAAAAACTGGTTCAAGAAGAGAAACTAACGAAATCCATGTACAATGGAATGGTCTTTTATCTGAGAAAAATGAAATAATATGTGATAAAAATATTTTACCGTCTTTCAATATACGATATATCTTTCTTTAATAGAGTACTTCCCGGGTAAAGCTTTGACTTTTCATAGATAAACCTTTTGGCTTGATCAAGCTTCTTGTTCTTTACATAGGTTATAAAAGCATTATGTACGTAGGCCTCGTAACCGGCAAGAAGCCGGTTGTCCCTTCCAATGTGTTCTATTGCACTCTCCAAGACTTCAGAAGCCATTTCATAACCCTCGGCCGTCCGGTTCGCCGCCAGAGACCCCGCCCAGCTCATGTACAGATATACCGATAGATTCTTTCTTTCGTTTTTAGCAAGGTAATGCTTTGCTCTCTTACTCCCAAGAATCCTTCCTGCCTCTTTGTATTTTCCCAAGTTTACCGACTGAACTATCATATTGTGAAGGAGCTTTCCATAAACCACAGAAACTCTGGATTTCATACCAACGGCACCATACTTCGCCATAGCGGCATCGAGAAAATCGAGCCCTTCACTATTCTGGTTTCTCATACCGAAAAGTGAGGCTAAGTTGTTCACCGTGGTTGCCAATCTGTCGAAAGATTCTTCATCATGCAGGTAGGCATAGGCGTCGGCTGCAACCTTCAGAGCTTTATCAAATTGCCGTTTCTCCGAGAGAAAGGCATTTCTGTTGTACAGGATTAAGGCAAGCATAGCCTTCTCTCCTATATTCTCCCTCTTCCTGTAGTTCCCCGGAGGAACATATGCATACCCCGTGATTTTTCCGAACTGATCCTTGAATTCCTTCTTCTTACCCGGATCGAAACCGAATCTGCTCGTCGTCTCAACATCGAAGGTTTTTCCATCGATTTTCACCAAACAAAAGGCGTGATCTCGGGTCCTCACACCTGCCACATCGAAACCGAGATACTTGGCAAATATCATGTATATGATGGCAGAAGAAACACAGTTGTATATTCCCTTTTCAAGGGCAATATCCACTCTCGTCTGCCTTTCAGAATAGTTCCTGAAATGCCTTTCATGTAGGTACTCAAGTAAATATTCCGCTACCCTCCGTTTTTTTTCGATGGTGTCACTATCGATGGCGGAACCGGTTTTGAAAGCATCCATGGAATCCAACCTATGGAGCTCATTCCATATTCTTGACTTCTCTATATAGATACTATTATATTCAATACCTGAAAAGAGAAGAGCCGTATCGATAAAATCCTCCAGGGGGAGAGGTTCCGGTATTGAAGACAATCCGAATACATACTCGTGCGGCTCGAGCGAGGGAAAGGCCCTCCTGTTCTCTGCAAATAGCTGGGGCTGGAGTCCGGAGAACAAAAAGGTTATGATCCCCAGAAAGAATAAGATAGAAAATCGGCTGATACGCAGTTTCATAGAAGGGATTGTAAGCGTATTGTGGCATTGATTCAACATCCAAGACATCAAGGAGAAGGAAAATGGAAGCGGAAAAGGATCTTATCGTAATCGGCGGAGGACCTGCAGGTCTCACTGCTGCCCAGTATGGTGCAAGAGGTAATCTTTCTGTGCTGGTTCTCGAAGAAATGGCTACTGGAGGACAGGCTCTGTTAATAGATGACCTCGAAAATTACCCGGGATTCCCCGAGCCTATAAAGGGTTTCGACTTCTGTCAGCGCCTTGAACAACAGGCGCTCAACTTTGGCGTTGAAATAACCAATGCTTCTGTCAGTGGTGTGGAAAAGAGGGGTGATATCTTTGTCGTGAAGACTGACAGGGGAGAGATGACAGCCCTTGCCGTGATAATCGCCACAGGAGCAAAACACAGGGTGCTCGGAGTACCGGGAGAGAAAGAATTTACAGGAAGGGGTGTATCGTACTGTGCCACATGTGACGGCCCCTTTTTCAAGGACAAGAAAATGCTTGTCGTTGGTGGCGGTGATGCCGCCTGTGATGAAGCCTCTTACCTTTCCAACCTTACCGACAAGGTTATTCTTATTCACAGGAGAGACAGGTTCAGGGCACAGAAGGCACTTGCAGAGCGAGTTCTAAGCAACAAGAACATAGAGGTGAGGTTCAATACAGAGCTCCTCGAAATCATGGGCAACCAGAAGGTGGAAAAGGTTAGGCTGATCCAAAACAAGGAGAAGAGGGAATACGAAGAGGACATGGATGCCGTTTTTATCTTTGTCGGTACGATACCCCAGACTTCGATGCTCGAAGGTGTTGAAAAGGACGAGGCAGGTTACATAGTAACAAACCAGAGGATGGAAACCAATATAAAGGGACTGTTCGCGGCAGGAGACGTAAGGGCAACGCCCTTCAGGCAGGTCATAGTTGCAGCAGGTGAAGGAGCGGTAGCCGCCCATGCCGCATCACAGTACATAGATGAACTTAAGGGCCAGGCTTACATTTAAGATCCATGGGTGAATATTTCGAGGAACTCCAGTATAGGGGCAGTTTCAGACTTATCATTCATGACAAGATGAATGGCCGGTACAACATGGCCGTAGATGAAAGCCTCCTCGAAGGAATGAAAGGGGGAGAACAACAGCCAGTCATTAGGCTGTACGGTTTTTCTCCCCCTACTCTTTCACTGGGCAGATTCCAGAAAACAGGAGGACTTCTCGATTATGTTAAAATCGAAGAAGACGGTATTACACTTGTAAGAAGACCAACCGGCGGTCAGGCAGTTCTACACGACGACGAGCTCACCTACTCCGTTATCATGGCACGTACACATATCGAGCCCTTCAGAAAGAGGGTCATCTACAACTTCATAGCAAAATTGCTCCTCCAAGGTTTGAAACTGCTCGGTGTGCCGGCAAGAATCAACAGAGTACTGAAAGGTGATCTGCATCAACCCAACTGCTTCGCAACCAGCGGAGAATACGAGCTTGTATCCGATGAACAATCGGGGAGCAGGAAATTGATAGGCAGTGCCCAGGTTACCACTCGCGAAGGTGTGCTCCAGCATGGCGCCATACCAATAGGAGATTCCTACAGAAATATTCGAAGATACCTGATGCCCAAAGGGATAGATTCCCCGGAGGATGAAAGAATCAATGAAAAGGCAACCTGCATTGAAGAAATCACCGGTAAAATAGTATCATTCGAGAGATGCAGAAAGATTTTTGCAGAGGCAATAATAAGCTCGTTACCGGTAGAGATCTCGAATCTCACCGAGGAAGAGAAAAGAAGGGCAGATGCCCTCTTGGCAGAAAAGTATTCAACAGACAAATGGAACCTCTGAAACGCACTCTATTCCTTATACCGATACTCATTGTTTGTCTCATCTTTTCCCCCGTGGCACTAAGAGCAGATAATCCGGTAAAGTCGACAGTACATCCCAGTTTCTGGGACAAGAAAGAACCTGAAGAGCTGGCAGATGAGCTCGTCCGTGCCATGTCACCGGAGGAACTACTCGGGCAGGTTTTCTTTCTCGGATACATAGGGAAAGAACCCAGCAAGACAATAATGAAGTGGATTGGAGAGAGAAACCTTGGAGGAGTAAAGATTTTTACCAGAAATGTCGGAAGCCTCTCCAGCCTGGCAGAGAGTATTTCCAGGATGCAGAAGCTAGCCCTGCACAGTAAATACGGGATTCCCCTCTTCATGGCCACTGACCAGGAGGGCGGATGGGTAAGACACATAAAACTTCAAACATCAGTAACTCCGGGCAACCTTGCACTGGGTGCCGAGGGAAAAGCCGTGGATTCCTTTCTAACAGGTTATCATATAGGAACCGAGATTAGAAAACTTGGCATAAACATGAACTTTGCACCTACAGCAGACGTCTATTCTAATCCCAAAGCCAGTGTAATCGGGCCTCGTGCCTTCTCCTCCGATCCCATGGAAACCGCCCTGCTTGCCGCGGCATATTTCAAGGGCATGAAAAGGGCAGGTATTATCTGTACTGCAAAACACTATCCCGGCCACGGGGATGCGGACAAGGATTCCCATGGTTTTCTTCCCGTTATCCGCGTTTCCTTCGATACCCTGTGGAAGAGAGACCTGCTCCCATATAGAATTCTCATAAAGGAGGGGCTCCCGGCAATAATGTCGGGTCACCTTGCCTTTCCCGAGATAACAGGCAACAACATCCCTTCCTCCCTCTCTCCGTTCTTCCAGCGGGAAGTACTGAGGGAAAGGCTCAATTTCGAAGGAATCATAATTACAGACGACATGGAAATGGGAGGAATCCTGAGAAGTGGTGAATCTACTCCAACGGCCTGCAGAAAGGCAATCCTTGCCGGCAACGATATGGTACTCATATCCCATTCACCACCTGTCCAGGAAAAGACTTGGGAGTATCTCAAGAGGACTTCATTGAATGATGAGGCTTTCATGACCGCATTGAGGGATGCCGTGAAAAAAATCCTGCTGATAAAACTGAAATACCTGAAAGGAAATATCATACCTGAGAGCAGGAACATAGAGGAAAAAATCACCGATCCCAGAGCTCGCGAATTCTTTTTCAATGCGGCATGCAGGAGTGTCACCGTCATACGGAATAAGCGACTGCCCATTGAAAAAAACAAACTCGGCAAAGTTCTTCTGGTGGGCCAGTTCGAAGAGTTTCTGGAAGCGGGCCTGGAGAGGTTACCGGGAGCAGAGACGTTCTTTTTCCATTTCAGCCCTTTTTACCATGCACGGAAAGAAACGATAAGAAAGATCAATTCCATTGCCGGGAAGTATGATACAATAATCTTCGGGCTTGCAAATTTTAACAGTCTTGACGTACTGAAAAGCCTTACCAGGTACAAAAAGAGGATAATCGTACTCTCTGCCCTTACACCGGTTTATCTCGATGAGGTGCCATGGGTTGATACCGCTGTAGCTGTATACGGAATGGGCAAGGACTCTTTCAGGGCAGGTTTCGCCGTATTGATGGGTGATTTTGAAGCCAGGGGAAAATTACCGATAAATTTCCGAGAGCTCCCTTGAGGGTTCTTAAGAGTTCCGGAGGTTTTCAAGAGATTCCGGAGGTATCGGAGAGTTACCGAGTGCAGTATATCTAACAAGGCGGGATGTTCCTTGAACTGGGAATGGGCAAGGAGAAAACACAAAAAACATATCCTCCCACTGGTAACTCATGAAGAGTGGAAGCATGTCTCCTTGAGCCACAGGTACAGGAAGGGTGAGAAGGGAATGAAACTCCTCGTGGCCACGGAGAACGGCAAAATCTCCTCCCCCTCTTCCCTAAGGGGACTGTACCTGTATTCCCCCTACGGAATACTGTATCCAAAGATAGAGCAAATCTCCCCTCCTGAACTCAGCAGAGCAGGGCAACTTCTTACTGAAATCACACACAACCTATTCTCTGTCATGGGACTGAAGAGTGAAGTAACGGATACCTGCAGATTGATAGAGAAACAACCGCATACAATAGTGGATTATTACCTCATGGTTCTCTTTAGGAAGGATTACAAAGAAGAGTCCCTTAACGAGGAGGATAAGGAAAATCAGAAAGGAATATCGATAAAACGTGCGAGACCGGGAGATACAAAAAACTTATTTCCCCTGCAGGAAGCATACGAGTTGGAAGAGGTGGTTCTTGACAAAAGGAACTACAATCCAAAATTTTCCTTTGCCAATTTCAGAAAATCCATATCGAACAATATCATCCTCTATGCCGAGCTCAATGGGAAACCTGTCGCCAAGGCCGGAACAAACGCACGTGGCTTTAACACCGATCAGGTTGGAGGTGTATTTACCGTAAAAGAGGAGAGGGGAAGGGGTCTCGGAAGAATCGTGATGAAGAACCTGTTGTTTTGCATATTCAAAGAGAAAGAGGCTGCCAGCCTGTTCGTGAAGAAAAACAACATACCTGCTATAAGATTGTACGAGAGGCTTGGATTCGAAATAATTGATGAATACAGAATAGCCTATTTCTAAACTTTCCAAGCCCTGATCAACCCGGCCGTTCCTTTTTCACTTTCAGCCGCTCCAATCGTTTAAGCCGTTTTACAAGCTCTCCCCTTGTTCTTTTGTCTGCTGGCATATTCCACCTTGAAACCTCTCTGACATAACTGATCGCCCTCTCGTAATCCCTTGCTCTATGCTCGTAGTACTTTGCAAGCTCGATTGCAGCAAAGAGGCTCTTTCTCTCCAGCATCGTTTTCCATATCTCTACCGCTTTATCCCACTCCCCCATTCTCTTGTACTGAAGACTCAACAGTTTACCCGCCTTCATTCCTCCTGCTTCATGTGCCTCGAGAAGGTAGCGGTGAGCCACAGGTTCTCCCGCCCTTGCCATATAGTGTCCAAATGAAGCTTTGTCGAAAGCGATTCTCTTTACCTCTTCCCTCTTTCCATCGATAATCTTCCAAACCAGATGAACCAGCTTGATCAGTGAAAGAACATCCCGCTCATTGTGCAGTATCACATCTCTAACCGTTTTCCAGTCGCCAGACCGCTGAAACAAGAAGTACCTATCCGGTATCTCATAGCCCGGGATATCTTCATGCCGTCTTTCACCAAGCACCTTTTCCTCTATATCCTGGAGGGTACAACTTCCTATTACACTTGCCCAGAGTCTCCTGACGATATGGAGCATATCCAGCTGACTTCCCATACGATACTGCATCCTGTTCATAAGAAAACGTGTCTCCAGGATATGACTGTCAAAACTCTTACCATTGTATGAAACAAACAGTCCGAAATCTTCCAGGCGTTTTTTCACCGAAAGGAGATACTCAACCTCACCGGGGAAATCTTTAAGAAAGTATTGCTCCAGCCTTACCATTTCTCCGTCGGTCCAGGCCAATCCAAGAAGGAATACCAAACTGCCGGTTCCGCTGGAAAGACCCGTCGTCTCTGCATCATAAAATACAGCCTTAGGCTCCCTTTCCTTTTCAACCGGACCCTGGGCTATACCTCTGCCTGCGAGTCCTGCCTTTGATCCTTGATTATCACCCCTGCCTGCGAGTCCTCCCCTTCCCCTTGCAGCAACAACCCTGTGCTGGATTTCATAGAGCCTCCTTACGGAGAAATCAAAAGAGCAGATATCCTCTATACCCAGTTGCTCTGCCCTATACTCGATTTGCCTTACGAAGGAAAAATCCCCGATCGGCTTGAAACCAAGGATCGGCCACTGACCCTCTGGAAATGCCCTGCCAGTCGTCCTATTCTCCAAACCCTTCTCGACAAAACCGAGCCTTCTTGCGAGGATATGCCTTCTATCAGAAACCACTTTCTTTTTCATTCCGGAAAGTCCCCACCCACTTCTCGAGGAATTGAATCGTTATCGCCTTCGGATTCTTCCCCGTTGCCTGCCCGCTTTCTCCAAATCCGGCCTCGGATGGCCCGATACAGGAAGGACAGCCGCTTCTGCACGGACATCCCGATACCAGCTCGAGTGATCCGCTTACAATCTCAGCAAGCCTCGCCACGAAGCCTTCGGAAAGACCGGTACCACCAGGATACATATCGTATATGTACAGGGAAGGACTGGCAAAGAATGGATCCTTCACCCTCTCCGCAATTCCGAGATCCCTCGGGTCGCAGAGAAGGAAAACAGGTGCAATGTTCTTGAACAGGTTACCTAGCTTCTCCATCAGCAAAGCCTGAACCGGCTCTTCGAGCTCCCGGAAATAACTACCGGGTAGCGTGTCCTCCGAAAAAAGCAGCACAACGGAACGGGTATGCATCTCATCGGCTGGTAGGTTGATCTCCCCGTAGCCGATATTCTCATGGGTATGGTACTTCAGCTTCTTGTACTTCGTTGCCTGGCTTCTCACCAGAATATCACCGATTGCAGCATCTATCCCGCATGCCGGGGTTTTCTCATCCACCTCGAGTACCTTGATATCAGTCTTTACGATAGAATCCGTATAGTAGTTCTCCCTGGATTCACTTACGTAGCATCTCTTGTTCTCCAGGTCGAGCCTGTCCACAATATACTGGTCTCCCTGATGGATATAAACCGCCCCGTCGTACAGGAGCATCTTTGAAGAGCTTAAGTCCATCTCCCCGATGACCTCGTTTCTGCCCTCAGTCGTATCTACTATGATGATATTTTCCGGTGTGGAGGTCCTTAAGGAAACTCCCTCTGCAGGGTATGATCTGTCCGACCAGTACCACTTTCCACCGGTAAACCTTACGGTACCTCCCTCCTCCAGGTAGGATAGAACCTCCTCTGCAGGCCCGCCAAAGGGCTCATCCTTATCGAAGGGAAGCTCAAATGCAGCACACTTAAGATGATCCACCAGTATGTAGACGTTGTCCGGATCAACCCATCCCGATTCGGGAGACTTTGCAAAAAAGTATTCCGGATGCATAATTATGTACTGATCTATCGGAGATGCAGAGGCTACGAGAATAGAGAGTGAAAGGCTGCTCTTTCTTCCTGCCCTACCAGCCTGCTGCCATGCCGAAGCAATGGAACCGGGAAAGCCCGCAAGAACGGATGCATCCAGCCCTCCTATATCTATTCCCAGTTCCAGGGCATTCGTTGACACAACCCCCCTTATCCTCCCATTACGTAGTCCCGATTCTATCCTCCGTCTCTCGGATGGCAGGTATCCTCCCCTGTAGGATGCAACTTCGATGTTATGTCCCCGCTTGTAGAACTTATCCAGTGATTCCCGTATATAGCTCGCAATAAGTTCAGTACGAAGACGCGAGCGGGCAAACACTATTGTCTTTATTCCGCCTTCCAGCAGGGAAACGGCAATCCGTCTCGATTCCTGGACTACCCCCCTTCTTATACCCTGAACCCTGTCGATGAGCGGCGGATTGTAGAAGATGAAATGCCTCTCGCCCGAGGGGGCACCGTTGTCATCTATCAATACCACATCCTCTTCTAAGAGCCTCTCCGAAAGTTCCAAGGGATTACCGATAGTAGCTGAACAGCAGATAAACTGGGGCTTGGAACCGTAGAAAGAGGCAATCCGTTTAAGCCTTCTTATCAAATTTGTCATGTGCGATCCAAAGACACCCCTGTAAGTGTGTATCTCATCTATTACGATGTACTTGAGTTCCTTGAAGAACTTTATCCACTTGGTGTGGTTGGGCAGAATGCCGGTATGGAGCATATCGGGATTCGTTATGACTATCCTTCCCTCCTCCCTTACGGATATCCTTATGGAGGTTGGTGTATCGCCGTCGTAGGTAAATACCTTAAGAGGGAGATTACCTGAAAGGATCGTTTCATTCAGCTCGGCCTGCTGATCCTGGGACAGTGCCTTTGTGGGAAAGATATACATCGCCTTTGAACTGCTATCCTCGAGCAGGCTCTGAATTACAGGGAGGTTGTACGCAAGAGTTTTACCGGAGGCTGTGGGAGTAACTATCACCACATTTTCTCCGTTTCTCACACGAATATAGCTCTCATACTGATGAGTGTAAAGTCTCTCTATCCCCTTTTCCGAGAGGGCGGAAACTATCCTTTCATCAATATCCGGTGGAATTTCCCTGTAACGCCCCTTCCTTGGGGGGATAACTTCCCAGTGAGTTACATTGTTCTGAAAGGTACTGTCAGCTTTTAATTTCTCCAGTACTTCATCGAGCATCTGCCGTAGATATTAGCATCATTTTGTTCGAAGAGACAACACCCGGAAAAAGATTAATTATGCGCAGGTAATACCTGAATCAAAAAATAAAAATTAAAAATAATTGCAAAATCTATTGACTTTATTTTAAGATTATATTTAATTAATATAGTAATATTTAATATCGATTTTTTGAACAAATCCGGAGTCTAATAATGAGAGTTGCAAGAGACATGACATATCTTATCGGGAAGACACCTCTGGTCGATATATCTGCCATAGCGGGGAATTCTGCAGAGCCCTCTGCAAGGGTCTTTGCAAAACTTGAATCCTTCAATCCCGGAGGCTCGGTAAAGGACAGAATAGGATTCTCCATGATACGCGATGCTGAGATCAACGGTCGAATCAACAAAGATACCGTGATAATAGAGCCAACAAGTGGCAATACGGGAATCGCGCTGGCATATATCTGTGCAATTAAGGGTTACAAACTTATCCTGACAATGCCGGAAACGATGAGCATAGAGAGAAGAAAGCTGCTCGGGGCATATGGTGCCAATATCGAATTGACTCCCGGACATCTTGGCATGGAAGGAGCAATAGAAAGGGCAAAGGAGCTTCACAGCTCTATTAAAAATTCCATTATCCTCCAGCAATTCAAGAACCCGGCTAATCCCGATATTCACAGAAAGACAACCGCAGAAGAGATCTGGAACGATACCGATGGATTGATAGACATTTTTGTTGCCGGCGTGGGTACCGGGGGTACGATCACCGGCACCGGGGAAATACTTAAGTCGAAGAAACAAGGAATCAGGATTGTAGCAGTAGAGCCGGCAAGCTCTCCTGTTCTCTCTGGCGGCAAGCCGGGACCGCACATGATTCAGGGAATCGGTGCAGGTTTCGTACCGGATATTCTAAGCATGGATATCATCGACGAAATAATAACGGTAACGAACGAGGAGGCCTTTGAAATGTCTAGAAGAATGGCCAGAGAGCACGGAATCCTCTGCGGCATTTCTGCCGGTGCTGCCGTTCATGCAGCATCCATGGTAGCAAGGCGACGGGAAAACGAGGGTAAAATCATAGTAGTGATACTCCCGGATACCGGGGAGAGATACCTAAGCACAACTCTCTTTTCGGCATATCAAGGCACAGGAGTCGAATCATGAAAAAACTTTCAATCGTCTGTTTCAGCGGAGACTTTGACAGGGCAGTGGCGGCATTTACCATGGCAACGGGAGCTGCTGCCGTGAACTACGAGGTCAATCTTTTCTTCACCTTCTGGGGCCTCAATATCGTAAAGAAGAGACGCGGAAGAAGCTTTATCGGGAAAGGATTCCTTGCAAGAATATTCAACTTTCTCGGTGGCGGTTTTAAGAACCTACCCTTGAGCAGACTAAACTTTCTCGGCGCAAGCCCCAAGCTAATGGTAAGAATGATGAAAAAGCGAAACGTGGCAACCCTGAATGAACTGGTCCAGGCTGCCATTCAACTGAATGTAAAACTATATGCATGCGAGATGTCAATGATAATTCTCGGTCTCGAGAAAGAAGATTTTATTCCGGAAATAAAGGAGGTATTGGGTGTTGCCAAGTTCCTCGAAATATCCGAGGGCGGCCAGACTCTGTTTATCTGAACCATGAAAACATATAAACTGGACATAACAAAAGAACATTGCCCGATGACATTTGTAAAAACCAAACTTGAGCTGGAAAAATTGCAGGATGGCGACATTCTGGAAGTTCTCCTTTCACCGGGGGAACCGCTGGAAAATGTTCCGAAATCAGCAAAGGAACAGGGTTACAAGATCCTGGAAATATCCAAGATCGATGACAATACCTATAAGGTGAAAATAGCTAAATAGGTCTCCCCCGAAGTTATATAGGTGGGAATCATATGGGAAATCATCGGCGCGCCGAATTTCTTACCCTTCTCTTACCTCGATCTTGACGTTCTTTACGTGAGAGCCCTCTATGTCAAAACCCTTTAGTACCAGGTTATTCTTATCCATAAGGGACAGGATCAGGTATACTACACCGGGAGTAAGGGCTAACCTAATATCTTCCTCCGAAGGCCTGGCTGGCGTTGCAGGATGACTGTGAAAGATTCCTATCATCTCCAGTTTCTTTTTCCTGATATCCTTTACTACACCAAACTGTTCCTCCGGCTCCATCATAAAATGTTCACCGCTGTTATCGATATTCTTCATGGGATAGAAGATCTCGGTATTCCATCTGCTTCCGGCAAGAATACCGCACGCTTCGAAAGGATATATTTTCAACGCATAACGAACCATTTCATCATAAATACTCTTCGGGATAATGAACCCTTCTATTTCCAGTGCCATACCTTTAAATACCCCTTTGACCTAAACTCTCTACCTAAACTCTCTGCTTAAACTTTCTTTCGAAGACTCATTACAAGTGGCATTGAAAAATTCATTCCAAGTCGCAGAGAGGGAGCTCCTGATCTTTTAGCTCTGTAATTTCTGGCTTCCTCCCGCAGATCGGACAATCCTCGTTTTTCCTGACACTTACCCTACGAAAGGTCATTGTCAATGCATTGTACGTGAGCAGTGTATCGGTCAATAGATCACCGATCCCCAGAAGATACTTTATAGCCTCCGTGGCCTGAACAAGACCTATCACACCTGCAACGACTCCGAGAATTCCCGCCTGAGAGCAGGTGGGAACAACTCCTCTGGGAGGAGGTGTGGGAAATACACACCTGTAACAGGCGCTCTCGCCCGGCAGTACGGTTATAGTCTGGCCGTCAAACCGTAAGACACCGGCATGCGAGAATGGCTTTCCTTCAAAATAGCAGGCATCGTTTATCAGGTACTTGGCGGGAAAATTGTCAGTACCGTCTATAACGAAATCATACTTTCTTACGATTTCCCTTATGTTTTCCGATGTCAGGCGAAAGTCATAGGTATCTATCCTTACATCCGGATTAAGCTGGATAAGTTTTTCCTTTGCAGAATCGGTCTTGGGTTTATCCACGTCACCTGTAAAATGAATCACCTGCCTTTGCAGGTTGGTCAGGTCGACCTTGTCACCGTCAACTACACCGAGCCTGCCAACACCGGCAGCAGCCAGGTAGAGTAGAACCGGGGAACCGAGCCCGCCTGCCCCGACTACCAGTACTTTTGAGTCGAGTAGCTTCTTTTGTCCTTCTCCCCCGACTTCCTTAAGAATAATCTGCCTGCTGTACCTTTCAATCTGTTCTCCGGAAAAATCCATTTCCTCCCCCCATAAAGTATAAGAATTCCACCTTGTCTCCATCCTTCACGACCATTTCATCGTACTGGTCCTTCCGGATTATTTTACCATTTAACTCCACAGAAACCATATCGGGCATCTTAACCTCCATCTTCTTTAGAAGCTCCGAAATGGTGAACTGTTTTTCCAGATCAACACTCTTTCCGTTGACATCGATCTTCATGTTACTCCTCCATTGCCGTAGTGATTGCCTTGTCAAAATCTCCGATTATATCTTCTATATTTTCAATTCCCACAGATACCCTTATCATATCTTCCGTTACCCCCATTGCCTCTCTCTCTTCATCGGAAAACTCGTGGAATATCGTAGAGGCAGGGTGAATCACAAGTGTCTTTGCATCGCCTAGATTGGCAAGATTCTTCGCTATTTCAAGTGAATTGATAAAACGGAAGGCTTTCTCCCGGGAACCGAGTCCAAAGGTCAAAAGTCCTCCCCCCTTTCCGTTAAAAAGTTTTTCGACTCTACCGTAGTAAGGACTGGAGGGGAGTCCCGGATAATTGACCCATTTCACATCCTTGTTTTCCTCCAGCCATTTTGCAAGCCTCCTTGCATTTTCAACATGTTTTTCCATCCTGAAACACAGGGTTTCGAGGCCCTGCAACATGAAAAAACTGTTCACCGGTGAAGGGCAACAGCCCAGGTCCCTGTAGATAAGGTTTCTCACCCATACGAGAAAAGCCAGGTTTCTGTACTCCTTTGAAAGCTCCCTTATATCATCGAAACTACCCGAAGACCAGTCGTACCTCCCCGTATCGGTCAGTAGGCCTCCCATTGCAGTACCGTGACCGTTTATATACTTTGTAGAGGAATGGATAACTATGTCGGCTTCCGATTCGTATCCTTTTAGTATATATGGACTTATCAAGGTGTTATCCAGTATGAGCGGTATATTGTGCTTCCTGGCAACCTCTGCAATACCTGGAATATCTACTACATTCATTTTCGGATTCCCGATTGCTTCTATGAATATCGCCTTCGTTTTTTCATTCACCGCCGATTCGAAATCTTCTGCCTCATCACTGTCCACAAATGTTGTATCCACACCGAACCTCTTTAGTGTCTTGTCAAAAAGGGAAATTGTTCCTCCGAATATACCACTGGCAGAAACGAGATGCTCCCCTGATTTCAACAGAGCCATAATCGTGGCAGATATTGCCCCCATTCCGCTCGAAGTCGCAATACAGCCTATTCCTCCCTCCAGTTCGGCAATCCTCGTTTCCAGAATACTTGTTGTCGGGTTGGAAATCCTCGTATAGATATAACCGGGTTTCTTCCCCGCAAAGACTTCCTCGATCTCCTCAGCAGTAAGATGCGCATAGGAAACCGTGCTGAAAATTGGGACCGCTGAAGAACCAAGAAATCGGGATTCTTCATACCCTCCGTGAATACCTCTCGTTTCCGCTTTCATTTCTTACCTCACAAGTACCTGATTCAAGAAAAACGTCTATATAATCATGGAAGTTAAATATATTATATAATTACCATTTAAGTCAATATTTAAAGATAATATACATAGTTTATCGAATCATCTGATAATATTATCTGGCGATTTCTCTCTTAAAACCCGAAAACCAGGATTATTGTACGGTTTGTGTTAAAACACATGATAAACAATATAACTTTGACATATTTATAAATTTTTCTTGACACTGATTTCCAATTGATAAAATATGAAAAAAAAGAGAAGGAGGCTCTTTGATATGAATTTGCTAACGATGACCGACAGTCTTCTCTCCAAATATAGGGGGAGAAAATTTGCAGTCGAGTACTGGGATGGCACCCGGAAGGTTTACGGAACCGAGGATTCAAAGCGTTTTTTTACCATAAAGCTAAAAACCAAGAGTGCTCTGAAAAACATAGTTTTCAGGGGAAGCCTCGGTTTCGGTGAAGCCTACATGAACGGCGAAATAGAGGTGGAAGGTGATCTTGCAGACTGTGTATCTATTCCATCCGAACCTTACTTCCAGCTCTTCAGGCCTTCTGTCAGGGAAAAACTCAAATACATTCGCATGTATCTGAAGAACAGGAATACCTTGAAAGGCTCCAGGAAAAACATCCACTCTCATTACGACCTCGGCAATGATTTCTACAGGCTTTGGCTCGATAAAAACCTTCAGTATACCTGTGCATACTTTGAATATCCCGAACAGGGACTCGAAGAGGCCCAGATAAACAAGATGGAGTATGTATGTAGGAAACTAGAGCTGAAACCCGGTGAAAGTGTAATCGAAACAGGTTGTGGCTGGGGAGGTTTTGCCATCTATGCGGCAAAACATTACGGGGTTAAGATGACGTCGTACAATATCTCTCATGAACAGATACAATACGCAAAGGAATGGGCAAAACGTGAGAACCTCGAAGACAGGGTAACCTTCATAGAAGACGATTACAGGAATGCAACGGGAACTTACGACAAGTACGTCTCCATAGGCATGCTGGAGCATGTCGGACTCGACAACTACGAGACATTTTCCAAGACCATCGACGAACGGCTTAAAGACAAGGGCCTTGGCTTGATACATTCTATTACCAAGGTATTCCCTGCCCCGACCGATGCCTTTACTGCAAAGTACATATTTCCCGGTGGCCTCATCCCTGCCTTGAGTGAGATAATACCACACCTTGAGAACAGGAAGTTCACCATAATCGACATAGACAACCTCAGGCTGCATTACGCGAGGACACTCCACTTCTGGCGGGAACGTTTTGAGAAAAATGTCGACAAGGTGAGAGAGATGTTCGACGAGCGGTTCGTCAGGATGTGGCGGGTTTATCTCTCCGGTGCCATGACAAGTTTCAGTGACGGACCTATGACGCTCAGCCAGATACTATTTGCAAAGGGAAAGGTGAACAACGTGAGGTTGAATAGGAGGGCATTCTACGACACCAATTATGAGGATCCGCATTGGCAGTACTGGACGTAATAGTTGTAGGAGGGGGACCCGCAGGAAGTACCTCTGCGGAAATCCTTAAAAAGCACGGATACAATGTAGAACTTATAGAAAAAGAGATATTTCCCAGGTTCAAGCCCTGTGCCGGGTGGATAACAGAGGGTGTACTGGAACTTGCCGGAATAGAACCGGAAGAATACTCCTCTTCCAATACGCTACAGAGGATAACTGGATTCCTCCTCTGGGACAGGAAAGGCAGGGCCCACGTAATAGATTACGGAAAAACGGTAAGCTACGGGATAATTAGAACGGAATTCGATGATTTTCTATTAAAGAGGGCCATTAACGCCTACGGCCTAAAGGTACACTTCGGAACCTACGTACGCTCTATTCATCAAAAGCAAGACAGGGTAACGGTAACCACATCAAGGGGAACCATCGAAGCCAGAGTGGTAATAGGAGCAGGGGGTCACTTCTGCCCCGTATCGAAAGCATTGGGAAATACCACCAGTGACGACTTCACAGTGGCTACCCTGGAAAGTGAAACCCTCCTTGACCCCGGAGTGATGAAAAGATTCACGCTGAAGGGCGAGATTCCGGAGATCAGATTCCTCTCTCCAATAAGCGGATATGCATGGTACATCGTAAAGGGAAACTACCTCACAATCGGTGTGGGAAGCGTCGACAAAAAAAGGATACGATCCTACCTTTCCAGGTACATGGATTTTCTTGAAGAAAAGGGAAATATTCCAAAAGGCTGGAAGGAAATCATTGCTCCCTTCAAGGGTCACTTCTACAAGTTCTATCCGGCCTCTCCCAGAAGAATAATCGGTAACAGGTTGCTCCTTGCCGGTGACTCGGCGGGCTTTGCATACAACATGAGCGGTGAGGGAATTAAACCGGCCATCATTTCGGGGATACTTGCGGCGAGAACCGTAATGGAGGCAGGGGGAGACTACTCGGAGAAAGGCCTTTCACTTTACAGGCGGTACGCAGAGAGATTCTTCGGGGTACCGGGTAAGCCTCCCACGGGAGAGAGAGGGACGGGGCGTAAAGTATCAACATTGGCCAATATCGCCTTCGAGAGAATTCTACTGGGAACGGGCCCGGGAAGGAAGTTCATTGTGGAGCGATTCTTCCTCGGCAGGAACAGGTACGGCAAGCAGGATTACAGGTGGTTACTCGATTCGAGAGATGGTAATTATGCCGAGAAAAGCGGGAATGAGCAACGCCATGGAGAGAAATAGAATCGACAATAGTCCGTAGTTGGCATAGAGAAAAAATCCTACCACCGGGCCCAGAAACATCCCGATATCTATGAATGTGGCAAATCTGTTGATATGTAACGCCCGTGCCTTCCCGTGATTCCCGGCAGAGACTTCCTCTCCCATGAGGGCGTACATCCCTATCCGGTTTGCAGAAGCAAAGATTATAAAACATACGATGAGGACGAGGTAGGAAATCCAGTTTCTAAAGACTGCCATGAGCAGAAGGACGATCAACTCCCCGGCGAGAGAATAGGAGAGAAGTTTCTTTCTCTCCACCACGTCCCCAAGAGCGCCGAAACCGGGTCCCATGATCAGCATTCCTATGCTCCTGAATCCAAGTATGATACCGGTGAGCGAGGAAACACCGAGTAGTCCGTTGAAATTGACGATTATCGAATCGGCCACTATCCTGCCGGTGAGGTTCACTATCATGTGCTCCACGAGAACCATGGACATTCCGCCGTACCATACAATCAGCTTCACAAGCAGATTTATTTTCGAAAAGTTTTCCCCCTCAGGCGCGCTTTTCTTCTTCTCATCGTCACTGGCATTCGTATCACCTTCAGCTTCCCTCTCATCTTCCTGTTCTTCCCTCTTATCTTCCTTCTCTTCTTCCCCGCTTGCACTTGGCTCAATCCCTTGGGCGAGGGCAAAGAGAATGGAAAGGCTAGCCAGGGAAATCAAGCCGTAGATGAAGAAGGTGTAGGGAATGCCAATGAGGTCGGTAAGGAAACCCCCGAGCAGAACTCCGCCGCCTGAACCCGCACGGGTTATTGTCTGGTATATGCCTATTACCCTGCCACGGTTGCGTGAGTGAGAAAAATCTATGGCTGCAAGGTACCCCTCGGCCCTAAGGACAGACCAGCAGGAACCCCAGACAAGACGAAGGGATAGAAGCCACCAGAATCCCAGCGGCAATGCATATCCCATCGTAGTAAGGCTGCCTATCAGTACTGCCAAAAAGAGTGGTTTTTCGGATCCCACCCTTTTTATCAATCTTCCCGCCAGTTCATTCGTCACTATGCGTATAAGTCTGTTTGCACCGAGAAGGATACCAATCTGCCAAACAAGCACCCGGAAACCCTCCGGCCGTGCCGGTAGTACGGCATAGAGCAGGGCATCACCAAAGAGCATCAGGGCCACCACAACAGAGATGCCTATGAACCGCTTTTTATCGGACAAGATTCTAATTCCGGTACCTTTCAACATATTTCCGCTCTACTCCCCGCATTAAATAGTAACTTGAATAATAACCTTAAAGGGATTGTTTAATCAAAGGGATTGGTTGTTCCAAGGGATTTCAAAGGGATTGCATATCAATGGGATTGGTCTTTCATAGGGATTGTTTAATCAATGGGAATGGCTTATCAATGTCACGAAAAAAAGGGCCTTCAACAAGGGCCTGATAAGGGGCCCCGCAGATAAAATACCTGAGAGGGATGTGCTTAAATAGAAAAGCCTGATAAAAAGCCGGATAAAAAAAAGAGGCAGACAACCTGTGCCTGCCTCTCTCTCTTGAGATCTTCTAAAAGAAAAATTGCTGGTTTATCCCTCGGGGCTACTACTAGAACCAGACCACCTTCATACTCTTGCCACGGGTCGTCTTTGCATCGACTCCACCGCATTTTGCCTTGAGTTCCAGGGTAGTTTTCTTGCCACCCTCATTGTCCACTACGACAAAAGTGTAATTGTCCTTGTCCAGGGCGGTCTTTAGTGTTACAGTCTGTCCGGGATCTATCGCAAGGGGAAGACTTCCCTGTGGATTACCGGCAGCTACAACCCAGACAGTACTCTTCCCGGAGTTCTTCAGACTCCAGACGACTTCTTTGGAAGTTATGCTGGGATCTACCTGAATTTCGACGAGCCTCTCTCCTATGGAACCATCCAGCTTGCTGCCCTGTCCTGCGGGGGAACCGGGAGCAGTAGTCTGAACCTGAAGGAATTTGACCTTGCCGGACTTATCGAACTTCTTCCAGCTCTCAGGCACGGGTTTTCCCTTTTTGGACTGGGAAGCAACAAAATCGGGAAGCTTTACAGCTTTGGGTGCTGCTTTCGGAGCTTCCGCTGCCGGCGCTTTCTCCTTGGCCTTCTCAACCGTAATCGCGGGACCTGCTTCCTTTTTCATCGGATGAGTAGCACACCCAATGAAAGCCACAACGATGGCCAGTGAAATTAGAAGGAAGAACAATCTTTTCATTTCTTCTAAAACCTCCTTTTATGGATTTTAATTTAATGTACAAGAAATATTTCATCTTCCCTGAATACCAGGGAAACATTGGTGCCCCTGTCACGAAACTTGTCCTTGGTAAGGTAATCCTTTACCCTGAGTTCTCCTGCTTCAGTTTCGATAAGGTAGTCTATGTTGGAGCCCTGATACAGGGCAAACTCCACCCTTCCCTTAAGGGTCTTTCCCTTTCCGTCATCGGCAAACTGAATGTCTTCGGGCCTTATCATGATATCCGCCTCGGAACCAACCTCCGGCTTGTTACTGTAGAAAACGGTATACTCGTTACCGCTGATCTCTACCCTTGCCCTGTCATCACCTTCCAGGGAGAGAACCTTGGCCTTAAGGATATTTGCATCACCTATGAAATCAGCGACGAATGGATTGGAAGGATGCCTGTACAGTTCCGTTGGTATGCCCTCCTGCGAAATTACGGCATTCTCCATTACCACTATCTTGTCCGAAATTGCCAGTGCCTCGGACTGGTCGTGGGTAACATAAACCGACGTTATACCAAGGTCTCGCTGGAGGTTTCTGATTTCTCCCCGCATCCTGTTTCTTAACTTCGCATCGAGGTTGGACAACGGTTCATCGAAAAGGAGAACCTTCGGTTTCAGTACCAGCGCTCTTGCAACGGCAACCCTCTGCTGCTGCCCGCCTGAAAGTTCACTGGAACCACGGTCCTCGAAGCCTGAAAGGCCCACCATCTCCAGTGCCTCCTTCACAGCCTGCCTTATCTGCTCCTCGGGCAGGTGTTTCACCTTCAGCCCATAGGCAATATTCTGATAGACATTCATGTGGGGAAATAGTGCATACGACTGGAAAACCATCGTAATCTTTCTCTCGTTTGCGGGAAGGTAGGTTATATCATCGTCTCCCAGGTATATCTTCCCGCTCGAAGGAACCTCAAGACCTGCTATCATCCTCAGTATCGTTGTCTTTCCGCAACCGGAAGGCCCAAGCAGGGTCACCATTTGGCCGTGGGGAATCTCCAGTGATATTTCCCTTACTGCCTGAACTTTTCCGAAATTCTTCGACAATTTCTCCAGTCTAAGGTCAGCCGCTTCCATTACAAGTGACGACATTATATTCTAACCTCCACAATCTCGTTCTTCATATAACCTTCATTTTGCCTTCAAATCGCCTGTACGGCGGCCTCTTCTCCTCCCATCCTTCTTACGAAGACGTACATTATCAGTATTGCTATCATCATCGTTACAATAAGTATCGAACAGTATGCAGTGGCAACACCGAGCTTTCCAGCCTCGATCCTTGCAAGAATTACGGTCGTTGCAAGTTTCGTCCTAGCCGTAACGAGAAAGATAACGGCGCTTATTGCCGTCATCGCCCGGACAAATGAAAAGACCAGGCCGGAAAAGATGGCCGGCTTGATAAGCGGTAACACAACCCTGTTCAAGGTGGTAAAATTACTTGCACCGAGCGTAATGGATGCCTCTTCCAGTGATGTATCTATCTGTTTCAGAGCAGCCATGCCAGACCTGATCCCGACAGGCATGTTCCTGAAGATGAAAGAAATCACGATAATCGTGGCAGTCCCCGTTAGGACGAGAGGCGGAACATTGAAAGCCATTACGTAACCGATTCCCACCACCGTTCCGGGAATTGCAAAGCTCAGCATCGATACGAACTCGAAGGGCTGCTTGCCGACAAACTTATACCTGCTTACGAGATAGGCAATAAGAAGCCCAACTGCAGCAGTGAGGGGTGCAGATATCGCAGCAAGCTTCAACGTGGTTATGTAGGACGGAAGGCCATCGGTGAGGAACCTCTTGTAGTGCATGAGAGTAAAGCTGTTGTTGATTCCCCATAGCTTGACAAAACCACCGAGAAAGACAGAACCGTAAAGTATCAATGTAAAAATCGCCCATATCGATGTGAAACCTACTAGCGAATAGTCCAGGATTTTCGGCAGCGGCAGCACTGCCTGCCTCCTTGGTTTACCTGTAATGGTGACGTAGGACTTTCTGCCAACCCAGTAACGCTGAATTATGAACGTGGTAAGAGTGATGGACAGAAGAATGATACCAAGGCTTGCAGCAAGAACTTCGTCGAACCTCCCTATTATCGATAGGTAGATCGAGGTTGCAAGAACATCGAAATCACCACCGAGGAGTATAGGGTTGCCGAAATCGGCCAGGGACTCTATTACCGAGAGAAGAAAAGCATTTGCAATCCCCGGCCTTATGAGCGGCCATATGACATTCTTGAATGTCTGCCACTGCCCGGCCCCCAGCGTATAGCTTGCCTCTTCCAGGGCGGAGTCCAGTGAATGCACGACACCGGAGAGGATCAGGTATGACATGGGAGCAAATGACAGGGTCTGTGCAATAACTATTCCCGGAAACCCGAAGATGAAGGATGTCCTTATCCCGAGAAGCTTGTGTGTCACAAAGCCCATCCTTCCGAACATGAAGATGATGGCAAGGCCGATAACGAAGGGCGGGGTGATAATAGGCAGGAGTGAAAAACCCTGCATGTAACGTTTCAAGCTGAAGCGGGATCGCTCTATTACCAGTGCAAATGCAAGCCCTACAAGTGTGGAGAGAACTCCCACCGTGACAGCCATCATCAGTGAATTCTTCAGTATGCGCATGGTGCTGGGATAGGCGGCAAGAACCTTGTAGAAATTGGAGGGCACGAGCCTTCCGTCTGCTACAACGCTCTTACCGAGTATCACGAGTAGAGGGAAGATGATGAAAATTATCAGGAGGACGCCAATGGTGATTATCGAGCCGGAGATAAAGACATCACCCCTTATGTAGCCTAGGATGGACATGGAACGGGCTATAAAGAGAAGATAAGCAAAAAACAGTATGATACTTCCCACGCCGAAGGGTGTCTTGGGAGTGACTACCAGAAAGAGGTAGAGAATCGCCGCAAGTCCGAGCAGGTTCAGATACAGTATGAGATTGGCCCTCAGTTTTCTACTCATTCCCACAACTGAAAATAGAAGGTTCAAAGCAAGCACACCCACAAGAAGGAAGATGATGGGGAATTTTCCCATTAGGTGCCAGACGGTAGCAGAGAATGCTGCAGTAGATAGGGTATTTCTCGCTCCTTCGTGTACGGGAGCAAAGGGAAGCACTGTAACAAGCAGCAGCGTTACTATGCTGCCTATCAGTACGAATCTTTCTTTCTTGATATCCGTAGTAATGTCTCTCTTAATTTCTGTCGCACTCATCCTGTATTCCTGGCAATATGCATCTATATCAGCCTGATATCCAAACCTGAATTAACTGCACGACCAGCCCGATTCGGCTTCCAGGCATCTATCAGGTATCTATCAGGCAGTTTTTTTTCGGGTGGCAGATCCCTTCTGGGATCACCACCCGAAATTTGAATCAAAGTTTTAAACACGAAGTCTCAAAGCCAAAGATTTTAAAAATTTCCTACCTTGGCAATGTAAAAACCTCTCTCGTCCACCTGTCCTGAAGCCTTACACCGTTTTCGGCGACCCATTTGAAATCGTAGTTCACGGTCTTCACAGAATCGATAGGAATCGCAACGGAAGGCACCTTTGCAAACTTGTTCGTCGGAAGCTGGTACGAACCGACCGTTGCCATGCTCTCCTGGGCTTTTGCAGTCGTCACCCAGTCCATGAACTTCTTTCCCAGCTCCGGATGTGGTGCGCCTTTAATGAGGTTCAATCCGCCTATCTCGTAGCCTGTTCCCTCTACCGGTGCAATTGCTTTCAGAGGATAACCTTCCTGTATCTCGTAGATTACATCGTGGAGAAAAGCAACGGCGATGGCTATCTCGCCCCTTCCTGCCAGGATACTTGGAGCAACACCTGATTTCGTGTAATTTGCAATGTTCCTGTGCAGTTTCTTCATGTATTCGAAGGCTCCTTCCTCGCCTCTCAGGAAAACCTGGGTGGCAAGCATTGTAAGTGCAGTACCGGAAGTGTTGGGATTTGCCATGCCTATAAGGCCCTTGTAAGCAGGATTGGTCAGGTCATTCCATCCCTTGGGAATTGGCAATCCCATGCTCTTCAGTACACCTTCATTCACGGCAAGCCCGAGCACGCCCACATAGACACCTATTACCCTCTGACCTCCGATCGGATCCCTGAAACGGGGATCGAGCTGATCCCAAGTCTTTGGCTTGTATGGAACGGTAAGTCCCTCGAGTGCAGCAATCGAATGCGGATCAAGCGTACCGCCCCACCAAACATCTGCCTGTGGATTCTCCTTCTCTGCCCTGAGACGTGCAAGAGTTTCACCACTCGACATTCTTATCCATTTGACCTTCACACCCGTTGCCTCTTCGAATCCCTGAGCCAGCTTCTCCACTATACGGGGCTCAGCACTTCCGTAGAGTACAAGAGTTTTCTGCTGTGCAAAGGCAAAACTGCCCATAGCCAACAGCAACACCAGAACAATTCCGAAAATTCTTTTCATATCGGATTCCTCCTTTCCCTTTTAATGTATTTGGGTTTATGACTAATCATCACTCCACAAGGAGTGTCTTTGTTGCCTGTACCAGGAATGAAAATTTTTTTCAATGCAACAAATTTAGCATAATGCCTAATTTGCTGTCAAGATTAAATAATAAAAACTTCATGATAACAGAGCTATGTGCTAAAATGTTCAAAATCAATCATGGCGGAGGTTGGCAACATTGAGAGAAGAAGTAACTGATTTCACCTATTTCGATGAAACTATCAAGGCCCTTGACGGTGACGGGGTTTTCCTTGTGACTCACAGCCCCACAGAGGGAAGAAGCAACGTAATGACTATCGGGTGGGGAACACTCGGCCGCGTCTGGGGAAAACACGTTTTCATTGTTATGGTGAGGCCATCAAGGTTCAGCTACAGATACATAGAAGAGACTGGAGAGTTTTCGGTAAACCTTCCCGGTTGTAGGGATGAGAGCATGAAGGTTGGTGACATGAGCAACCGAAGCATGAAGGAAGCCCTGGAGTTCTGCGGAAGCTATTCGGGAAGGGACATGGACAAGGTTTCCAGGTGTGGATTCACCATGGAAAAGGGTATAAAAATTTCGGTTCCCTATATCAGGGAATGCCCTGTCCACTACGAGTGCAGGACCCTACACAAGAACCGGGTGGATAAGAACACTCTTCTGCCATCGATAATAGAAAGCTACTACCCTAAAGACGATTATCACACTGTCTATTTCGGAGAGATAGTAGGGGTATACAGAGAGAAAGGTTTCAGAGAGAAGGGCTTCAGCGAGAAAGGCTGATCACCTCTTCCCTGTAGTAACCTGTAGTCTCGGCATCTTTTAAAGATTCTCGGTGAGACGTTCAATTGCCTTTTGTACATCGAATCCAAGGTTGAACTGGACAACCCTTCTCCCCTTGTCCTCGAGAGCCTTCTTGTCTCCGAGGGACTGTGCCTTCTTGAGGATGCCAAAGGTGATGCCGGATTCCTTTGAACCGGGTGAATCAGGTATTGCCAGATCTTGCCTGTTCTCTGATACGAGCTGGACGAAGAAACCGTTACCCGAATCCCCCTTGTGAAGCTGCCCCGTCGAATGCAGGAACCTGGGCCCGAAGCCAACGGTAACCGCCACTCGATACCTCTCCCTGAGTTTTGCACGAAGTTCGGAAAGAGCACTCCTCGTTTCATCGGAAGGTTTTACATAGGCATGAATCGCTATGTAGTTCCCCTGGCCTATCTCTCCGAGAAACTCCCGCAGAACCCTAGCCTCCGGAGGCCTTGCAGTATCTTCCCCCAGAGAACCCCTCTGAATGTACTGCGCCACCATCTCCCTCGCCCGCACCTTTGCACTCTCCACGTCCGGCTGATCAAATGGGTTTATTCCCAGCACATGGCCGGCCACCGCGGTTGCAAACTCCCAGAGAAAAAACTGTGACCCGAGGTCATAGAGGTCTCCAAGGTTCAAATGCACTACCGGAAATCCATTTTCCTCCAGCTCAGATACGACAGAATCGTTGATACTCATTGATTCTTTCCACGCCCCGCCATCCAGCCTTAGATACACGAAGAGCCTGTCCTTTCCGTACATGGAAGCCTCTGCCGGTTGCTCTCCCACAACGGGGAGTATGCCCTTTCCCTCCTTACCGGTGCTCTCCGCTATAAGCTGTTCCACCCAGTCACCGAAGGCCGCCACCTCCCTGGAGGTGATAAAGGTAATCTTGTCCGCTCCGTGCCTTGCAAGTTCACCCATTACTGCACCCAGTTTTGCCGCATTGTTGTCCCCGTCTCTCGGGCAGTTGCAGGGTTCGGTATTGGACCTGGCTTCCAGGGCTCTTTCCAGAAGCTGATCAAGGTCGATCCCGAGAAGTGCGGCAGGAACGAGACCGAAATATGAGAGCGCAGAGTACCTTCCACCTATATTGGGATCGTTCAGAAAGACCTTTAAAAAACCGAGTTCCTTTGCAAGCTTTTCAAGTTTACTCCCCGGGTCGGTTATTGCAATGAAGTGTCTTCCCGCTTCTTCCCTTCCTCCGCCTTTCTTTTCAACTTCCTCGATCGTCCTGTTATAGAAGTACTTGAAGAAGGAGAGAGTCTCCACAGTACCGCCGGATTTCGTTGATACTATGAAGAGTGTCTTTCCATAGTCCAGGCCTTCATCAACGGAAAGAACAGCTTCCGGATCGGTACTGTCCAGAACGCTCAAATCCAGGTAACCTTCCCTGACACCAAAGGTTCTTCTGAAAACCTCCGGTGCAAGGCTCGAGCCGCCCATTCCAAGGAGAACCGCTCTCCTGTAGCCTGATTCTCTTACCCGGTCTGCAAAATCCTCCAGTCTTGGAACCTGTTCCTTCATGGAATCTGCAATGGTAAGCCACCCGAGCCTGTTCGTGATTTCTTCGGGGCTGTCCTTCCACAGGGTATAATCGTATTCCCACAGTCGTGATACAACCTTTTTTTCGACAATTCTTTCTACCGCCTCTTCTATCTCTCTCTCATATTTGCCAGCCGAGATTTTCATTCTCCTGTCTCCTTTTTTTAATCTCTTCCTCTTCTCCTCCACACTTTTCAGAAGAGAATCGAATGCCCTGGAAAAGGATTCTACTCCCTTTTCAAGGAGTTCCGAGGTAACGGAATCGAAATCTATTCCAAGGGCTTGGAGCTCCTTGAGGTTGGATTCGGCCTCTTCAATATCCTTATCCACCGTTCTCTCTGCTCTCCCGTGAAGGAGGAATAGCTTCAACGTTGCTGGAGGAACCGTATTCACAGTATCAGGCCCGATAAGTTGGTCCACATACATCGTATCGGGATACCGGGGATTCTTTGTGCTCGTGCTTGCCCAGAGGACCCTCTGTACCATGGCGCTTTTATCTTCCAATCTCTTCCAGCGCTCCCCTTTCAGGGTATCACGGAAGTAGCTGTATGCCACCTTTGCATTGGCCAGTGCTATCTTCCCCTGTAGCTTGCTGTTTCCTGCTTTTTCAAGGAGAGGGTCGATTGCAGAATCCACCCTGCTAACAAAGAATGATGCAACCGAGGCAATTCCCTTAATGCTCTTTCCTGCACCGAGCCTTGCCTCCAATCCTTTCATATATGCATCGATCACCTCGCGGTACTGAGAGAGTGAAAATATCAGAGTTACATTGACATTGATTCCTTCCGATATCAGAGCTGTTATCGCAGGGATGCCCTCTTTCGTTGCAGGAACCTTTATCATTACATTGGCCTTTCCTATCGTTTCGAATAACCTTAGCGCTTCCTTTATAGTTTCCTCCGTATCGTATGCAAGTGAGGGTTTGACCTCTATGCTTACATAACCGTCCTTGCCTCCTGTCCTCTCGAAGACCGGTAAAAGGATATCTGCCGCACTTCTTATGTCCTCTATGGCAAGGGTCTCATAGATTTCATCCGTTGCCATGTTTCTCCCTGCAAGTTTTTCCAGCGCGGCATCGTAATCGGAGCTTCCTCCCATAGCTTTCTCGAAGATGGAAGGATTCGAAGTCACACCGGATACACCGCTGTCGATGTAACTCTTTAATTCTCCGGAAGTTATGAAGGATCTCCTAATATAATCTATCCAGATCGATTGCCCGAGTCTGTTCAAATCCCTTATATCTGCCATGTCATATCTCCTCTCCAGGTTAAAATACAACTATAATCTGCCGATTGCAAATAAATATAAGAAAAGCGATTATATATTATTTACAGTTTCCGCACGGTACCCTTGATTTTCATCACCCCAAAATTTTTGCTCGAAAATTAAGAATTTGACAATTTCCACTTCGGGATTTATGATAGAAACGTCATCGAGAGCGACGCGAGGGATTCGGCCCGCTGACCGTCCGGCAACCTGTCCCGATAGAAAGAGGGATAAGGTGCCAAAGCCAGCCTCCGGCTTTACAGCCAGAGGAACGATGAGGTTTTTACATTCCCGTAAAAACAATCGCCTGCCGAATGCCCTCCGCCATTTGGGTAAGGAGGGACCTATGATATTTACAGAAAGTCTTTTGGAAATGATACCCCATGAGACGAAAAAGAAAATCGAGGGCAAAGCGGTAATCCAGGCGGGCTGGGCAGCAGGCCCAGCCTATATCGCACGAAAAAACTACGACTTTGACCCACCCGTCCCCTTGTCAGAGGCGGCAAGTGTGCTGGAAGCCGACAGGGAAATTTTCAGAGGTTGTCATATCCTTCTGGAGGATCACTCGGTACTGTGGTTTCAGCGAGACTCTTTCCTCCGTTATGACAGTGGTGACCGGGCATTGCGAAGAGCCGGTTTTTCCGTTGAAATCGGTAAGGCACACCGCAGGAAAGGCCTGCACAGAGCGAAACGTGGCAGGCGACTTCACAATATCCCTCGGCTTCGCAGGTTTCGCCGACTTCACCGGGGCAGGCGATATAGGTACACAGTGAAATAGCTCCCGGTTCTGCATGAATCAACCTTGATTGCATCATATCGTAATGTTTGAAGATGCCCGGTTCCAGCACTCCTTGTAATCAGTCCTTCCACTGAATGTACGCTTCATTGAAACAGGTTACTTCTCCCCTGCACCGACTCGAGCAGACGGACCATCTCTGCTACTACATCCGGTTCCCTATCGAAGAGATTGTTTGTTTCAAAGGGGTCTCTACTCATGTCATACAGTTGGCCTTCGGAACCCGGCACAGGCCCTGGTCCATAGGATTCGCCTGAACCCAGGCATTGGTGAATCAATTTCCAGTTTTTCCTTCTGATAGAAAAAACCCCTCCTCCCGAATGATGTATCAGACTTTCTCTTTCTACGATTCTTGTATTTCTACCCGTATTGCTGCTCCGGTTCGAAATGAGAGATGCATAGTCGAAACTGTCTTCTGCCGTATTTTCCGGAATGTCGAGGCCAAGGAGTCCGGCACACGTTGCAAATATATCGTTCAAACAGAAAAGGGAATCGGTAACCACACCGGCTTTTATTCTGTCGGGCCAATGAACGATCAGAGGTTCCCTGTGACCTCCTTCCCAGATATGGGACTTGTACCCTCTAAAATCACCACAGGATTTATGGCCATACGTATGAAAAACCTCCTTTCCGTAGGGAGACAGGACCCTGTCACCCGGAAGTGCTCCGTTATCACTTGTGACAAAGATGACAGTATTTTTCAATCGACCGATCTTCTTTAGTGCATCGACAACCTCACCAACCATCCAATCGAAAAGCCAGACAAGGTCGCCCCTAGGGCCTGCCTTACTCTTTCCTCGAGCAAATTCGGGAACCACGCTCTCCACGCAGGGTTCATGCGGTGCAGAAGCTGCCAAATAGAGAAAAAAGGGTGATTTCTTGTTCTTCTGGCCGGATATGAATTCCACCGCCTTCCGGGTAAATGTGGTATCGACTTTTTTATGTTCCCACCCCGGGGCTGTCATCCCCGGCCTGCCGGTACTTGGGAAAAGTTCATTGTAGTAGCTCGGAATTTCCACGAAATGCTTGTTCTCGATAAAGCCGAAAGGGGGCTGACTCGTAGAACAACCCGAAGTTCCGAAAAAATAATCAAATCCCAAATCTACGGAGCCTCCCTCTAT
>JALUUM010000006.1 GCA_027021365.1 Spirochaetales bacterium
TTTAATTTGATTTAAATAACATCGCAACAAGTTAAGAGCAGATAACCAGGTATTATTCAATTACTTCCTTCTTGCTCTTCAGAAAGAGCCGGACTGCTGCAATTGCCAATTATTGGAATGAGCTTGCAGAAAAAGCAGTTTCAGAACTGTATAAGAAGGCCAAGTATCTGCTAAAATGGAAACTCTAAAGTGTGTCTGTAAAATTTATCGTGCGGGGAAACCAAAATTGTTCAAAGGACAGTGTTTTACCGATATTTTATTTTTCTGGCTCAAAAATATATGGGTGAACATATGGTAAAGGAGCTTACTGCAGGTGTAATAAAGGGAGAGCAACCTGGCATGTTACCTTAATTACAATAAGCCGATACACCGAAAGTTAGTCAAGGAAATCAGGGGGAGTTTTATCAGATGGAAAAGGAAAAAATTGAATACGGCAAGGGTTACCTGAATGGTAAAACAGGGAGGGGTCCTTTCTGGATAGACAAAGGTGCAGGTAAACCGAATATTTTCTTGATTACAATGGATATGGTGCCACCTCGCTTTTACCTGGGAGAACACAGGGGAATTGATACTCCTAATATGGATTCCTTGGGAAACGATTCAATTTTCTTTAGTAATGCCTTTGCAAGTGCTCCGCTATGGGGCCCCTCCAGGGCTTCGTATCTAACGGGACGTTACAGTTACATTACCGGAAACAGTGAACGCTCACATGACGGGCATCTGACAGAGCTCAGGAACAGCGATACGATCTGGCCCGAATACCTTAAAGCAGCCGGTTATTATACCAGGCATGTAGGAAAATCTCATGTCGGAACAGAGATATTTACACGTGTTTTTGGCGAGAATGATACACCATGGCATCGCTGGTCTCCCCCCTGGTATGATGATGAATACTATCTCGAATTCTTACATAGAATGGGGTTGCAGAAGTATTCATTCAAGAAGGAAATAAAGGGTGTAAGCTGGAGTGGGGTAGGCTTGGGAAACAACTATGGCGGCTGGTTGGCAGACCAGAATGGAAGACCCTTTCCTGAAGATGGAACTTATCCTGCATTTCTTGTTGACAGGGCAATCAGTATCATATCAAACCGGCCGGATAGCGAGAGCCCTCTCTACTTTCAACTCGATTTCTTTGGTCCTCATCAACCCTTTGCCATTCCCGGAGGTTGGGAAGAGAGAGAAAGGCAAATCAGGGAGAGTATGGTTCCGCCAAAGAGCTGGTCTCGGTGGGCCGAAAGAGGATACGGTGAAATAAAGGATCAGCCCCGAGTATACAATTTATACAGGAAAAATTGGGGACTAAGAGACAGGGAAGTATTGGTAGATTACATGGTGGCAAACCAACTTCAATTTGAACTAATGGACAGAATGGTGGGTAAGTTTATCGATTTTCTCAAAGCGGAAAACCTATATGATGAGAGTTTGATAATTTTAACGGCAGATCATGGTGAGATGAATGGAGAATGGGGATGTATAGATAAGGGCGCATACTTAAATCCACAGGTGCTTAGAGTCCCGGTTATTATAAAGTTGCCACGAAATAGTAACCATCCTAAAATTAATGGGCTCGAAAGGCGATCTTCTTTCACTTTTGAGGAACCCTGTTCTCTTTTGGATATTGCACCGACCATTCTTGATACTGTAGGAGTTGAAATTCCGAACAGGTTGGACGGATTCTGTTTGTTGGATACAGCCCCCGGGGAGAAACGTCCCTCTGATAAACCTATAATGTTTGATGTCTGGAATCATGTGGTTCCAAATCCTTCTGTGGGAATTGTTTTTAGGTCTTCGGACGGCAGGTTTTACATGTTTTCATACAATACAACGGATTATATAGATGAATTGTACGATCTCTCTCCCGGTGCCAGCTTGAATAATTTATATGGAAATCCGGAGTATCAGGCTGTCTATGAGGAAGCCTTAAGAGAATTGAATCGCTGTCTCTCACAGGATGAAAGATGGGATGTATACAGGGGGTACTTCCAGTTGGAGATGGCTGAGAAATTGAAACTGCCGTCAAAGGATATGCAGAAATTTGTATGAGGTTTTGTATGAGCTCAAATAATGAGTAAACCCAATGTAATTGTTGTATTTACCGATTAGCAGCGATGGGATTCTACGGGTGTACATGGTAATCCACTGGACCTGACACCAGATTTTGACTACATGGCAAAATCAGAAACGTATTTCAATAGTACCTTTACTTGTCAACCTGTGTGTGGTCCTACTCTTTTCAGTATGCAAACCGGTCTTTATCCCACAAATACAGGCGTGTGGAAGAATACCCTCTCGCTCGAGGAGAATGAATTAACACTGGCAAAACTATTCAACGAGGCAGGCTATGAGACGGGCTACATAGGAAAGTGGCACCTGGCCGGTGTTTATACGG
The DNA here is from genome assembly GCA_027021365.1 of Spirochaetales bacterium. Lineage (GTDB taxonomy): Bacteria > Spirochaetota > Spirochaetia > SZUA-6 > SZUA-6 > JALUUM01. The sequence goes on from JALUUM010000006.1 coordinate 2,390, forward strand.
GAAGGGATGATTGGAAAGAGGAACCTGTTCCTCGTGAAAAGAGGGGCGGCTATCGCTTCTGGTTGGGAGCGGAACTGCCGGAGTTCACCTCGGATGCCTATCATCCTTTGCTATTCGATGAGAGCAATAAGCCGGTGAAATTACCCGGTTACAGGGTGGATGCTTATACGGACGAAGCCATAAAATTCATATCAAGAAATAGGAATAATCCCTTTATGCTCTTTCTATCTATTTTTGAGCCGCATCATCAAAATAATATCGATGCCTTTGTTGCCCCAAGGGGATATGCAGAGAGGTATAGTGGAAGATGGATTCCCCCCCGATCTGAAGGCCGATCCCTACGAACAGGATAATCTGATAGATCATCTTGCCTATGGGAAGGTAAGAAAAGTGATGAAAGAGAGATTGTTGAAGAGAATGAAAGAAATAAAGGGCAAGAGTGCAAGAATAATTCCGGCCAAGGAGAGAGAGCCTTCGGGACAGAGGGTGGTATTTGATTATGAGTTGGATGAGTGAAAAGGTAGTACAGAGTATGTACCCGTTAACCGGGGAAGCGGTTTCAATGGCATCGACTAGCTCTATTTCCGGCAAAACAGATTCTGTCACCGCAGTATTCTTTGAACATTCTTAGCTTCATTCCTGCTTCTGCAATATTTAACAAGAGGTTCTGCATGCCTCTTACCCGCCAGGATCAAATGAATGTTCTGCCAAGCAGAAAAAAGATAGCATTTTCTCCTCCAAGGTGGTTTGCAGCCAGTTGCACCATGAAAGCTTAATGCTCATGAACCGACGGAACTGAATAACCATTCAACTCCTCACTGGTAGTAAGTATAATGCTCATTTGTTTTAAGATAAATGTAAAATATACTTGACATTTTGTAAAGCATGCTTTACATTTATGAGGGTAGAGAAATGAGGATGAAAGGGAAATATAGGCTGAAAGTAAATCTGCGCAAGTTCAGGTTGGAACATGGCGAGCTTACACAGGAAAAACTTGCAGAGTTGGCCGGAGTAACCAGGCAGACCATTATCTCTATCGAACGGGGAAGGTACAAGCCTTCCATAGAGCTTGCCCTGCTGATAGCTAAAATCTTCAATTCACCGGTGGAAGATATCTTCTCGCTAGAAGAAATAGAAGAGGGGGAAAGAAAGAATGAAGGCATGGCCTGAAAATCTACCAAAGGTTGCAACGATTATATCAGGAAGTTGTTTTATACTGTTTCTGGCTCTCGGGCTCCTTGTAGATCGATTCTTTTATGCTTTTGCAGTTCTTTCAGTGGTAATGCCGGATTTACTTAGAGAATTTGGCTGGCTTACCGATATGGATGAATTTCAACTCGAAGCTTCTAAAAAGGCGAGCCATCATGCGTATATTTCAACGGCGGTATTCAGTGCAATCATCATAGGAAATTCTGGCATGTGGATGTCAAACCCGGTTTCTTCCGGAGAAATATTTACTCTTCTGTTCGTACTACTCGTTGTTGTCAAATACTCGAGTTATTTCATCCAATTCTGGGACAAGAAAAAGGCGTCATTCAGGATACTACTGTTCTTTGCAATCTTCTGGAGTGCATTCGTCCTGCTTGGCAAACATCAATATATAAGGACAATCCTGATAGCGTTACTTGCTGTGCCCGTTCCATTTTTTGTCCTTGCATTGCTATCGATAAGGTTTCCAGTGTTTACGGGGATTGTATCTACGGCGGCGTCAATCCTGACGGTTCCGTTCTACCTGATCTATTTCTACCCCAGAGGGTTGAAGTCTTTCGTGGGGCTATTCGGCTCGTTTCTGCTGTTGAGCCTTCCTTTGGCAGCAGCAGGGATCTCCCTGTTGACATATTCCATGAAAAACAGAAGAGAGGTTTCAGGAGGTAAGGAAAATGAAAAGGTATAAAGGGTATAGGGTAATTGTCATCGCATTATTGATGTTCGTGGCAATTGGAACGATAAACACCTACGGGCAGGCCAAGGAGTGGAGAATCAATCTGGCAATCGAGCCGTTGGGTCTCGATTTGAAAGTGGGTGTTGAATATCAATTAACCGATTCCTTCGGTATAGCAGCAGACATTGGCACCTCAGCCCTGATTTTCGAAGGTGATTTCATGCTTTCATACGATTTGACACCTGTGATATACATTACCAGGAGCATCGGTTCGCTTCCGATTAGAGCGGAAGTGACATTCGGGTTGACAGATGGAATGGTTGTATTCACCAATCCGGTTGCCTGCATGTGGAACCTGGGAGCAGATATCCGTATGTCTATGCCACTGACAGAGAGCGTGCTTCTTGGTGGGGAACTGGGGGCTGGTTACCCTCTTTTTTACAAGGAGAACCAGATGAGTGCAGGTTCCAATTATCTCTTAGGTATGTGGCCACACGTAGAAATATACGGCCAGTATTCTATTCATTAGAAAAGTTAGAAACATTCTAACAGGAAGCCGGATAGATGCGTAAGGTATAAGGGTCTGGCATGTATTACACCATGTTATCACCCGGGAAAGCTTGGAGTATACAGGATAAAATACAACACTACCGATACAAACAATGCCACATACCCGATTAGGGTAAACTTGAGGGTAAATCCCACCGTTTCGTTAGTGTTTTCATGGGTGAGATAGATCTTGTAGGCTATCAGGTTTGCCAGTGAACCAAACAGGCTCCCAAACCCTCCCGCATTTACACCCCACAGCAGGGCTTCCCAATTCGGAGTGAATTTTGCGAAGAGCAATGTTGCGGGTACATTACTGATCACCTGGCTCGAGAGAGCTGAAAAGAGGAATATATGCCCGGCATGATTTATTTTAGTAGCGATGATCAGTTCCAAATTGCCTGCAATACCAAAGAAAAACAGAAAACTGAGTAAAAGTGTATAATCGACGAGCAGGGCTTTACGGTCGAATATGAGAGCAAAGAGGATAACCAGGCTCCCTACCGGAATAGGAAGAATGCGAAGGATCACCAGTATATCTATAAGAAGAAACGCTCCGTAGGCATACGCCTTTTTATCAATTTTTTGCACCTGGTCTTCGAGGTGCCCTTTAGTATTTTTCTGTCTGTCAGTATCAAGGAATAGAGCCGAAACAACAAGCAGGCCTATGAGTATTAGGGAAAAAGGAGCGATTGTTCTGATGAATGAAACGGGGTGAATGCCGTAGAACCAGTAGATGAAGAGGTTCTGAGGATTGCCGAAAGGTGTAAATGCAGAGCCGGCATTTGCTGCCAGTGCTTCTAAAATAACGAGAATGTCTTTGCGTTTTATATCGAATGACAATGTAAGAGGAACCATGATGATCAGGGAAATATCGTTTGTTACCAGCATTGAAAGGATGAAGGTTGTGATTATCAATTTCAGAGGTACCACTCTACCTCTTTCTATCTTTTTGGCAATTTTTAATATTAGTCCGCTTTGATACAATCCCTTGACTGAAACAAAGAGTATGAAAAGTATGAATAGCACTTTCAGTTCTTCGACTGAATAAGCAGGAAAATGTTTTGTATATAATGAGGTCAGTATAAGACCGATACCAGAGACGATTACCAGCCATTCTTTGATGATGAAATCTATAAGTGTTGTTTGGGTTTTCATGTATGAGATTTCAATTGAACTCCTTTATAAATTCCTGTATTAAAGTTTTTAATGCTTTTCTATAACATATCCTTTGAATTTCAATATGTCGGGTTGATATTGTAATACATCGTAGTTCCCGTTATCAACCTGCCATTTTTACGAAAGACTTTGAATAAAGCTTGATTAATTTTTTAAGAGAACAAAGATGGTAACATCATTGGTATGAAACTTTAGTTACCTCTTATGCAACTCCGGTTACGGAAATTCCCGGCTTTTCCCGATGATTCCGAAGTTAATTAATGTCTTTCGGATCTTGGATTACTGTTATGCTTTTCCATACCTGTTTCTATAGTAACGGAGCACTTCAACTGTAAGATTCAGGTGTGACAGAAATGAATTCTAAGCGATATATCTCTTTATAATATAGATAATTATATATTGCATAGCAAAACTTCCTTTAAAATTAAACAATCATTACAAGCTTGCACTCCCATCTGAACTCATCTAAAAAAGGTTCTCTTGTCAATTCCCGGTGTGGAGTCCCACGGTTCGGTTCTGGCATCGGAATTGCTTTTTTCGGATTGAAGTCCATTGAATCGAGGAGGTTTGTTTTATGGAAGAGTTTGGGTTCAGAAGAAACAAAAAAAGCATGAATACGGCAAAAGGGGCAAAGGGAAGGGAGTACGAAAGGCCTTTGAAAGGTTTCCCCGGAATCTACCTGATTCTGGTGGTAGCACTGGTTACCGGAGTCTTTTTCGGTTGTGCTTCCATTATCAACGGTGACCAGCAGAACATTGATTTTGTGACAGAGCCGGAAGGGGCAAAAATCACTATTTATGATTCAAACAACATGGTTGTCTGGAGTTCTAAAACACCTGTTACGGTATCTCTAAAGAGAGGAAACGGGTATTTCCAGGGTGCAACCTATAGGGTAATAATTGAAAAACCGGGTTATGCAAGGAAACAATTCCAGATAAAAAACACTCTAAATGCCGGATGGTACCTTGCTGGAAACCTGTTTCTCGGCGGATGGATTGGCTGGCTTATCGTAGATCCCATAACCGGTGCAATGTGGAATCTCACCCCCGAAAAGGTATCAGTTGTCCTGGAAAATGCAGGTTCCTCACTTTTACTGCCAGGCAAGCAGGGTAAGGTGGAGAGCTATGCCCACAAGGCTCATGATGCCAATGATCCCCATGATACCCATGATGCAAGGACTTTGAAAAACCGTCTTGTAATCATTCTTCGAAGTCAGATCGATGATAAACTTTTTAACGAGCTCAAGCCAGTGCGTCTGAATTAAATTATATGGATATATGGATTGAAGCTGCTTTTTATAGCTTTTCTTGAAGCTTGTATTGAAGCTCCCTTAAATTAAGGCCCCTTTAGGAGGCAGCGGAGTGGTGGCCGGCAGATACAAATTATCTGTGTTCAGCTGATCGCTCTGCTGCCCGTTTAAAATATTTTTATTAAACTCCCGGCAAGTTGTAGATAAATTTTAGAAAGAACTTCGAGAAATATCTTGACTGGATTGATAATCAATAATAATTTGTTTTAGAAGGAGTAACATTATGAAAAGAATTATCGTTGTAGCTTTGCTTATCCTATCGGTTGCCTTTGCCTTCGCGGATGGTGACGGAAAGAGGGGACCGTGGATGATGGGTGGTATGCATCCCGGCCGGATGGAAGAGGGTTCTCCAGGATTTTTAGGTCTCCCGGGACCGGAGATCCTTAGGCTTCTGGAAGCACAGGGTAACAGAGAACTCGGTTCGGTTACACTTTCAGATCTGAGGAAGCTCATCCTTAGAATAGAAGAACTAAAGATGGCCTCACTGTACATAGAGAGAAGTAAAAAAGCCTCCTTCTATATGCCTGGTGTGGGACAATTTATGAACGAGGAACCACTTTCCGGTTCTCTCTTTCTTACTGCCCATCTCGGTGTGATTGCAGGAAGCCTCGTAGGAAGTTACTTCCTTCTCCCTGCTGACCTCCGCTTCGACAGGACCGATTACCTGAACGAGAGTATCAGTGTTATAAAAGACAGATGGAGAAGCCATAGCCTTCAGGATTACCTTCCGGCAATCGGAGTTATGGCAGGTGGTCACCTCGTCGATTTGTTACTAAGGTTATGGTCGGCTGACAACGCAGAAAAGCTTGCAGAGCGAAGAGTCAAATCCGGCGCTTTCAAAGTAAGACCCTTCTTTGAAAGAGAAAAGCATGGCTTTGGATTTGGTATGGGAATGATGTGGTAACACAAAGAGCAAGTAAAAAAGCAAGTAAAAAAGTTGCCGCTCGTCTTTTAATCTCCTTAATAGTGGTTTTTCTTGGGGCATCCGTTTTCGGATGCCTCGGAAGAACCTCCAACAATGTTCATTTCACTACTCCGGAGGGGAATATTGCACTTTCCTTCTCCGTAACTGCCGATATGCGCAGTTACACCGGTGACAATAGGCTCTACTTTCGAGGAGTCTGTGAAACTATCAATGCTGCAGGCCCGGGTGATTTTATGATTTCACCCGGCGACATAGACCCTCCCTCTGATGTCAGAAAGGATATTGACAACTATATAGGGGTGAATAATCCCTGGTATGCCGTTGTCGGGAATCATGAAGCTGAAATAGGCTCGGATATGCAGTGGATTGTTGAGTATAACGGTGGAAAATATCAATATGAAACGATTAATCCCGGTCCGACCGGTGATGAAAAAACATCTTACAGTTTCGACAGATCAAATGCTCACTTTGTGGTGCTGAATGAGTATTTCGACGGCACCTCTTCGACCGGTATCGATGGCGATGTTTCGGATAGCCTGTACGACTGGCTGAGCAATGATCTTGCTACGAATCAAAAGCCGCTGGTATTCGTTTTCGGGCATGAGCCTGCCTATCCGCAACCGGACGAGGAGAGCGGACGGGAAAGGCATATGGCGGATTCTCTGAACAAGTATCCGACACATCGGGACCGCTTCTGGGCACTTCTGTCGCAGTACCGGGTGACGGCGTATGTCTGTGGGCATACTCACAACTACAGTGCCAAGTTTTTCGACGGGGTATGGCAGATAGATGCGGGGCATGCCAGGGGAATTGGAGACCTTGGCTCTAAGAGCACCTTTATCATGTTCTATGTTATGGAAGATTTATCCGTATGGGCATACGTTTACAGGCTTGATGTCATTAGTGGGAGGTATATGCTTTCAGAAAAGCTCGACCTGCAGAAGGTGCCTGTTGCGGCTAAGGCTGCCTTGGAAGCAACGAGCGGCTAACAAGCATGTCACAAACCGGCCATAAGCGGTCGACTATCGGGTCGGTTAAAAATCGAAGCCGAAGGAGAGAAAGGTCTCCTCTATCCTGAAATTGTTGTCATTGATCCTGTAGATGAACCTTACACCCCAGTCTATGGGCCCGGGAAGGGTAAATATCATGAACTCTGATGTAATCTCGATTCCTACAGACTGATAAGAGTACGGGTAGAGTGATGAAAGGGAAGAAAAAGAGATACTTTCGCCGGCACCAGAAGAACCAGAAGAACCATAAGTAGCAGAAGCAGCGAGGCTGGCCAGTGCCTGGCCTCTAAGCCCCAGGTCGTAGAATAAGTTTGCCTTTATCCTGGAAAAAAAGAGAAATGGCCCCAGGGCAAAATCCGGGTAGAACAGGGGAAAAGAATAATCTGCAGACAATCTGTAAAGGTCATTGTAATCGATTGTTGCATATCCGCGGGGATACAGGGAACTCTGGCTCGTTATCAGGTTGAAGGTGGGATCGCTCAGAGAGTAGTAGTTCGATTTCTCATAGAAGTAGGAAGAAGTGAGTCTTAGATTGTGGTGTAAAAAGGGGCCTGGAAGATATACCCGTATGCCGCCGAAGAATTGAAAGGCGCTGTATGAACTTGTGTTACTGCCGGATGATAATGATAAGGAGGGTGATGATAGGGGTGATAATGAATTAAAAGGGGTAGCAATTACCGAGGTGTAGAATTCCTCACCCCACAATGGGAAAATATCACGTTTTGCTCTGTTCAGCGTGTTGGAAAAACTTACAGATACCTGCACTGGAAAGATACCGGAAGAAACGGTAAATTGGGGAGTATCCGAGTTTCCCGTGATACTTATGATGCTGTTGTAACCGATTCCCAGCAGGAATGATAATTTTCGACTCCAGGAAAGACGTGAGAGGTTCAAGGGAAATATCAGGGACAGTTGTGCTGCCTCGAAGATGTCGGTTTTGGATGATAGCTGGGTAAGGCTCTCTGAAATTCCGATATTCGGAAAAATGCCGGTAATGGTTGCATTGACACCTCCTCCGAAGGTCCCCTGAACGAAATCGTAGGATAACGTCGGTATGAAAGAGAGGCTACCGAATATATCGTTACTAATCGCAATGGCTGAGATTTCCGAGGTAGAAGTGGGGAGGATTCCCCATGTATGAAAATTGAAGGGGTGAGCCACGGGATTGTAGTGGGATACCGGATACTCCTTCCTGGGTATCTCCTCTTTACCTACTATGCCCCTTCCCTGTTCCTGTGAAACGATTGTATCCAGAAAAGGATAAACACTGTTGTCCCTGTCCATGGAGAAGAAATCACTTTTCGATACCATCTCCGCATATTCCGCTACACTTTTCAGGTCGATGTAGCTGATTTTGAATCCTGATATTGTATAGTCGGAAAAGTACAACTTGCCGTTCTTGATGGCTGGCTGGTATGCTCCGTAGGGCCTCTCCACGATTTTGAAGATTCGCCCTACATGCCTTGCACCACTTACACGCCTTGTAGCTGTATCACCACTTACATGCCTTGCAGGTATGTCGCCACTCATTCCAATACTCGTCCCGCTGTTTATTCTTATTCCGCCGCCAATCTCGATTGCAAAGATAACGTCTTTCCCGTGGTACGGCGCCTGAAGTACGATGTAATTTCCATAAAAAACCGGGTTTGCAATGTCACGTTTGATGTATCCCGTAAGTGGAAGTATCTTTCCCGTTTCTATGTCGAGCATTCTAAGAGCATTCCCCATGCTGCTCTTTCCGACGAAAACAAGGTGTTTTCCGTCCTCAGACCATGAGGGCTTCTGGAAAACCTCACCTCTTTCCGCAGCATGGCGTGAAAGAATCTTCCCGCTCTTTGAATCGACTATCACGAGGGAACTCTTCCTTGCAGGGGTAAACTCCACAGCCGCTATCCTCTCTCCGTCGGGAGACAGTGCCGGAACAAAGAGATGCTCACCTCTGGTAAGTCGTCTCTTCTTTCCGCTTTCTCTGTCGAACAGAACGAGGTCTGCCCACTGCCTTGCCTTCCACACGGGGTCGCCAAAGGCTTCCGACCAGACAATCTTACCCGTTGCGTAGGAAACCTCATTGTCCAATGGGTCGGCATTGGCAAGAAAATGTTCCTCTCCTTTCTCCTCTATTTCAACGATTTTTGCTGCATCGTCCAGTCCGTATTTAAGGGCGATAATCCCTTCCCTTTCTGTTGGATGAGGCCAGGTGTAGTTGGTCCAGTCTCCATGTTGATTCTTGCCACCCGCTACCTTTGCTACCGGAGTAATTATTGCCTTCTTTTCCTGCTCCTCAAAGAAATCCTTAAGCCTTTTCATGGCATTGTCATACAGCTTGGATAGCGTTACACCTGTCTCCTGCTTGACGGCTATGTTTATCATAAGGGGCAGATAGGGGAAGTTCATCGTTCTTTTTATTATCCGTGACCAGACATCCGCTCCGTATTTGTCTCTTGCATATGTAACGAGTACGAAACCAAGGTGGTACTTGTTGGGAAAGTGGTCCTTGAAAGAACCATACATGGATGAAATGGCTGCATCGTAGAAGGATGGCTCTACTCCTTCAAGGAGTATCGCACGGAGATCTCTGTAGAACCATGGCTGCCTTCCCCTGCCAAAATCGGTGAGGGCTGTTTCCGTGATTACCGCATCTCCCTCTTCGAACCACATTGGAACGGAAATGGCTATCATAACGGCAGCACCGGTTTCCCCGTAGAGGTAATGTATCAATCTTGTAAATCCCCTGTCCATCTCATTCATCTGGACCATGTGCCTCGTTTCGTGAGTGGCAAGTATGGTAAACCAATCACCGGGTCCGAAGGAATACCCGAATGTGGGAAGGTGATACCAGAGAGAGTAACGGGGAGCCGATCTCACATAGCCGTTTGCAATCGCTGTTGTATTTAGAAGAATGATTGGGAAATTGTCCGGTTTCGAAGCATCGAGGCTCTTTCCTATCGGTCCGTAGACATGCTCGAGAATGTTTGCAACTCTCTCGGCATTCTCTCTTATCTCTTCGGGAAAGTATATGGTGAAATGTTCACTTTCCAGCTTCTGCCATTTTAACCCGGGGATATCAAGCGTGTCTGTCTGGAACTGAGAAAAGAGAGGAAAAACAGAGATAAAAAAAATGCAGGGCAGCCATTTTCTGATATATTTCATATCTTCAACCTTGTCACAACCCTGTCAGTCGAACTTTTTCTGCATGTAGTCCTTGAGTTCTTCGATTTTCGAGGCAAGGCTCATGGTGACGGACCACTTTTTTGCAAAATCGAAAAATTTTCGTGCCATGGCAGCTCTCTCTTTTGCTCTTTTCAAGAGTTCTTCGGGTTTGGGAAAGAATCTCTCGTCTGCATCTTTTGGCCTTTCCCTTTTTAAGGCTTCCATCGCCTGTTCCTCCAGGCCTTCTTTCAAAAACTCACCTGGGTAGAACCCCAATTGTTCGGCAGAAAGGGGATAGGCATCGGGAAACTCTTTTGATATAGCCAGTTTTTCCTTCTCGTATATGAACCTGAGAACATCCTGTTGCAGCTTGGCATAGGGTGAGGTGTTTATCTGAAACTCATGTGATGGCTTGGGTGGAAGGTGTGTTATGTATAGTTCCCTGTCAAGAAACCAGTTGTAGCCGAGAAGTCTCGAGTTTATAAGGTAATCGATGTCCTCTCCCCTAGTTATTCCGGGGTCGAAGGGAACGTTCATGTACAGTGTTTTCGTAAAGATCATGTTGCCACCAAGTGCCACTGCGCTCTCCGTTAACCTCTCTTGAGACTCCATGTAGCGGGAGAACTCGTCATTCATAAGGGCAGCCTTTTTTATAAAGATATTCTTTTCGGCCCTGATTCCCGGCTTTTCTTTCAGCTTGTAGTTTCCCTCTGCATTGAGGTATATACCTGCTACTCCGTCGATTTTCTTTCCCGCTGTTTCTTTCCCTGCAAACAATGTTGCCTTGTCGATATAATCCTCCGGCACCACCTCGTCGTCATCTATGGCAGCTATCAATTCCGTATCGATGAGCATGGATGCAAAGAGCTGGCAGTTCCTTATCTGTGCATATGCCTCGAGGCTGAGTATGGAGTCTTCCAGTCCGTTTTTTGACATTATTTCCCTTGTCACCTTAAGGTCGGAAGGCCCGAATTGTGCAATTGGATAGTATGACTTGAATCTATCCATAAGTTCTGCAATCTTTTTTTCCACACTTTCCGAGAGCCTGGGATTTACCGGTGCCGTTATAAGAATCACCTGGAAATCTGATGATTTGAGCTCTGTAAGGCTATTGAGGGTTCTTGGGAGTGTTCCTTCCGTATCCAGGGGTGTCGGGTGATCGAAAATCGAATCTTCGGGAAGACTGGGCCTGCCACTTTCCCATCCCCAGTATGTCGGTATGGTTACTGTAACTCGATTCATTGCTATCTCCTTGCTTCAAAAAGGATGGCAGGAATCAATTGTTGTCAATCTTGTTGTTCAAATATTATCGCTAAAGTACTACGGTTATCACCGATACTGCCGATGTGAGAATTATTTTTTTTCATCGGATCGGCTGGTATCATCATTGTGACTACCCTTGTAGTTGGCGTTGCCATTGTTACCATTATGATTCCCGTTGAGGTAGCCGTAAAAACTAGTAAAAATCGTATGAAGTTTCCTCTTGAGTACCTGGTATGAGAAATGTTTCTTTCCTATCTGGTAGTTCTTCTCCACCATTTCTCTCCGCCTGTCCTCGTTAAGGAGCACCTCTTTCACCTCTTCTATGGTTTTCTGGGTTATATAGCCGTCTATGGCTATTACATCGAAGCCTTTCGGTTCGATATCAACTATATAAACTGAATACCTGTTTACAAGGAGTGGTTTCTTGAAATAGATTGCCTCAAGGAAGGCATTACCGAAGCCCTCGTAGAGGCTGGGGTATGTTATCAGGTCGACATGAGGGTAGACATCCCACAGCGAGTAGAACTTGCTTCCGTCTTTGGCATATTTTCTCGTATCGTTCAACCTGTTGTGCAAAAATGAAATGGGAATATTTCTCTCCTTGGCACTTTCCTGTATCCACTCGTAGTATTCGTTTCCCTCATCGCTTACGGAGTGAGATATTAATAGGTGAAGGTTGGGAAGTTTAAGCCTTTCGGCAAGGTAGAGCGCCTGTTCTATTCCCTTTCTCGAGATAACCCTTGTAGGTTGAAGAATCAACAGATCATCCCTCTTGAAACCAAACTGCTGACGGAAGTCCCTATTGAAATCGTCCAGGTATGTCGGCTCCTTGTCGAAATCGAGGACATTGTATATCACCGTAGAGGAAAGTTCTCGCTTGGCGGCAAGTTCTCTCTGTGCCACCGAATTTATTACGACGTGCCTTATTGAGGGCAATTCCGGGGGAAATGCCATCTGGAGAATATCCTGAATAGAATTCAGGAGGAACCTTGGTCTCTCCCAGGCAAAATCATGGTGGTGCCCGATGGTGGGAATTCCTGTTTCCGCTATCACCTCCGTAAGTGCAACACCAAGTGGAATATGCATTGGAATGGAGAGCGCATTTTCGGAAATTAGCATATCGATCTTGAATCTGTCTAGGAATTCGTAAATCTTGTCCTTGAGGAACTCTTTTCGCTCGTGAATCTCGTTTGTTATCTCCCTGGTACGTACCTGTGTTCCGAAGACTTTTCTGTTCAACTCGAGATTTGCCGGGTGCTGGAAAAATGCTTCCGGAACGAGCATGCTCACCTGGGGATCCTTGTCGAGCTGGCCGGCAAACCAGTAGATGTTGTGATGAAAACCGGATAACACGTCAGCCCATTTCGTTGCTTCCAGTGACACGCCGTCTAGGCCGGCAAAACGTGTTGAAATGAATCCGATATTGAGGGGCTTGTGGAACTTACCAGTCCTTTTTCCGTTTTCACCCATAGATCAACCTCAAATAATCAATTTTTGTAAAATTGTCAATAACATTCGACCATATTTGTTCATTATTTATCTTTGGAACCGGAACACTTGTATGGTGAAATGATTCTACTATTTCATAAAACCTTTTTGCATGGTTTGAATATCCGAAACGATTCTGAATCATGATGGTTTTTTCAAGGTGCTTGTCTGCAGTCACCTGCCTCTCCATGGTATCTAGTATGTTCCCTATGAGTGATCTGTTTATGCTCTCTAGTTCCGCTATGAAACCTTCGTCCTTCACCTCGGAAAGTTTGGAAAGTATCGATATTTGGCTTTTTGTGTCGAGGAAGGAGAAGTCGACAAGTTCCTCTCCCGTGATCGTATCTACATCACGGTAGAGTTTTTCAAGGGCAGCATCGGATAAAATATCACTCAAACGCCCGATCTTGATTTTATACTCCTCCCTTAATAATTTTCGGCTTTTCAAGTCGAGAGGACAGTACAACTTTGAATAAAATAGGACGGGGTGCTCATTGAAAATGGATGAGAATCCTTCAAGAACGTCGAGGTAACGTGCTGTCAATGGCTTGTTCCAGAGTACCGCCTGGATGTAGGAGAAACCGAACCCCTCCTGGACGGATGTTGAAATAAGCATATCACTCGCTCCCACGAGCTCTTCGAAGGAGATTCCGATTTCATCGAGTTTCTCTCCAATCCTCCAGAACCCTCTGATAAGTCCCTTCCTGAAGCTCTCTTCTACGAGAGCTGAGTATGCTCTCTCCGTCTCCGAGGTGCCGGGAAGCGTGACGGCGAGTTCTGCGTCGTAACCAGCAGGATTGTCTCCAGCCGAATTGTGACTTGTAAAATTGTGACCTGTAAAATTGTGACCTTTCAGGTTGTGACCTACCAGGCTGGATAGTAGTCCCGCCTCGAAAACATTCTTTCTTCTGATGGCACGAATCGGATACAAGAGGAGTTTTCCTGTCGCAGCTTCGGCTTCTTTGGAATAGTAAGAATATATTCTGTCCTTAAGGTGCCTCTGCTCCCCAGCCGTGAATGACCTCTCTCTGACCGACATGGGATTTTCCAGCAGAAAGACATACTCACGGGGAATCCCCGAATTTACCAGGATATTCTTATCCCTTTCGTTTATTACGGCATACCTCACATTTCCCCTCACCGGGTACGGGCCGGTAGAGGCAGGAGAAAATGTTTTCAAGAGGATATTCAGATACTCGTACCTTCCACTCTCGGGAAAATCATGTATCTGAAGTATTATTCTCTGTTCCGGGTATCTTTCTGCAATTTCAACAAGTGCTCTGGTAAAAAGGGGATTCTTTCCGAGGTGATAGTTGTGAATGAGCCAGATGGAATCTCTGTTTAAATATCTCTTTGACAATAGGTCGATCAAATGCTCTGCATCTTGCCTCTCGATTCCGGAGGATTGGGAAGATATATCGAGGTAATCTATCTCTGGGAGAAGTTCAATTTCGAATTGAATGTTGATATTCCTGTCAAAAAAATAAGCCTGTATATCTCTTCCGATTCTTTCGGTGTTTTCTACTCTCCCGGTAACGATACGTATCCTCTCTACTGTTCCGTGTACCTTACCTGCAGTCTTTGACATATCAAAGGCAGCTATGGCCTTTACCTGGTCTGTGATTACACTGGTAACTCCTCCGGGGAGAAGGTGATAATGGAAGATGACAAGTTCAGACATTGATTTCAATTAATATAACGCTATAGTCGATTTATTCAACATATTCATTCATTTTTTCACTTGCTTTTGAACGTTTTTCCAATAAAATAGTGTCCATGAAGAAAAATATAGAGGATCATCTTGTATTTCTCTACGGGAAGGAGAGGGGCAAGGCCACACTGGTACGGCTAAAGGAACTACTTGCAGGTTACAGGAATAGAATTTCAAGGCCACATAATATTCCTGAAAGGCCTCTTCCCCTCGACGAGAGAGATTCAATCGTAATAACCTATGGGGATCAGTTCAGGAAGAAAGGGGAGAATCCCCTTGCTACGTTGAAAGGCTTTTTCGACAGTCATGTTGGTAACGCTGTTTCAGGTATCCACATTCTGCCCTTTTCTCCCTATTCATCAGATGACGGATTCTCCGTTATCGACTACAGGCAGGTCAATCCGGATTTCGGTACATGGGATGATATCAAGAGGATAAGCGGAAAGTACAGGCTGATGGCTGACCTGGTACTGAATCATATCTCTGCCAGGAGCAAATGGTTCAGAGAGTTTCTCAAGGGCAACGAAAAATACAGGGACTACTTCATAGTCGTGCCGGAGGGTGCAGACCTCTCGAAGGTGGTAAGACCCAGGGCTCTCCCCCTTCTTACCGAGTTCGATACCCCATGGGGCAAAAAGAAACTCTGGACTACGTTCAGTGAGGATCAGATAGATTTGAACTACAAGAATCCCGACCTCCTACTTGAAATGATAGACATAATGCTCATGTACGTGGAAATGGGAGCCCAGGTAATAAGGCTCGATGCCATTGCGTACCTCTGGAAGGAATTCGGAACGACATGTATTCACCTCGAACAGACCCACAGGGTAGTCCAGCTTTTCAGGTCGGTCCTGGGGGAAGTGGCACCGTGGGTCGTAATAATAACGGAAACCAATGTACCGCACGAGGAGAATATCTCCTATTTCGGGGATGGTTACAACGAGGCACAGATGGTTTACCAGTTCTCCCTGCCGCCTTTGGTCCTCGATGCCTTCAGGCGGGGAGAGGCGAATCATCTTACCGAGTGGGCATCCACTCTTGGCCAGATCGAAGGAG
>JALUUM010000007.1 GCA_027021365.1 Spirochaetales bacterium
CTAGTATACAGAAAAAACAAGAAATTCTCGAAAGCATTGAAAGCTTTCAAAGAATTCATGAAAGGGCACAAACTGCAAAGAGCAATGGAAGCTTAGAAGTACCATTCTTCCCTGCTGGGCAGGGTATGGCACTAAGAAGTATAATATTTATATATGCCAACCTTTATATAAATCATATTTATCAAAAGCATTAAAATAATTGATTTGATCAACGATACTTTTTTCTGTTTATATTGATATTAAGTTTGAAAGAATTATCAGGAGGTAGAGTATGGGAGAAATTATTCCAAGATGGGAATGGAGAACATTTGCAAAGGATATCAAGCTTGCGATAAACCTGGATGATTATGAAAAAACGAGACATGTAGAGAGCAAGGAAATGTACGTTCTTTCCAAGGTAGTCGATGAGAATCCTAAAGTACGTGACAACAAGATGGATGTAAAATCACTTCAGCAGGTAAACCTCGATGGCCTGGAACAGTGGAAACCGATCCTCAAAGTAGCCTTTCCTCTGCCCAAAGAAAAGCTCCTCGAGGTGTACAAAGTATTCAGGCTTGCACCCCCTGAATTCGAAAAGGATGTCTACACTTTCGAAGAGTTCGTAGAGATAGCGAAAAAGAATCCGAGAATAATGCTCTTCGAAGTGGAAAAGACAAGGGATCTCTACGATGTTGATACCTGTATAGTGGAATATGCTACGGTCAAGGTTGATGGTAAAGAGTACAAGACAGCTGCGGCCGAGGACCCCGACCCTGAAAAGGTCAAGAGAATAGTGAAAAAGATGGGCCTGTGGGGTGGTGAAAACATCAACTACGTAAAGGCATTGAAACGAATAAGAGAGGGAAAACTATAGAAACACAGAAGGAGACAAAGTAATGAAAACATATGCAACGATAGATACCGGCTCCAACCAGGTTCTGTTGTTCATCGCAAAGGTGGACGACGGTAAGATAAAGGAGGTTCTCCTTGACAGAGGGGAAATTACAAAACTAGGTGAAGGGGTCAATACCACGGGCGTTTTGAGTGAAAAGGCACAAGAAAGGACTCTGAAGGTTCTTGAGGGGTTCAAGGCACTTCTCTCAAAGTACGATGTGGATAATTACTACGCAGTTGGTACTGCGGCCTTGCGGGATGCAAAGAATTCTAAGGACTTTCTTGAAAAGGTAAAGGAAAGGACAGGCCTGGAAATAAATGTAATTCCCGGTGAAGAAGAGGCAAGGCTCTCATTCATGGCAGTCGTTGGTGGTTTGAACCTGAGAGACAAGGAAACCGTTATCATTGACATAGGGGGAGGAAGTACCGAGTTCATTTTTGGCAGAGGAACGAAGATAGTTGACAGATTCAGCACCCAGCTCGGTGCATTGAAACTAACCGAACGTTTCCTGAAATCGGATCCTGTGAAGGACGAGGAATTCAACGCCATGATGGATTTCCTGAAGAATGAACTCAAAAGGGTAAATCCACCTTCGAAAAATCCGTTCCTCGTGGGAATGGGAGGTACAATGACAAATCTCAGTGCAATAAAGCATAAGCTCGAAAAGTACGATCCATCTGTCGTACAGGGTTCTTCGATAACCCTGGATGAGCTTAACGGTATCATAGACGATATAAAATCGAGAACCATTGAAAAGAGAAAAGAAATAAAGGGCCTGCAACCCAAGAGAGCAGAGGTAATACTTGCCGGTACAGGGATACTGAAATCCATCATGGAAAGGATAGGTGCCGACAAGATAACAATAAGTGATATGGGATTGAGGCACGGATTGATGTTTGACAAATTTTGTTCCTAAGGATATTCAACCCTTAGTGAACAATATTTAAAAACCAAATAAAAGGAGAGGTAAATGAAAAAAATCTTACTGGTCATCGTACTTCTGGTGGTGTCTTCCCTGTTTGTGTTTGCGGAAGGCAAAAAAGAAGCTGGTGCTAACTTTCCCACCAAGCCCATTACGATTATCGTCTACACAAAGCCTGGCGGTCTCATCGATGTAACGGCAAGGAAGTTCACAGACATCGCATCGAAATACACGAAGGCAACCTTTGTGGTAGAGAACAAGCCGGGTGCGGGTGGAATAGTTGCCATGAAATATATCATGGGTGGAAACAACGACGGTTACACGATAATGGCAGCTACAAAATCAAATATTGCAAAGATAGTATCCACCAAGGCTGACATCGATCCCATGGATCTCGACTGGCTCGCCATGCTCATGGCAGACCCCGAGTGTGTCATTACAAACAAGACTCTTCCTATAAACACATGGGAGGATGTAGTAAAGGACGCAAAAGCAAAGAATGGTAACCAGATCTGGGTAGGACCTGCAGCAGGCGGACTCGACCACGTGGTAGCGATGAAAATATGGAAGGCCTTCGGCATCAGTGCCAAGTGGGTTCCATTCGCAAGTGGCGGAAAAGCAATGGCTGCACTCCTTGGCAAACAGGGTGTAGCCTACGTAGGGAATCCCAGGGATATAGCAGGCAAACCGGACCTCAAGATAGCAGTAATCTCATCGCCCAAAAGGCTGAAGGAATTTCCCGATGTTCCGGTTTTCAACGAGTTTGGTGTAAAGGGTCTGGACAACGAGGTGATGTGGCGTGGTTTTGTCGCAAAGAAGGGTATGCCTGCTGGTGCCAAGAAGTGGTATGACGATCTGTTCAAGAAAGTGACAGCAGACAAGGACTGGAGAGCATTCTGGGAACCTTACGGAATAGACGTCGTTTACTATCCCAGTGCAAAGTTCAACGAAGTTGTAAAGAAGGATTACGAGGATTTCAAAGCTTACATCAAGTAGCTTGAGAATCCAACGATAGTAGCATACAATAGAATTACCTTGCCGGGATTATCAAATAACAGATTTTTCCCGGCAGGGTAATATTTAAAAACTAACAGATAATGGCAGGACAATGGAGTTTGCAAAATTCTTGAATACACAGATAGGGTTCTATATTGCTTTTTCAATCTATGTAGTTTCATTGGTCATACTTGGTCTGATTATTTCAAAGACCCCGAGGAAAAAGTATATAGGAAGAATTCTCATCCCTGTCGGTTTCATTGAACTCACCATTATTTTTTTCCTCATTACTCTCGGATTTCCAAAATCCGACCAGGTAGGTCCTGCCGTTGTACCGCGCCTCTGGATGGGTGTTATCGTAGCGCTCAGCCTCTACCTCTTGATTCGCGGAATAGCGGGAAAAGAGGGTGAAGATCCTGAAAGTGGAAGAATCGATACCATCTTTCTCTTTCTGGGCCTTACAATTCTATATTTACTTGCCATTCAGTATATAGGTTACTTCGTAAGCAGTGTATTTTTCGTGATACTTGGAATGTACATGCTCTCCTACAGAAACTGGAAAGTGATAATTTCCGTGACCATCGGATGGATCCTGTTTTCATACTTTGCATTTTTCAAATTGCTCTTTGTCCCTCTTCCCAAGGGGTTGATCATAACGAGAATATTCGGGTAATTGCAGAAGTAAAGGAGATGACCAATTGGATTTACTTGCAAACTTAGGTAACGGATTTGCCCTGATCGTCGGTATACCTCAAATAACCGCAATAATAGCAGGGGTAATACTTGGGATACTCGCCGGCGCCATGCCAGGGCTTTCACCCTCCATGGGAGTGGCTCTGCTTGTCCCTTTCACCTACAAGATGCACCCGTCGGTGGCTCTGATACTGTTGGCATCTATCTATATTGCTGCAAACTACGGTGGTTCTATTACCGCAGTTACGATAAATACACCTGGTACTCCCTCTGCCGTCGTTACCTCATTCGACGGTTATCCCTTAACCAGAAAGGGAAAACCGGGGCTTGCCCTTGGCACTTCCCTGATTGCATCGACAGTGGGAGGTATCATCGGTACAATAATCCTTATCTTCTTTTCGATTCCTCTTGCCAAGCTTGCCGTAAAACTTCATCCTGCGGAATACTTTGCACTTGCCATGTTCGGACTTACCACTGTCGCCTCACTTGGGGGGAAAAACTGGGCAAAGGCTTTTGTAGCTGCCATGCTGGGATTGCTCATCAACACGATAGGGATAGACCCGATTTCCGGTGTGAGCAGGTTTACATTTGGTTTTTTCAGACTATACGATGGCTTTTCCTTAATCCCTGCACTGATCGGCCTCTTTGCACTGAGTGAAGTATTCCTGAGACTGGAGGAACACAAGTTTGCAAGGAAGGTTGCACCGGAAGCTGCCTTCAAAAAGGAGGTATGGCCATCGGTTAAGGAATACTGGAAATTGAAATTCACTATTCTCAGGTCATCTATTGTCGGCACCCTGATAGGAATATTCCCCGGTGCCGGCGCAACTATTGCCGCTTTTCTCTCCTACGATATTACCAAACGCACCAGTAAAAAGCCTGAAACCTTCGGAACGGGTAACCCGGAAGGTGTCGCTGCGGCAGAGGCAGCGAACAGTAGCTCTGTCGGTGGCGCACTCGTTCCCCTGCTCACACTGGGAATACCCGGAAGTGCAACCACTGCAGTGCTGATAGGTGCTCTCATGATTCATGACCTTAATCCAGGGCCGCTGCTCTTTAAAACCAATCCTGATATCGTTTACAGCCTTTTTGCCAGCCTATTGGTTGCAAACTTTGTCATGCTTGTGCTTGGTTTGTGGGGCAGCAGGCTCTGGGTAAAGGTCACTAAAATTCCGAAGAACGTCCTCTTTCCGATGATAATGACGATTTCCATTATCGGAAGTTTTGCGGTCAACTACTCCTTCTTCGACGTAGCTTCATGTATCGGCTTTGGTGTCTTAGGATGGATACTGAAGAAGTATGGATTTCCTCCGGCTCCCATTGTACTTGGAATCGTCTTAGGTAAACTGGCTGAAGAAAATTTCAGAAGGGCCGTTATTATGGGAGGTTACTCCGTCTTCTTCACCAGGCCTGCTAGCCTGATCATGCTGATAGTGGCATTGCTCTCTTTCTCCTATCCACTGTACAAGACCTACCGTGAAAGAAAGAGAGAAAACGAAGTAGCATCGAATTGAGTTTTCACTATCCTATTAAAATCCGTAGACAAATTCAAAAGAATAATTAATAATTCTTTCTTTGGAAACAACTATGAAAATCGACAATAACCTCTACGGGAAGATTCTCGATATCTCTAATATAATAATCATTATCCTTGACCGTGATGCCAATATTTCTTTCATCAACAGTAAAGGGAAAAGCATTCTGGGATATAGAGAAAGAGAATTGGAAGGCAAAAATTGGATCAACAATTTCATACCAGAAGCTGAGCGGGAAGAAACCTGGAGAGTATTCAAAGGAATAATGGAAGGAGATCTTAGAGGATTAGAATACCACGAGAATCACATAGTTACGGGGAATGGAAGAACTCTCTTGATAGCTTGGCACAATTCTTTCCTCTACGGAGATGACGGTAAAGTTCAATACACGATAAGTTCCGGTGATGACATTACCGAAAAACGCCGGGTGGAAGAAGAACTAAAGCAAACAAATGAAGAGCTTAAAGAAACACTCAACCAGTTGAAACTCGCCAACAAAAAGCTCTTTCACAGAGAGCGAATGGAAATCCTCGGCCAGATGTCAGCTGGTCTTGCCCATCATTTCAACAATCTTCTCACCGGAATCATGGGTAACACAGAAATCCTCAGAATGGATCCTATGGTAAGGTCAACACATTCCCATGAGCTGGATGAGATAATGAGGGCAAGCAGCAGGGTAAGTGAGCTTATTGGCAAGATGCTCGATTTCTCGATGAGATCACTGACAAAGCCAACCGTAACCGACCTGCGCATGTTCACGACAAGAATAATCGGCCACATGAAAGCACTCCTCCCTGAAAATATCGCGATCAAACTGAACATCGATTGCACGGACTGTAACCTTGCAATCGACCAGAAAAAACTGGAAAAGATCATCATAAATATCATAATGAATGCCATTGAATCGATGGAAAATGGAGGTACCATAGAGATAACTCTTGCAAGAGAAACACTGCAGGGCGACACCCTTTGCTCCATATGCGGTGAAAAACTAGCTGGTTCATGGTACACATTGAAGATAAGAGATACGGGCCATGGTATCCCGGAAGAGATAAAGGAACGCATATTCGAGCCTTTCTTCACCACGAGGGGCTTCGGGAAGGGTCTCGGACTCTCACAAGCTTTCGGCCTGGTAGAACAGTTCAAGGGACACATAAAGATAGAAAGCATACCGAAAAGAGGTACCACCGTAAGCATCTATTTCCCCAATCCAAATTGACCGGACAAACCTTGACAGCTTTGTTACCACTTTCTATAATTTGGACATAATCGAGCAAAGGTTGACTTTCTTGGATATACTTCTTTCCTTTTCTTAGTAAAAAATCAACCCGACACTACATTTGGGCCAAGTAAAGGTGCCATGGAGAAGAGTGGAATATAAACTTGACAAAAAGGATGGCAGCTAAAATTGAAAGAGCTTGATCTTGAAGATATAATTGCTAAAGAATACCATGTTCTGGCAGGAAGAATTGGTTCAGGCAAAACAGAAATAGCAGTAAATCTTGCAATTCGTGTCAGTCAACGTGGAACCGATACCATGCTTTTTGACCTTGATATTGTAAAGCCCTATGTAAAGATAAGAGATTTCAAGGATAAGCTCGAAAAATATTCCTTCGAGATTGTTTCTCCCCCTGAACTTACAAAGACCCTGGATATTCCGATATTACCCCACTACATCGTGAGCTACCTTAAAAATAAAAACAGCCAGAAGATTCTTGATATTGGCGGAGACCCATATGGAGCCGGCTCGATTGCTCAATTCAGGAAAATAATAAAAAGCAGGGAGTATGATTTCTTCTTCGTTGTGAACACGAAGAGACCGGAGACATCGACTCCGGACGAAATAATTGCAACTTTAAGGGAAATCGAACAGGCGGCAAGAATCAATGTCACATCCCTCGTGTTGAATCCCAACTTGAGGTGGGAGACAACGAAGGAAACGATAAGGGAGGCTTATGAAATAGCGAGTGATGTCTCTGAACGAACAGGTCTGCCAATTTCATTCATCTGTGTGGATGAGAAAAGGCCTGAGCTGCTCGATGGAATCAATATCCCGGCTCTTCCCCTTAAACTCTTTGTAAATCCTCTTCCGCGACTCAAAAACATGGGACCACCGGAAGCTTGATTTCAAAGAGATTGAGGAGAAAAGGATGCCGGGAATAAAAACCCTTTAAAAGGAGTTCGTATGGATAAGAAAGTTATCATAAACGAAGAACGATGCAAGAGTTGCGAACTTTGCGTGGATGTGTGCCCCAAAGATGTCCTGCGTATTTCAGAGAGACTAAATCCGAAGGGATATCATCCCGTAGAACTTTTTGACAATGAGGGATGCATTTCATGCGGATTCTGTTTCCTCATATGTCCGGATGCCGCAATAGTAGAAGTCAGGCGGCCGGTCAAGGTTAAGAAATAGGAGGTTACTATGGCTGACAAAGTACTGATGAAAGGAGCAGAGGCAATTGCCGAATCTGCCATAAGGGCCGGTTGTATGGCCTTCTTTGGTTATCCCATCACACCACAGAACGAAACACCGGAGTATTTTTCCAGAAGGATGCCACAGGTGGGGAGGGTTTTTCTACAGGCAGAGAGTGAGGTAGCAGCTATCAATATGGTATATGGTGCTGCATGTACTGGGACAAGGGTAATCACAACGTCCTCCAGCCCCGGTATAAGCCTCATGCAGGAGGGATTCAGCTACATTGCCAACTCAAACGTTCCATGCGTAGTTGTCAATGTTATGAGGGGCGGACCCGGCTTGGGTGATATTGCTCCTGCACAGGCCGATTATAACCAGGCGACAAAGGGAGGCGGGCACGGTGACTACCATTCCATTGTAGTGGCTCCCCACACGGTCCAGGAAGCTGTCGATCTCATTTACCTGGCCTTCGACCTGGCTGACAAATACAGAATGATGGTAGTCATGCTGATGGATGGCCTTATGGGGCAGATGATGGAACCGGTCGAGTTCCACGACTGGGTAGAGGTAGAAAACAGAAAACCACCGGAATGGGCCACCGTGGGACAGGGAGAGAGAAAAGAGAGGAATATAATTACTTCACTGGAGATTCTTCCCGAGGGCCTGGAGAAGATGGATATAGCTTTACAGGAGAAATACCGGAAGGTAAGGGAAAGTGAGGTACGCTTCGAAGAGTACATGATGGATGATGCAAAGTATGCAATAACAGCCTTCGGGACGGTTGCCAGAATCGCAAAGACTGTCGTCGATATGGCAAGGGAAAAGGGTATAAAGGTAGGGCTTATCAGACCGGTAACCGTATGGCCCTTTCCGTACGAGGTTCTCGAAGAGAGGGCGAATCAGGTTGATTTTTTCTTCGATGTGGAGATGAATGAGGGACAGATGCTGATAGATGTAAAACTCGGTGTCAATGGTAAAAGACCCGTTTATTACTACGGGAGACTCGGCGGAATCGTTCCATCCCCCGAAGAGATTCTTAAAGAGTTTGAAAAGAAAATGGAGGTATCGAAATGAAAACTCTGTATAAAATGCCGGAAGCGATTACAGAGAGACCAACAACCTACTGCCCGGGATGTCCCCATGGAGTTGCTCACAGGATAATTGCAGAGCTTCTCGGTGAAATGGAACTTACCAAAAAGGCAGTTATCGTTTGGCCTGTCGGCTGTTCCGTATTCGGTTACTACTTTATCGGAACCGATGCTGTGGAGGCAGCCCATGGAAGGGCATGCGCCATGGCAACGGGAATAAAGAGAGCACATCCCGAGTCGTTTGTTATAACCTACCAGGGCGACGGTGACCTTGCCTCTATCGGGATCGCCGAAACCATACATGCAGCAGCCCGCGGAGAAAGGATAACAGTAATATACGTGAACAACGGGAACTACGGTATGACCGGGGGACAGATGGCACCTACGACACTGTTGGGACAGGTTACTACAACCTCCCCTTACGGCAGGGATGCAAGGGCGAATGGATTCCCCATGAAGGTTCCCGAGATGCTAGCAACGATGGATGGGCCTGTATATATTGCCAGGGCAGCCCTTGACAGCCCCAAGCATATCATCCAGGCAAAGAAATTCATTAGGAAAGCCTTCAATGCTCAAGCCAGGGATCTTGGGTTTGCCCTTGTCGAGCTTATTTCATCATGTCCGACAAACTGGAAGATGACCCCTGTAGAGGCTCTCGAGAGAATAAAGAATGAAGTGCTTCCCATATTTCCTATTGGGGAGATGAAGGTAAATGAGGGGGTGGCATAACTATGGAGAAAAAGGTCGTAATTTCAGGCTTTGGCGGTCAGGGCATAATGCTGGCGGGAGAATTACTTGCAGAGGCTGGCAAGGAAGAGGGTAAGAATGTAACCTTTCTCCCCTCATACGGGCCCGAGATGCGAGGCGGGACGGCGTACTGCGATGTCATAGTTTCTGACAAACCAATTGCCTCTCCGGTCATAGCACATCCCGAGGCGGCCATAATAATGAACCTTCCATCTCTTACAAAATTTGAACCCCTCATGCAAGAAAATGGCCTTATCATTCTGAACAAGACCATTATTCCCGAGGATGTCAGCAGAGACGACCTTAAGGTCTGTGAAATCGATGCGCAAGCGATAGCGAATGAACTGGGTAATGAAAAGGTTGCGAATCTTATCCTCCTTGCGGCATACGCCGAGATAGAAAAAACAGTCTCCATAGAAACACTTAAGAAGGCCCTTCGTGTTCTTCTTACAGGCAGAAAAGAAAAGCTGATTTCCATAAACGAAAAAGCTATCGATACAGGCGCAAGGCTTGCCAGGGATTTCATAAGCTCCCTTTCCTGATCGGCCATTTATAATCGTCTGCAGGTGGCACCTTTCACTATGATACGAATCATGTTGAAAAATTCCCCGCTCTTCTCTCTGTTTAAATACTTAAAAAGGGAAGAGTGGGATTCTTTATGTAAGAAATGTGGCCTTTGCTGTTACGAGAAGATATATTCGGGAGGAGAATATATCATAGATCTGAAATCTCCATGCAAATTTCTCGATCCCGTTTCTCACCTGTGTACTGTGTATGAGAAGCGTTTCGAGACATGCAAGGATTGTAAAAAACTTACCCTTTTTCATGCTCTCTTCTCATCCTACCTTCCCGATACGTGCGGATATGTAGAGACCTTTCGTTTCTGGAAAAGCAAAAAGCGGAAATCCGGATTTTAACTTCATAAATATTGATGATTTATTAATAATTGAACAGTACGAAAAGCTTTTCATGACAGTATCTACTTAGTATCTTTATGATATATTGCAAATTCAATAAATTTGTTTTATTACTATAAAAAGTTTGCAAATAGTGATAGAATAGCAATAATTAAAAAGTGACAATGAAAAGTGTATATTCGGGAAAAATCTTACCTCTCATATTAGTGTTGGCAATATCTTTTTTTCTTTCAGGTTGTGATTTTCTATCCGGCCTTTTTCTCGGAATAAAGGCTCAACTCACATTGAAGGTACTGGTTTCCGGCACCCAGAATGTTAACTCAGCAAATATGAGTCTTTACACAGTCGATTCCGGCAAAAACCCGAAACAAAAGAATTTCAGCAATACCTATGATCAGGTGAGTATTACCCCTTCGAAATATGAAATTACCCTGAAGAATATCATTCTCTGGGAAAACTATAAAGAGATCGATGACAAACTCTATGGAGAGGGTAAGCA
This sequence comes from Spirochaetales bacterium, assembly GCA_027021365.1. Lineage (GTDB taxonomy): Bacteria > Spirochaetota > Spirochaetia > SZUA-6 > SZUA-6 > JALUUM01. Next base: position 10,688 of record JALUUM010000007.1, read on the forward strand.
CATTCAGGTGGATATAGACAAGACGACAGATCTGGCAAATCATTCTGCCCTTGAAACTGTTTTCCGGACTGAAAAGGATATCAGCTCACAGCAGACAGGAAACTACCGGTACATGGAACTTAATTTCGATGAACTATGCAAAGCATCCGGATCGGTAACAATGAACGGTAAGAGTTACAGTTTCGAAAATGAGACAATCAAACTTCTCCCCGACAACCTGGGTGTGCCACTCCCAGATGATTCGCATATTACAATAGCAGAGAGTTCCAAAGTTACTACAGGAGTTGTCATAGACATTGGAGACATTCTACTCGTGAGATACACAAAGGTCTATTCGGAGGATGCGATTGTCTTAAACAAAGCAGACAGTATAATACTCGATTACAGAGAACCTGTTATACTCCCTTACTGGGGAAGTGATGAACCAACCATGAAGAATCTCCTCCTCGATATAACAAATGATGATACTTTCGATGTCAATCACAACAGTAACTATTTCCTAAAGGTATTCTGCGTACTCGATTCCGCCGGTGATATCACGTATATAGACTGGATTCCTGTCTACGGGAATGCTGCCACAGGAGAAACAGGTAACATGGATTACTTCGAACCTGCTCCTGTTAAACTTCGGTCCATAGAAAAAAATGACGACGGCTCTTACAGCATCGATGATATCAGTAATAATGATCCCTGGACGAGCAAAAGGTCACTTCATTTCCCCGCCTTCAAACTGGAGAACCATTCGGGTACCTTTTATTACGGCGACGAAGGTACGGCAGACAGGAAGACAGCCACATATGATGCCATTATTGTAGAATAGTAACCGATACTTTCAGGATTCTGCCTTAAAAAGGTTAAAATGGCCCAAAATGTATGGCCACGGCAATCAGTAAAAAGATCACTGTAATTACCAGCATAAATACCTGAATTACGATCGTCCATCTAATCCACTTAGGGTAGCTTACAACGGTAAAGCCAAGAGCAACAAGCAGAAGTGCATTGGACGAATAAAGCATATTACTGAATCCATCGCCAAAATCAAAGGCAAGCACGGTTGTTTGTCTTGTAATCCCGACAAGATCAGATAGAGGAGCAAGTATGGGCATCATAAGAAAGGCTTTGGCTGATGCAGATGCTATAAAGAAGTTCATAAACATTGTAACAAGGTAAATAAGAAGAGCAGCAAAAAATGGAGGTGTTCCTTTTATAACTTCAGATTCCTTAAATAGAATAGTATCCATAATTCCACCAAGATAAATTATATGTTTCACACTCATTGCAAGCATTACAAGAAAGATTGCAGGCAGTATCGTTAAAATGCCCCTTAAAAAGATAGTTGCAACACCTTTAACCCCCATTTTCCCAAGTATTCCTCCACCTATCCCGGCAATAAAAAATAACAGCCCCATAAGGGGAAACGAGAGAAAGGAGATTGATTCTATCTGACTGCTTACAATTACAAGAAGAATTGCAAATGCAATCCATACAACAACCCAGGTCACCGCCTTTTTCATATCCGGAATTGAACTCAAACCATTAAAATCATAGTTACCATTGCCGGAAGCCCCCTGTAAAACCTCTTCCTTTGCAGAAATATCCTCCTGGTAGACAATTGAGGACTCCGGGTTTGTTTCGACTCTCTTTGCATGAGCTCTCACAAAGGCAAAAACCGTAACATAGACAACAAGAAAAAAGATTATTCTTACCAATGCACCGGAAAAAATCGGAAGGCCAGCTATCTTCTGTGCTATACCTATCGTAAATAAGTTTGTAATCGAAGCTGCAAAACCAAATGACATAGCCAGCAGACTCATTCCCAAATCCGTAAGAGAATCCCAGCCAAAGGCAAATGAAAGGTAAATCTGTGAACTATTGAATCCAAGACAGCTCTTAGTATCCCCCCCGCTCAAGGATATTAAAGGCTCCACTTATAAGAACAAAAAGCACAATAATGGTATCCACAGTAAGGCTGTCTCTTCCCCATAACACTTCAAAGGGAGCGGTAAACCACCTATACACCGGAAGTACTTTCTTTTCCTCTATTTTAAAGGAGCCTGGTATAACAATTTCTCTGCCAGCTTCCACTTTTCTCTCATAGCTAACGGATGGTATGGTTCGCGTCATAATCCCTGAAACAATAATCAATATAAACAGAATAATTACTGCCGAAAAAAAGGCCCTCTTTCCAATCCGGAGACTGCTGTTCCGTTCGTCGCTCAATTCTATATTCTCCCTGCATTCTCTATCAGTTTTTTATAACATTTTTTTTCAAAATGTAAACGATTTAAAAAACTAATCGACACCAATCTTTTCGTTCGTTCCATGTACCCTATAAGACTTACCTCGCTGACATCAAGCGTCCTTCCCGGTCAAAACGAATATGATCGCCTTTCTTAAAGAAATGTCCCTCGATAGTCACATCTCTTGCCAGCTTGCACTTAGCCAGTTTCCCATTATCATAAAAACGTACCGCTGCGCTACCTCCAAACAGTTCTGTCCAGAAATTAGCTGGTGCACAGGGAACTCCCTGGACTTCCTCTTCTTGAGCCAACCAGGCCAAGGCCAACTTCCCATTTGTATAAAATACCGTTTCCCATCCTTCATGTGTATCTCCTCTGCACAAGAGTCCCTGAATTTCGGTATTACGAATGAGGAAACAATAAATCTTATCCCTTGTACGTTTGTTGATAATGGTGCCCTCAGGAAGGAATGGTGGTAACTCATTCTGCATCTCAGTCGACTGTTCTTCTTGTTCCTTTCCTTCAGGCTCTTTCCGACCAATAGAATTTGCAACAGGATTCAGGCAACTTATTGCCAAAACAAGAATTATAAACATTCTCATGATAATTTTCTCCTTTTCACCTATTTTAGCCTGAAATTTACAGAGACTGCCAGGTCAGGGAAAAAATACAATGGAAATGTTTCTTTAACCACGGCACTCCATACCCCCTAATACCGAAAGTCCAGTCGGTGCTTAAAAAGTAATACGCAAATCAGATGAGAAGCTTAAGGCAGCAACCAAAAATAGAGGCAACCAGATTAATAGCCACCTTTTTTTCTCATGATTTTCTTCCTTGTATGGCTTATATAACTTTAAGGCATCTTAAAAATCAAAGCTGTTTGAAAGCATGTCATATCAATAAAGAAAAATGAAAACTATTTTAATTATGTAGAAAACATACCCGATGTGTGTGGCATTGAAAACCGAATTAACCCTCATGTAACCTGTAACCCACACCCCTGACAGTTTCTATCATGCCGCAACATTTTCCCAACTTTCTTCTCAGACTGAGCACTTGAACATCTACAGACCGTTCCGTTACAGGATAGTCATCACCTTTAACAGCTGATATGATGCTTCCCCTGGAGAAAACCCATCCCGGTTTGCTGGCAAGGAGAGAAAGAATATCAAATTCGGTCTTAGAAAGTTTAATTTCCATCCCTTCGCATGTTACACTTCTTTTTCTCTTGTCTATTTCCAGATTTCCTATCTTAACTACATTTGCTTTCTTAATTTTTCGAAAAACATTTTTTACCCTGGCAACCAGGATATTTGGGCTGAAAGGTTTTGTAATATAGTCGTCTGCTCCGGCTTCCAACCCTTCAATTACATCTGTTTCCTGACTTTTTGCAGTCAGCATGATAACCGGAACGTTTTCACTTTTACCGGAAATAAGTCTTTTAAATACATCATAACCATCCATTCCCGGAAGCATTAGATCTAAAATAATAAGGTCAGGATTGTAGTTTTCAAAAACATCTATGGCTTCCTCGCCGGAATTAACGATCTCAGTCCGGAAACCTTCTTTTTCCAGATTAAAAGATACGATTTCTGCAATATCCTTTTCGTCATCTACTATCAATATCCTTTCACCTGCCATCACTTCTAATAAAGTATCATTCATAATAAATAGTCAAGTATTCCTACTCTCCATTTACATAATGATGCTTTATTACTTTCCCCTCAACTGAAAAAATTATGTCTTCACAAATATTTCCTCCTACCCATATTTCCCCGTAAGATACTCTTCGGTTCGTTTATCCCTTGGGATTGTAAAAAGTTTTTTTGTAGGTTCGTACTCTACCAATTCGCCCAAATACAAAAAAGCAGTATTATCAGACACACGAGCAGCCTGGGCTATATTGTGAGTTACAATAAGAATTGTAACACTTTCCTTAAGTTGAACTATCAACTCCTCTATCTTAGCCGTAGCTTTTGGGTCCAGGGCCGAAGTGGGTTCATCCAGCAATAGCACATCAGGTTTCATAGCCAGGGCTCGTGCTATGCAGAGGCGCTGCTGTTGCCCACCTGAAAGATAAATGCCGCGTTTACCCAGATTGTGCTTTACCTCATCCCACAGGGCAGCCTTGGAAAGCGAATCTTCCACTATTTCATCCATTATATTTTTAGGAAGTCTTATCCCGTTTAAAATGAAACCTGCAATCACATTTTCATAAATTGTCATTGTGGGGAAAGGATTCGGCCTTTGAAAAACCATTCCTATCTTTTTTCGTACCTCTATTGCATTCATATTATTAATATCTTTACCATAGAGTAGTATTTCTCCCTTTGTTGTACCACCAGGACTCATTTCATGCATTCTGTTGATACAACGTATCAGCGTTGTTTTTCCACATCCCGAAGGACCCATTATAGAGGTAACCTTGTTTTTTTCGATTGCAAGATTGATATTTTTGACAATCCTGCTTTCACAGAAATAGGCACTCAAATTCACAAGTTGAAGTATTATATCCTTTGCCTCCTCTGTGCTTCCCAGTATTACCCTTTCAAACAATACACTTTCTTTCATCTACCATCTCTCCTGCTAAAAAATATTCTTGCCGCCATATTGATTCCAAAAACAAGCAAAATCAGTATCAAAGAGGCTCCCCAGGCCAATTTATGCCATTCATCATAAGGACTGGTAGCATAGACATATATAACCAATGGCAATGAACTCATAGGCTTTAATATATTAAAGCTCATATATGGATTTCCAAATGCCGTAAAGAGAAGGGGTGCCGTTTCACCCGATATTCTGGTGGTTCCCAAAAGGACACCGCTTGCTATTCCCTTTAATCCTGCAGGGACAACTACCTTCAATACCACCCTATAGTACGGTACACCAAGTGCAGTCGCAGCTTCCCTTAATTCCATGGGAATCAGCTTCAGTGTTTCCTCTGTGGACTTTAAAACAATGGGTAAAACCATTACACCAAGGGCCAAACTTCCCGACAGTGCAGAAAACCTCCCCATTGGTACCACGCATATCACCCATGTAAAAATCCCAATAACGATAGAAGGTGTGCCCTGTAAGACATCGATACTCAAACGCAAGATGCGTGATAACAGAGTATCGGAAAATTCAGAAACATAAATTCCACCACCAATACCCAGTGGAACAAATAGGATAAGAGCAGTTAAAATAATAATGCCCGATCCCAGAATTGCATTCAGTATCCCCCCACCTGTTTCACCCACAGGCTTAGGAATATTTGTAATAAAATCCAGATTGATACTTGCCAACCCATTAATTATCAGGTAACCAAGTATCAATACAAGCGGTACTACAACAATTATGGAAATCGCAAGTATTATTAGTTTTGCAAGATGATCCTTTAATATTCTTTTTTTTATTAAAACATCACTCATTTAACAAGGCTCCATCATCTCCTTTTATTTCGTACCTCTCTATGATTTTCCTTCCCAAGAAATTTATTATCGCTGTCACAACAAACAAGAGTAAGCCCAACTCAATTAGGGAGGAGAGGTAGAGAGTATCAGATGCCTCAGTGAATTCATTGGCTATTACAGATGCCATAGTATTACCCGGTTCAAAGACATTAAAGGTAAGTTGATTCTTATTTCCTATAATCATTGTTACTGCCATTGTCTCGCCAAGAGCCCTGCCAAGTGCAAGCAGTATTCCGGCAAAAATTCCTGATCTTGAGGTAGGTATCACCACCCTTTTTATTACTTCCCAGTGTGTACCGCCGAGAGAGTATGCGGCTTCCTTGATGTCACCGGGTACCAACCTCATTACTTCACGAGACATCGTTGATGCATAAGGAATAATCATTATCGACAGTATTATCGACGCGCCAAATATACTCACACCGTAGGGAGGTATCCCCATTGTCATTTCCAGCTTTCTCAAAAGAGGAACCAGAACTATTAAGCCCCAGAATCCGTAAATTACGGAAGGTATTCCTGCAAGCAATTCAATTGCACTTTTTAGCATATTAGCTAAAATACCCCCCTCTAAATATTCACTTAATAGGAGGGCGGTGGAGAATGAAAAAGGAAAGGAAATTACCAATGCTATAAGACTCGTTAGAAGGGTTCCCACGAGAAAAGGGAGTCCCCCGTACATACCCTTAACAGGATCCCAAGTTTGTCCGACTATAAATCTGAAGCCAAAGGCTTTTATGGAAGGAAGGGAGTAAAAAAACATAACTCCCAGTAGAAGTAACGGGATTCCCAAAAGGACTAAACCGACTGCCCTTAGAGAACCCTTGAATATTTTGTCAATAATTACTTCGTTATTCATAATCATGTAGTCCCAAGGCTTATGCCAAGGGACTAATACAGACCCCCTAGAAGCTTAAGGGTTTTCCGTTATAGGTAACACTCTTAATAATGACCTCAGCCTTTTTAACCGCTTTTTCAGGAAGAGGTGCATAGTGCAGGGGTTCCGCATAGTCCTGTCCGTCATGTTCAACCCACCATAGAAGCCTAAGAAGTTCCCTGGCCCTCTCCTCGCTCCTGCCACCATATTTTTGTTCCTTGTAGAATATTAACCATGTAAATCCACTGATAGGATATCCGGCAGGCGCATCGGTATTTGTTATTGAAATACGGGTATCATCCGGTAGCTCTACTTTAGCAGCTTTACTTACACTTTCTATCGAAGGCTTTATGTAATTACCTGATTTATTCTTGATGTTTCCCACCGGCATGCTGTTCTGTAAAGCATAGACTAGCTCAACATATCCAACAGCTCCCGGGGTCTGCTTTACAAGCCCTGCAACACCAGGATTTCCCTTTCCGCCCAATCCCACCGGCCAGTTTAATGATTTTCCCCTGCCTACCTTATCTTTCCATTTTGTACTTACCTTTGAAAGATAATCGCTAAAGATAAAGGTCGTTCCACTGCCATCGGATCTGTGCACAACTACAATCTTTTGATCAGGCAGCTTAACTTCCCTGTTCTCCTTCCGTATTCTCACATCATTCCATTTAACGATTTCACCTAGAAATATTCCTGCAATAATTTCCGGTGTAAAATTAAGAGGTTCAACACCGGGCAGGTTGTAAGTTACAGTTACAGCCCCGAGACATGTGGGGATATGGAGTATCGTTCCTTCAGCTTTGGCAAGATCAGAATCACTCATAAAAGCATCGGTACCACCAAAATCAACCGTTTTACTTAATAGCTGCCTGATTCCTCCGCCGGAACCTATAGCCTGGTAATTCACCTTTACACCTGTTTCGGAAAAGTACTCATTGAACATTTTCGAGTAGAATGGGTATGGGAAGGTAGCACCGGCTCCCAGAAGTTCACCCACCGACCTGGCAGAATTAGTTTTATTACCCTTTTTTTCTGCTTCCCTAATACCACCCGGAAACAGTAGCCCTGATGTCAACAGCAGAATTACCGAAAATACAGCAAATCTTTTTTTCATTTTTTCCTCCTTGGGAAGATCACTTTAATTTCGAGGTTAACCTAATATTTGATTGTTAAAGTATTGTTAAATAAAAGTTAATTTTCTGTTAAAATAAGTACAGAGTGGCACCCGGTAGAAATATCACAGAAGATAATCTGGTTCTCATGAGGGATATAAGTGTAAGCTTCGGAAAGGTCAAAGCTCTCGACGGGGTTAATTTCTCCGTGGGTCACGATGAGATAGTAGGACTCCTGGGAGACAATGGTGCGGGAAAGACGACACTTATCAAGACATTACTCGGTCTCATAAGGAGGGATTCAGGAGAAATTTTCTATGATGGTAAGAGAGTGGACTTCAGATCACCTGCCGAAGCGAGAGTGGCCGGGATAGAAACTGTTTACCAGGATCTTGCACTCGTCAACCTGATGGATATAGAGAGGAACTTCTTCCTGGGAAGAGAAATAGTGAAAAAGGTAGGTCCTTTTCGATTTCTCGACAAGAAAAAGATGAGAAACTTTACCGAGGCACATCTCGATACGGTTGGTTTCAGGGATCACGACACAGCGGCAAAGCTTGTGAACTCCCTTTCCGGTGGGGAAAGACAGAAGCTCGCCATTGCAAGGGCCTGCAATTTCAGCTCGAAACTCCTGATTCTCGACGAACCCACAGCATCACTCTCCGAAACCGAAACGGAAGAAATCCTCGATATCGTTCTTGAGGCGAAGAAGAAGGGTATATCCGTCATCTTTGTAACGCACAATGCCCAGGAGGTTTTCGAAGTAGCTGACAGGTTTGTGGTTATACAGAACGGGAGAAACCTCGCCAATATTTCAAAAAAGGATACCGATTTAAAGGAAATAGAAAAACTTATAATATCTTCAAGGCTATCAGCAATCAGGCAGATGGCAGCACGTGTTGCACATCAGATAAGAAATCCTCTTGGTATAATGAAAGTAACGGCTGAAATGCTCCGGGATGATTTTGAAGTAAAAAAGAACAAGAAAGATCATGACAGATTGACAACCATGCTATTGAACGAGATAGATACACTTAACACCACGATAAACAACTTTCTCGATTTTGCAAAACAACTCAAAATCAAGCGTGGACCTGTCAGAATCGAAGAAATCATAGAGGGAGCTATGTTGAATGTACCAATAAACAAATTTGAAAATGTTCGTCTGTACATGGAGATAAAGAACAGGGGAAAAATATACAACCTCGACAGGAGACTGATTGAACAGGCAATAGGTAATATCCTTAACAATGCATTCGAGGCTTCCAAACCCGGTAAATCCGTTACATTAAAAAGTTTCGAAAACGAGGATAAGATGGTAATAGAGGTCAAAGATCAGGGAGAAGGTTTTGACATGAATAATGTCAAACAGTTGTTCAGCCCCTTCTTTTCGACAAAGACGAACGGTACCGGATTAGGATTGTCAATTGTAAAGAGGATAGTGGAGGAACATGGTGGTTCCGTGACCGCAGAATCGCAACCCGGACATGGTTCATTGTTCAGAATTAACCTTCCCAAGTTCGAGGCAAACCCATGAAAAGAATATTGATAGTAGACGACGAAGCAAACATGTGCATGGTACTCAAGATGACCCTCGAAAAAGATGGTTACTCGATTACCACTGCTTCAAACGGGGAAGAAGCAATCAACCTGATAAAGAGAGAAGTTTATGACCTTATCATATCGGATTTGAAAATGCCCGGAATAGACGGAATCGGAATACTCGAGTACCTCAAGAAAACAGAACGAAGCATACCAATCATCTTTATCACCGCGTACGGGTCAATTGAAACTGCCGTCAATGCAATGAAGATGGGCGCTTTCGATTTCATTACAAAGCCATTCAACAGAGATGTAATAAGGCACACTGTACGCTCGATCTTCAAAATCGATACCCTGGAAACCGAAAACAGGCTATTGAAAGAATTTCTCAACTTCAGAGATTTCATTTACAGAAGCCCTCAAATGGCAGATATTCTGGAAACAGTGAAAAAGATCGCCACTGTTTCCACTCCCGTGCTTTTGACCGGGGAGAGCGGTACCGGCAAAGGAATAATTGCGAGAATGATACATACCCTCGGTGGCGAGGAAAGACCATTTATAAGGATAAACTGCCCTTCCATACCTCAGTCCCTCTTTGAAAGCGAGCTATTTGGATTCCAGAAGGGAGCATTTACGGGTGCAACCCGTGACTTTAAGGGAAAACTCAGAATGGCAGACGGAGGAACTGTATTTTTCGATGAGATAGCGGATCTGCCGCCAAATATACAACCAAAACTCTTAAGGGTTATGGAAGACAGTACCTTCGAACCTCTGGGAAGCACAAGTACAATAAGTATCAATACCCGTTTCATTTCTGCCACAAACCGTAGACTGGACCAGCTGGTTGAAAACGGGTCTTTCAGGAAGGATCTCTACTACAGGTTGAATACTATTACAATAAGGATTCCTCCTTTAAGAGAACGGAGAGGGGATATCATACCCTTGGCTGAATACTTCCTCAAACGATACTCCAATGAAACGGGCAAACATATAGAATCCATTTCAGAAAAAGCAAAAGAAACGATGTTGGACTACAACTGGCCCGGAAATGTACGAGAACTAAAGAACGCAATAGAGAGGGCAGTCGTTTTGAGCAGCGGTGGAGAGATAGATGTCAAAGACCTCAATATTCAACCGCAAAATAATAGTGCCACACCAAACTACTGGCTTGGGAATAATAAGGAATCCCTTGCCGGTCCCGGAAGAGACAAGCTCAGTGAAACAGAAAGAAAGCTCCTTCTGGAAGCCCTGATATCCACCAACTGGAACATATCGAGGGCAGCAAAAAAACTGGGTATCACGAGGAGTACCATCCGATACAGGATCGATAAGTACGGATTGCGGGAATAGGTTGTTATCCACCAGCAAAGTGGTTGATATCAGCCATTTCTGTCCCGGCAAGATTTTAGCAAATGCCAGCAATCAATGCCTGCCAACATTTTATTTCTTTATATTGCATTAAATTACATGTAGAAATAACACAAATCTCTCTTTTGTTTACAATCAAGTTACTCTGGTATGATTATTGCGTACAAATTAATGAAAAAAAAATAAATCAAGGAGGTTTTCATGAAAAAATTCATTACCATTGCCCTTATTGTCAGCCTGCTGGTTTTCCAGAGCTTTGGTCTCTTTGCGGCTGGCAAGCAGGAAACGGTAAAACCATCGGGTGAAAAGCTGAAATTCTACGTGGTTACCCATGGTGGCCCGGCAGACCCATTCTGGGGAGTCGTTATGAGGGGAGCTCAGGATGCGGGAAAGATGTTCAACTGCGATGTCACATACCTCGGACCGGAAAAATTTTCGATTCAGAAATTGGTGGATATGGTAGAAACGGCAATTGCAGCCAAACCGGATGGTCTCGTTGTTACCATCACTGATGCAAAAGCTCTCGACAGGCCCTTAAAAGATGCCATAAAGAAAGGCATCCCCGTCGTTGCAATTAATGTCCCGGACACGAGAAGCTTCAAAGAAAAGATTCCCTATCTCTGCTATGTCGGTGCCGATGATTACAAGGTAGGAATCGAGGCGGGAAAGAGAATGTTAAAGGCCTTCGGGTCATCCAAACCAAAGAGAGCAGTAATACTGATTCACGAAGTTGGACATTCAGGCCTCGAGGCAAGGGCCAAAGGGTTCACAGAGATTTTCCAGGCTCAGGGGATACCTGTTGAAAAGCTTGCCGGTTCACCCAATGCTTCTGAAAACTATCAGGTCCTCGATGCATACCTGACAAAGCATCCCGATACAGATGTTGTATTTACCGTAGGACCTCTCGGTGCCCACCCTGCCCTGAAACTATTTGAAGAAAAGAACCTCTTCGGAAAGGTGAAACTTGCAGCGGTAGACCTGACCACTACCATAATCAAAGCGATAGAGGAAGGAAAGATAGAGTTTACCGTGGAACAGCAGCAGTACCTCCAGGGCTATCTGCCAATAGGTTTCCTCGTTCTCTATAACAAGTACGGGTTAATTCCTCATGGTGATGTATTGACAGGACCATCCATAGTTGACAAGAGTAATGTAAAAGTCGTTGAAGAAATGGTGAAGAAGAAATACAGATAGGTCATGGGGACCAGGGAATGAATGGCGACAGGTGAAAATCATCGCAACCCCTGTCGCCATCTCCCGCTCATTCGGTAAAACGGATGAAACATCAAATATTTAAGGAAAAATCGATATGAATAGCGGAAGATGGAAAAAGATACTTGACAGAATGTTAAGGGTGAGAGTTTTCGGAGCTTTCACAGGATTGATTCTCATAATGCTTATATTTACCATTCTATCCGACAAATTCTTCACATGGGACAATTTTATCAGTATTTTCACCACTTCTTCTGAATTGGGGATTATTGCAATTGGAACCTGTTTTCTGATGATAGCAGGCGAATTCGATCTTTCAGTCGGTTCGGTCTTTGCCGTTGCACCAATGTTGGGAGCTCTTATTGCCAACACCGGTGTTCCGATGGCCATTGCCTTTATAACGAGCATGGTAGCCGCAGGTCTGATAGGTCTTCTAAACGGTATAATAGTTACGGAAGCCAAGATACCCTCCTTCATCGCGACCCTCGGATCGATGATGTTTTTTAGAGGTGTTCTTCTTGCAGTTTCAGGTGGCTTTCCAATCGACTATTTTGGCGAAGAAACAGGTTTCCTCAATGCACTGGGTGGGAAAATTTTCTTCGGTATGCGGGCATCAGGAATATGGTTTGTCCTTGCAACCATAATTTTCTCAATAATCCTCAATCAGACGAGGTACGGTAACCATGTATTTGCAGTTGGGGGTAATGCGGGTACTGCAAAGGCTGTGGGAATAAATGTAAAGAGGGTAAAGATAATAAATTTCATAATTGCAGCGGTTCTTGCCGGTCTTGCCGGATTCACCATGTTCGGTAGATTCCACAGCATAGATCCAACGGCCGGGCAACTTCTCGAGCTTGAGGCAATTGCCTCTTCCGTTATCGGTGGAGCCCTACTTACGGGAGGGTACGGAAGCATAGCCGGAGCCTTTATCGGAGCATTCCTCATAGGAGTCTTGAGAAGTGGCCTGATTCTCGTTGGCGCCCCCGCTTACTGGTACCAGGCCTTTATAGGTGTGATTCTTGTGATTTCTGTCATCTTCAATACCAAGATAAGAAAGGCGGTAGCAGGATGATCGTAAACAATCCGGAAAAGATAAAACTGATAAAGGACAATCTCGTTTACATGGAAGACATAGTGGTTAAATTCGGGAAGGTCGTTGCTCTTAATGGAGTAAATTTCCGTGTTGGCAAGAATGAGGTGGTAGGCCTTCTGGGTGACAATGGCGCCGGAAAATCCACACTGATAAAATCATTGAATGGTTACCACAGGATATCAGCGGGCAATATCTACTTCGACGGGAAACACGCCGACTTCACCTCACCCAAGGATGCACGTGATGCTGGAATAGAAACGGCCTATCAGGATCTTGCACTTGTAAACCTTATGTCAATATCGAGAAATTTTTTCCTTGGAAGGGAGTTACAGAGGAATTTCCTCTTCATGAAACTCCTAGACATGAGAAGGATGGACGAGATAGCAGCCCGCTCATTGAAAGAGGTCGGACTAAGGAATATCAGGGCAATGCATGAAACTGTCAACTTCCTCTCAGGGGGTGAAAGACAGGCAATAGCAATAGGAAGGGCCAATTTTTTTGGGGCAAAACTTTTGATTCTCGATGAACCTACCGCAGCTCTTTCAGTCACGGAAACAGAATGGGTATTGAGGCTTGTCAAAGAGGCCAAGGAAAGCGGCCTTGCCGTAATACTCATATCGCACAACGCATACGAAGTATTCGGTGTAGCAGACAGGTTCGTTGTCTTGCAACACGGTGAGAATTATGCGGATATAAAAAAGGAAGAGACGAACCCGGAGGAACTCATAGAAGTGATAGCGGGAAGGATAAAAAAATAAAAGCAGCAACACTTTAAGGAGCAGCCGGAGCATGAAAGATATCGGAATTGGTGTAATAGGACTTGGGCGCCTTGGCTATGTACATGCATACAACATTGCCCGAAGAATCAAGAGGGCAGAATTGATTGCCGTATGTGATATGAATGGCGAACTTGCAAGAGAAACGGCAGATGAGTTTGGATGCAGGGCCTATACCCAAGTCGAAGAGATGCTCGATGATAGAAACATAGATGCTGTCTGCGTCGTTACACCCACGGCATACCACGTTGAGCCTGTCGAAGCAATCACGAAAAGGGGCAAACCATTTTTCTGTGAAAAACCTCTTGCCTCCAACATGGAAGATACGATAAAGCTGGTAAAGCTTATCGCTGAATCCGACTCCAGGTGCCAGATAGGTTTCAACAGGAGATTCGATCCAGAATACGCTGAGGCAAAGAGGATAATAGAGTCCGGAGAGCTGGGGAAACCCGTTTACTTCGAGGGAATATCCAGGGATCCCTTTCCCCCACCTCCTTGGGCATGTGATCCCCTTAAGGGAGGAGGACTCTTTATCGATATGCTCCTTCATGATTTCGATATCGCAAGGCACCTCATGGGTGACGACATAAAGAGCGTATATGCAAGAGAGACAAACATGGTGGTACCCGCTGAAGGCATAGAGAGGTTTGCAGACAATGTAACTGCAAACCTCGTATTCTCAAAGGGAGCCCTGGGAAATTGCCATGCCAGTATGCATGCATCCTACGGCTATGACATAAGGACGGAAATATACTGCGAAAAGGGCAGTATTCTTCTCGGTTCACCGGTAAAGCTCGGTATCACCGTGGCGAAAGCGGAAAACGGAGTCTGTAAACCCATTACATTTCAGCCAGAGGGGAAGATGCCGCATTTCATGATCCGCTTCGAGGAATCTTACGTAAGAGAGATGGAAGATTTTGTCGATATGGTAATCGAAAACCGTGAACCTTCCGTAACAGAGATAGATGCACTTGAAGCATTCAAAGTGTCAGCTGCCGCTATTGAATCTGCAGGAAGCGGTAAAGAGGTGTTTCTTTCACATGGCACGTAGAATATAAACTAAACCATTGTCACATGGGAGAAAAACCAAAGGTCAAGCCGAGAAGGTAACCCCTGTTTGCATCCAGAAGATCGGTACCAATGAAATCTATATTCAACTTGAAATTCGTTCCTTTCAACGGGTCAATCCTGAGACCCGCGTTCAATATACCCCTTCCCGTTCCTATGCCTCCTGCCGGTTGAACACTGTAAGCGTAATTTGCAAAATCGATAATGAGATGCACATAATCCCTCAGTGCGGAGGGCCAGAGACTCATCTCGTAACCCATAGAAAAATCTATGGGAAAACCAGTCAAAAAGTTGGGGAAAGTCGTTCCGATTACAATTGTAGAGGTTGCCGGCCAATCAAAAAAACTGCCACCACCACTGATGGCCATATAAATCTGCCCGAATGTACCTGCATTCACCAGTTGCAAATTTCCTCCGATAGCAATAGCGGTATCCCCTGACCTGTTGAACTGAAATTTTCCATTTATGAGAACAGGAATGTTATTCTGCCCCTGTATATCGACGGCTAAACCTACCTCTGCCATCTTTAAAAAGCTGACCTCGATTATCGGAATATGCGATCCACCGGTATATTTGTAACCGGCATCAATTCCCAAGTTGCTATTCTCCCAACCGATTCTCGCAGTCGGAGTCGAAATTAGACCGGTGGCACCATTTGCACTTAAGCCTTTTACTACGTTCTGTGCAAACAACCCGGAAGAAAGCCCTCCAAGTAGAAGAAAAATCACAACGGTGGAAAGAATCAACTTTTTCATATCAAACCTCCATAAGCAATTAACAATATATACAGGATATCTACCCATTTTTCAAGCTTCCCCTTTCCCATTCTTAAATATTTATTGACCTTTGACATTAAAAATGTATAGATTAGAGGAAATGGCGAAACTTACGCAGAAGCAAGCGGCGGAACGCACCATGGCTGAAGGGTTCACAAGAAGAGACCTGAAGTCTATGAATGACTGTATGAAATTCTTGGATTTGAGAAATCCGGGGAAAATTACTATTTCAAGAAACATATTTGCCTATTTATCACTTATAAAAAATTGTAATTTATAATATAATTTTGAATAACTTAGTTATCAATAATATTGAATAAAATTCAATACTATAATATATTTTGTTAATAATTATGAAGGATATCATGTACCTTGAAAGAGAAAAGCTAATAAATTTCTTGAAAGAGAACGGTATTTCTCCTTCTCCCCAGAGAATGCAGATCTATGAGTATATTGCAACTCATGATACGCATCCCACGGCAGATGAAATTTACGGCGCCGTGTATAAAAAAATACCTTCCCTCTCAAAGACAACCGTTTACAACACTGTCAGGGTTCTCGCTGAAATTGGGCTTATAAACGAGCTTACCATAGACGGTACGGAGATACGCTATGATGCGGATACCAGAACCCATGCTCATTTCAAATGTACCCAGTGTGGCAGGATATTCGACATATCTGATGGTTTCGACGGGAACTTTTCTCCCGAGCTGGGGAAAAACGAGTTGAATTTAGAGGGGCACACGGTCAGGTTCAAGCAACTGTACTACTATGGAATCTGCAGAGACTGCCGGGAAAACTCCAACTAGGCTCTTACACACGTCTATCATTATCCTGGCTTTGAAATTATAGAGAGGCCACTTTAGTCTGGGAAGATTTTCAGAGGACGGGCAACCCGTTGCAAAGTAGAAACATAAATTTTAAATTTACGATCGATCTCTCTGTTATTATTTTTTTAATATAGAACAAAATTTTTTTAGGAGGTCAAAATGAAAAAGGTACTAACAATCGTTTTTATCTTTTTCATGGTCTTTGGCCTGTATGCACAGGCTATCGATGCGAAGCTTCTCGACCTTTCATCTGCAAAGGTATCGATTGCCGGACCTCAGAGCGTTTACATCCGTTCGATCTACTACGATGGTAAGGAACTTTCCGTTCTTCTAAAGTACAACGGAAACAATGGTGCTACGGTATACGGGCCATACTATGGAAAAGATAAACTGCTGCAGGATTACTACAATCTGGGTTATGCAAAACTCAGTGTCTCCGGGAACAATGAGATTCTCGTATCCGGAATCATAATCGGCGACCAGGCATATTCAGGCATCCTGAAATGGACAGGTGGTTCGACACTTGTCGTAGATAGTTACTGGCAGTCCAAGATGCCCGAAACAAAAGAGTTGAAGATTGCAAATCTTTCCAAAAAATTGCTCGAGATAAGGGACAAGTATGAAAAGCAGATTTCCGATTTGAAGGGCCAGATTGCAAAATTAAAGAGCAGCCGCGCTACTATGGCTGTTTCTGGTGCTGCAGCAGCTCCGGCCGTTGTAAAAGCGGCAAAGAAACCGGAAAGAACCGTTTTGAGTGGCTTTTCAGGGGGTAAATCACTATCGGGAAAATGGTCCGTTTCTTATAATTCGGCAGAGCAGAGCAATACCGGAAGCAAATTTGCAAAGTACTCCATCCCACTCTATCAGAATCAGAAACTGATTTCCTACTCTTTCGATGGCAGAATCAGTAGCAGCTCCGGTTGGGTTGGGTATGGACTTCATTTTCTTGCCTCAGGTGAACAGACCGGTAACGGATACGGTTTCGGCAGATCGTACCTAGTATGGCTTACCCGAGATCCAATACACTTCCAGAATAACAAAACATATGTCGAACTGTACGAATCCTACAATGACGTAAAAATGGTTCCCCTTGCCAGGGTTAGAATAACCCAACCAATCACCTCTACACTGACAACAAAAGTTCTCTACGACAGGTCCAGCGGAAAAATCACCGTTTCAGTGAATGGCAGCGATGTTCTTTCATACACCCTCGATTCCCCGATATGGAGCGGAGACAAGGTAGCCTTAAGAAGCCTTGGCGGACATGTCAGGTTCAGCAATTTGAGCATAAAAACCGAATAAACAAGGGGAGTTGAAACTTAAAAAGAGATTGCTTCATTCTTTAAGATTTAAGACCTCTCCGGCATAAAACCGGAGAGGTTTTTTTTAACTCTGCACCCGCCTTTGTTTCTACCCTTGCTAACAAGCAGTGGTGGTCTTAACTTAACAATTACCTTTATAATGGGTGGAGAGCCTTCCAGTCTTATGGGATGGCTGATAAAGGAAATAGATCTCGACGGTTCACAGTATATCCACTAATTGACATATACTAATTAGCCATATACTTATTGTCCATATATTCCTGCCAATCAATTGCAAAAATGAAACAATACCATTATAGTAATATCTATGGATAGACGGGATTTTATAAAGATCCTCGCATCCGGCCTCCTCTACTTTGCAGAGAGGAGGGCCTTCCCCTCGGTATTAAAGACCCGCTTTGAGGTATCACGGGTAAAGAGCAGAGACACCGAAAGGGCAGTAATCAAGGCAATCGACATGGTGGGAGGTATAAATAGGTTCGTCAAACCCGGTGATATAGTGGTTGTAAAGCCCAACATAGGCTGGAACAGGCCCCCCTACCTTAAGGCCGATACGGACCCCCTAATTGTGCGCACCATAGTTCATCTCTGCTTCCAAGCCCTTGCCTCAAAGGTCTATGTTTTCGACAGAACCTGTGACAACCCAAGGCTTGCCTACAGAAACTCCGGCATAGAAAAGGCAGCCAGGGAAGCAGGTGCCAGGGTTCTCCCTGTCAACAGCGTGAACTCGAAACTCTACAAGAAAATTGCCATTCCTCAAGGAAGGTTCTTAAAGGAGAGCCTTATAAACAGATACATCCTTGAAAGTGATGTATTTATCGATGTACCCGTTGCAAAGAATCACTCCTCCGCCACCCTCACCCTCGGCATGAAGAACCTTATGGGAATAACGGGCGACAACAGGCAGAAGTGGCACTGGAAGCTTCACGAGGCCATATCCGACATAAATACCCGTATAAAACCGGATCTCACCGTAATCGATGCAACCAAGATAATGCTTAAGAATGGCCCCACAGGGGGAAGCACCTCCTATCTTAAAGAGATGGATACAGTTATCGCCTCCTCCAATGTGTTAAGCGCAGACAGCGAGGCTGCAAAGCTCTTTGGCCTTTCGGCAGATAAAATCCCCTACATGAAACTGGGGGCTGAAAAGGGTGTGGGAAAAATCTCAGGCTACACCCTGGGAAGTATCAACCTGTAAAATTGCAAATGAATAACATCAATTACGGTAATTACCGGAAAAATTTTCTTGTTCTTAAGTATCTGCGATTACTTTCCTCTTTTACTTTTCTGGCGCTCTTTTCATACATATTCATCCGCTCCCTCGACCCCTTTTCTGCAGTTACAAACTACTTTCTCCGCTTCGATCCCCTTATATTCCTAACAAATCCGAAACTCGACCTCATCGCAATAGGGGGAATCACTATTATCCTAATTCTCACCCTCCTGTTCGGCAGGTTCTTCTGCGGCTGGGTCTGTCCCCTGGGTACCCTGATAGAGATAATCGATTTTCTAAATCCCTTCTTCAGAAGGAGGAGAAAAACAAGGAACCCCGATTTCCTCTTAAGCAGGTACCCGCCTTCACTGTTCATATTGGCAGTGACACTGCCTGCAATATTTTTTGCACCGCCGATACTTCAGTTCTTGCATCCGAATATCTGGATAATAAGAATTTATTCACTCTCCCTTCCAGGAATAGTATTCATATTGATTCTTACCGCCCTCTCACTTATCTCCAGAAGGTTCTGGTGTCGCTATGTCTGTCCCCTGGGTGCCCTCTACGGGCTAATATCCCGCTTTTCACTTTTCAGCTTAAAGGTAGATTCCTGTTCATTCTGTAGAAAGTGTAACTCATGTCCCATGGCTGCAGTAGATTATGAAAAGGGAAACCTTTACAGAAATCAGTGTATACTCTGTTTCGAATACGAGTACTCATGCCCTAACAGGGGATTCGGCTATTCTGTAGTCTTTCCTAAGACGAGTATAGAGACAGAAGACTACAGCAAATCACGGAGAAGGTTTCTTAAGGATGCATCTATCATAGCAGGCGGAATTGCAGCGGGTTCACTTATTTCTGCCTTTAGGTTTCCTTCCCGGAATCGGCTGCTTCGCCCGCCCGGTGTCCTTAATGAAACCCAGTTTGTGGAGAGGTGCCTGAGGTGCTTTCAGTGCGTAAGGTCATGCCCAAATGAGATAATAAAAATAACGGGACTGGAGGCAGGGTTTTCTGCCTTTCTTACGCCACACCTCTCCTTCGCCATGTACGGCTGCGACTTCTACTGCCAGGTCTGCCAGACTGTATGCCCCAATGAGGCAATTCCCCTGCAGCCGCTATATTTAAAACAGATCACCCCCATAGGAAAGGCAAAGATCGATACAACACAGTGCATCGTATTCAAGAAGGATACCAACTGCCTCGTATGCGAGGAGTTCTGCCCCGTACCCGATAAGGCAATTGTTCCTATTAAGAGAGAGAAGGTTGTTAAGGGCAAGAAAATCACGCTTCGCTACCCCCACGTTATAAGTTCCCGGTGCATAGGATGCGGGATATGCGAGGCAAACTGCCCGGTGGAACCGACAGCGATAAGGGTCTTTGCATAAAGGAAAGATTCGGGGAAGCGTTAAGGGCGGGTTTCATGAGAGAGCTTGCTTCAGGGATGCGGTTTTTAGGCAGTTTTCACTGGGATGACCCCGGGCACCCCAGCACCCCCAGGTGCCTTCAGGCGCCGATTCTAAAGACAAGCACTGACAGCTCGAAGAGAAGCCATATCGGGGCGGCAACTATCAACATGGAGAGAGGGTCGGGTGGGGTTATCAGTGCGGCGATGAACATGAAGAGGGGAATGAGTACCCTTCTAACACTGCCAATCTTTTCCCTCTTAAGGATTCCAAGCTTAAGGGAGAGGTAGGTAAGGCCGGGTATCAACACCAGTACGGCATCCACGAGAACGAGCATCATGTAAAAGTTTAAGAATGTGGCAATAGAGAAGTGGGAGGCCACCTCGCGCGATGCGAAGGTCTCCACGAAGAGCTTTAATAGGTACGGGGAAAACCAGAAGAGGACAAAGCCAACACCCGTTGCAAGAAGAAAGATGGTAGCGGATAGAATAATGAGCATCTTCCGCTCTCTCCTTTTAAGGCCCGGCATGATGAACCTTAGTATCTGGATTACGAAACAGGGAAGGCTCAACAGGAGCGAGGTGAAGGCCGATACCTTGATGCGCGAGAGGAAGGGCTCGAAAACGGATATGTAGTATAGTTTGAGGTGTGAGAACTGCACGAGGAAGTCGATTATCTTGAATGAGAGATAGAAATAGGTAACGAGAAAGAATAAAAAGAATACCCCTATCGCCCAGAGTATCTTTATCCTTAAATCTTCCAGATGTTCCCAGAAGGAATAATCGTCAATCCTTTTTTTCGTCGTCTTTTTTAACCGAGAGATCTTCTCTTTCCTCCAGCCCCTTTCTGAACTCTCTTATCCCCTTACCTATGGAGCGTGCTATATCTGGAATTCTCTTGGCTCCGAAAATAAGAACGAGGATTGCAACTATAAGAATCAGTTCCCATGTACCCAGCATATGTTCACTATACTACAAAATAACTTTGCCTGCCATACCAATTTTTCTATTTGTCTTCTATACATTTGTTTTTTATAATTGAAGCTGTTATGAAGAGAAAGATAAGGGAGCTGTCGGAAAAATTGGCCTCGGGGGATCTAAGTGTGCCGGAGCTGTGCAGGTTCTACCTGGAGAGGATAGAGAGGATAGACAAAGAGCCTGTGGTTTCGATGTTCGATGCAGGGCTCCCTTCGAAAGGTGGCCGGCCGGAACCCCCAACGTTATCCACGACTTCAGCCTCATCTATGAAAAGTGGCCGACCGTCTGCAAAACCTTTTACGAAAGGTGGCCCGTCAAGCCTGTCAACCCCAACCTCATCCGCGAAAGGTGGCCTTCCCAAAGCCCTTTCCCCGCTAAACTCCGTTATAGAGGTCAACCCCAATGCCATGGAAATAGCAGAAAAACTGCAGGCAGAACTTGAAACAAGAGGACCAAGGAGCATCCTTCATGGCCTTCCCGTACTGCTAAAGGATAATATTGATACGGGAGACAGGCTGCAGAGCACTGCAGGCTCACTTGCTCTTTCTGGGACCTACGCCCCAAAGGATGCGCGCCTTGTTGAAAGGTTAAGGGAAGCCGGAGTCCTTATTCTTGGAAAGACAAACCTAAGCGAGTGGGCAAACTTTCGCTCCACTCGTTCTATCAGTGGCTGGAGCAGCAGGGGCGGCCAGACGGTAAACCCCTACGACAGGGGGAGAAGCCCCTGCGGCTCCAGCTCCGGGTCGGCCGTGGCAGTTGCCGCGGATCTGGCGCTGGCTGCCATCGGGACAGAAACGGACGGCTCCATAGTGTGTCCCGCCTCTGTAAACGGAATCGTAGGAATAAAGCCGACTGTTGGCACCGTAAGCAGGAGGGGCATCGTTCCCATTTCCTACAGCCAGGACACGGCGGGCCCGATGGCAGCCAGCGTGGAGGATGCACTGGTACTCCTGTCTGTAATGGCAGAGACTGTAAGGACGGCAGAGAGAACAGAGTTAAACCTGCCAAAACCTGAAAATGTATTTGAATACCTCGATAAAGGTCCTTCCAGTCTCGAAGGTATAAGAATCGGCGTTGCAAGGAACTACTTCGGTTTCCACGAGAAGGTGGACAAGGTGATTAATAATACAATCGAAAAAATAAGGATTCTCGGTGCCAATGTAGTCGATCCTGCCAATATCGAGACAAAGGGGGAATTCGAGGACGATGAGTTTACACTTCTTCTCTATGAGTTCAAGGATTCCATAAACAGATACCTAAAGGAGAGAGGGGATACAGTTTCGTACCATTCACTCTCGGAACTTATCAGGTTCAATAGGGAAAACAGCGATACGGTAATGCCCTATTTCGGCCAGAATATCTTTGAAATGGCAAATAAGAAGGGCCCGCTTACAGAGAAGGAGTACATAGAAGTCAGGGAAAAGGCACAGCACCTTGCAGGGAGAGAAGGCCTGGAGGCAACCTTTAACAAATATCAACTGGATGCAATAGTAGCTCCCAGTAACGGGCCCGCCTGGCTTATCGACACGGTAAACGGAGATTACTACACGGGCGGAAGCTCTTCCCCCGCTGCCGTCTCGGGCTATCCAAGCATTACGATACCTGTCGGTTTTGTATCGGGCCTTCCGGTGGGAATATCATTCATCGGAAAGCCTTTCTGCGATTTTGAGCTCGGTAGAATAGCCTTCCTTTTGGAAGGATACCTCTATAAAAATGGATTCAACCCGGAGCCGAAGCTTTAATATCATTCTACTTCACAACCATTAATACCCGGGCATATGGAGATGAAATCCATTATGGTTCTCAGCTCTATCCCAGTAATACCATACAAAATACTTTTCTATGTCTGTTCGCGTTTTACCATATGATGCAACATCAATTGTACCATTTTCATAGTAAGGAACATTAAACTGTATAGGATCCCAGTATTCAAAATAAAATTGTCGTATTTGCAACTTTATCTCAGCAGGAGAAGCCGGAATATAAGAATTGTTATGCACTTTGTACCATTTCCATTGTAATGTGGTTAAAACATCATTGTCGTTGAAAGTAAGTTTTACAAGTGGAAGGATAAAGCCCTCCGAACCATACTTCGTAGAATTTAAAAAATTAACATTGTTAATATAGTAGAGATCGCCATCAAGATCCAATATATAATTACCATTGTAGGGTGGGTTGGGAGATTGAATTACAGAACCTGAGCCTTCAAGAACAAAATAATACTGATGTAGCATTTCAGGACTACCACCGGGCATATAATATGTAGGATTTATCTTTGTTATGGTATTCCCATTAATATCAGTATAATTATATGTATCTGGCAAAATCATCCATACCTTATCGGTGGGAGGATTATTAAACGCATCGTTATGCCAAAATATGAGGGTAAAATTTGTGTCCTTCTGAAACCTTTCAATGGGAATATTAATTGTATCTGTATCAATATCATACTCTGTTGGTTCAATAATATACATACGAGTAGAAGAAAGCCTCCAGAGTAAATCCTCATCTGTATCATATACGCCGTTTCGGTTAATATCAGGATTCATTGTTTTTAGTAATGAATTGTCAAATACACCAAAAGAGGAAATGTCTTCGGTAGTGTATGCAAGTGCATCTTCAACCTCTGAAAGTCCAATATCAGATTCAAAGGAATTATTACCGACCTTCAAATCACCCAGGTTTAACTCATCTTTACTCTTTTCTTGTAAAGGAAGACTATCAAGGTTAGCAGATACTATATTTATATTACCAATTACAGAAATGGAACCTTCAATGCTTCTCTCATTGCTCAATAGCTTCAATGATTTTGGGAAGCTTTCTCTTCCCACCAGTGCAAAAACATAGATACCTTCTTTGGGTACAGTAACACTATTTATGCCATCTAAAAGAGGCATATGCATGAAGGTTGGACTCTCCTTTGTAATATCAATGTAAACCACCTCTGTAGCAGTGATGCCTTTACTATCTAGGTTTGTACCTCTAACTAGCTTGCCCGCATCACTAACCTTAAACGAGACAGTACATGTATAAGAACTACGTGGAGTAGAAAGTTGACAGGAAAAAAATATAAATAAAAAAATAATCCCCATGAATACCACTAACACCTTTTGTATAAGCCCCTTCATAATTACTGCTCTCCTTAAAAGATGTTTAGTTAAAACTCAAAACCGAATCTTAAATAGTTTTTTGTTGATAATATTGGCTTCGAAGCCTTTTCAGAGAGATCCGTCGCCCAGTCCCACTCATAACCTGCAGAAACACTTGGATGCAGGTTGTTTAAGCTTATTCCAGACAGTACCAGCGTGCCTGTTACCGATAGATTCTGCATAAGTGTATTTATGACTGCTTCTCCGCCCGCAGTATATATCCTGTACTTTATAGCGACATTATCATACTCTAAATTAATAAAAGGAGAGACAAGCTTGCTATCCAGGCGAGTCTTCATATTAATTGAAAAGGCATTATAGGCTGGCTGGGCACTGTGATATGGCGTCTTATCAAGACCTGGTGAAATTGTTAGTTCCTGTTGCAGATCAACATATAGCCAAGGGGAATACTCACCGGCAAGAGATGCCGAAAAAGGATACTTATTAAGGGCGATCTTACCCTTTAACCGTGGAAGCATAAGGTTTAAAATCCTGTCATTAAGAATAAAATACCTCGTTCCGGAGCTGTCTATATAACCGATTTCCCTGATCTTCATATTATCTAACTTTACATTCGCGGCAATATCAAAATTAAGCGCTTTCTCCTTAATCCTGTAACCCAATATATCCATCTCAGCAGAGAGAGTTTTTCCGGAAGTAGCAACATAACTCGATTCGGTTTCCGTTTTATCTGAAATATTCAGATATTCAGCCTTAATTCCTGAAAAGAAATTCGTGCTATAATTCCAATCCAAACCTAAATACATATCAAGAGACCCATCCTTATTTGGGGAAACATTAAAATCAAGTGAATACCCAGGCAACCCTATAAGGATAAACAGAAAAATAGAGAAAACAATTATTCTTTTCATAGTAGAAAAATTCTATATAAAAAATAGATTATGGATCAAGCGAATTTCATCGATATGCATTTATTGAATATATTTAATATGAAGCGACTCCCGAATCGCAACGCTTCTCTGTGCCGCAGCAGTATACCGGCCTCTCTCCACCCAAATCGGCATTACTTTCTATTACATCTTTTGCGCCCTCCCTGCCCCTTTCGAGTCGCAGTATCACCTGACCTCTCCCGAAAAAGGCCCCCTCCCCTGCCACCTCTACTTCATGCCCCAGTTCCTCAAGCGCAGATAGGATAGACTTATCATAATCACTCTCTGCAATTATCCTTCTCTCCCCCGCCCACTGCCAGCGGGGAGCATCCAGCGCTGCCTGAGGGTTAAGGCCGCAATCTATTGTATTCACAAGGAGCTGAAGCTGACCCTGTGGTTGCAGAAAGCCTCCCATAACACCGAAGGGACCAACCGGCCTGCCATCCTTCATGATAAAACCCGGAATTATCGTATGGTAAGGCCTCTTTCTCGGAGCAATACAATTCGGGTGGCCTTTCTTTAATGAAAAGTTCTTTCCCCTGTTATGAAGTGCAATTCCCGTACCCGGCACCACGAGCCCGGAACCAAAACCCATGTAGTTACTCTGAATGTAGGAAACCATGTTTCCGTATCTGTCCGCCGTTGCAAGGTAGACCGTTCCCCCGCTCTCCGGTTTGCCACTTTCGGGGATAGCCGCCCTCTCTCCGATTTGCAGAGCGCGCCTCTTACCGTATTCACCCTCTATCAACTTCTTGTAATCTATCTTCATACAGGCCGGGTCGGCTATATACTCCTTTGCATCTGCGAAAGAAAGCTTTATCGCCTCTATCATTCTGTGAATATCCATTGTTGAAGGGTGGAAAGAATCAACTTGATTCTTTCCGAGCTCGAAATTATTTAAAATATTTAGAGCCATAAGGGTTACGAGCCCCTGCCCGTTTGGTGGAAGCTCAAAAACATCGTATCCCCTGTAGTTCACAGAAACAGGTTCCACCCATTCGACCCGGAAATCTTCAAGGTCCCTCTCGCTCATATACCCGCCTGTACTTCTGGAAAAATCAAGAATCTTTTCAGCCAGTTTTCCCCTGTAGAATGATTCGCTCTTTGTCTCTGCAATCTCTCTTAGCGTATCTGCGTGACCATTTGACTTCCAGATTTCACCTATCCCCGGATATATTCCACCCGGTGCAAATGTCTCGAACCAGTACTTGTAGACATCTCCCTTCAGAATCTTACTGTAATGATCAAAGGCAGATTTCCAAGCCACTCCAATAGTCGGCTGGATAGGTATTCCGGCCTCTGCATAGCTTACGGCTACCTCAAAAAGCTTCTCATACGGAATTTTGCCGAACCTCTCAGAGAGAGCATACCAGGTGGCGGGAACTCCCGGAACGGTCACCGCCTCCCAGCCGTATGCCGGGATTTCTTCTAAACCTCTTTCTGTAAGCATACCGGCAGAGATACCGGACGGTGCATGGCCACTTCCGTTCAATCCATGGAGAGATTTGCCATCCCACACTATTGTAAATGCATCCCCGCCTATTCCATTGGATGTGGGCTCTGCAACTGTAAGCGTAATGGCAGTTGCAACTGCTGCATCTATTGCATTACCGCCTGCCTTCAGCACGTCTAGGCCTGCCTGTGCAGCCAGTGGATGTGAAGTGGCAACTATGCCATTTGTTGCATAGATCAGGTTTCTCCTCGAACTAAAGGGATAATAGGTCGGGTCAAAGGAAAGTATATTTTTCCGGTTCATGCCTTGCTCCTGATATCAATATATATCGATTGTACAGATATTTTGATGTGAGAAAATAGTTGTTCATCTTAAAAAGTGAGAAATATTTTCTCAAGGCCCTTTTTGGCATATTGGCACAATAGGGGCTTCTGTGGCAAATATCAACATGAATTTTGTTGGCACGCTTATTGCTGATTATAAGATAGAGAGAATAAAAAAACATAGCAGGAGGATAAAAGTTATGAAAAAAGCATTGATAATTCTAATTATCAGCAGCGCAGTTCTTGCAACTGCATTGGCAGGGGGAGCAAGTGAAACAATAGGCTCGGGAAATGGGACTTACCAGAATGGTAATGGAGCAGGAAGTGGAAATGGCGGTGGAGCTAACGCAACGAGCTTTTCGCAGGACAATATTGCAAACACAATCGGCTCCATAGAGAAGAAGCCTCTCGATGATTCAGAGAAAGAAGGTATTCTTTTGATGCGTGAAGAGGAAAAACTGGCACGAGATGTTTACAGCGCGCTATACGCAAAGTGGAACATTCCGGTTTTTTCGAATATTGCAAGGGCAGAACAGACTCACATGGACGCGGTGGGTATTCTGATAGACAGGTACGGGCTGGACGATCCAATAAAAAATGATGTTCCGGGTACCTTTGTAAATCCTGAACTACAGAAACTCTACAATTCACTCGTGGAAGAGGGTTCGGAATCGCTTCTTGCAGCAACCAAGGTTGGTGCGGAGGTGGAGGATCTTGATATAGCAGACCTTTTAAGACTGATGTCTGAAACCGACAATGACGACATAAAGGTCGTATATCAGAACCTGGAAAAGGGTTCGAGAAACCACTTAAGATCATTCATGTTTCAGGTAGATAGAAACGGAGGAAGCTATTCGGCAAAGTATATATCAAGCGATTACTTTAACAGGATAGTTGGTTCCGATAGAGAAACGGGAACTGTCATAACGGATCCGAACTTAAAGTTTTAATTTGAGCACGCGTGAATTCAAATATATAACCTAAGTGGCAATCTTCCTTTATAAGTTCCATAGGGAGATTGCCTCTATTCCTTGGGCAAGACTTTAATTCTAAATTGCGATATCCTTAAAAAGTAATCTAAGCTTAAACTTTTTTATATAATGAAGCAGTTACAAAACAAAATGTATCAGGCAAATGAAGTTTGGATCACGTTATTGATAGTACATCTGTAAGGCCTGCTAGCTAAGGGGGAACCACCTTTGGTGGTAAAATATTCATTTTTTGTATTTTCCATTTCCCACCCCTCGATTATTTTTCCTATCACTAATTTTATATGCTAATAGAAACTAAATATTTTAAAGACTCAGCACTATATTACTTACAATCAGCCTGAAAATGCCCACGAAAAGCAGAAAGCAGGAATTAATCCACAAAGAATTATTCTTTATAGTTCGTATGCAAGGGGTGGATCTACCCTAAAAGGACGTTTATGATGGGAATAATAACCAAAGGGGTGAGTAAAGGATTCATATTTCATTCAGATAGGGGATCGCAATATTCCGGTTATCAATTTAGAGAAGCGTTAAGAGAGAATGGGATAAGGCAGAGCATGAGTAGGAAGGGTGATCCGGGGGACAATGCTGTTGCTGAATCATTTTTCAAAACCCTGAAGGCTTAAGTTACTTGAGGAGACGGTATATCGGACAGTTAGGGAAGCACGTACAGTGATATTTGAATACATAGAGATATTCTACAATCGAGAGAGCTTGCATGAATGAGGATCAGAGGAAATCGGCTAAAATGGTCCTTCATAGATTGCCGAGGTGAGGTTTTTTAAAGGGGAAAATGGTACTTGTACACCCCCTTAAATATAAGATTTTAGTGCTTAACTGATTGTCAATTAATCTGGAGGGATTCCAAGCTGCATATGCAATACCAAGGGAATTTTTATAATGTTTTTATTTGAAATATTTATGTAACACGGGTGTAATGTTTTATAAGTGCAATCAACTTATCGTAATCGACTGGCTTATTAAGAAATTCTTCTGCTTTAACATCGGCTTTAGTGATATTAAAAGCATATTCTCTGTTAATTGTAGTAATAATAAAAATCGGAATATCAGGATATAATTCTTTAATCCTTTCTGCAGCTTCAAATCCAAGTGTTTTCTTCTCAGGAAACATTACGTCAAGCAGGATTACATTTGGAGATAAAGTTTTAATTAATTCTATTCCTTCTTTGATGTTATCTGCACTGTGTATTTCGAAGCCTTCATAACCAAGTATTGCCCCTGCAGTTTCAAGTATATCCTGATCATCATCAATAATTAATACCTTATTAAGTTCCATTGTTTAACTCCTTCTTATAAAATATAAATATTTTAATCAACGTCAATTATTTTCTTGTATTACCTCACGAATAAATCATACCTAACTCAAAGTTTTGCCTCATGAGCAATCTTACCATGCAGTTTAGTGGTAAACTCATTAGACGTTAACAAATCTTCTTTCATCCATTCATAATCAAAAGTTAATATTGCTTTAGAAAGCCATGTTATCACATACCTTTGCATCATTCTACATTGACCATCTTTATATTTACCAGGATAAAGGTCTTTAAGCTCATTAAAAATAGATTTAGCTGTCCTTTCCGGATGATCTTCTAACCATATACAAACCTGATCCCATGCATTCTTAAAAGGATTTTTTCTTGTTCGCCATAGAGGCGGCATCTTTATTTTCTTTGTATGTTTATAATTTCGTTTTTCCTTTTCCATGGCTTTTTTAAAGAAATCAGCTGTTTCTGAGCCTATATTATTTTGCATGAAAAAGAGTCTTTGCAGCATCATAGACATGATGAACTTTTAAACCTTCTCTGCCTTTTACTTGTAGTTTCATGGATGGCTTTAAAAAAATTAACATATAATCGTGTCACCCTATAGAGTTCATTTAAGTGCTCGTAAGCAAGCATACCATAATATATATCATAGCCTACAAGTTGTCTTACCACAACCTAAGTTCTCTTGGTCTACAAAACATTGATCGTTCTTCTTATAGGCTCGTCCCCGGTTG
The DNA here is from genome assembly GCA_027021365.1 of Spirochaetales bacterium. Taxonomy (GTDB): domain Bacteria; phylum Spirochaetota; class Spirochaetia; order SZUA-6; family SZUA-6; genus JALUUM01. The sequence goes on from JALUUM010000007.1 coordinate 40,782, forward strand.
AAGGTTTTATGCTTTTGCTTTAAAAAGGCAATTAGGTCCTGGTTAATGAACTCAGATCCATTATCTATATCTATTCCCAGAATCTAAAAAAGGAATAAGTTTCATAGCTTGTCTAATTGCCTGAATTACACTTCTCTCGTGACGAGATAACAACAATAAGCATTCTACCCACCACGTAGCAACATCTGTAAATACAAGGTTGTATAGAAATGATCCGCTCTTATTAGTTGCGCAGTGTGCAACAAGGTTTACTTCAAAGAATCCAGGTTCATTTTCCTTCCAGTCGGCAAAGGTTCTTACGAGGATTTGCCTCTTTAACAGCGGTCCTGATTTTGTAGTACTGATACCACGGCCATGCCTGTTTATTCTGTCTATTGTCGATGCACTTATAAATGTAATTCTTTCTCTATCTTTTTCCTCGAGTTTAACATATCCATGATGTTTCAATGCGGGAATTAATTCTTTTAGAAACGGAGCTAGTCTTTTGGCTTCTATAAAATTGGCCGATTTCCATGCTAATTTGATGATTGCCTGATCCTCTCTATCATAATAAAGTATTCTTGACATCTTTGTTTCTCTTGCTACAGAGTTCTTCTTTGACAAGGGCAGCCTAATAGCATATTTTCTGGAATAACCTGTGGATAAAATAAATTCATCTAAGATTGCTTTCTTTTGCTTGCGGATTGATCATCTATACCGTAGAATGATTTGTGTTAAGAGTTCTCTCCTTGTTTTTAAACTCATAGCCAACTTCATTTTGTAATCTCCACCTTTTTCTTTTAATAAGTACTGGGTTACATTTTCCATGAGCCAAGAACTTTGTTAAAGTATGCTTTTACACGAAGCAATGCGAGGCATTGCGGCAGGGAATTATAATTGTCGCTGACCACTCGTATAATATACTGTGTGTGCTTGCTTTCTATATTCCATCCTTCATATTATACACTATAAAGAAACAGCGGGTTACTTGCATCTGTGGGTTTACACCCACAGAATTACGTTAAAGTATTAAAATTATATGTTTGGTACTGTTTTAAAATGATACAGATGAAATATATAAAAGGAACAGTAGAAGCTCATTCTGCCTCTTCTACTGTAATTGCATTAGTAGGACAGAGATAGGCACACGCTCCACAGCCAATACATGTTTCAGAAATTTCGTTGAACGGGGTACTTACTTTCTTTCTGTATCCTCTTTCTACAACACATAGAGCATCCCGCTGTGTTATTTCATTGCATACACGAAAGCATAAACCACATAGTATACATTTTGTATGTTCAAGTTTTTGGGAACGGAATAAAAGATATTTTCCGACCTCATCAAGAGTTTCTGGATTATTTACATCTACACCATATTTTTTTGCAAGCTCTTTTATTTCTTCCGAGTCAGGGCATCTTGAGATATTAAGCTCAAGGATAAATTTTCTGCCCTCTATTACCCTATCCGTATCAGTCTTTACTATAAGATTATTTTCAACTGGATAGGTGCAGGATGATACAAGCTTGGTTCTTCCTCCCATCATCGGGCTTGTTATTTCCACAAGACACATTCGGCAACCGCCATAAGGTTTCAGATACTTATTATAACACAATGTAGGTATTGTTATACCTTCCTGTTGAGCCACTTCTAGTATAGTCATGTCTTCAGAAACAGAAAAATCTTTTCCGTCTATTTTGATTGTAACCATTATCCATACCTCACTGCATCAAATCTACATACATCAAAACACATACCACATTTAATACATTTCTCTTGAATAATTGTATGTGCTTCTTTGACTTCGCCAATAATTGCTTTTACAGGGCAATTTTTAAAGCACAGATGACATCCTGTACACTTATCTTTTAAAATATCAAATCTAATCAATGCCTTGCAAACGCGAGCTGGGCATCGCTTTTCTTTGATATGAGCTTCATACTCATCTCTAAAATATCTGATGGTTGTTAAAACCGGATTCGGAGCTGTATTTCCTAATCCACAAATAGCTGTATCTTTTATTAATTTTCCCATTTTTTCGAGTATCCCTATATCTTCCTCTTTCCCTTTCCCCAGCGTTATATTTGTCAATATGTCAAGCATATGCCGTGTACCTTCTCGACAGGGAGGGCATTTTCCACAGGACTCGTCCTGCACAAATGAAAGAAAGTATCTGGCAACTTCCACCATACAGGTATCTTCGTCCATCACAATCATACCACCAGATCCCATAATAGCTCCTGCATTTGTCAGTGACTCATAATCTACAGCCAAATCTATAAGAGACTCTGGTATACATCCACCCGATGGGCCCCCAATCTGAATCGCTTTAAACTTTTTATCGTTTACAATTCCTCCCCCAATGTCGAATACAATTTCTTTTATAGTTATACCCATTGGTACTTCTATAAGACCTGTATTTTTTAATTTTCCAACGATTGAAAATACTTTAGTTCCCTTGCTCTTTTCAGTTCCAATACTGGAAAACCATGATGAACCCCGAGCTATAATTCTCGGAACATTAGCCCATGTTTCGACATTATTTATGTTGGTTGGTTTTCCCATATAACCTGAAAAAGCAGGAAAAGGAGGTTTGGTTTGAGGTTCAGGATTTTCTCCTTCCAGAGATCTAATAAGAGAGGTTTCTTCCCCGCAAACAAATGCACCAGCACCCCTATTCACCATTATATTAAAATTAAAATCTGTTCCAAAAATATTTTCGCCCAATATTCCGTAATCACGGGCCTGTTTAATAGCATTATTGATACGTTTCAAAGCAAGGGGATATTCATTTCGAATATATACAAATCCATTATGAGCTCCTATTGCATAGGCACCAATTATCATTCCTTCAAGTACAGAGTGTGGATCAGACTCTACAATAGATCTGTCCATAAAAGCTCCCGGATCTCCTTCATCGGCATTGCATATGACATACTTCTCCTCATTTTTAGCACTTCTACAGATTTCCCATTTTCTTCCGGTTGGAAAGCCTGCTCCTCCACGCCCACGCAACCCTGAGGCTTTAATTTCCTCTATGACCTCTTCAGGTTTCATTGAAGTAAGCACTTTTGCCAAGGATTTGTAACCACCCCTAGCGATATATTCATCAATATTTTCAGGATCGATTAAACCACGATTAGAAAGTGTAATGAGCTGCTGTTTCTTAAAAAATCCAATGTCACTCATTTTGGGAATCGGTGATTTTTTATCAGGTGGTATATACATCAATTCCTTGACAGGGCGACCTTTTAAAAGGTGTTCTTCAACTAAATGAGGTATATCCTCCTCCTTGAGCATCTGGTAAAAAATACCATCAGGTTGGACAACAAGTATCGGACCATTTGCACAAAACCCATTGCATCCTGTAAGAACAATTTGAATCTCATCCTGGAGGTTATATCTTTTTAATTCCGATTCAAGAATTTCTTTAATATGCAGAGAACGATTAGAAACGCAGCCTGTTCCCGCACATAACATTAAATTTGCTCTATACTGTTTCATCTATAACACCCTCTCACTCCCAATTGCAAGGGCATACTCTTGAACTATTTTACCACCCACAATATGTTCTTTAAAGATTCTCTCAACCTTGTCTTTAGTTAAATCAACATATTTAACAGGCGGTTCGCCTTTAGCCTCAACCGTGGCCATTGGTTCTCTACTACATAAACCAGCACAACCAGAGGTCGTTATGAGTATATTGGAAGTTTCCTCTTTCTCAATACATGAGAGAAATGCACTTAAAATTTCACGAGCACCGGAAGCAATACCACAGGTTCCCATATGAACAGTAATCTTCATTCTTGCCGTACCATCCCTAAGATTGGTAGTTGATCGCATTTTTTGAGCTATTTTATCCAGATCTTCTGGTTTTAATTTCATAATTACCCCCTTAATATTATAACCTTTTAATAAGGCCTAACTTAAATTTAAATACCCCTCCAATTTTCATAGAAAGACCTCTTTATAATTAAAATTTATATCCGGGTATACGGTCTGCAATATCTCAATGGTTCTTTTTATATCCCCGAGAGGTTTCATATCAGGATGATTTCTATTAAAAGATACACATACAATTGTCCCTTTTCCCTTTTTAGAACCAATATAGAATTTGCCTCCTGTATCACAGGCTGCTTGCGCAAAAAGTGAAATACCTAGACCTATCTTTTTACCTTCTTTTGTAGTAAAAAACGGATCAGTTACCCTTTTTAGTTCCTTTTTATCCATTCCCCTTCCATCGTCTTTTATGATTACATCGAGCTTCCCTTTATTAGTATTTTTTATAATTTTTATCACTATATTTTTTGCTCCTGCTCTAATAGAATTCTCCACAATATCAAGTATATGTAAAGAAATATCATACATCAGAATTATCACATAAGATTACTCTATTAACCCCTTTTATGGCTTCCTTTATGGATTCAACAGTTGGCTTTTCACAGATAAAGATTGTACATCTTTTCCCTATGTCATCAAGTTTATGGGCATCTGAAAAGCTAACTATTGGATATCGCATAATACCATATTCTTTGGAAATATATTTTTTGCTAAATTCCCTGTAATTACATTCAGAAGATATTTCCAATGCATCAAATTCCAATTCTTCAGGAATAAACCCTAACTGATTAACTATACTGAAAGCCTCTCTATCAACATGAGCGGCAATTGCTATTCCATTAAATCTATGAATAGCATCTACAACCTCCTCGATAGATAGAGTTGTAGCACCTATTAAAAGATGTTGATTTAGGAATTTAATATAGCCAAATTCGTCAACACAACATTGATAACCGTAAAGTTCCTGATTGTTTGTACCCGGAAGGTTATCGTATACAACTCTCTGCATATCATTTAGGTCTGAATCATCGTTGAAAAATGCAAGCACATGAACCTCTTCTTTTGATGTAATTTCCATACCACCAATAACTGTAATACCTTCGCGGTTTCCCACTTTTTTTACCTCTAATACATTTTCTGTAGCATTATGATCACTAATACAAATAACATCTATACCTTGTTCTTTTACTTTCTTTATAATAGTTTCTGGTAACATTTCAGAATCACCACATGGTGAAAGACAAGTATGTATATGACAATCAGCTCTATATTTTTTTAGCATCTTTAGGTGATCCAGAAATCCCTAAATCCCATAAACGACCTACTATCTCAAAACTTGGTAATGAACTCAATAGAATCGGAATTCTTTCCTTCTCTGCTTTTTCTATCGTTTCTTTCTCTGGTTTTCTACCATTTACTATTATAATGCCACCTAATTCTTTCATACTGGCAACAGCAACAATATTAGGATGTCCTTGAAGTGTTACCCATATATCATTACTTTCTGCATTTGCAATCACATCACTAAGAAGGTCACTTGCATAACCATGGGTAATTGACCTGTCTAAATAATTCTTACCTGTAACCACTTCAAGATTTAATTTGTCTATAATTTCTAATAGTTTCATCATACATCCATATATATAGTAATACCTAAAATCGTTCCTCTGCCAACCATTGAATCTATAATCATTTTATCAGAACAGCGTTGTATATTATTTAAACCAATACCAGCCCCAAAACCAAGCTCTCGCACCCAATCCGGAGCTGTTGAAAATCCCGGTTGTAGTGCAGCTTTCACATCAGGTATTCCAGGTCCATTATCCTGGGCATTAATACAAATACTATCAGGTTTTATGTAAATAGAAATTTCTCCCCCTTTTGTATAAAATATAAGATTCATTTCAGCTTCATAGACAGCAATAGAAACGCGTCTATAAATATCCGGCTTCACACCAAGGCGTTTAAGTGACATTTTAACATTGCTGGCAACCGTACCTCCGTTAAAAACATCACCACCTTTAACATGGTATATCAGCCCTATTGTTACTGAATCAGCAATTATATCTTCAAAAAAGTGGCTTGCTCTGTAATGTCTTATTTCTTCTTCATGATAATCAACCTCAATCTCATGTAAAAGAGATTCAATAATAACTCCTTTCGTAAGAATACCTACAAGCTTTTTTTCTTTCCTTTCAACAACAGGGAACCTGCCGTATCCCTTTTGCTCAAATAGGCTAATAGCTTGTATCAACGTTTCATCCTCATATACTGTAACAACATCTTTTGTCATCCAGTCCTTAATACATGAACCATTACCTTTTTTTGAAAGCCAATTTATAAAATCCTCAATACTAATAATTCCGACAATTCGCCCTTTATCTACAACAGGGACTCCTGAAATACGATTATCCCTCAATACTTCCCTGAGTTTATACATAGACATATCGGGTGGTACCGATATGACTTTTTTCTTCATAAGATCTTTAACAGAAAGCTCATATATTAACTCCTGAATCTTCCCAATTCTTTCTTTATTCATGTTTTTAAACAATCTACCATATTTGCTTCATACAAGCGACCACAAGCTTCAAACATCGAACACTTAGTTTTAATAAGAAGTATACCCTTTTCATCCGCTAATTTTATCGTTTCTTCGGTTGGTTCTTTTCCCCTAACAAAACAAATTACTTTGACTTCAGCTACATCTGCTGTGCGTACCACCTGAGGATTTGTAAGTCCTGTTAATAATAAAGCATTTGGTTTGATAAAAGTAAGCACATCACTCATAAGATCTGATGCACATACCATCATTATTTCATGACTATCATTTATGGTCCCACAGCATACATCAGCATCAAGTATTTCTTTAATTTTTTTTAATTTCATGATATAGAATTTCTTCGTTTCAAAATTAAAAGATCCAATTTTAATTATATTTTTTATATCGCCCATCTTAGTAATTATTTTCTTTTTTACATTAACCAAAAAACACTAACGACTTTCATTTTATTATCAACTATTGAAAATGATTTACTCTTCATACTTCCTCTTTAATCCTTTGAAAACTTTTTTATAACCTTCTTCAGTTTGTTCTGCGTCATTTTCCCAAAGTATTCTCCATCAATTACAATAAGAGGACCAAGAGCACAAGCACCAAGGCAATTCACCGTTTCAAGAGTAAACCTATTATCATTCGTTGTACTACCAGCTTTTATCTCAAGATCTCTCTCTAAAGTATCAAGTAATCTTGGAGAACCATTTACATGACAGGCTGTTCCCATACAGACCGAAATCAGATGTTTGCCAACCGGATCAAGCCTAAAGGATTTATAAAAAGTGGCCAATGTGTAAAGTTTTGCAAGCGGAACCCCAACTTTTTTAGAAACATAGATTAAAGCATCTTTTGGTAAATATCTAAATTTATTGTTTATATCTTGCAAAAGACCAATTATTGTACCTCTTTCCTTTTGATATTCTTCAATCAGTCCATCTAAAATTTCTTTTATATTTGTACCCTCACTCAATTGTAACTCTCCATCTTCGATTGGTTTTAAATGTTTTATTCTTTACCATGCTCATTACGGTTTCTATAAAATCAGGTATATAAATATCAACATCCTCACGAACCTTAACCTGACAGGCTAATCGCATATTATTTAGTTTTTCCTCACGACTCATGAATATTTCCTCTGTCGGTAAAATCGGGCCACCTCCTTTTAACACCCTGATCTTACAGTACCCACAGCTTGCCTTTCCGCCGCAGGAAGACGATATCTTTATATTATTAGCTGAAAGGTAAGAAAGAAGCGTATTACCACCATCTACAATTAATTCTTTTTTTTCATTCTCCTGATGAATAGTAATTTTACATTCACCGTATGTTACAAGTACTCTATCAGCGACTGCTAGAATAATTGTAATTACCAACAGTATAACATTCATGATTAAAAGAGGTATAAGTGTCATTGTATTTTCACCATCCCCGCAAATCCTAAAAACGATAGGGCTATAATACCAGCTATTACCATGATAATAGCAGCCCCCTGATAACCTTTTGGAATATCACCAATAAGCCTTAATTTTTCATTTATTGCAGCAACCATTACAATTGCAAGCATCCATCCAACAGCTGATCCAAAGGCAAAAAACAAAGTCTGTAAAAATGTATAATCTCTTAATACCATAAAAAGAGATACAGCTAAAACGGTGCAGTTGACGGTAATTAAAGGAAGAAATATACCAAATGCAGCCTGCAAAGCTGTAAAAAACCTTTCCATTATCATTTCTACAAGTTGAACTGAGGCGGCAATAACAATTATAAAAATAATGTAATATATTAATTCACTATGAGTCGGAATAAGTATCAAATGATAGATCGGCCAATTAATCGCTGCGGTTAAAGTTATAACAAATATAACTGCAATTGCCATACCTGTTGCTGTTTTCATATTCCTTGACAATGCAATAAATGGACACATTCCAAGAAGATATGTAAGGGCAATATTATGCGTAAAAATTGCAGCGATGAAAATTGTCAATAGATAAACCATTTACTATCACCTTTCAATCAGGAGTTTGTTTTGCTAGTGTTCGTGTTAGCCAGATAAATACACTTAAAACAAAAAATGCTCCTGGTGCCATACTCATAACCACCCAGTTAGTCCATCCTGCTGGCATTATTCTAAACCCAAGGATCGTGCCAAAACCAAGCAACTCACGAATAATTGCAACAGAAATAAGTGTATAACTATAGCCAATACCGTTAGCGATCGCATCAAGTACAGAAAGCCATGTATTATTATGAGTATAAAAGGCTTCTGCTCTTCCCATCAGAATACAGTTAGTAATAATCAATCCTACATATGGCCCGAGAGCTAAACTTATAATTGGAAAAAATGCTTCAAGAAATTTATTTACAATAATTACAAAAGAAGCTATGACTATCATAAATGTGATAATTCTCACCCTTAAGGGAATCAACTTTCTCAACATCGATATGATAATCGCTGTTGCTATAAGAACAAACATTACTCCACCACTCATAGCTATAGCATTATCAACCTTATTGGATACAGCAAGAGCAGAACAAATCCCTAAAACCATAGAAAAAATAGGGTGGTCTCGCCACAATCCATTAGCGATTGTTTTAAATCCCTCTGTATTTTTTATCTGTTTCAGCATTTTTCTACATCCTTCCAATAAGTGGGAGATATTCTCTTATATTGGTATTGATTATTTTTTGTAATGCTTTACTACTGAGAGTAGCCCCTGTTATTGCATTAACTTCATTTACGCCTTTTGCCTTTCCATGTGCTACAAGAATCAATTCTGGTACAACCTTTTTTCCTTTAAAACGGGATAGAAAACTTTTATCTGCTATTCTTCCTCCTAATCCAGGAGTTTCTTCCTGATAAATAATTACCATAGCATTAATAGTTTTTTTATCTGATTTTAATGCTATCATTGCCTGTATTGGCCCCCATACTCCAGAACCCTTTATTTCAAATGCAATATCACCATTTTTTAATATATAAAATGTTTTGTTCTGTATTTTGCGAATCTCCACTGTATCCGAAAAAACTTTTTCAATTGTATCTTTGCTGTAAGGTATTCCAAACACATCAAGAACACTCTTCTTTATCTTTATTTCATTATTTTTCTTTATGATGGGAGCAGTATAATTATCAACAGCTATCAATGAAATAGTTAAGATGCTTCCGAGCACCAGTATAAATACAATCATCAGTAGTCTATCTTTCATTTTCAACCGGCCTATATTTTATTGATAAAACTATGTGATCTATCAAAGGGGTAAAACCATTCATCAGAATTATGCTAAACATGACTCCCTCAGCATACCCTGAAAAAACACGAATAAGCAGAGTAAAAATCCCTATTCCAAGTCCAAAAATTACTTTTCCAGAACGTGTAAAAGGAGATGTTACCGGATCGGTGGCCATAAAAAAAGCACCGAATAAAAGGCCTCCTGTAAGTAACTGAAATAGAGGTGAAGCAATTTTATCCGGAATAAATATATGTCCAATCCAGGAAAGACCAAGTATAGTACCTATATAAAAAATAGGAATTCGCCAATCGGTGGTTCTTGTAAGAATTAAAAACAAACCACCAATAATTATCCCAATTCTGAAGGTCTCACCCATGCTTCCCGCAGTGGCACCAAAAAGAAGTTGGAACCATGGAGTTAATGTGTGGGAAGTTTTAAATAGAACAAGAGGTGTTGCTGAAGTCACTCCATCTACAAATGGAAGTTTATATGATGATGTCATGATTTGTGGAAAAGATATTGTAATAAAAAGTCTTCCTACTAGAGCAGGATTAAAAATATTTCTACCGGTTCCACCAAAAAGTTCTTTTCCAAATACAACACCAAAAGCTATTCCTACTGCAACTACCCAAAGCGGGGTATTTGGGGGTAGGACAAGAGGAAAAATCAATCCTGTTACCAGAAAACCTTCTTCAATATCTTTTTTACGAACTAAAGCAAATAGAACCTCAATAATGCCCCCGGTTATATAGGATACAATTATCATTGCAATTACACGTAGACCAAAAAAGTAAATGGCAGCGACTGTTGATGGAACAAGAGCAATTATAGCTGCAGACATGTATCTCTTTATATCGATATTATCACGAAAATGAGGAGCACTTTCAGTTACTGTAGATATACCAAATAAAATACCTTCAATGGTGCGTATTATGGTTGTAAAATGCATTAACAATTTAATCTTATACAATTTTTGATATCTTACACGAAGTTTATTCATTGATTGTTTCCCCATTATTCTTATTTAAAGAATCAGCATTTTCCAAATTCATTTCATTACTGAATGCCTTAGATCCGGGATCTTCAATGCCCATCTTTATTAGAGACTGTTTTCCTTCTCTTATGTAATCAGATATTCTGATTTTCGATGGGCAAACATATGTACAAAGATGGCATTCAATACAATCGAAAATTTTATATTTTACTAGATAATCATCTATCAAGTTTCTTTCTACATGTTTGGCAACAAAATGAGGTATAACTTCAACTGGACATACATCTTCACAGTAACCGCAAAAGATACAGGGGCGTTCTTCTCCATGAAGGTTTGTATCGATATGTTTTTTAAATGGAATAAAATTAGCTACAAACGTTCTTGAGTATGAATCCTTTGTAAATCCAGGCCTCGCAAAACTGAGAAATTCACCTTTATTGCCTTCAACAATACCCACAATACAGTTAACTGTTCTATCAAGCGGTAAGGATAAATCTTCTATCTTCTCACCCCAAAGTGGGCTTTCCAGAATGAATCGAATATCATAACCCGCCTTTACATTGCGATTAATAATTTGATCAAAAGAGATACCAATTCGCACCCTTAAAAAATGCGAATCAATATATCCTTCACCTGCCAATGCAACAATCCGTTCAATTAATGGTTTTCCATTCACTACTCCCTCATAGATATTTAGAATAGTCGAAACATCATAAATAAGTATTCCTTTATTTTGATGAATCGTATATGGAGATATCTTCTCATCTAATACGATCCCAGCGACTACAGGATCAAGATTAATTGGATATTTTGATTCAAGAGGATGTACAATTATATCTTTTTCATGATCCAGCAAACCTTCAAGCTTGTCGATTATATTTTTACTTTTTTTATTTATAGCAATGTGGGCTACAGCCTGGGGTAATATCTTCTTTAAAAGTTTTATCCCAACTACAAATTTGCTTAATTCTTCATTTTGTAATATTTCTGTCATTTCCAAATCATAAACATCTGAATCTAAACAATTGATTATTATATGATTTGCATCTGCAGTTGACATTGGTGAGCTTTTAAAATGAGTTGGAATACCATAATTGCCCAGACACGATACGCCCGTTAAATATATTCTTCTTTCTATTTCTTCAGAAGAAAATGACTCCCATGACACATCATTCCCATGGTTCGTTTTTACATCCTCTTTTAATGGAGAAATCCAGTTTCTAGTTTTATCGGATTTAATAATAACCGCTGTTGTTTTTATACCAAAAAAGTTAAGATTTATAAAATCATCAATGACACCATTTACAGAAGAATGTACAGGAGATGAGATATTATTGTCATTTCTTGCAATAATTTCACCTGCTAGAACCTTTTGTCCCTTTTCAACAATTGGTTCCGTTTCCTCTCCATATCCTTGTTTTAATGGAATTATTACCTTTTCCGGAATATCAACATCTGTTATTTCTTTTCGAGGCATTCCCCGAAAATTCTTAAAACTACGTCCCCACCCGATTCGCTTTCTTTTAGCAATCATACGATTCTGTTCCTCACTAACATTTTCAATTTGAAAAATATCAATAGCGTAACAACGTAATAAAAACTATCAATTACTTCATATCATTTTTTTATACTTTTTTCCTCCATCCTTTACACTACTTTATATTTTTTTAAAAAGACCTATAATTATTTATAACTAACATTTAACAATATAGAAATTGAAAAGTCAATAAAAAATATAAATAGCTATTTTCATTGTAGAGGATTTTAAAATATTTACAAACTGATAGCTGAAGACAGTATAAAATCTCCTAAACGAGATAGAATATAAAGCCAATAGGCTATTAAAACTTGTAACGAGCAAAAAATGAGATGTGAATAGTAATAATCTAATAATTTTAACAGGTTTAGGAGAAACCTCGTCCACTGTTTTTCTATTTCTTGATTTTATCTTGTTTTCCTAATGGATTTTAACCGCTTTTTACCAGGCAGCGCATTAATTCTTCCCGATTTACTCTTATTCTGCCCAACGCCATTGAAAGCATTACACATAAGGCAATAGAACAACATAACTCAATTTTATTAAGTTCTCGAATAAAATTCCCCTCAAAACCAAAGATAACATCAGGCTTATTTTTACTCGTTCTACCGAATTCCCTGTTTGTACCTAAAATCCCGGGATTTTAGGTACAAGGTACTCCCTTTCCGTTTAAAAAGAATAGAGAAGATCGCTTTAACACCCTACAAGCTCTTTTTCTTTCATTTTACTTGAGCTAAAAGCCATAAATTCAATATTTAATTCACGGGGTCTTAGATATTGCAGGGAAGAAGTTGAATCATTAAAGAAACAATATCTTGAAAATATTAATGCATGGAGCAAAAAGAGAACTTCCCTTCCTGTTAAATGCTGCATATATACATACTCTCGTTTCTGCTCTAGCACTTCCTCATCATTTAATCCTAATTTATCCTTTAAGATTAACGTTCCCAATACCATCCTAAACAGCTTGGCAGTTGCACTCAAACCACTATCCGCAAAATGTTCTTTATATTTTTCGAATCAAGGTTTTTTATAGATTTTCTTCCTTTTCCTTGCACTTCTGGAATAAAATTTATGATGTATTTCTTAATCTTGTAAAACACTGTTCCTTTTCAGGAAGCTCTAATTAGTATCTTAGCCAGTTGATTCTTTTCCCTCAAATGGGAAATAGATATGAAAAGATGTTCCGACATTTACTTCCGAATAAACGGAAATTCGACCATTTAATGATTCAACTGCCTTTTTTACAATTGAAAGCCCTAAACCTGTTCCATCTTTTTCAATTTGTCTTGCTTTTTTTGTTCTATAAAACTCTTCAAAAACCTTTTGTAATTCTAATTCATCAATTCCTATACCTTCATCCTTTATAAGAAAATGAATTTGCTCTCCCTCTTTTTCTGCATTTATCGTTATGTTTGATTTTTCAGGAGAATATTTAATTGCATTTGTAAGAAGATTATTAAAGATTATATTCAATAAGTCTCTGTTACTTAGAAATGTTAAATTCCTGGGACAATTAAAAATAAATTTTATTTTCTTTGAAGCAGCCATATTTCTTACTACTTCTATATTTGAATTTATAACCTCTTTAATATCTAAAAGGACTTTTTGATATTGTATTTCTTCTGATGTTTTCATATAAGCATAATCTATCATTTCATCTATTATTGTAAGAAGATTCTCTGTTCTATGGTTTGCTTTATCAATAAGTTCTTTAACTTTTTGGCTTATCTCTCCGGCTATACCACGATTTATCATTTCATGAAAACCCTTTAAAGCAGCAATTGGTTCTCGTAGTTCATGAGTAACCTGGAGTATAAAACTGGATTTAACCTTATCAAGATTTTTGTAGTGATTTAATTCAATTTCCACCCTTCTTCCATGTTCTTTTTTTCTTTTTTTGATAGCAGTAATAAGATAACTCGAAATTATCAGAGTTGAAATTAGACCCGCACATCTTATAAATATAAAATCATGGTAGATATTAAAATTTGCTTTAATTAAAAAGTAATGTGGGATAATTCGATAGTACTCAAGAAATGTAACAACTATAATTGAGGATGATAGTATCCCCTCATATATAAAAACTGTCAGAGGGGAGAAAATAAGAGAAGTAAGTATGATGTGAAATATGAAAAAGTAAGAAAAGGGATTCTCAAGGAAACCAGTAAAATAAATCAAAAGAAAGAGTAATATATAATCACTTGTGATTTGAAAGTTGAAATAGATGATTAGTTCTCGACGTGAGAGATTTCTATTTTTAATTAGTATATAATATATAGTAAATATTAGATTTACATTAAATAATATGAAAATTAATATAAATAGAATTTTATATGGAAGAGAATATTGCAAAGTAAAGTAAACAAGAACTAATGCTATAAAAACTCCTACACAGGTAATCCATCTAATTATGATAAACCACCAGATAACTTTATTTAGATCATTGTACTCGGGTGATTCTATCTTAGCCTGAAATTGTTTCATATTTTTATAATATTAACCCCTCTTGGCACTATGTTTTACCTGTAATACAGTATTTCGTCCCATTCAAAATGATATCCCTTTTCCTCCAATCTAGAATACAACTCCTTCATCATTATCAAAGCTAAAAAACTACAGAAAATATGTCCACGAATAGTCTCTTCACATCTATGATAAACAGGCCTCGTCTCAAGTACACTCTTTACAGTACGAAATGCCTTCTCAACCATCCACAGCTGCTTGTACTGCACTGCAACTTCTTCAGCCGAATAGTCTGTATTCGTCTGTAATACCCATTTACCATCATATATTGCCTCTCCCTTTAGTTTCTCATAATCAATCTCAAATGCTTCCCCTTCTCTGACTTTTAAATACTTCCTGTAACCCTTGTTACCTACTAGCGCTTTATCCCCTCTCTTCAACCTACCCTTAAGTGATTCAACAATAGCCCCTGCAAAACTATCAAGCTTACCGGATCCCTTTAACCTGCCCAATCTTCCTGAAGTGCATAATACATGCTGCTTTACCTTTTTCCTTTCACGAGAGTTTTCTAATACCTGCAAATACTTGTAGCGTCCTGAAGGTTTTACTCTAACAAACACTCCATTCTCCTATAAAGACACTACTATTATATTCTATTAACTATCTTGTAAAAGGATATTTATATCATTATATCTATTATTGGCACTATATTTTGAACATAATTACAAAGCTCAAATTCCAACTTCCTGTATTATATAAAGTTATTTGTTAGACTATCCCAAAAATCCGAATTCACTGTAGAAGATGGGTCTAAATTAATTGTTAGATCTTCTGATCTTTCATAAATTTATTAATTTCATGAATTTGCTCATCTTTAAAAAGAATTAAGGATTTAAATAGTTCTTTTTGCCTATCATTGGATATATTATCATGTATATGAGAATAGAAATCCCGTAAATTTTCTACATATTTCAGAATGTGTGTGAATATCTCTTCGGGAGTTGAATTTCTTGTAATTTTCTTTTTTGGTATAAGATCTTCTTCCTTATAATCTCTAGCATATTGTACCCAGCTGATTGCTCCAAAAGAGTTGACATCTACATTTTTTAGAATGTTAAGATCTTTTAATAGATTATCCCTTAGCACTCTGACAATTTTTTTTGATTCACTATCGATAAGTGCAAATTCTGCAACATCATAAAAATCCTTTAATTTTTCTTCCCATTTTATTGTGATATTAATTATATCCTTCAAATTTTTATAAGCAATCATTTTCCCTCCTCAATTAGTATAATTTTAATATGTTAAAACAATAAATGATAGGAAAAATAATTGAGGAGTGCAAGGTCCAAATGGCAAAAGTGAATACTTCACTAACTGAAGAGTGCCTGGTTGGCCTTTTTTTATACTGGTTTAGGTTTTATTTAAAATTAGAGGTTTACTAAAAAAGAGGCAACCTTCCTCTTATAAGTTCCATGGGGAGATTGCCTCTATTTTTTTACTCTTTTTTAATTGGAGGAAAGTTCCAAAATTAACGGTTTATAATTTCCAGTTGAGTCATCCTTCGCATAACCTACACCTAAATAGTCTGTCCCAATTTGGACAACACTATAAAAGGATGATTCACCGTATCCGGACTCCTCAAAAATCACCGTCTTGACTTCATTATAACTCGAATCCCTTACACACACAGACGCTCTTGCTGCAGAGAAGTCGGAGCTTGTCCTCTTCTGATTTCCAGCTAAAACATAGTACTGGTTACCAGAATCATAGATCACGGACAATCCCGCTTCATCATTCACATCGTATGGGGCAGCAGAAGTTATGCTAAATCCATGGTCTGTAACAATACTGATATCAGCAGGGTCTATCTGCTCCAGTGCTGTAGACCTGTCATAGCCGCTTCCGTTCTTGAAATAGCCTGTTGCATATATATAGCCATTGCCATAGGTAGCTCCCAAAAATTCTCCATTTATATGCACACTTGTATTCTGACTGGAAACGGAGAGGTCTGATTTGGCAAATCTTATTACTGCTGCATAATTGCTACCGGAATAATACCGACCTGCAACATACAGGTAACTTGAACTGGCAGGATTGACAATACCATAGCCATCCCCGGCTAAGCCACTGTCGCCATAAATACCCTGTGCCAAAGAAGA
The DNA here is from genome assembly GCA_027021365.1 of Spirochaetales bacterium. Lineage (GTDB taxonomy): Bacteria > Spirochaetota > Spirochaetia > SZUA-6 > SZUA-6 > JALUUM01. The sequence goes on from JALUUM010000007.1 coordinate 57,546, forward strand.
GCCATAATCCTTTACCTGTAAAACCATAATACTTGCACCATCAATGTTACCCGTAAAGTAGAGTGCCGGCTCTGCTCCGGAACCATCGTACACCATGTCATTGAAGTGAAAGGTATTTGCTGGCGTATATGAATATTCATAACTCAGCGTGAGATCACTCTTTAATTTTCTAACTGCATAGTTAAAGGGATTCGAAGAGGTATCCTCTTGGGAAAAGGCGACATATACTGAGTCATCGGGCGAAGCATATTCGACTAGCACAGGATTTGGATTATTCGAATAAGAAAAGTCTGTTTCCCAGACATACTTTTTCACAAAATTACCTGCTACAGGATCCACCTTGTAGACAAAGGGCCTAAATTTACTTGTACCGGTATCCAGATAGTAGCCTCCGATGTAGAGATAGTTCCCATCCGTTGTTACATCGGTTAGCTTTGCAGGACTTCCTGAATAATCCGGATCATCTAAAAAGACATACTTAGCTGCCCCACTGGATAAATCCAGCCAGAGGCTCTGGCTTCCCTCTATAGTTATCATTATTGAATAATGGTCTATTTCTGTAATACCCTCATAACCGTATGCGGTTACAGTATAATCACCCGGAGGGAAAATAGAGAGATCCACTGTCACTTTCCAGGTCCCATTGACAGACAGAGTAACATCCTTGAACTCCTGGTCACCTATCTTAAGAATGACAGAGTCTATGCTTCCCGAAAAAACACCTATAAAGGTATAGGTGCCTGAAACTGTCTGACCATTTGCCGGGTCTGTAATCTTTATCGGTGATCCACCAAGGTCTATTCCAAGATACTTGGAAATAAGATCACAGCCCGTAAAGCTGAACAATAAAAATGACACAATTAAAAGAAGAATGATTTTTTTCTGAAGATGCATTATTTCCTCCTTTTGTAATTGGTATTAATTTATTTTATATATAAATTAGCACAAACTGTTTGTCAAGACAGGCATTTTCTTTACAAAATTTATCGTTCATTATCAATCTAGATTGAACAAAAACAATCACTTATATATAATCGCTAGAGAAACGTAGGAAAGATAAATGAAAAATAAAGTATTAGATGTTGCAATAATAGGAGCCGGTGTTACGGGAGCCTCAATAGCAAGAAAGCTCTCCGCTTACAAACTAGACATAGCGCTTATCGAAAAGGAAACAGACGTTGCATTTGGTGTTTCAAAGGCCAACTCCGGAATCATTCATGCCGGTTTTCACCATCCCCCGGTAACTCTTAAATCAAAGCTCGAAATAATGGGTAACTCCATGTTTGATCAGCTTAACAGGGAATTGCACTTTCCTTTCAAACGATGCGGGATAATTGTGGCTGCAATGTCAGTCGAAGAGATGAAAACGATACAGGAGCTTTATCAGCGGGGAGTAAACAACGGTGTAATCGGTATTGAACTCTGTAACAGGAGCAGAATGCTGGAACTGGAGCCTAACTTAAACAGCGATGTCACGGGGGGTCTCTATGCCCCTACGGGAGGAATAATAGAACCGTATCGTTTTGTCTTTTCTTTGGTTGAATCTGCAAGAAAGAACGGTGTCAATATTATAACAAACTTTGAAGTTGTAGATAAAAGAGAGACCAACAATACCTATACACTCATTTCTTCTACCGGAGAGAGCATCAAGGCACGTTACGTAATAAATGCATCAGGCCTCTATGCAGATAAAATATCAGAGTTATTCGGTGCCAAGAAGTTCAAGATTACCCCGAGAAAGGGAGAATACTATCTACTGGACAAGAGTAGCTCCTACCGTCCTTCCCGGGTTATTTTCCCCGTTCCAACAAAAATTTCCAAGGGAATACTTGTAGTTCCAACAGTGGAGGGAACAACCCTAATAGGGCCTACTGCTGAGAATATAAACGACAGGGAGGATTTCTCCACATCAATTGAAAATTTTGAAAAGATTTTTTATGCCACAAGGAGGCTTGTCCCCGCAATATCGGAGAGAGACATTATAACCTCCTTTGCCGGTGTAAGACCCGCTGCAGAGGGTGGAGACTTTATAATAGAAAGTTACCCCGATGTTCCTAAATTTATCAATGCGGCAGGAATACAGTCACCGGGACTCACAGCATCACCTGCAATTGCAGAATACGTAAAGGACCTCTTGAAAAAGCAGGGCTGCAGACTTGTTGAGAAACCGGATTATGACCCTTACCTGGATGAAACAGTAAAGCTCCGGGAAATGGACCATAGTAGTGCTGACCAACTTTTTCAAAAGGACCCGAGATATGGCAATATAATCTGCAGGTGCGAAAATGTATCGGAGGCAGAGATAGTTCATGCAATTCACCAGGGGCATACAACACTGGATGGAATCAAGTTCTATACCCGTGCACAGATGGGAAGGTGTCAGGGTGGTTTCTGCTCGTACAAGATAATAAAGATTATTCACAGGGAAACTGGCCTACCCTTTGAAAAAATAACCAAGAGAGGAAGGGAAAGCTATATCCTTAAGGGAAGTATCGAGGATGATTGGAAGGGAGTAGTGGAAGTAACCAATACCAGTTTACAGGGAGGTACAACCCGGGACATGCAGACAGGGTCACCCGATAACAATGCACAAAGCGCGGGTGGAAATGAGGGGAACACATGAGAGAGGCAGTCTTTGATACAGTCGTTGTCGGTGGTGGTGCTGCCGGCCTTGCAGCTTCCAAGATTATAGCGGAAAGGGGATACAGAGTTGCGCTGGTCGAGCGTGAAAACAGGCTTGGCGGTATATTGAATCAGTGTATTCACAACGGATTCGGCCTTCACTACTTTAAAGAAGAACTTACAGGACCCGAATATGCCCAGAGGTTCATAGAAACAACTGCAGGTACCCCCAACATAGAGGTCTTCCTGGAAACCACCGTAATGGACGTGAAAACAAGTCGGGCCGATAATAACAATTCTGGCAAAGGCAGTACCAACTCCCCCGGCACAAAAGAGGTGTTTTGCTACTCCTCGAGGTATGGTGTACTAAAGATAATTACCAAAACCATAGTTCTTGCAATGGGTTCCAGGGAGAGAAACAGAGGAAACATTGGAATACCGGGAACGAGGCCTGCAGGTATATTCACCGCTGGTCTTGCTCAGAGATTCGTAAACATAGAAGGTTACAGCCCAGGTGAAAATGTTGTAATAATAGGCTCTGGAGACATCGGACTTATTATGGCAAGGAGAATGACACTGATAGGGGCAAGGGTACTCGCCGTAATAGAGATTCAACCCTACCCATCCGGTTTAACGAGAAATATTGTTCAATGCTTAAGGGATTTTGACATACCACTCCACCTCTCCCACATAGTCTCCAGGATTTACGGGAGAGACAGGGTAGAGGCAGTAGATGTAACACCTGTTAGAAACGGGAAACCGGAAATGGAGGAAACATTCAAAATAAAGTGCGACACACTGCTTCTATCTGTTGGCCTTGTTCCCGAGAATGAACTGTCCAAGAAATTCGGTGTAAAGATAAACCCAGAGACTGGAGGTGCGGTTGTTGATGCTCACATGATGACATCGGTAGATGGCGTTTTCTCATGCGGAAATGTTCTTCATATCCATGACCTTGTCGATTATGTATCCGAAGAATCAATTGCTGCCGCTTCCTTTGCCTGTGACTATATGGAAGAAAGGGGAAAGTGGCCAGCAGCCGAACAATTTCCGACGGTTGCCTCTTCCAACATCAAGTATGTCATCCCAAACAGTTACGACCCGGAGATAAACAACAGATTCTTCTTTAGGCCCATGATTGTGAAAAACAATGCAAAACTGTGTATCCGCATGGAGAATGAAGATAAAGAGCAGAAAACCCTTCTGGAGAAGAGGCTTCTACACGTTCAGCCTTCTGAGATGGTTTCTGTAAACATAAAAAGTGAAAGGATAAAAGAATTTTTAAGAGATGGGGAGGAAAACAGACTTGTCTTCTCGATCCAATAAAAGCTTAATCTGTATCTCTTGTCCCATAGGTTGCCACCTGACGGTGGAATATGATAAAGATAACCTGAGGGAGGAAAATATAAAGATATCAGGCAACAAATGCTCCAGGGGTATTACCTATGGTAGAGAGGAGGTCCTTGCTCCAAAGAGGACCGTTACTGCCACAGTCTCTATCGCTTCCGAAATACAGAGAAGGCTTCCTGTGAAAACCACTAAACACATCGATAAGGTCCTTATCTTTGAACTGCTGGACAACCTCTACAGTCTAAAAGTGAAACCGCCTGTTAATATAGGAGAAAGGCTGATTGAAAACTTTAAAGGTACCGGAGTGGATGTTGTTGCAACCATGAAACTGGACAGGTAGAGGCAACTTAAACTGGGCTGAAACATTGAAACCAGACAAACACGTTACAAATATTCCGGGTATATAACAGAATTGTATCTACAGCTTATACAATGCATCGAAGGTTGGCTTTAATGCCCCATAGAGATTGTGGTATATATCATACATTTCCTTGTAAATCTTTCTGTTGGATGGGTTTGGAAGATTCTCCGATTCCTTTTTAAGCACCATTACAGCTTCCTCCACACTGGACCAGACTCCCACTCCTGCACCTGCAACAAGGGCCGCTCCGTACGCTCCGCCCTCACCGCTTCCGCTTACAGTTACAACGGGCGCCTGAAAAACATCAGCCTGTATCTGCCGCCACAGGGGACTAAGTGAGCCGCCTCCGGAGGTTCTTATCTCTATTACCTCTATACCCATTCTTTTCATAAGTTTATAGACATCCATAAGGCTGAAAACAACCCCTTCCAAAATGGAACGAACAATCTCTCCCTTTCCATGATGCAGCCCAAGGCCAATAAAAGCCCCGCGCGCTGCAGGGTCTGTATAGGGGCATCTCTCCCCAATCAGGTAGGGAAGAAAGAGAAGCTTGTTGGAACCAGGGGGTACACTGGCAGCAAGTTCATCGAGGATTTCATACACGTCACGCTTACTCTTTTCAGACTCACTCATCTCCCACTGGGCCATTGCATCCCTGAACCACCTATATGTGCCACCTGCATTGAGAGTAACTCCCATTGCATGCCAGGTGGAGGGGGTGTTGTTACAGAAAACCTGAAGAAGGCCCTCTGGGTTGTCCATGTAACCTTCCAGGCCCATCGCTACAATGCCGGATGTACCGATTATTGTCCCCATAACCCCCGATTTTATAAGTCCCATACCGGTCGTCTGAATTACGGCATCACCACCGCCTCCCACAACGGGCAACCCTTTCGGAAGGCCTGTAAGCTCTGAAACCTCGCTGGCAACCTTTCCGGAAACCTCGCCAGACTCATAACAGACAGGAAAAATTGACATATTCATGCCGAGCTTTGATATTAACTTTCTTGCCCAGTCTCTCTTTTTTACGTTAAACAGGCCGGTTCCGGATGCATCAGAAACCTCCGTTGCTCTAACCCCTGTAAGTCGGAAGCGAATATAATCCTTGGGGTTGAGGAAGTATTTCATTCTATCGTAATTTTCGGGCTCCTCCTCCTTTAGCCAGAGAATCTTTCCCCCGGTATAGCCGGGTAGCATCCTGTTGTTTGTATATGAAAGTAAGCCTTTAAGGCCACCGGCCTTTTCTGTAATTTCATCGCACTGTTTGGAAGTCCTCTGATCATTCCACAAAATAGCAGGCCTTATCACCCTGTCACTCTCATCAAGCGCAACGAGTCCATGCATCTGACCACTCAGACCCAATGCTTTAATCGAGGACGGCGTAACACCTGTTTTTGATATGAGAGACCTTATACCCTTCACAACTGCACCCCACCAGTCTTCCGGGTTCTGCTCCGACCAGCCTGGCTTTGGTGTGGAAAGCGGATATTCGAAAAGGGTAGAGCCGGCTATCTCACCGTTACCATTGATAAGAATGCTCTTACAACCTGATGTCCCTATATCGATTCCGAGTAGGTATTCAGTTAAATTACCACCGGAGAAGTCATCCATACATGCCTCCATAAAAATTAATTTAAAGCCCAAACCCGCCCAGTTACAGAGGTAACCTGCATTACAGAGGTAGCCTACACTATTCCCAGTTTCCTGCCAACCTTTTCAAAGGCTTCCAGGGCCCTGTCCATCTGTTCCTTAGTATGGGAGGCAGAGATCTGTACCCGTATCCTTGCCTTCCCCTTCGGCACAACGGGATAGACAAAGCCTATTACATAGATACCTTCATCGAGCAGCATGTCAGCCATTTTGACTGCAAGGGGTTCGTCGTATATCATTATGGGAATTATTGCGGTGTCTCCCCTAACAATATCGAATCCGGCCCTGGTAATTCCCTCCTTGAAGTAACGGGTATTCTCCATTATCCTTTCCCTTAAGCTTCCGGAGCCTTCCAGCATGTCCAAGACCTTTAGGGTGGCACCAACGACTGCAGGTGAAAGTGTATTTGAAAAGAGGTATGGCCTCGACCGCTGCCTTAGGTATTCAATAAGTTCTGCCCTTCCCGAGGTACATCCTCCCGAGGCGCCTCCAAGAGCCTTTCCAAAGGTAGTTGTAATAAGGTCTACCCTTCCTTCAACGCCACAGTATTCAGGTGTTCCTCTGCCTGTTTTTCCTATGTAACCCGTCGCATGCGAATCATCCACCATCACAAGTGCATCGTATCTTTCAGCAAGATCGCAGATACCCTTAAGGTCTGCAATATCCCCGTCCATGGAAAAGACCCCGTCGGTACATATCAACCTGTACCTTGCACCAGATGCCTCGCCCAAAGCCCTCTCCAGGTCCTTCATGTCGGAATGCCTGTACCTGTAACGCTTTGCCTTGCAGAGCCTTACCCCGTCGATTATCGAGGCATGGTTAAGTTCGTCGGAAATAATGGCATCCTTCTCGCCAAGGAGGGGTTCGAAAAGCCCGCCATTTGCATCGAAGCAGGCGGCATATAGAAGCGTGTCCTCCGTTCCAAGAAAATTAGAAACCCTCCTCTCCAGTTCCCTGTGAATCTCCTGCGTCCCGCATATAAAACGAACCGAAGACAAACCATAACCCCACCTGTCCAGCGTATCCTTTGCAGCCTCAATTACCTCCCTGTCGCCGGAAAGCCCGAGATAGTTGTTTGCACAGAAGTTGAGCACACGCTTACCCCCTGCTACCGTTATCTCCGGCCCCTGGGGTGTCGTGATAACGCGCTCCTCCTTGTAGAGCCCCTCCTTCCTTATCTCTTCAAGCCTTGCCTTCAAATCTTCCTTCATCTTTCCAAACATGGTTACCTCCTTGATTTTTTACGCCCGTTACCCTTCCCTTTATCTCCGGAGAACCTCTCTCTTAAAACGGAGAGCATCTCCCTCGTCATCGCGTCCAGGTCGTACTGCGGATCCCAGCCCCACTCGACCCTCGCAGCATAGTCCTCCAGACAGTTTGGCCAGGAGTTTGCAAGCGCCTGCCTTACGGGGTCTACGTCGTAGTCTATTTCAAAATCCGGGATGTACTTCCTTATATAGGCGGCTTCATCCTCCGGACAGAAGCTCATTGCGGTTATATTAAAGGCATTCCTGTGCCGCAACCTATCCGGATTTGCCTCCATAAGGTCGATTGCTGCCTTTATCGCATCCGGCATGTATATCATGTCCATGTATGTATCGCTCTTTATGAAACAGGTATGCCTTCCCTTCCTTACTGCATCGTAGTACATATACACCGCATAGTCGGTGGTACCCCCTACAGGCTCCTTGACACTGGATATTATCCCAGGATACCTAACACCCCTGGTATCCACTCCATACCTGTGCCAGTAGTAGTCACAGAGCAGTTCACCGGAAACCTTTGTAATCCCATATATGGAAGTCGGCCTTTGAATCGTATCCTGTGGCGTGTAATCCTTTGGGGTATTGGGGCCGAATGCAGCTATCGAGCTTGGTGTGAATACGGAACATCCAAGCTCCCTCGCAATCTCTAAAACCGATAGAAGTCCGTTGATGTTTACATCCCATGCCTTTCCAGGATTAGCCTCTCCTGAAGCAGAGAGGATGGCAGCAAGGTGAAAGATGGTATCCACAGAGTACTTCTTTACAAGCCTTGCAAGAAGTTTTGTATCCCTGCAATCCAGCCTGTGAAAGGGTCCTGAATCCCTGAAATCGGGGAGGGCTTCCCTTAAGTCAACCGCAACAACATGGTCCCTTCCGTAACGCGACCTTAATGCCGGTACCAGTTCGGACCCGATCTGGCCGAGAGCTCCTGTTACAAGGATATTTTTCATTCTGTTACCTCCGGAGGGTTTTTCGGGCGGTAAAAATCAATATATTGAACAAATATACATTATATTATACACTTTTAATTTGTCAATATAGCTGATAGAATACCAATAGGATATTCAAGGGGGTGTTTTATGGTTCATGAAAAACCGCCCTGTATAGGGAAGAACATACAGAGAATCAGGAAGCAGCAGCAGATTACTTTGAGCGTGCTTGCCGAGAGAAGCGGGGTTTCAAAGGCAATGCTTTCGCAGATCGAGGCTGAGAAGGTTAATCCCACCGTGGCAACCGTGTGGAAGATTGCGCGGGGACTGGAGGTGGACCTCGATACCCTTATAAAGGGGGAATCGGAGAAGGCCAAGAAGTTCATGGTTACAAGGGCGGAGGATACCACAACACTCGAGACGGTTGAAAACGGGCCTCACATTAAGGTACTCTCTCCCATTGCCATGGCTGAGGACCTGGAGATATACTTGCTAACATTCGAGCCGGGGAATGTCCTTGAATCCACGGCACATGAACCGGGAACGGAGGAGTACCTTACCGTGTTCAAGGGAGAGGTCTCTGTAAAGGCAGGGGCAAAAGAGGCTCTCTTGAAAGAGGGCGATTTCATTATCTACAACTGCGATATCGATCATACGATAAGTAACGAATCACCGGAGAAGTCAGTTGTCCATATGATAGTAAGGTTTCCAAAGAGACAGTGGGAGTAGAGGTCCAAAAACATGGATTGCGATACCATAACGGTAACCGGTGAGAGAAACCGGGAAGGGCTTACCATCTTTGCAAAGAACTCGGACAGGGAGCCCAACGAGGCACAGCAGGTAGTTTTTGCTCCTGCAGCAGATCACGACTTGAGTGATAGTAGAGGCAGCAGGGACGGCAGCGGAGGCGGCAAGCTGAAATGTACCTATATCGAGATACCTCAGGTTGAACATACCTATGCCGTTCTACTGTCAAAACCCTTCTGGATGTGGGGAGCGGAGATGGGCATAAACGAGAAGGGGCTTGCCATTGGTAACGAGGCTGTCTTTACAAGGGCACCCTACGGGAAGAAGCCGGGTCTTATCGGAATGGATATGCTTAGGCTTGCACTGGAACGTGCCGCAACCGCAAGAGAGGCTGTAGAGGTTATTACAGGCCTTCTTGGCAGGTACGGGCAGAGCGGTAACTGCGGGTACCTGCATCCCCTCTACTACCACAACAGCTTTATCCTTGCAGATCCTAATGAGAGCTGGGTACTGGAAACTTCCGGAAAGAGTTGGGTTGCAAAGAGGGTAAGGGGGATATACACCATTTCCAACTGTCTCACAATAGGGAATGACTGGGATATGGCCTCGGATGACATTGCCAAGGGCGGTCTCTTAAGAAAGGGTTTTAACTTTGCAAAGAACTACTCCGATTTCTTTTACACCAAGTTCAGCTACGGAAGGGAGAGAAGGAACTACTCACAGAAGGTGCTGGAACATATCGATAACAATGGAGGGATCTCCCTTAAGGATATTACTGGAATTCTAAGGTCTCACGATGAGTGGGTGAATCAGTGGGAGCCCAAAAGCGACGAAGGCTCCCGTGCAAATAATTTCGATGGTTACAAATACTTAGGCTCTAATAGCCTGAATAAAAACATAACAGGCAAATTTTCAGGTGCTTCTCTCTGCATGCATGCGGGGTGGGGACCGATAAGGATAAGCCAGACTGTGGGCTCGATGATCTGCCTGCTCTCACCGGATTCCCCGGAGAAATCTCTCGTGCTGGTTACCGGTACCGCTGCCCCTTGCACATCTACCTTCAAGCCAATGTGGATCGATTCGCTTGCCGGAACCGACAGTGATGGTGGCATCGAGAAACTCCTTGATTCTCTAAAGCCCGGGGCATCCTTCGATGCTTCCAAGATCTTCTGGAAGCACGAGCTTCTTCACAGAAGCACCTTAAGAAATCCCGAGGAACTCTTAAAACTCTACGCTTCGGAGAGGGATAAGCTTGAAGAGGAGATTATCACCGGGGCGCTCTCACTGTCAGCAATTTCGGTGCCGAAGCCTACATCGGAGGCCAGCCCGGAAGAGAGGCTCGCCTTCATGGTGGAGGCCTTCGGTAAGGTAGCTACCATGGAGGAGGCTGCCTTTAAGCAAGTGGAACAAGCAGAGGTGAAAGATGTAAGGGGAAGGCCCTACAGGTCTGCATGGAGAAGGTTCAACCGGCTGGCAGGAATCAATGTGAAAGATTAGAAATATATATATATATATGTAGGGTAAGGAAAAACGATAAATGTATAAATTGGATGATTCGCAATTGATATATCTTACCATTTATGAACTGAAATTATTTGCCCCTGCCAGTGTGAATGGTAAAAACACACTTGCCTATCTTGACACGGCAGCATCACAAATAACAGTTTCTAACCGAATAGCAAAAAATCTGCCGCAAAAAGGAAAGATGATTGCACGAAGTGCTTTCGGAGAGAGGGAGTTCGATACCGTATCCGTAAGAGTGAAGTTTTTAGGAACCGATATTCAGGATGTTGAGGCACGAATAAAAAAGGAAGATGACCCTGCACCCTTTAGGTCCGATCTTACACTGGATGGAAACACACTTCTTTCACAGCCATTAATTTACGACTTTCACATCCTTGGTTTATTACCGGCAGAGTTATTTGCTGCAGATGGTGAATTTACAGAAGAGTGGACAAAAATACCTTCCAAATTTCTGGATAACGGACTCTGTATCCTTGAGATGAAAGCCAATGACAAAATTTTAAAGGCAATATTCGACACGGGAGCCGGATTAACTGTTGTAAACAGTGCTCATGGCACGGAAAACAGACTGGAATTAAAACCCGAATACGAGATAGAAATTCATGATGCCACCGGTGCAAAGAGCAAACAGGTAATAAACAGCTGTATGGGCTTACAGATTGGGAAAATGGAAATTCCTCCCTTTGATAGCTTTGTTTCAGATTTACATGACATTGAAGAAGCATTGGGAGAGCGGATAGATTTGGTTTTTGGTGCGAACTCAATGCTCAAAAGCGGTTTAAGATGGTTTTTTGACAGAGAAACCAATAAAGTTTTTGTCAATTAATAAGCAGTCAATAGAGTATTAAAAAGGCTATCCGAGGCTATCCGGAAGAACATAATTATAAATCGCGAAAAAGTGACAGATAGTGCCGCCCAGGACAAAGAGATGCCAGATGCTGTGCGTGTAGGGAATCTTTTTCATTACGTAGAATATTACTCCAAGGGTATAAGAAACTCCCCCTGCAAGAAGCCAGTATAGTCCCTCAGCGGGTAGAGCATTTACAAGAGGCTTAATGGCAATTAGCACAATCCAACCCATTACGAGGTAGAGTGCCAAGGAGAGACGGGCGACCCTCCTTCCAAAGGCAGCTTCCAGCACAATACCAAGTACCGCCAATCCCCAGACTGCACCAAAGATCGACCATCCCCAGCCACCTTGAAGGGTGACAAGTGTAAAAGGAGTATAGGTGCCTGCTATCAGGATAAAGATAGAGGTATGATCAAGAATTTTGAAGATACCCTTTGCCTTTCCTGGAAGGAGGCTATGATACATCGTTGATGCAAGGTAAAGGATTATCATAGAGCTTCCGAAGATTGCAGTTGAAGCAACATGAATGGCAGTCCCATATCTGGTAGATTTTAAAATAAGAAGTATCAGGCCAAATATGGCAAGCAACACCCCCAGTCCATGCGTAGAGGCATTTAAAAACTCTTCCCCCTTTAAATAACTTGCCTTAGTGTTGTTCATATAGTACCACCCTGATTTTTACCTTGATCAAAGGTAAGCATTCTTTTTGGAAAACTCAATCTAATTTAACTATTCTAAAAAGAAAAAAGTATCTGGAAGGCTATAAAAGGTTGCAAATTTAAAAAAGGTGGCAGTTATTACTGCCACCTCATTTTAGGTTCGTTTCAAGGAACCTGCCAGTTTACCACCTAACGGCAAAAAATCATCTTTTACCCAGGTTATAAAGGTAATTTCCTTTTTTCCTGATTATTCGAGCACATCTTTCAAGAGAGCTGTCAGTCTAGACCTGCTGACACTGACATTGTTATTCAGTTTCGCATCGACCGGAGCTTTATCAGGAAGCTGGTAGGTTATGAATGGATAACCGGTAGCTGCATGACAGGCATTACACCCCTTAACAGCAGCCTTGAAATCCTGCTGAAAAGAATACCAACTCTTGTTGACAATATCTTTAGCAAGAGGTCTTAAACTCTTTTTTTCGAATGCTACCAAAAGCGGGGCTTTCCCCGGTCTTGTCGTTTCACCGACTTCCTGAATCTCTACAGCCTCCTTCAACTGGTAGGCTGCCATTCCCCAGTTACCTGCCTGTGCAGCATAGTAAAGGCTACTCATCCTGTAAGCATACTCGATCATAACAGTACCCAGACCAGGCTGGATCTTCGCAAGATCGTTGAGTTTCTGGTCCGTCGTACCGCTAAGCCAAGACGAATCGGCAAAAGTCAAACTTACCGATCCGACAAGTAGCAGTGCAACCAATGCAAGTGCAAGAATCATTTTTTTAGACATACGCTACTCCTCCATTTAATTTTTTTAAAGTAAATTTTATTTTTAATATTTACTTCCCCAGTTCAAAGTACTAACAAACTTAAGTTCAATAAGAACATGTTTAGCCGTCTCAAACTGACAATTATCCCTCCTTTCTTTTGCTTCAACCTTGTAGTAACCTGGATCTTATAGATACATTTTAAATTGATAAGACAAAATTTGTCAAGTTATTTTATAAAAAAGCCAATAAAGTTAATCAATTTGATTAATAGAAATATTTTGAAAGTTTTTACCAATTTTCTATCCAATTATTTTTTATTGACACGATACTAAATATTGGTATAATTATATTGATATACTTGCAAATTAATCATAATAGTTCAAGCACTAGGAGACTACTTTTTAAGGGGGGCATATGTTCTGGAAAGAAAAAAAAGGTCTTAGAGATCTATCCACAAGTGCAAAAATTGCTGTAACATCTTTTGTAATTCTTATGGGTATATCTTATCTATTTGGTTTCCTCAATATCTACCTTACATACAGTCCAGTCGATGAAAAACCCGGGCTTTCAGTGCAGGATATTAAGATTTCATTTTACGGGTCACGAGAAAAAACAGTACTGGAAAAGTCAATCGATGGCAGCATGAAACCAAACTTTGCAAATGACAAGGAATATGAAACAGTCAAAAAATGGATTGCAAGCGGTGGAAAGGAGAAAGATTTTGCACCGATAAAAAAGATTTTTGACAATTCCTGTAATTCATGTCATTCAAAAGATGCCCAAGTGGCTGGTGTGGTACTGGAAACGTATAAAGATGTTAAACCATTGTTACAACAGGATACGGGAGTATCAGTTCCGAGGCTGGTTTCTCTAAGTCATGTTCACCTTTTCAGCGTTGCTTCTGTGGTATTTCTTCTCGTATTCATTTTCTCTTTCACACTTTTCTCGGAGAAGGTGAAAATAGCCATTTATAGCATATCTTTTCTCGCCGTTGCACTGGATATCGGATCATGGTGGCTTGCAAAAGTTGCGAGCGGAGCTGCTTTCATCGTGATAATAGCAGGAGCACTTTTGGCTCTTACTTTTGCATTACTAACACTACTACCACTTTACGAGATGTGGCTTTCAAAAAAAGCTGAGTAAATGTGTAAGGCGAATACTTTTAATACCCGGAGTAAAAACCTAGATTGAAATTGAAAAGAGAGTACCATTAAATGGTACTCTCTGACTTCATCTTGACAATTCATCGCAACCCAATATAAAACGAAATGGCAAAAGGAATAAGAAAAATATTCAGTGAAATATCCAATGATTATGAATTTTTAAATCACTTACTCACCTTTAATTTGGATACTCTATGGCGTAAAAAAGTTATTAATATCGCTCTTTCTACCGGTGGAAAGCTCTATCTCGATGCGTGCACAGGAACCGGCGAGATAGCCATAATGCTAAACAAGGCACTCAGGGGAAAAGGCATCAAAATCGAAAACTCTGCCAGGATATTTGCAATAGATTTTTCACAACCCATGCTGGAGGTGGCAAAATCAAAACCTGATTCTGCAGGAATACAGTTCGTCAATACCGAATGCGACACGCTGCCCTTTCCTGATAATTATTTCGATTGTGTTATTGCATCTTTTGCCGCACGCAACCTCAGTATATCCAAGCATATTCTTTCAGCTTCCATAAAAGAATTCCACCGGGTATTAAAGCCTAATGGAACTTTCTTGAACCTGGAAACAAGTCAACCCGATTCAAGAATATTCATCCTCTTATTTCACTTCTACCTAAAGTTTGTTGTAAAACCTATTGGCCAGCTACTATCAGGCGCCAGAGGAGCATACAGCTACTTAACTCAATCTATTGTCCGGTTCTATAACAGGGAAGAATTTTCAAATATCCTCTTAACCAATGGTTTCAGCAGTGTAGAGACAAAAAAATTATTTTTTGGAATTGCTGCCATACATATAGCCAGGAAATAATGGCCAGGAAACAATAGCCAACAAGCAGCTCTTTATTTTAAAAGCTACCGTTACTCCCCTTGGTACTACATCACAAGTAAAAATTAGGATTTACCAAGAAGTTTGTTTATCTTTGCAATCAACTCATCAAAATCACCAGGTTTTTCGATAAAATCCTGAACAGGCATCCATTCCGAATCAAGATCCTTTGGAGAAAAATCCATAGGAAATTCCTGGTTGATCGATGTAAGAAATACTATGGGCAAATCCCGAAGCTCATCCACCTTCCGTATTTCACGAGCCAGATCAAAGCCCGCGGAAGGATTCTCCGGAAACATAACATCGAGAATTACCAGATCAGGCCTATTTTCCCGGATATAATCTACGGCTCCTTCCGTATGATCTATTGTACTAACTTCAAATGACTCCTTAAGAATATCCGATAATGTTGCCGAATATTCCACATCATCATCGACGATCAAAATCCTTTTCATAATTCATCCCTCTTTTCTATTGATTTTTTATTGTCAGAAATAATTATCTCAAATGTAGTACCCTTATTTACCTGACTCTCCACCTTGATCCCATATCCGTAACTCTTTGCAATTTCCCTTACTATCGAAAGACCCAGACCGGTTGATCTTTCATTAAATTTGGCTCCTTCATTGGTACGGTAGTATTCATCGAATATATGAGGCATAGCATCTTCTCGTATTCCGATGCCATGATCCGTTATATAGACGTGTAATTCATTCTTTTTTATCTTTGCAGATATCTCAACCGTTCCGCCCTCATGCGAATAGACTATTGCATTCATAATCAGATTTGAAAATAGTATACTCAGGTGTTCCTTGTTGCCATAGATAATCTTACCTTCAATATCTTTTTTAATAGTGATTTTCCGTTTTTCTGCCTCTTCTTTCAGACTTTTCAGAACCGACGATATTATATCCTCGATTCCAACAGGCTCTACTGCTGTATTGTCTATATTACCCATCTTGATATTTCCCAGCGTCAGGATTTCCTTTATTCTCTCCCGTAATGTTTTTGATCGCGCCTCTATCCTTTCTATAATCTCCTTAACAGAATTCGGAATTTCATCCCAGTATTTGTATCTTAACAGGTTTATAAGAGCCTCTATACCCGATACAGGGCTCTTCAATTCGTGTGTGGTAACGAGAACCTGCATTGTTTTTTCCTCGTTTGCCTCTAATAGCTTCCTGTTTGCCTCGTTTAGTTTTTCATCCTGCCTCCTTACAACTCGTGACAACGTTGAAACCAGGTACCATGTAACAAGCCAGATAAAAATAGCAGAAAAGGCATTAAAAAGAGCAATCAGTGGCTCTTCCTGCAAACGAGTCATAATGTCGATTATTATACTTCTAGTCGGTAAAATCCCTGTTATTTCAAAAACAACCTCAAGTATATACAAACCAGAGGCCATCAAAGTAACTATGAGACTGCCCAATGGTCTAAAAAAAATGCAGGCCATGGCTATGTGAAAAATATAGATAAAGGGGATAAAAGTTGTCGTACTTCCGACTATATATACCAGAACGGTTATGACTAACAGATCGGTAATAATCTGTAGCCAGATGTTGATTTCTACACTCTTCCCAGAATCTTCCGTAAGTCTATTGACATGGAAGCTGAAAGCGATATTGGTAAGTATCAAAACTCCCGCCAATACCCATGGCCAATACACTGGAGGAAGGATGCCCAAGGATTCAAGCATTCCCGGAAGCAGGTTACCCGTTAGTCCGATTACAATAAAAAGGGCTATGACTATCCATCGCACCCTTGTAAACCATCTGGCATTACTTAAAAGGACAGTGCTTCCCAGATCAGCCTGTTTTGAAAGTTTTTCCTTTTTAGATTCTGTTTCGGTGAATAATTCGAATGTCGCCATTTGTTAAAACCAATATTTTAGAAATAATCCATGGCAATCATTTTCTTCATCATCACAATATCCTTCTCTTCCAGGCGCTTTAATCCCTCTACAAATGCACGTGCCTCTTCTCCGATAGGCTGGTCAAGAATACTCTTGTACAGATCCACAAGCTCTTCATCGTATGCACAAGCTGCTTCCAACAATTCATTTCCCTTTATCTCATCTATTGGTTTCTTTATTATGTGGAATTTTTCCTCCGGGTTGAAATTGACATCGTACTTTAACCTCACATTGAATATTCGCTCCAATACCTCGTTTTCAAACCCTTTCATGACTTCTTCCAGATGTCTTCGATGCCTGCTCAAGTAATAGGTGAGAAGCCTGACACCATTATTCGGAGTTTTATCACGAAGCTCAGCATAGTATCTCTCCAGCCGTCCCTCAAAATCTCTGGCCCTTTCCACCAGTTCTCCAATACTGACAATTGACATAAATGTCACCTCTCTTTAATTAGAATTTATCATAGAATGCTTCATCAGGATTGTAACCTTTATTCTTCAACACCTCTTTAACAGCTTCAATCATAGGAGGCGGGCCACAGAGAAATGTTTGAAGGTCGAGATTCTCAGGAAGGTACTTATCCACGGAAAGATGAATAAAGCCAGTTTCACCGTCCCAATCTTCATCTTCCTTTAAAGGATCTGACAAGGCATAGTAGACTTTGAAATTGGGATGCTCCTCTGCCATTTTCTTGAATTTATCCAGATAGAATACATCATCTGTCGTACGACATCCGAAAAAGAGAAAACAGGTTCTATCAGGCCACTTGTTGTAAATTGAATCGATGATACTCGCCATCGGGGCCATACCACTTCCCCCTCCTATGCATAGAACAGCAGTGTCCGGATTTTCAGACAATCTGAACTCTCCAAAGGGACCTGTAAAGAGGACTTCATCGCCTTCTTTCAAATTATGAAGGTATGTAGATGCAATACCACCCGGAACGAGCCTAACAATCAACTGAATCTTATCCTTAATGTAATCAGGTGAACTGATTGAATAAGCTCTGAAAACAGTTCCTTCGGGACCCGGAGCCTGTATTTGCACATACTGCCCGGGTCGGTGCTTGATCTCCGGAGGATCAATCAGATCAAGATTGATTTCCTTTATATCATGGGTAAGATCTTTGACAAGAGAGACACGTGCCCTGTATTCCTTAACGGCAAGGAGATCTTCAGGAAGGGTTATTTCTATGTCCTCTTTCAATTTTATCTGACAGGCAAGGCGTGTTCCCGATCGTAACTCGCCACGACTCATAAAAGGAACTTCGGTAGGAAGAATAGGCCCTCCTCCCTTGACAACATTGACCTTACAGTATCCGCAGGTAGCCTTCCCGCCACATGCAGATGGAATAAATACTTTACTCTCGTACAATGCGGTGAGAAGGGTTATGCCTCCTTCCTTTTCTAGTATCAACGAGCCATCGTTGATCGTTATGGTACACTTCCCGTACCTCACCAATATTCGTTCTGAAATCAACAACCAGATCGAAAGCGCGAGAAAAATTCCAAGATTGACTCCAACTGCAAGTAATCCAGTTATCATGAAAAAATCACCCCCACAAAAAAGATGCTATTGAATAATCAACCAACTTTCCATAACGGAAATATCTTTAACCATACTATTGCAAATTCAATATCCCGGTAAAACCTATGAAAGTCATGGCTATCACACCGGTTACTATTAGAATGATTCCAGGCCCTTTAAGTGCTTCCGGGATGTTCGAATAACCCATCTTTTTTCTTAGTCCTGCCATCAGGAGAATTGCAAGAGCCCAACCCAGTCCTGAACCGAAACCAAAGCCGACTGTCTGTATAAAATTATATTTCCTTATCACCATAAAGAGCACTGCTCCCAGTATTGCACAATTAACAGTAATGAGAGGTAGGAATATCCCCAATGCATAGTACAGTGTAGGGCTGAATCTTTCTATGAACATTTCGAGAAACTGTACGAAAGCTGCAATTACCGCAATGAACACTATGTAGGATAAGAAATCAAGATGGAAGGGAACTAATATATAGTAGTAGACCCCATAATTTATTGCCGTTGTGAAAACCATTACAAAAGTTACTGCAACTCCCAGCCCGATTGCTGTTTCAATTCTATTGGAAACGACGATGAAGGAACATAAACCGAGAAAACTTGCAAGCAGGATATTATTGGTAAAAATTGAAGCAACGAAAATTGTTAATACCGGTGTAGGATTCATTTTGCGTCTTCCTTGTTAGTTGATAGATTTATTGCATTGATTACCCAAATAAGTAACCCACCAGTTATGAAAGCCCCGGGTGCGAGGAGAAAAAGAATATTTCTTTCATACCATGAAGTAGATAGAATCGTATATCCCAGTATCGTCCCGGAACCTATTAATTCCCTTACTAGAGAAACCGCCACGAGAATCCACAGGTATCCAATTCCGTTTGCCGCTCCATCTACCATCGATATGAGAGGCGGATTCTGCATGGCAAAGGCCTCGGCACGTCCCATTACAATACAGTTTGTAATTATAAGGGCCACATACGGGCCAAGTTGTTTCGACATCTCCCAGTAATAAGCCCTCAAGAGCTGGTCGAGGATGATAACGAAAGTTGCTATTATGGCTACTTCGACTATCATACGTATTCGTCGGGGAATATAGGCCCGAAGGAGAGACACGAAGAGGTTGGTACCTGTAAGAACGACGATAAGTGCAAGCCCCATAACTATGGCATTTTGAACCCTTATGGTTACTGCAAGAAAAATACATATACCGAGTACCTGGACAGTTACAGGATTCGTATTGTAGACACCGCCTAAAAACGTCTCCAGGTACTTTTTCTTGTTAGGTTTTGTGGTACCAGAACCTGTAGCCAAACCAACAGCGCTATCTGACATAGTTTTTTCGCTCCTTATAAAGTTCTTTTGCTACTTTATCAAGCATTCTTTCGACACGCTCCGATGTTCTCGTTGCCCCTGTTATCGCATCAACAGCATTAGTATCATTGGCTTTTTTTGACTTGCCTCCCGATTTGACAATCCTGAATCCGGGTTCGCCATTTTTCGATACAATCTTTTTCCCCTTAAACTCATCCTGAAACCACTTGGAGGCAATTTCTCCCCCAAGACCGGGTGTTTCTTCCTGCTGATAGAAACGTATTCCGCGAATAGTCAGGAGGTCCGGTTCAAAAGCCAGTACTCCCTTTATTGGTGCCCAGAAACCAGGCCCCGAAAATGGAACAGCAATTGCAATGGGTTTGCCGCTCTTTGATGTTTCAGGGATATACTCATAAATCGTAATCTTACCGATCTTCTTTATCTTTACGTTCTTCTCGAAAATATTAAGCAGTTCTCTCGGTTTCACATTCTTAGGGATTGGAACACCAAGTGCAGAGAGGAAATTACGATCTTTGTCTGTTTCCTCATTTATCTTTCGTAACGGTTCGGTAAACTGGGTTACTGCATAGAGTAGAATTGCACATACCATAGCAAGAATGCCAGAAAAAACCAATACATGCACACTATTCTTCACGGGCATATCTCCTCATTTTTGTTCTGATTATTACTTCGTCTATTATCGGAGCACATATATTGCCGAAGAGAATTGCAAACATCATCCCTTCTACAAAACCTGAAAAACTTCTTATAAGAATAGTTACCAGTCCAATTATAATTCCGTAGGTCCACTTACCAGCCTGTGTTACGGGGCTGCTTACAGGGTCAGTAGCCATGAAAAAAGAACCGAAAAGTATTCCGCCGGAGAGAAGATTAAACAAAACCGGGTTGACTACCGATGGTGCAACCAAACGTAGCAGTACATTGAAACCCACGAATGACAGCAATACGGAAAAAACGGTTCTGTAACTGGCAACTCCCACGATAAGAAGAAATAACCCACCTAGAAGTATAGCAATTGCAGAAGTTTCACCAAGACTGCCTGAAACATTTCCGACAAAGAGGTTGAAAAGCGGGGTGAATTGCCCACTCTTGGCAAGAACCAGTGGACTTGCAGAGGTAACTGCATCCGGTGGCCCTATGGTAAATGAAGATAACAATTTACCCCACGGGAGCCAACCCGGTTTGACCCATGATCCCGTCATGGCCGCAGGATACCCCAGTGCAAGAAATAATCTTCCGATGAGCGCCGGGTTGAATACATTCCTACCGGTACCGCCAAATATTTCTTTGCCGATAAAAACCCCGAACACGATCCCTACGGCAACCATCCACAGGGGTATTCCCGGGGGCAGAATCAAGGGATAGATAAAACCGGTTACCAGGAATCCCTCATTTATCTCCTCCTTACGAATCAACGCAAATAGCACCTCTACACTACCACCGGCTATATATGAAACTATCAATATCAGAAGGACTCGCCATCCGAAAAAATACAGGGCAGCCAGAAAGCTGGGTACGAGACCAAGAATAACCAGAGACATGTATCTTTTTACATCCAGCGGGTCACGCCCAAAGGGTGGATTTTTCGTGGTCCGCGGAGCGAGAAACAAAAAGTAGTCTAGGGCATCGAATATAGGTTTAAAGAAAGACAACTTACCACCAGGTTCAAAACTCGGCCTGAACTTATCAAGTATGCTTTTTGGGTATTTCATCTTTTCTCCTTAAATAAACAAAGATAAAATCTTGTTACTCCTGTGATTTTTTATTTGCCAATATTTTATTTGCTTCCTCGTGTTCCAACCTCAACTCTTCCCGTGCTGCAGCAAATTGCTTTTGTAACTCAATCTTTGAAGGACAGATAAATGTACAGAGATTACAGTCTATACATATATTCAATCCCAGCTTTTCTGCCCCGTCTAGATCTCCCGCATACAGATACCTGTGTAAAACCTGTGGCATAAGCCCGACTGGACATATATTCTCACAGAGACCACAAGAGATACATGGCCGTATTTCGCCTCTAAGTGAGTTTGTTATCTGGGTGTCTTCACCACGTGTAATAACCGTAGCAAAAGCGGGAAGATAAGAAGTTCTGTTAAAGCCCGGTCGCAAGAAACTTAAGAATTCACGCTTACTAAATTCAGGCAGTATAAAAAAACTGTCGTCGTCAAAATTAACAGTTTCCTTTTCCGGGTTGACCGTTTCACCGAGAAAAATACCTCCTCTCAATACCAGAGAACCCTTATCCTTTAAATCTTCGTCCAGAAATTCATTCAATGGTGTACCAATCCTGACAGACAGATGTCTGGGATTATTGGTACCTGGTCCCCCTATGGCTATTATCTTCTGATGGACAGGAATACCTTCCGTGAAACAGGCACCTAGAGCTTCAACTCCCTGAATATCCATGACCCAAATATCATCATCCCTGGTAAATGGAGGTAATTTTTTTATCATCCTCACCAGCAAACGAACATTGTCATTAGGATAAATAAAGGGAACAGAATGAAATTTAACCCATGCGTAACCTGCCAATTCATCGTAGAGTTCTTTGATCAAAGGCTTATGCACCTTGGGCAGCATAATTTCTATTGTTCCGTAATCGACAAGCAATTTATTCATGAATTTAATCCCTTCCATGATTGCCTGCCACTTGTTCTTCAGAATAATATCACCACGAGCCCTAAAGGGTTCCGCATTAAAGAAATTGACTATTATAGCTCTCGGCTTGCTCTCTGAGAGTGAGGGAATCCCTTCTGTCTTCGAGCTCCAGAAGAAAGGCCATATCCCGGCTCTCGCAAGGGTAGCCCTGATCTCCTTTTGATCTACATGTTTCAGCTGACTGGTATTGTACACTCTCTCCGGGGCACTATTGCTTTCATCCACTTCTATAGTGATAATAGCTGGAGATTTTTCCTCTTCGATAATAGAGACTTTTCCTGAAACAGGCGAAGGCAAAGCTATCTTTCCACCCTCGATTTCTGCCTCTGCCAGAACTTCTCCGAATTTGATTGATTGAGAGTCTTTGACTACAGGAGTATATGTAAGTCCCCTTCTCTGTAGGTTTATAAGGAGCTTTTCCGGAATCCGAACATCTTCCAGCTTATCGGAAGGCTTGCCTGCAATCTTCGGTAAATATCCACCTCTAATTCTCATACCTAATAGTCCTTGAAAGAAATGTTATTAATTTAATAAGCCATCTATTTTAATATGCTTTATTTGTATAACATTCTACTCCTTTTTGCAAGTCCAAACAGGTAAAAACAATTTGAATCAAAAAAACTTGACCATAACACTCTCTTATGCTACTTTTTCGCCATAAAATTGTATATTGTTTTATATTAGAAAGATATGGATGAACTATTAAAGAGTGACCTGTTAGAAATAAAGAGACGGACAATAGGTCTCTTGAAAAGCATGAAAATACAGTTCTTAACGGCATCCATTGTACCTGTTCTGGCCGGAACATCCCTGGCCTTTACAGAAATCAGAGGAATAGACTGGAGCAATTTCCTGCTAGCGCTGCTAGGGACATGCCTACTGCATCTCAGTGCGAACATATTTAATGACTATTTTGACCATTTAAACGGAACTGATTCGAAAAATACGGAATTTGTAAGACACTTTACAGGAGGCAGCAGGACCATCCAGGATGGCATTATCAAACCGTACCGAACACTGATATGGGCAGCTACATTTCTCCTTGCAGGTTCAATTACCGGTGTGTTACTTCTGCTCAGAACCGGAATCGTTATACTCTTCCTAGGATTGATCGGTGTAATCTCCGTTCTCTTTTACGTGAACAGAGGCTTTTATCTTGCAGCTTCGGGTTTCGGAGAATTAACTATATTCCTCAACTTCGGGCCCCTTCCCGTTCTGGGGGCATATTATGTCCAAACCGGAACTATCAGTTTAACACCTCTCATTCTCTCCTTACCCATCGGTTTTTTAATTACCGCCGTGCTCTATATAAATCAATTTCCGGATTTCAACGCCGACAAGGAATCCGGAAAGACAAATCTTGTAGTTCGACTGGGTAGAAGGAGAGCAAGGTGGGGTTACCTGATATTAATTCTATTAACCTATATCTCGATTGGACTGTTTATATCAACAAAATTACTACCGGCACCTGGTATCATAATTTTCCTCAATTTACCGCTTGCTATTTTGAGTAGCGTGCTTCTGTTGAAATTCTATGAAGACATTCCAAAACTTGTTCCAGCTCTACCTGCCACTATCACACTTCACCTTACAACCGGTTACTTTATCACCGTTACCCTGCTATACGATACGAGGTTCAAACCCTATACATACATCTTGATGATTGTCGGACTGCTATATCTTGCCTTCACCACATACTCACTCTTCAAAGCTTCACATCAGAGTAGTCAGGGTGGTACCAAGACAGAGGCAAAAGATGCTTGATGCCCAGAGAAAAATAACGGGGCAAAATTCGGGAATTCTCTCATTAGAGGATTTTAAAGAGATATTCAATACCGCGCTGCTCAAATACTTTGATAGTTACAGTGGGAAATTGAAAGAACCAATATCGGACCTTATAAGAGCAGGGGGTAAACGAATAAGACCCTATATAGTATATCTCTGTTCATTAAGAGAGAAAAAGGAACCCTGGCAAAAAACACTTTTAATCGGACTCATCCCGGAATTGATACACACGGCAAGCTTGGTTCACGACGATATAATTGATAACGCCAAGATGCGACGCGGACATCCGACAATACATTCCAAATGGAACACCAGAATTGCCATTCTTTCCGGTGATTTCATCTTCAGCCTCGTATTAAAGACAATCAGCATGATAGAGAATAATCTTCCGCAGTTGATAGAAGAAGTCGTCAAAACAATCGAGGACATGATAGAGGGGCAGGCTATTGAAGACGAGGCAAGAAACTCACAAACATTACCTGACCTGCAAACCTTGAAAACAATCAACGAGTTGAAAACCGGATCCCTCTTTTCCCTTTCATTCTACCTGGGAACAACCATATGGCACGAATGGAACGAGAATTCGGATGTAATCGATAAAGCCAAAGAGGCAGGAAAACTTTTCGGGAGCCTGTTCCAAATCTACGACGATTTACTGGATATTTTCGGCAAGATGGAAACAATAAAAAAGGATCCGCTCAATGATTTAAAGGAGGGAAAAATTACAATACCCTATGTAATTGCCTGTCAAAAGAATGAACAATTCCACGATCTTTTAAAAAGATATATGACAAACAATGACCCACAGCTGCTAGGTGATATACGTAAAGGAGTTATCAAATACTCCGTAAATACTATCCTTAGGGAAACCAACGATTCATTAGAGGAATTCAAAGATATAGTAAAAGAATTGTATCCGCATTCATACGAAAACCTCTCTCTTCTACTGGATAACCTCTATGCAAAGATAACAGGACTTTTTCCCCCTGAGGATCATTGATTTTATATCGCGGAGGGAAGAGTCATTTTTATCCGAGGTGATATGCAAAACCTTAAGGCAGGAAACAATTTTGGGCCGGTCGTATCGACGTATGATGCCATGAATCGGAGAACATGAAAGTTCTTTTAAATTGTTTTAAGCACGTTTATGAGGTCAGTGAGGGCTATTTTATCTTTGATCTCAATACAAGAGTTGGTTTGAAACGGTGGAATAATATTGAAGTGGAATAATATTGAAATAGAAGATAGCAGCCCTGAATTTCTAGAACCGTTAGAAGACCCGGGAAAAGAACCAATGGCATGGGTAGTAGCTTCCAAAGAGATCATTGGAAATGTCTAAAAGAATCTACATTTTTGCATAGTTAGATCTGATATTGAAACGATGCAGCAACCTGACGGCCCTGTCGAATTCCAAGGGAGTTACCCTTCCACTCAACTCGGGGTACTGAAAGGCTCGATACTCGGGATAGTACTGATTCATCAGATTTACAGTGATACTTCCCGAAAGCCGGCTTAAAAATTCGAGTACACCGGCAGTTCCGGATATGTCATTGGGAAGGACAAGATGCCTGACGATAAGTCCCCGTAATGCTATACCATTCTCATCGGTGACCAGATCACCGACCTGCCTGTACATCTCTGCAAGCGCATGTCTGCTAACCTCGACATAATTTCTTGCACCAGAGTACGTTAGAGCCTTCTCATCGGAAGAATATTTTAAATCGGGCAGATAAATATCAATAATACCATCCAGCAGCCTTAATACCTCCGCCCTGTCGTAGCCGCTCGAGTTATAAACTATGGGTATGGAGAGTCCGCATTTTGCTGCAAGTGATATAGCCTTTACAATCTGAGGTAGGAAATGAGTGGGAGTCACGAGATTGATATTATGAGCCCCCTTTGACTGGAGTTCCAGCATGTAATCGGCAAGTTCTTCTGTTGTGATCTCTCTTCCGTAACAGTGTTGGCTTATCGTGTAGTTCTGGCAGAAAACGCAGGAGAGTGAACAGCCACTGAAAAATATTGTGCCGGAGCCTCTGTACCCGGAAATGGGCTTCTCTTCTCCAAAGTGCAGGTTATAACTGGCTACCTTCGGTAGGTAACCTGACTGGCACTTTCCAAGCGGAGCCTTTTCCCTTCCTCCTGGAACCGATTTCGGTGAACGGTCGATGCCGCATTTCCAGGGACACACCCTGCAGGGGCTCAATAGCCCCTCGAGGGAGGAGATAATCGAGTTGAAATCTTTTACACCAAGGTACGAAGGATACACTTTTTCCATAAGATACTTTAAAAGACTTTCAAAGTAATTAATAATTATAAAAATCGGGAAGATTTAATCAAGACAAGATATCAGTTGCTGTCAGCTCTCTATTATTTCTGAAATGATCTTTTTCAGCTCATTGAAACCGAACGGTTTGTTGATATGAAATACACCTGTCTTCTGGAAAAACATCTGCACTTCTTGGTTGAGAATGTCTCCCGTCACGAAAATTATCTTTTCCAAAAGGTGAGGCTTATTCTCCTTTATCCAGCCATACAGTTCGAAACCATTCATACCGGGCATCTTGAAATCACTTATAACTATATCGTAATCGTTGGACAATAGATACTCTATCGCCCTCCTTCCGTTTTTCGCCTTATCTATGGCTGAACCCTCCTTGGCAAATATCATGCTTATGAAATCAAGTATTGTCTGTTCATCGTCCACTACGAGAATCCTCAAGTTCTTGAGCTCTTTGCTTTCCTCCTTTTCCTCGGGCCCTCTATCAGTCTCAACCGCCTTTTCCAGGGGTAGTTCCACATAAAATGTGGCTCCCTTGCCCGGGGCGCTCTCTACATTTATATGTCCCCCATGTTCCTCGATAATACTCTTTGATATGGCCAACCCGAGACCCGTGCCCTTCCCCGCATCCTTGGTCGTAAAGAAAGCCTTGAATATTTTGCTGATATTTCTTTTTGATATTCCCTTGCCCGTATCGGAAACAGAAATTACTATCTTATCCCCGTCCCTCTTCGTCTCAATCGCTAAAATACCCTCCCCTCCGCTCTCTTTCATCGAATATATGGCATTGCTCACAAGGTTCAGGAAAACCTGCCTCAGTTGATTCGGATCCGCCATCGTCGCCGGTATTCGACGATCCATCTTTCTTACAACCTTGATATTGCTCACATTCATATCGTATGCCCGGATTTCCAGAACGCTCTCGAGAATTTGATTTATATCACAACTCTTCTTCTGCGGTTCGTAACGTCTTGAAAATGTCAGAAAATTCTTTATTATCTTGCTAGCCCTTTCAGTCTCCTCCAGTATTTTCTTTACATCACCCCTTGCCTCTTCCGTCAAATTGCCGTCAAGCAGAAGAAGTTCAGAGAAACCCATAATCCCCGTAAGAGGGTTGTTCAACTCGTGTGTCACCTCGGAAATAATCTCTCCCATCAGTGATAATTTTTCAGACTGCAACAATCTGTTCTGCAGTTCCTTCTTTTCCGTGACATCACGTGCAGTGCCATAGTAGACATACTCATCTCCCGTGTTTCCGAAACCCTCCGCCATTACCAGCCTTATGTCGAGAACCCTCCTCTCCTCCTCTTTAGTGATAAAACTGCACTCGAATTCCTTTAAGCCAATGCTACCCGGTTCTTCCCTTTCCAATTCCGCAAAAAACTTGTCGCGACATTCTCTCGTTATATAGTTTACAATATTCTTCCCAACCAGCTCCCCTGCCTCGTAGCCGAGAATCCCCTTCACATTGTTGCTCAAGAAGAGGAAATTTCCCTTCAAATCCATGGAGAAGATCATATCACTGACATTTTCCACGAGAAGACGGTACTTGTTCTCCGACTCTTTGAGGGCCTCGATAGATTCTGCCAGCCTTGCTGCCATCCGGTTGAATTCGGAGGAAAGGACCCCTATTTCATCCTTTGAACTCACCTCGATTCTCGCATCGAGGTCTCCCCTTCCTATCTTTTCCGTCCCTTCCACCAGGGCATTAACAGGCTTCATCAACTTCCTGGCAAAGAGCAATCCGATGGCAGAGGATATAAACAGGGCAATAATCATTATGGCAAAGGCATACACAAAGAGATACCTGAAGGATAGATAAGCGTCGGACAAGGGTTGCTGGATAAAGAGGTACCAATCGGTTCCCTCCACCGGTACGATGGCAGTTAACATCTCCTGACCCTTCAATGACAGGTTCTCTACTATTCCTCTCCTGTCGATTCCCTCTTTCTCCTTTAGAACCGATATGTCACCTTCATACCTCATGAATATTCTCGACTTGTCAGGATATGAAATAAGATAACCATCGGAAGAGAGTAGGAAAGAATACCCATTGGTACCAACCTTAATACTGTCCACAAGATCCCATATTGCCCTAAGATTCAGTTCTGCCACGAGAATTTCCGCCGATTTTTTGTTCCTGTTCAAGGCGACCGCCAGATTTATATAGGGAAGCTTGTTTGCAGATAGCTTTACACCGGAGAAAGAAATCCCTCCTGAAAGCGCTTTCTTAAGAACCGTCTTTTCTATGCCGATCCTCTCATTGGCTTCCAGGTTACTCGATACGATGACATTTCCGGCATCATCGATAATATTGATATTATTGAACCTGTCCATTCTGAAAGAAACATTTTCAAGGATCACCTGTTGAAAGTACCTGTTTCTGTCGAAAACAGAAATCAACTCTGCTACCTGGTTGATTTCATCAATCGAATCCTTGAAAAATATTGAAACCTCGCCGGATGCATGTCTTGCAATCTCCAGGTTTCTCACGGAGATATTCTTGATAAGTGCATCCCTCGAACCGATCGTTATGCTGATTCCAGTTACCAGAACGGAAAAAAAGGTGATTGAAAAGGCAAATATCAGAATCTTAGTCTCGAAACGTCTTAAAAAGGGAATACTCATTATTTATTTACTTTCCTTTTTATTCCCATTGCATAGTTCAATTTCAGATTCTCCCTTACCATGTACTCCATAAAAGATTTCTGGCAGTTGAGTTTTTCGGCATCACCGAACCTTACATATGCGGCATACAGGCATCCGTCCCCGCAGAGGGGAACGTAACTGCAGTCCTTGCATCTCTTCCAGAGAGACTTCACCGAAAAATCTTCTTCACCGTAATGGTAAATGTCACCAACGGAAAACTGGGTATGGCCGACGAACGCCGGGCACCTGTAAAGTATACCTGTGGGATCGATTACAAAAAACGAGGGATTCATTACCATGCTGCAGACATTTACACCAAGGCCGGGACTTGCATTGAAGCCCTTTTCCAGAACGAGCCGCCTTAACTTTACCAGATTGGCCATTACCTCGTCTTCAAAGAAGACACAACCCATGTCGGTATCACTTGTAAAGGAGCCCATGTCATTTATTGTCTCGTGTATTGGCTTGAAATTGACAAGTTTGAGCTTCTTATCCAGTCCAAGCTCCTTCAGGTAATCCAAAAGCTCCGGTATGCTATCCACATTCTCTCTGTCAAAATTGCCCCCCACGGTAATATCAATCTTATCCGCAGCATTAACTATGTTTTTGATTATCACATCGAAGCTCCCCCTTCCGTTGGCAAAGGGGCGCTTCCTGTTATGAAACTCCCTGGTACCATCCAATGTCACCTTGGCACTTCTAAATCCAAGGGGGATAAGCTCGTCCACGACACGCCATGTTAAAAGCGAGCCATTGGTTGTGGCTCCGAAGGAAAAGTTGAGATTCGCAGACCTTGCATATTCACCGACCATGGAAGCAACGATCCTTATGGCTTCGAGGTTCATAAGCGGCTCGCCACCGTAGAAGGTAACAACAAGCCTCTCCGGATTGAAATCCTTCACCTTCCTTACTATGTAGCGTGCAGTATCCTCCGCCGTATCCCTGCCCATGTAGAGTTTTTTCCTCACACCCTCCTCCACGCAGTAGGGACAGGCAAAGTTGCAGTCATAGGTGGTAAGGACCAAGGCCCTTAAAAGGGAGTGGTCGCTCTGCACAATGCCGAACCAGTCCTCCAGTTTCTTCTCTTCATCCTCTCCCTCTTCAATGACTATACCCATCTGGCAGAGTTGCCTGAAAACCATCTCCTCCTTCTCGTTCTCAGCCTTAAAGGGACCGCCTTCTAGCCTCTCTTTAAGCGTCTTGTCAACAACGACCTGAGCCTGGCTCTTAGTGTTGTACAGGAGATAAGTTCCCTTTCTCGGAAAGTTGTCAACCGTAACCGTGTATCTTGAAAGTCTCATGTCATGCCTTTCGTAACGCTCTTAAGGGAGGGCCGGAGGACATAGATTTACAGTTCCCCCGGCCATGAAAACCACTTCAGTTAAAATACAAAATTAAACGTAGTCTCCCTCAACCCAGAGACAGCACCACTCCAGGATGTCGATGGGATTCTCTTCTCCCCTGTCGATGATCTCCAAGATCATAACTCATTCACCTCCTTGAACTTGAAAGTTTATTTTTTTTCATACCACCCTGAAATCGAGTGGTAGATAACCTGCGGCTCCGGTTTTACACCCCCAATTCTCGAGGATACCGCGAGAAACTTTCTCCTGTAGAAGAGGAATGCAGCAGGGGCATCCTCCGATATGATCCTGTGAATCCTCTTGTATATGAACTCCTTCTCACTCAGATCCCTCGTTTCCCACGCCTCCTCTATAAGGGAGTCGACATTCCTGTTTTTATACCTTGCAATGTTGGACTTTCCTATGTTTGCCGAATGCCAGAAGAGGTATGTGTTCTTGTCGGGGTATGCCCCCGTGTTGAACTGGAGGAGGACCGACTGGAACCTTCCCGGAAAGAGCATCTTGCCAAAAAGGGTTCTCCTCTCGATTACCCTGATATCCACCCGTATCCCTGCCTTTAAAAGCTGCCACTTTATCCTCTTTGCAAGCCTCTCCTTTATTTCGTCTCCCCTGTCGAGAAGGATTTCCAGCCTTAGTTCCCTTCCATCCTTCTCCACTATCATGTCACCGTCTGTATCCCTGTAACCCTCCCTGCGGAGGAGGCGGGAAGCCCTCTCCGGGTCGTAGCCCTGGTAGTCCACGTTCTCGTTGTAAGCCCAGGATCCGGGAAGAAAGGGTCCCGTTGTCACTACACCGTTTCCCTCCAGCACGGTTGATATTAAATCATCCCTGTCTATTGCAAGGCTTATAGCTCTCCTCAAGGTGGGATTTGAAAAAAGTGGATCTCTCGTATTGAATAGAAGCGTATAATAGAAATTGCTTAGGTAATCGTAAACCCTGAACCTCTCGTCCTTCCTTACCACCCTGTAATCCTCGTAGTTGAGGTCGGTTACGAGGTCTATCTTACCCTTCAAGAGGGAGACCCAGGCGGCAAGCCTCGTGGGAAAGAACCTCACCTGTATCGAATCGAGGTAGGGCCTTCCCTTAAAGTAGTCCGGGTTTGCCTTTAGGAGGATACCCCTCTTGTCCCACCTGGACATGACAAAGGGCCCAGTTCCCACGGGATTTCTCCCGAATGAGGGGTCCTTCATCTCCTTTCCCTCCAGCAGGTGCCTGGGAACTATCTCCTTCATCATCAGATATATCACTGGCGAGTATGGCCGTTTCAGGTGAAGCCGGAACAGATACCTCTCCGGTGCATCGAAACTTCTTACTATGTCAAAGAGAGAGGAAAAGGGTGTATTCCTTGAAACCTCCTTTATTCTTTCGAAGGTAAAGAGCACGTCATCCGAGGTAAGCTCGCTTCCGTCGTGAAACCTCACCCCCTTCTTCAGCTTGAAGCTCCAGGTAAGCCCGTCGTCCGATACATTCCATGAATCGGCCAGTTCACCCACAACCTCTCCCCTCCCGTTCAGCCTTACGAGGCTGTTAAATAGCAGTGCACCGAGGTGGGTTGAAACCGAATCCCTGGCAATTACAGGATTCAGGCTTGCGGGTTCCGTTATCGAGGCAAGCCTTAAGGTACCGCCGTACCTCTTTTCTTCCCCGAAAGCTGTCCTGTGAAAGAGGAGTAGGGTTAAGAGAAGGATAATGAGTATTCCGGATGACTTTTTATTCATAATTCATGGCATACATGGATCACATTTATCAAATATATTTATTATATCTAATTTATTTATACTTATAAATATAATTTTTTTCAAGTCATTGTAAAAAAAATTTTCAAAAAAAAGCACGGACGAACCTGCTTTTCGCCATCTTATATTTTCCATTTCACATTCGCCATTTCTCATTTGGTACATTGATCTGCCTGCTCGTTCTTCCGGATCGAATGAACGCAATTTTCATTGACAGGAGATGAATAAAGGCGTATCTTAGGCATACCTTACGAGTTCGACCGGTTACGGATAAGTACGGATAATTTTACAGGTTTAGGAAGAGTGTCGAACCTGCACGTGACATACCCTTCTTACTGAAAAATAAGAAAACTAAAAAAGGAAAGAAAATTGAAATTCAACGATTTTAGACTGGGCAGCCAGCTTTTACGCGCGGTGGATGAACTGAAATTCGAAATACCTACCCCGATACAGGAGAAGGTTATCTACAGTATGCTCAACGAGGAAAAGGATATCATCGGCCTTGCACAGACAGGAACGGGAAAGACGGCGGCTTTCGGTCTTCCGCTAATAGAAAAAACGGACGGGAGGAAGGGCAATATACAGTCACTGATCCTCTGCCCCACACGGGAACTCTGCCTGCAGATCACAGGTGACATGAAAGAGTATGCCCGTTACCTAAAGGAGATACGGATTACACCAGTGTATGGGGGAGCCGGAATCGTGGAGCAGATAAAAGCTTTAAGGAAGGGTTCCCAGATAGTCGTTGCAACCCCGGGAAGGCTTCTGGACCTGATAAAGCGCGGTGCTGCCGATGTGAGCATGATAGACTACCTCGTTCTGGACGAAGCGGACCTTATGCTTAACATGGGATTCAAGGAAGAACTGGATGCCATTCTTCATTCTCTTCCGCCCGGCAGGCGGACTCTCCTTCTCTCTGCAACGATGCCCTTGGAAGTGGAAAAGATTGCAATGAAACACATGAGGGAGCCGGTGATACACGTTGCCGGGGAGAGAAACAGAGGTATCGATACCGTGGAACACGGTTATTACATGGTACACTCACGGGACAAGTACCTGGCATTGAAACGCATCGTGGATTTCAATCCTGACATCTACGGGATAGTCTTCTGCAGGACAAGGCGCTCTACGCAGGAGATAGCGGAGAGGATGATAAAGGACGGCTACAATGCAGAGTCCCTCCACGGCGACATGAGCCAGGCACAACGGGAACATGTAATGATGAAATTCAGGGATCACGACCTTCAGCTACTCGTGGCTACTGATATAGCAGCCAGGGGACTGGACGTTTCCGACCTCACCCACATTATCCATTACGACCTTCCCGACGAAACAGAGGCTTACACTCACAGAAGCGGAAGAACGGGGAGAGCGGGAAAGAGGGGCATTTCCCTCTCCATAATAAATCTCCACGAGAAATCAAAGATAAGGCGAATCGAAAAATCAATCGGACGTAAAATAGAAGAGAAAACGGTGCCCTCTGGAAGGGAGATATGTGAAAAACAACTTATCGATTTCATGAACAAGGTGAAATCGGTGGATGTGGACTCGGAGAGTATAGAGAGCTTTATGCCGGTAATAGAAGAAAAGTTTGCCTCTCTCTCGAGGGAAGAGATACTGAAACGTTTCGTCTCCCTGGAGTTCAACCGATTCTTAAGCTACTACAAGAACACCCGTGACCTTTCGCCTGTGGTAAGGGGCTTTCCGGAAAGAGAAGGCTACAGGCGGGAAAACCGAAAGAGGGACCGGGAGAGGAGAAGATACGGAAAGGACTCCGGGAAAAAAACAAAGAGATCCAACACGGGATTTTCATACCTACAGGTTAACATGGGCAAACACGACAGTATGCTGCCGCCCCAGTTGATAGGGCTCGTAAACGAAAGCACCCGGAATCGCAACATCAGGCTGGGTAAAATAGATATTCGCGCGGACGAGGTGAGGTTCCAGGTCGAAAACGACCACATCAACGAGGTACTGGGGGCACTGGACGGCTACTTCTACAGGGGCAAGAAACTCCGTGTAAAGAGGATAAAGAAACACAAGACCAAAATCACATCCGGATGAAATCAAACTGAATATTCCATTCAAAGATTCATAGCGCCATCCTCCCCCATATTGATGCTTTCCGTCGCTGCCACCCCGTAAAAACCCCGAAATTTCCCTTTTCAGTTCAAATGGCCTCATTTTCTTCCGATCATGCAGTGCAAGGGCTTGAAACAGCTTCGGTTTGCCATGCATCCTTGCCCTGTAAATTCACGGGGAGGAGGCTTCGGTATGTATACGATAGACAATGAAGAGATAAAGTATCTCGTAGAGAACCTTACCTTCAAAGAAAAGGTTGACAGGTCACTGGAACTGTTAGGGGAGGCCTATGACAAATACGGCGACAACCTCGTTGTTGCAAACAGTCTGGGGAAGGATTCCAGTGTAGTCTGGCATCTTGCAAAGAGGGTAAATCCAAACATAAGGGGTTTCATCGTAACGACACGCTTTAAACCGAAGGAAACGGTGCGTTTTATGAACCGAATGACGAAAGATTATCCCGAACTGAGAGTATTCAAGAACGACGTTGAAATAGAAGAGAAACTCTACGAGAGAGACCCCGACAGATGCTGCTACCTCCTTAAGGTTGAGCCGACAAGACGGGCAATAGAGGAGATGAATGTAAAATGCTGGGTCACGGGCTTAAGGTGTACCGAGGGAAGAACCAGAACGGATTTCAGGGAAGTGGAGGAACGTGACAGGGGTCTTATCAAGCTGAATCCTATCCTTCTCTGGTACGAGAGGGAAATCTGGCAGTACCTTGCCTTGAACGGTGTACCTGTGAACCCTCTTTACAACCTCGGTTACAGGTCACTGGGGTGCGAACCCTGTACCAGGATATCCACCGGCAAGGACGAGAGGGCCGGAAGGTGGGTCGGCACCGGCAAGGAGGGCGGTGAATGCGGAATCCACACTCAGCCGCTCAAGGTAACATCGGTGAAAATATCCTACTGAATTTGACCAAAACAGGGCACTGGCGGCTGCCAGGGAAACTCAGGCCTTTACGGCCCCGGAGGTCATCCCGCTGACGAGCTGCTTCTGAACGAAGAAGAAGAGAACGATTACGGGAATTGCACTCACCACACCGCCTGCCGTAAGTAGGCCCCAAGCTATCTCATACTCTCCTATGAGGTTCTGGAGGGCAACGGGAATCGTCTTTACCGTCCTTCCGGTAAGTATTGCGGCATAGAGGAACTCGTTCCATGCCGTTATGAAGATATATATGCCTGTTGCCGCAATTCCCGGCATTGCAATTGGTATTGTAACCCTTACCATTGCTCCGAACATCGTACAACCGTCAACCAGTGCCGATTCATCCAGCTCCCGCGGTATGGCATTGAAAAAGCTCGTCATCATCCATGTTGAAAAGGGAATGGTGAAGGTGGAATACGCAATTATCAGGGCGAAGTAAGTATCCAGGAGGTGGAGAACCCTCATTATGACGAACAGTGGAATGAGCAACAGTACGATAGGAAACATGTTTATTATTAGAAACTGGATAAGGAGGTAATTTCTTCCGCGGAACCTGAAACGGGAAAAGCTGTAACTGGCAGACACGCTTATTCCAAGTCCTATAAGCATGGTGGACGCGGCAACTATCAAGCTGTCTCTTATGTTCGATGCAAAGTTTATCTTGCTGAATATCTCTACGTAATTTTCAGTGGTGGGATGCCGGGGGAAATACCTCACCTCCTTGTCCAGGTCCTTTTCCGGGGTTATGGAGGATATGAACATCCAGATATAGGGGGCAATGGCAAAGAGGACGATCAGGAGAACGGGGATATGAAGAGTGAATAGTCTCCTTTTCAAAACTCCTCCCGAGAATGAAGAACCTTCACAACATAGAAGGCCACAAAGATTACCAGCAAAATAGTAAGCAGAATTGCCAGGGTCGATGCGTAGCCGAAATCGAGAGCCTTGTAGGCCCTTATGAACGAATAAACCGGAAGGGTATGCGTGGCATAGCCGGGACCTCCGCCCGTCATCACATAAATCACGTCCACCGAGTTGGCAACCCATATTATCCGCAGGAGAATCGATGTAAACAGGATTGGTACCAGCATCGGAAGGGTTATCCGTGTAAACTTCTGAAGGGATGTGGCACCGTCCACTTCGGCTGCCTCGTAGAGAGTCCTGGGTATGGCCTGAAGCCCGGCAAGAATCATTATGGCAAAGAATGGGAAACCCTGCCACATCAACGCAACCATTATCGCCGGAAGGGCTGTTGAGGTGTTTGCAAGCCAGGGGAAGTATTCCTTTAGGATTCCCATTCTGACGAGCAGATCATTTATCACACCGCTGTTACCGTCGTACATCCATCTCCACATGAGGGCGGTTATCACACTGGGTGTGACCCATGGAATCAGGATCAGTGATCTCGCAATACCCCTCCACCAGAATTGCTGGTTCAAAAGCAGTGCTGTTATGAATCCGAGGATGAGCTGAAGAAAAACGGTACCGATGATCCATATAAGGGTGTTCTTGATAGAAATCCAGAAGACAGGGTCCCGGAAAGCCTTCATATAGTTGCTGAAACCGACAAACTTGTTGTCTTTCGGTTTCCAGATTACGTAGTTGAACAGGCTCATTACCGAGGTCTGGATAATGGGAATAAAGATTATCACGACAGTTACCACGATTGCAGGGGAAATAAGTGCATATGGGAATAATCGGTTCGTCTTCAGCTCACTCATCTTTTCAATATTATATACATATCCGGAATATATAGAATCGCCCCCGTGTGAATCTGCCGCGGGGGCGAAACATTACAGATAGAATTTCTACTTCTTGGTAAAGAGTTCCTGTATCTTTTCCATCATCTCCTTGCTGCTTATCTCTCCGTTGAAGGCTCTCTGCATCAGCGTTGGCCAGAGAGATTCTACAAACTCGGCGGTAGCGGGCAGTGCCGGTAGAACTGCTGCAAAATCCGCTGAATCTGTCGTTGCCTTTAAGAACCTGTTTGACTGTGCCTCCGGTGTCATTGCGTTGCTCTTGTTAATTGAAACCTGTCCGCTTGCCTTCTGCCAGATTGCATTGTTCTCAGCGGTAGCAAGGAATGAAACCCACTTGAAGGCTGCATCCTTGTACTTGGATGCTGCAAAAACACCATTCTCTTCGTCACCAAAGGAGGTCCAGTAGCGCTCCGTTCCCTTTGGTACGGGAGCTGCCGATATCTTATCTCCGAGAGCCTCGACCATCCCCTTGGAGCTTCCGATATGATGAATCGTCATGGCCGTTTTACCCGACTTCATGTTTGCAATGATCTCCTTGAATCCGTCATTCGGTGTGGTGGGAGGAGAGACCTTGTGAACCCTGTAGAGATCTATGAACCACTGATTGGCTGCTATGGCCTTGGGCGTGGTGAGCCCCGGGTTGCCCTTTTCATCGAAGAAGCGGGCTCCGCTTGAAAGCACAAAGGTACCCCAGAAGTCGTGTCCCCCTCTTGCCCCTCTGATACCGAAACCATAAACATCGATAGTTCCATCGCCATTCGTGTCCCTTGTAAGCTTTTTCGCCACCTGGAGGAATTCATCTCTCGTCTTTGCGGGCTTGAGACCAAGCTCATTAAACCAGTCAGCCCTGTAATACATGTAAAGAATTACCATCTGAAGTGGCATGAGATACTGCTTGCCATCTGTGTACTTTGTTAGTTTCCATATCCTGTCGTAAATGTCATCCCTACCTGGCCAGTTCTTGATATAATCATCAAGAGGATACAGCGCCCCCATTTCAACGAGCTGTGGCTGCCACCATAGCTTTACCTGGGATACATCGGGCGGATTTCCCGCTGCAATCGCGGTTAGAAGTTTCTGATTGTACACGTTCCAGGCTATTCTTTCCGGTATTATCTGAATGTTTGGATTTTCTTTCTGGAACTTCGCAACCAAAGGATTAACGGCGCTTTCCGGATTATCGAAGTGATACCAGAAATGAACCGTGGCCATCTCCGTCTCCTTCTGACCGGTTGCGAACATCAATACCGGAATCAGAAGAAACAGAACCAGTAAGATCTTTCTCATATACATACCTCCTTATGAGAATTATTTTTTAAGGCGTTCAAGACGCCTCTTGTGAGCCATCTCCATGTGATGCTGCATTGCTGCTGCTGCCTTATCAGGATCACGTGAAATTATTCCTTCCAGTACTTCTTCATGCTCCTTCAAAGTATAGTTGTAACGTGTATCCGGCGGAGCATTCTTTGACATGAAAATGATATCGGGAGTTATCAGACCTATTAACGAACGGAGGACACTGTTTCTCGATACCGATGCTATCTTCAAATGAAATAGGTGATCAGCTTCCAGGCCAGTTGCTCCCTCTTCCACACAGTTCCTGAAATCCTCATGCATCGCTTTCAATTCCCCTATCTCTTCATCAGTTGCCCTGGTCGCAGCCAGCCTGGCGGCATGAACCTCCAAGAGCGACCTCACCTCCATAATCGACTCGAGGTCATGGGGCTCTATGTTCAACACATTCGTAATCAACCCCTCGAGGGTCTTTACACCGAGTGAAGAGACGAATGTCCCCTTCTGAGGATACGTCTTCAGGATTCCGTAGAATTCCAGTTTCTTAAGAGCCTCCCTTACGTAACCCCTTCCCACACCGAATTTTTCCGAAAGCACCCTTTCCGGGGGCAGCTTGTCACCGGGTTTAAGTTTTCCCGTGGATATCAACTTTTGAATCTGCTCGATAATCATCTCGGCGGGCTTCTTTACCTCTATGGATTCAAAGAAATTTTCAGGAGTAGAATGCTTGTCATAAATTTTGCCTGGCATCATCCCTTGGTTCTCTCTTCAAGCCCGAAATAACATTTATCTGGTTAACCATAGACTAATTAACCATATCAGGTATATATTAGCATGAAGTCTTTCGGGACTCAAGTATTTTATAGCTTTTTTAAGGAATACTTATGAATCAGAAAAAACCAAAAGAACTTGAACAGCTTAGAAAACTGGCATGGAAGATGAGAATAGATAGCTTGAAGATGATATACAATGCCTCTTCCGGCCATATAGGAGGGTCATTTTCAGCAGCAGAATTACTCACCGCACTCTATTTTTACAGGGCAAGGCTCAAACCGGAGAACCCCGACTGGGAGATGAGGGATAGAATCTACGTGTCAAAGGGACACTGTGCGCCCATTTTATACGCTATCCTCGCAGAACGAGGTTACTTCGACAGGGAAGAGCTTGGCAGCTTCAGAAAGCTTGGAAGCAGGTTACAGGGGCATCCCGTGAGGGGTAAACTCCCCGGGATAGAGATGTCTTCGGGACCCCTGGGACTTGGAGCATCTGTTTCTGTGGGAACAGCACTCGGTTTTAAGCTACAAAGGATAGATTCACTCGTCTTCTGTCTCCTGGGTGACGGCGAAATACAGGAGGGTATCGTGTGGGAAGCGGCCATGAGCGCATTCAAGTATCGGCTGGATAACTTAGTCTTCATCCTCGATTACAATGGTTTTCAACTCAGTGGCTCGATCAGCGATACGATGCCACTGGAACCGGTATGCGAAAAGTGGAAGAGTTTTGGCTGGCAAGTTACACAGATCGACGGAAATGACATGAAGGCAGTTGTAGAAGCCTTCGATTCGATAGAGAGGCCTGATTATTCCAGTCCTGCAAAGGAGAGAGAGGACTGCCAGCCCACCATTATCATTGCCCGTACGAGAAAGGGGTACGGCGTATCTTTCATGGAGAACGACAGCAGG
Source organism: Spirochaetales bacterium (assembly GCA_027021365.1). Lineage (GTDB taxonomy): Bacteria > Spirochaetota > Spirochaetia > SZUA-6 > SZUA-6 > JALUUM01. Next base: position 97,285 of record JALUUM010000007.1, read on the forward strand.
TGGCATGGAAAAGTACCTTCCAAGGAGGAATATGAGAGAGCCCTGGATGAACTGAACGACAGAATCAAAGGAGAGGATGATGGCCAAACAACTCAGAATAACATACGGTGAGGCACTTGCCGAACTGGGTGAGTCAGACAGAAGAATTGTGGTCGTGGATGCAGACATGGCAGAGGGAACAAGAACCATAGATTTCAAGAAGAGATTTCCCCGCCGTTTCTTCGATGTGGGAATCGCCGAGCAAAATCTGGTAGGTGTGGGAGCAGGTTTGAGCCTGACAGGCCTGATTTCATTTGTGAACACTTTTGCCTGGCTCCTTACTCTGAGGGCCGGAGATCCTGTAAGGACACTTGTTGCCTATGCAAATACCAATGTAAAACTTGCAGCAGGCTATGGTGGCTTCTCCGGCCCGATGGATGGTGCAAGCCACGAATCAATCACCGATATTGCCGTAATGAGGGCCATGCCCGGCTTGGTTGTCCTTTCAATGGGCGACCACTGGGAGGTGAAAATGGCCCTGCAAGCAGTAACCCGATATGTGGGACCTGTGTATCTTCGACTGAGCAGGGCAGCGGTAGATAATTTCCACAGTACCGGGACCAACTTTGAGATTGGAAGGGGTATAATACTGAGAGAGGGCCCCGATATCCTTTTCATCACTACAGGCCCCATAACAGGTAGGGTAATCGAGGCTTCCGGTAAGCTTGCACGGAAAGGCATAGATGTCGAGATCATAGAGATTCATACAATCAAGCCGCTGGACAAGGCACTGATATTAAGAGAGGCAAAAAGAATAGGCAGGGTGATAACAGTGGAGGAACACAGTGTAATTGGTGGCCTTGGGTCTGCAGTCTGCGAGCTTCTCTCCGAGACCTCTCCTCTCCCTGTAAGGAGAATGGGAATAAATGATACCTTCGGCGAAACGGGTCCCTACGAGGAGCTTCTCGACCTGTACGGGCTCTCTGTCGACGACCTGGTAAAGGCGGCAACGGATATGCTTGAAAAAGAGGACTGAATCGGCCTATAGTCTTTTCATGCCGGAAAAGTCAGGAAAACACACTACAAACAACAGGAAATCCTCCGGAAAAGAGCCGATACATATCGATCAAATAATAAGAACGAGACGCCGTTCCGTTGGCTTGAAGATAACGGAAGATGCAAGGCTGATAGTAAGAGCCCCCTTAAGAATGTCACTTGCAGGCATACAGAGCATCGTGGAAAAGAAGAGAAACTGGGTGGAGAAAAAAACAGATGAAATCAAGAGGAGAAACAGGGAGAAACCCCAGAGGAGATTCGTAAGAGGCGAGACATTTCCCTATAGGGGAAAGCAGATACCTTTAAGGGTAACCGACAAATATCAGGGCCTGGTACTGAAGGATTCTATGTTCTTCATATCCGAGAAGTTCGAAGGGAACAGGGTGGTAGCTGAAAAGCTCTTTGAAGATTTTTACATAGGGGAAGCAAGGAGGATACTGGTAAAGAGAACAGCCGAAATTGCCAGGTCTCTCGGCTTGAAAACGGGAAAGGTTAGAATAAGCAGGGCCAAAAAGCGATTTGGCTCCTGTAGTAGCAGCGGAAACATCAATTTGAGCTGGCGTATAATACTGGCACCGCCCGAGATAAGCGACTACGTAATAGTACACGAACTTGCACACCTCGTAGAACAGAATCACTCGAAATCATTCTGGAGGGTCGTGGGAAAAATGATGCCGGATTATGAGAGAAGAAAAAAATGGATAAGGGAAAACTCGCACCTGCTTAAGATATGAAAGATGTGAATGATACGAAGGAGAAATCCGAAATCACGCTTAAACTATATGAAAAGGGTAATCTCATTTTTTCAAGCAGGGGCAAGTGGCTCCATCCCCTCTTCGAACTGGAGGAATACCTTAGTACGAGGGATTTTCAACCGGAAAGGAGGGCAGGATTCTTCCTCGAGGACAAGATAGTAGGCAGGGCTGCCGCTCACCTTATTATTCGCCTTGGGATTAAAAGGCTTCACGCCGGGATACTCAGCTCATTGGGAAAGGAAGCACTGGATGAGTTCGAGATAAGTTACAGCTATGACACACTCGTGGAGAAGATAATATGCAAAACAGAGAGACTCCTCTCCTCTGTCAAAGATCCGGAGGAGAGCTATAAAATCATAAGAGAGCTCAGAGGAGGAAAGGAATGAGTAACGGTGAAGAAAAAGAGAGGGCAATCGATCTCTTTGCCCGGCATGTCTCCAGGGGAAAGGTACAATTCTTTAAAGAGGCTGGAATAGAGTTTGTAATGGGAAAGAGGGAGGGGCCTTACATATGGGATATTTCTGGGGAAAAGAGGCTTATAGACTGTCATTCCAACGGCGGGGTATTCAACCTCGGTCACAGGAATCCCGAGATCATAGAGACTCTCACCGAGAGCATGAGGGAATTCGACATTGGAAACCATCACCTCATAAGCAAGCAGAGGGCTCTACTTGCCGAGAAGCTCTATAAACTGACACCGGGAAATCTCGAGTACACGGTGTTCGGTGTCGGAGGCGGGGAGGCAATAGACCTCGCCATAAAGGTGGCAAGGGGATTTACCGGAAGGCCCAATATCATATCTGCAATAGGCGGCTACCACGGACATACAGGCTTCGCCCTTGCAGCGGGAGACAGGAAGTGGTATGAACCCTTCGGCCCGATGGTACCCGGTTTCAGCCAGGTGCCCTTCAACGACATCGATGCACTTAAAGGATCCCTGGATTCGAACACCGCCGCAGTAATCCTGGAGACGATACCCGCCACTTACGGGATCGAGATTCCAAGAAATAACTACCTCGAAGAGGTGAGTAAGGCCTGCAGGGAGAATGCAACCCTCCTTATAATCGACGAAGTTCAGTCGGGCCTCGGAAGAACGGGAAAACTCTGGGCCATCGAACACTTCTCCGTAACCCCGGACATCCTGGTAACCGGAAAGGGACTTTCAGGAGGGATATACCCGATAACTGCAACGTGTTTCCGAAAGGAACTGGAATCCGTGTTCGACAGGGACCCCTTTATTCATGTTTCCACTTTCGGCGGGGCGGAGGTAGGCTGTCCCGTGGCCCTCAAGGTACTGGAGATTTCATCCAATGCGGATTTCCTCGATCAGGTGAACAGAAAGGCAGCAATTTTCTCAAGGGGTTTTGAAAAGCTGAAGGAAAAGTACCCTGATACCCTGGTCGGCCTCCGCCAGTTGGGAATGATGATGGGTATCGAACTTGCCTCACCGGAAATGGGCCCGGTTTTTTCCAAGGCAGCTTACGAGAGTGGCTTTCTTGCAGTCTATGCCTACAACAATCCTAGTGTCGTTCAGCTCTTGCCTGCACTGAACATACCGGCTGAACTTGCTGAAGAGATAGTAGCGAGGGTGGACAATGCTCTTGCCATTCTGCCTGCAATAATGGAGGCACTCAAAAAATGAGAGCCGGCAGAGAAGAAACACTGAAGAGCTTTCTCATTCGATACGAGGAAATGCTTGATCCGCAGAGGCCCGTAGCACATGAGATACCGACCAGGATCCTCGGTTACGGTGAGATCAGTACGGTTCTTGCCATTGGAGAGAGAAATTCGAGCGGTGGCAAGAATCAATCTGGAATCGATATCGGAGGAGGACTCGCTGTGAAGCGGATGCCCATGTTCAATAGCAGGGAAGAGGCCGAAAACTACAGAAGGCTATTCTTCGAATCGATAGAAAGCCTTAGAGAACGGGTCGGAATAGATGTGGTGGAAAACTCTCTCATCCAGGTGGAACCCGAGGAATATGCCAGGGGCAGGGAAAAGGGAAAGCCGATTGTCATGTACATCATTCAGAGGAGGCTGGAATCCGATTCCATAGGAAACAGGATAATCCATATCGTAGCGCCGAAAGAGGTAGAACGTCTTGTCGCAGCCGTTGTGGAAGAGACTCGGAAGGTCTTCGAATTCAACAGGAGGAACAGGGGAAGCTACGAAATAGGCTTCGACGGACAGATATCAAACTGGGTGGTGAGGAACTACCAGGTAGGAAGCGGCAGGCTTCCCGAGAAACCACAACTTGCATACTTCGATACCAGTTCACCTCTTTTAAGAAAAAACGGCGTGGAACAGCTTGACCCCGAACTTTTCTTGAGAAGTGCTCCCTCCTTTATGGTTTGGATAATAAGGCTTCTCTTCTTAAAGGACGTGCTTACCAGGTACTACGACTTCAGGAAAGTGTTGATAGACCTCCTTGCCAACTTCTACAAGGAAAAGCTTGGCCACCTTGTACCGGAACTGGTAGAAGTGGTAAACGGGGTAATAGAGAAACCGGTTTCGAATGCCGCGGAGGATAAACCGAAGAGGGCATCCTTGCAGGCTCCGGATGACACGGAACCATTACGGGTCGTCCCGATAACGGTAAAGGAGGTGGAATCGTACTACAGGGAGGATGCCATGATATGGAGGCTCTACCTTGCATTCAGAAAGACCGACCGTTTTCTAAAGAATTTCCTTAAGCTGAACTATCCCTACATTCTTCCCGAAAAAATAGAGAGGTAAGTTTCAATTCTTCAGCCCCCGCCAATTGCAAAGAGGAAATTAACTTTATCCCCGTCTCTAAGTAAGGTCGTACCGTAATTTTCCTTCTTTACCATTTCACCGTTTACCTGTACCCTCACAAGGTGCGGGAACTTGACCTTTTTCAATTTCAATATGTCATCCACGCTTAACCTGTCACTATCAAAACTCTCTTCCTTGAAATTGATTACAAGTTTCATCTGCCTCCTCCGCAGTCCATGTTTCATTATGAAGTATCTTTAATGGCACTGTAGCTTCTACAGTCCATTTTGCCAATGCCGTTGAATCTGCAAGCAATTATACTGCCATTCCTTGAAGCCGCATTGACTGAGTGTTCTATATTGATACAATATCATCAAAAGAATATTTGGAACAGGTGGTCATTCACGTGAAAAACCCAGAAATTAAAGTCACCGGCAAGAAAGAAGGGGGCTACATGATAACCGGAATAGCAGACGAAGCCGCAGAAGATATAAAGACTCAGCTTGAGGTTCACAGAATACTCGGATGGAATTCCATCGAGCTCAGAACGATAGACGGAGAGAATGTTTCCACGATGTCAGATGAAAAATTCGAAGAGGTGTACGCCGCTATTGCCGAATCTGGTTTCAAGGTCGTTGCCTTTTCTTCTCCAATAGCAAACTGGTCAAGGCCGATAACAACCGATTTCGAGATTGACCTGAATGACCTGAAGCGTTCAATACCACGCATGAAAAGGCTTAAAACGAGGTACATAAGGATAATGTCGTATCCCAATGACGGCCTATCCGAGGGTGAATGGAAGCGGGAAGCTATCAGGCGTATAAGAATACTTACCGATATTGCCTACAACGAGGGAATAGTCCTCGTTCACGAGAACTGTCACGGCTGGGCCTCGGAAAGCCCGGAGAACCTTGCAGAACTTATCGAAAGGATAGATTCACCCGCCCTGAGGATTGTTTTCGACTCGGGCAATCCCATCGCCCTTGGTGGCAGCAGAGAAGACACCTGGCGGTTCTACGAGGCGGCAAAGCCATACATCGTACATTTTCACGTGAAAGACTGTTTCGACGACAAGAAAACGGAATCCGGCGAGGCCCTGCATACATTTCCAGGTGAGGGTGCTGCCGATTTGAGGAGAATCATATCAGACCTCTTGAAGAGCGGTTACAGTGGAGCCTTTTCCATAGAACCACACATAGCGGTTCAGATTCACCTTGGCTCGAAACTCTCCGAACACCCCGAGGCAAGAGAGACCTACCTGGAATACGGCAGACGGACCAACAGACTCTTCAAGGAACTCGATGCCGAACCGGGACAGACATAAGGTGAAATCCAAACAGAGCCTTATGCTCTATATCTCCTATGCAGGTATCCTGATACTCTCGATAGACAGCCAGATATTTCCCGCCCTTCTCTCGCAGATAAAATCTACCTCATTAAGGCAGGGAATCCTCCTGTCAGCCCTGTTTATCCTCTTTCCCTTTGCAGCCTCCTTCGTGGGCTGGATTGCCGAAAGAATAGGGAAGAAAGCAATACTCATTTCCGGCTCGATATTCATGGCCCTCCCCTTCTTCGTAGCTTCCCTTACGGGCAGCTTCTGGATTCTCACGTTGGCCGTTCTTTTTTTCGGTATCGGCATGGGCTCTGTCGAGGGACAGACAACCGCACTGATTTCCGATACCTTCCCAGGCAAGGAAAGATCACTCATAAACATATCCCAGATATTCTTTTCACTCGGTGCGGCAGGAGGCCCCTTCCTCATAACCTTTTCATACCTCATATTTCCCTCGTTGAAACTCTCCGCAATCTACACCTCTGCATGGATTATCACAGTACTTCTGGCCATCGGATTTACCCTGGTAAAAACGAGGGAAGCCACCCATGTACCGGAGAGAAAGGTAAAGATAAGGGACCTTTTGAGTGACAGGACATGGAAGCTCCTCGCCTTGAGCCTCTTTCTCTACGTCTCAGCCGAATCGGGAACCGTTAGCTGGCTTGCAAAATACGGCTATCTCTACTTAAAGCTTCCGGCAGGGATTGCTCCAATCTGCATAACCCTCTTCTGGGCAGGATTGGGGATAAGCAGATTGATAGTTGGCACCGCTTTCCATGGTATGTCAAACAGGAAGCTCCTCATTCTCTCACTATCCTTCACACTGCTCTTCCAGTTCCTAACATTTGGGACCCTGAATCCATTTATAGCCCTCCTCTCGATTCTATTTCTCGGAATCGGCATGGGCCCAATATGGCCTACCCTGGTCTCCGTTGCGGGTTCAAATTACAGGGGAGCCAATAGTTTTGCAGTTGGCAGCCTCGTTGCAATGGGAGGCCTCGCTATGTCACTTATCCAGCCGATTATAGGCTTTCTCTCACGGGAGAGCCTCCTCGGGCTAAGGGGAACCCTCCTCTCACTCTCGCTTCTAACCGTTGTCAATATGATACTCCTTGGAAAACCGGGACACAAGGAGACCGTGCCGGAGGCCCCCTAAATGATTTTAAGCCTCTAATGGGGGGGTTAGCAGAGGTGTTAGCCGTGATGTTAGTAGCAGAGTTGATGGGGGTGACAATGGCGTAGTTAATGGTGCCTTTAATGGCGGTCGGCAGGAATCAACCTTACATGCTCATATTGAGGATCATTCCGGTGAAAAACAACCTCAACGGTGGAATCTGTTGAAATGTCTCTTGAAGATTTCCTCTATCGGCAGGGTATCAATCGAACCGCAGTGGGGGCATTTTACCATCCTTCCGCATTGCCCTCCATGCCCTTCTTTGGTATTCTCCAACTTGAATATCCTGTTGCAACCGAGACACTTATACCACTTGTCTCTGAACCTTACATTTCCTCCTGCAATAATTATGGGAAGTGCCTCTACGAATCCCTTTGCAATCTTTTTCCTTGCCCTGTCGTATATCCTCGTAAAGGTCGGCCTGGAGACTCCCATCCTCTCCGCCGCCATCTCCTGGGTCAGGTCTTCATAATCGGCAAGCTTGATAGCTTCGTACTCCTCCAGCAGAAGCTCTACAGGATTCGACATTTTATGCGGCATTCCGAAGGGCCTGAATCCGTGAATCATCGGGGGCCCGTGCATCCATCTCCCCATAGTTGGTCTTGGCATCTATCCTCTCCTGGTAAAAGCTTTCCTAACAGACTATGCTTTGCAATACCCTTTTGGTCAAGCGTCTCCTTTGTATGTTCGTTCATACGCTTTTCAGGGCAATTTCATGAAGGCTTTTAAACGATTTTAATGGGTTTTAAAAACATAATGGCAAAAGGGACTGCTTTTAAGCAGCCCTTTTTGCCAACCTAATCTTTTTACCAACTTAATCTTTTTGCCAACCTAACAGGCAGTCGGAAAAGAGAGAGAAAAGAGATATCAACTTTGTCTATCTTTGCTCTCACTTCCGCTTTCTTCGGATTTATCCAACGTATCGAGCCTGTCAATCCATTCCCGGATGTAGCGCTCTTCTTCCTGAAGGATTCTCAGCCGATGCTCCAGTATTTCACGTTCTGCCTCCCTGTCATACTCACCATAGTAGCCAAAGGGAGGATAGTAATGCCTGTAACCGTGAAAACCGGGGCCATAGTCGTAATCCCTCTCGTATCCGAATCCCCTGCGACAGCCATACATGTGACCCATTCCGAACATCCAGTTCCATGGGTTCGTCCTTCCAAAGTGTCTCATAATCCTATTCCTCCTGATCCTTTGATCTGTGCTGCGAAGCTGAAAAAACTCACACAGCTTTCTTTTATTATGAACTAAAGTTCATAATAAATATAATGAGCATATGTTCATTAGGCAAGAGGAAATTCGGAATTTTTTTTTCATGCCTGGGCTAATCGCGGGGCCGATAATAGTGTACACCCCTGACAAACCGGGAGTCTGCCGTGTACCCTATTGGAACCGCTTGATCTTCACTCCCGGATCACCTTCAGACTCTTCTTTGGTTTTCCTCCCGATGACATGTCTTACTCCTGATCGTTAATATTTGATAAGTGTATAGTTGCCTGTATTTCATAAACCCTGCCATGAATCTTTCCCGCTCCGGCTTTTCAATTTGCTTATCCCTGCTTATCTCTGCTTTTCCCTGGCTTTTTCAACCGATGGGTATTCCGACACTGTAGAGCAGTATCCAGAGTAGCAGGCCTCCTCCGAATATCCACAGTATATCTAACTTGAAAAATCTGACGGAAACAAAGGCGGCTGCCGAAAAAACAAGCGCCACCGGGCTGGCAGAGATGATGGCGCCAAGCTGGAGCAACATCGCTGAAAGAAGTCCCATAAAGGCTGAAAGTACCCCAGCCAGAGCGCCTTTTACGACATCGAGGTTTCTTACATGTGTGAATAACTCGGTAAATATCAATGTCAGAATAAATGATGGAGAAAACATTGCAAAGGTGGTAAGAAGCGCCGCAAGGGGTCCCCCAAGCTTGAAGCCTATGAATGTGGAAATCACTAAAAAGGGCCCCGGTGTTATCTGGCTTAAAGCTATACCATCGGCAAACTGTTTTAGAGAGAGCCATTGAAAATTTTCCACAACATCTGCCTGTATCAAGGGTAAAATCGTAAGACCATTGCCAAATGCAATCGAACCGATCTTGAAGAAGGATAGTGCGCTTTTTCCTATATCGGAAGATGGGCATTCAGACAGCCTTATCGAGAAAAAGACCCCCAGAAGAACCACAAGAAGGGCCAGGCCTATTCCAAGCCAATTCTTCCACGATTTTACGCTTTCCGAGGTTGTTACACTTCCCGAAGTTGCCGGCTTAGCGGGAGTAGTGGTATCCGACCCTTTTGGCCTGATAAGAACTGCTCCTACCAGCAGTGCAAAGAGCACGAGGAGAACGATGTTCAGCTTCCCGACGAGAAAGGCAAAGGCTGCAAGGGAAATAACCGCTTCAACCTTCCCCTTTATGGCACGTTTTCCAAAATCCAGCATCACATTTATCAAAACACCGACAACGAGAGCCTCCAGGCCGGTGAAAACAGGTCTTACCCAGGGCATTTTGCCAAAAGAGAAGTAGATATACGAAAGGATCAGCATGAGCAGAGTGGTGGGGGTTATAAAGGCCACCGTCGAAGCAAGGGCTCCCGGTATGCCCCTTAGCCTGTAACCTATATAGGTATTCAGATTTACCATTATGGGACCCGGGTACAGTTGAACAAGGGCAAGTCCCTCATTCAGTTCCCTGTCACTCACCCAGTTCTTTCTCTTTACGAGGTCTTTCAACTTCTGAAGAATTGCAAAACCAAAGGCAGTGAGTCCCACTTTGAAGTACGACCAGAAAATATCTGCAAGGCCGACTCTCTTTTCATTCCCTTTTTCCATGGCATTCCTCTATCACAAGAATATTCAGCAACTGTATATTTGGCAAAATTACCATATATTTTGATCCCAAAGATTGACTCGCAAATAATATATGGCTATATTACCAAATAGTAAAGGGCAAATATCCTATGAAAGAAAAAAATCCCGAACAGCTGCCTTTCGACAGGGAATACTACAATAAACTTGCCAGGAGGTTAAAGTCCCTCGCTCACCCTACAAGGCTTTTCATAGTACTGCAGCAGGCAAAAAAACCACTCTGCGTATGCGACCTTGCAGAGAAAGTCGGAGATGATATTTCCACCATTTCAAAACATATTACTCTTCTCAAGAATGCAGGAATACTCCAATCGACAAGAAATGGTCAGAGAACATTTTACAAATTGAGGGTACCCTGCGTTCTGGATTACATAAGCTGTTTTCTAAAAACCTACGGCGCGGATGAACAGTTATCACCGGTTTCCGGTGAAATAAAAAATATAACTTTAGGAGGTATATCTATGGCAGATGGAAAAAAGGATATGGAGAAATGGAATTTGCTACCACACTGCGGAAAGGAGGCCGAGGGCCTGGATATCATACTGGCATGTGACGGAGCTGCCAGTGTAGGACAGGTAGGCCACCAGGTTGCAGTGGACCTCACCAACAGGGGAAACGGTGCAAGGATGTGCTGTTTGAGTGCGGTGGCAGCGGATTCACCGGCACATGTGGGCATAGCCAGGAAGGCGAGGAAGCTGATAGCTATAAACGGATGTACCAACAGATGCACCTCCAAGATTCTCGAACAAAAGGGGATTCCCTACGATTACGAGGTGACAATCAGCGAACTAGGGGTAAAGAAGGTTGCGACACTGGATTTCAACAAAGATGACGTAGTCAGAATAGCGGAAAAAATAAGCAAGGAGGCACTTGCCGGCTGATTTTACGGTTGGCATGCCAGCACTTACCAGGTTGCTTGCTTGATATCCTGGTATGAGGAAGCTAACTTGTAAAAACTGCAAATTCGATAACCCGGATAAAAAAATTCAATAAAAGCTGGTGGGAAAAATACTTGAACTTAAAAACATATTTTACAGTATAGGGAAGAGGGATATCCTCGAAGGGGTGAACCCGGAAATTGCCCCGGGAATAATCCATTCCATTATCGGTGTAAACGGGACGGGAAAGACCACGCTTGCCGGGCTTATCATGGGGCTGGAAGGTTACAGGCCTAGAAAGGGAAGAATAATATTCAACGGTATAGATATTACAGATTACTCTGTGACGGATAGGGCAAGGCTCGGCATAACACTTTCCTGGCAGATACCAGCCTATTTCGAGGGCGTCACCGTCTATGAATATCTCACTCTCGGGAAAAATGATGAAAGAGAAATTGAAGATGCCGAAAAGTACCTTTCCTCAGTTGGTTTGAAGACCGAGAAGTACATGAGCAGGGTGATAGATGAAAGCCTGAGCGGCGGAGAGAGAAAGAGAATAGAACTTGCCTCTGTTCTATCCGTTCACCCTAAAGTCGTTATCCTTGACGAACCGGATTCCGGAATAGATATGGCTTCCATAGATGCAATTCAAAGTGCCATTCTCAGTTTCAAGAGAGAGGGTGCTTCGGTAATCCTGATATCACACAACAAAGAAATGGCAGGCATGGGTGACGTTGTTTCCCTGCTCTGTGAAGGAACGATACTCAAAACCGGGGATGCAAACACGGTAAGCAGCTTTTTCAAGGAGTATTGCTACGACTGTTACTCCTACGACGATCCCCGTTGTGCCGAGAAAATTTCGGCAATACCTGCCTATTCTAATGCAACTTCGTTGGAGGAGGCTTGAAATGGAGAGAGACTATTCAAAGGAATATCAAGCCATGGTCGAGGCGTACAAGAAAGCAGGCGGTGACGAAGAGGGCCTGTTGAACAGGGAGTATACAAGCCTCGTTATAAACAACGATAGGGAGGAATCAAAAATGGTAAGAACAGCAAATCATCTTAAAAGCTATCTTCTGTGGTACTCACTACTGGCCATAGGGACCGGTATGATTCTCGGCACATTGTTCCCTTCATTTGTGAAAGAGAATGCATCGATCATGAAAACCCTGACCACAGTCTTCGTCTTTCTAATGGTTTACCCGATGATGATAAACCTGAACCTTGAAACACTGGTAAAGATTGCAAAAGACCCGAAGGCCGTCCTCTTGAGCATCATTTACAATTTTATCGTTACACCGCTTCTCTCATATATTATTGCAACTCTCATCCTTCATAATCCCGACCTCACGGTGGGGTTCTGGCTGGTGATGCTTATACCTGGCTCCTCTATGAGCATCGGCTACACGGGCCTGGCAGAGGGAAACATAGAGGTGGCAACGATATCCATGGGTATGAATTTTATCCTCATACCCTTTCTGCTTCCTCTTCTTCTCCATTTTGCAACGAGGGGAAGTGACATAAACATACCGATCAATTCCCTCTTGAAAACCATTCTAATAGTCCTCATAGTGCCCATGTTCCTCGGCGACCTTACCAGGAGACTGATAGTAAGGAAAGCCGGTGAAAAGGGTTTCAACAAGAAAAAATCACTATTCTCCATAGTTACGATGATTTCGATGTTTTTCGTAGTCGGTACCATATTCTTCATGAAGGCAAAGCTCCTTGAAAAGAACTGGCAGATACTGATTCCTCTTGCACTCGTGACAGTGATATATCTCTCGGCCATGCTTCCCCTGATAACCTGGACAAACAAACTTTTCGGGTTGAATTACGGCGAACATATGGGTATAGTCTTTCTCAGTACCGGTAAGAACAATGGTACTGCAATAGCAATAGCGATGCTTGGTTTCAATGCAATGGTTGCAATTCCCGCTGCCGTACTGCCAATTTTTCAAATCGTCTTTCTCATACTTTACCTACAATTCGTTCCCGTGATAAAGAGGCTCTTCGGGGTTGAAGGAACCCTCGAGAGCGCAGAGGGTGAAGGCACAAGGAATATGGAAGAAGAATAAAAAGAGGAGCTCAGCCATGAATATACTTCTGGGAATCGACATCGGTTCCATTTCTGTCAATACGGTGGTGATGAATGAAGAGATGGAACTACTGGAAGAGCATTACACGTGGTGTCACGGAAAACCATTCCATGTACTGCACGGGGTATTGCGAGATATCCTTGAAAGATACCCGAACGACAAGGTGGCTCGTATTGCCTTTACCGGAACGGGCGGAGAAGTTGCCACGAAACTCCTTGGCGGGAGTTTCGTAAACGAGGTGGTTGCTCAATCGGCTTCCGTTATCAAGATGTATCCGGGAACGAAGAGCATAATAGAGATGGGAGGGGAAGATTCAAAACTCATACTCCTCGAGACAAGGGAGGCAAGAAGCCTCTTGAAAGATTTTTCAATGAACAGCATGTGCGCTGCGGGTACAGGCTCTTTTCTTGACCAGCAAGCGAAGAGAATCGGTGTATCGATAGTCGACGAGTTCGAGGAACTTGCATTGAAGAGTGAAGACCCGCCGAGAATCGCGGGAAGATGCAGCGTCTTTGCAAAGAGCGACATGATACACCTTCAGCAGATAGCAACACCTGTCCACGACATAGTTGCGGGACTCTGCTTTGCAGTGGCACGAAACTTCAAGAGTAACCTTGCAATGGGTAAAGAGATTGAAAAACCCGTGGTATTCCAGGGTGGAGTCGCCGCCAATAGGGGAGTGGTCAGGGCTTTCAAGGAGATACTCAATCTATCGGACGATGAATTGATAATACCCGAGCATCATGCATCCATGGGGGCAATCGGGGCACTGATCCATGTAACAGAGAACAGTATCCAGGGCCAGGCTTTCAAGGGGCTCGATGAACTGGAAGAATATCTAAAGGGAAACCACTCGGAGGGAAAATACCTGGAGCCACTCTCAGCCCCGGAGGTATCACTAAACAAGGAGGTTCATTTTGAACCGCCCACCGGTAAGAATGTCGGCAAGAGACTACCCGTTTACCTCGGCCTCGATATAGGAAGCTTGAGTACAAATGTGGTACTGATAGACGACAACGACAAGGTCGTTGCAAGAAGGTACCTGCCAACTGCAAGCAAACCTCTGGAAGCACTTAGAAGGGGGCTCAGCGAGATATACGAGGAGGTCGGTGAATACGTAGAGGTAAAGGCAGCTGGAACGACAGGCTCCGGAAGGTACCTGACAGGTGATTTCATCGGGGCGGATACAATTCAGAACGAAATAACGGCTCAGGCAACCGCCGCAATTGCTTTCGATCCCACGGTAGACACCATATTCGAAATCGGCGGCCAGGATTCAAAATATATCAGCATAGAAAACGGCGTGGTAACCGATTTTGAAATGAACAAGGTTTGTGCCGCCGGTACAGGTTCCTTTCTGGAAGAACAGGCGGAGAAGCTGAATATCAACATAGTGCAGGAATTCGGGGAACTCGCACTGGGCGCAGAGAGACCTGCTGCACTTGGCGACAGGTGTACCGTTTTCATGGAATCGGACTTGAATGCTCACCAGCAGAAGGGAGTTACAACGGACAACCTCGTCGGAGGGCTTGCATATTCGATCGTCCTCAACTACCTGGAAAAGGTCGTAGGAACCAAGCGCATTGGCAAGCACATCTTCTTTCAGGGTGGTGTTGCCAACAACAGGGCAGTCGTAGCGGCATTCGAAAAGATTACCGGTAAAAAGATTACGGTACCGCCTCACTTCGATGTTACAGGCGCCATCGGAGCTGCCATGCTCGCCAGAAAATACATGAAGGAAAACAACGGGAAAAAGAGCCGCTTCAAGGGCTTTGATATCAGCAAGATTCCATACACCGTCGACAAGTTTACATGCAAGTCCTGTCCCAACCAATGTGAGATCAGGAGGGTAAGAATCGAAGGGGAAAAACGGCCACTCTACTACGGGGGAAGATGTGAGAAATGGGAACTGCCCGAGAGAAAGGGTAAGGGCAAGGACATACCAAATTACTACGAAGAGGTAACCCGACTACTCATGGGTGATTTCAAAGATCAACCGTACGGCGGAAAACATTCCGGTAACGGTAACGGAAGAAAGACGATAGGTATACCGAGGGCACTGATGCTCTACTATGCACATTTTCCTTTCTGGAGAACCTTCTTCGAGGAACTGGGTTTCAAGGTGGTCCTTTCAAGGCCTACCGACAAGAAGATGGTAACGGAAGCCCTTACCATGCTGACAGCAGAAACCTGTTTCCCCGTGGAGGTGATTTACGGTCATGTGAAGGACCTGCTGGACAGAGGAACAGACTACATCTTTCTTCCCTTCGTGGTGGATGAAAAGGCAGAAGACAACAACCCCACGGTAAACTACAACTGCCCATGGATACAATCCCACCCCTACATGGTTCGCTCTGCTCTGCAGGGCACGGAGGATCAGAAGAAACTTCTGATACCAACTCTTCACTTCCACTACTTCGACAGGGCACTGAAGAAGGATTTGAGCAGGTATTTTCACGAGCAATTCGGTCTTCCCGTTTCATCGGTACTCAAGGCAATCGAGCTGGCAGACAGGGAGCAGACAGAGTTCAACAGGAAAATACGCCAGAGGGGAAGAGAGGTTCTCGAAAACCTTCCCAAAGACAAGGTACCAGCCGTCATACTGGGCCGGCCCTACAACACGGAAGATCCCATGCTGAACCTCGGGCTCGTTGAAAAACTGAAGAACCTCGACGTAATACCGATTCCCATCGATTTCCTTCCCCTGGAAGATGAAGATATATTCAAGGATTATTACATGATGTACTGGCCAAACGGACAGAAAATTATCGCTGCCTCGAGAATAATTGCCAGGGACAAACATCTGACAGCCGTTTACATGAGCAATTTCCGTTGTGGCCCCGATTCTTTCATACAGCACTATGTAAGGGAAGAGATGGGTAACAAGCCGTACCTGCAGCTCGAAGTGGACGAACATTCTGCAGATGCCGGCATGATAACAAGGTTGGAGGCATTTTTGGACAGCCTCAAAGGGACCCTCATGGTAGAGAGCCGGAACGAGGGCAGATACATCAATACCGGGATAAAGCATCATTTCTCTGCAAAGCCCTATGCTACGTCCGACAGAACGCTTTACATACCCTACATGAACGACGGAGCCTATGCTCTTGCTGCAGCATCGAGGTCCTGCGGAATAGATGCAGAGGTTCTACCGGTACAGGACGAGGAAGACATAGAACTCGGAAGAAAGTATCTCTCATCCAAGGAATGTTTTCCAATGATATGTACCACGGGAAGCTTTCTTAAAAAAATGATGGAGCCTGGCTTCAATCCCAAGAAGGCAGCCTTTTTCATGCCCGACCATGCAGGCCCCTGCAGGTTCGGCCAGTACAACAAAGCGCAGAGGATAGTATTCGACAGGCTCGGCTTTCAGGATGTGGAGATAATAGCACCGAGCAACAAGGATTCCTACGCAGGCCTCTCCGGAGGGAATGGCAACAGGTTCAGGTTGGCGGCACTAAAGGGCATATTTGCCGTGGACCTCCTTAGGAAGCTTGTACAGGAGCGAAGGCCGTACGAACTTATAAAGGGTTCGGCAGATAAGCTGTACAGGGAAGCGCTGGAAAGAATCATCAGATCCACCGAGAACGGTGCAAAGAACATGGTTTCTGTCATGGCTGATATTGCAGAAGACTTCAGGAATCTTCCCCTTGCAGACGGCTACAGGAAACCGGTTATTCTCGTTGTGGGAGAAATATTCATGCGGGACAATCCTCCCTGTTCCGGCCATGTGATAGAGAGGCTGGAAAGGCTCGGTGCGGAGACACACATTGCCCCTTTCAAGGAGTGGATAACGTATTCCACACTGAGGTACACGAGGGACAGCAAATGGAAGGGTGATTTCAACGGATTGCTGAAATCGAAACTTCAGGCTTTCTTTACGGCATTGATTGCAAGAAACCTCGACTCCGCAGTCGAGGGAGTGGCAAACATGTCTCGCGAGGTTCCAGTTGCAGAGATGCTTGAAAGCTCAGAGCCTTACATAGGCAAAGACTACGACGGTGATCCTCCCGTTGCAATCGGAACGGCCGCTTCCCTCTTTCCAAAGGGAATATCCGGCGTCGTAAATATTCTTCCCTTCATGTGTGCACCGGGTACGATAATCAATTCCGTTTCATCCTCCTTCAGGGCGGATCACAACAACCTCCCGTGGCTAAACATAGACTATGACGGCCAGGACAATGCAAGTATCGAGACGAAGCTGGAAGCTTTCGTCTACCAGGCAACGGAGTATGCAAAGCACAACGGGCTGCTTGTAGGCAAGGAAGACGAAGTGGGCTCAAGAGATAGGCCTCTTAAAGTGAGGCAGAGATGAATCCGGACAGGGCTCCGTGCAACCCCGGAACCCTGCCGCTCTGATTTCCCGAGCTTGACATGACTCCACTAATGTATAATCATTGACATGTATATGTTTAAATTACCAAATAGGAAATAAGGATGAAGGAAAAGGAAAAGCTCTATTTCGATGAAAGGGCAAAGATGATAAAAGCCATGGCGCACCCTACAAGACTGTACATCCTGACAAAACTAAAGGAAGCCGAGCACTGCGTATGCGAACTCACCGAGATGCTTGGCTTCGATGCTTCCACCATTTCCAAGCACCTCTCGGTGTTGAAAAACGCAGGCCTTGTCTCCGATGACAAGAGGGGCCTCAATGTGTACTACAGGCTGGAAAACCCCTGTATTCTCGACATACTCGAATGTGTAGACAGTGCGATACGTAAAAAGCTGAAATCGCAAATGAACATGCTAAAATGATCAGGGCTTCAAAGCTCTATCCTACCCAACCGGCCTACTGGCCATCTTCACTACGGTCTCCCGGCTAGCCCTCTGTAACCGTACCGGCGGAAGGCCCCTTAGTATCAGCTCCAGGTCGTCTGTTACCATCTCTCCCATGAGCTTGTATGCCTCATCGATTCCCCCCGCCCTGTGAGCGGAGAGAATGACATTGTCCAGTTTTCTCAAGGTGCTCTCCTTCCCGTAGGGTTCTTCCGGAAAGACATCTATGGCAGCCCTGATATCGCCCTTCTTAAGACGCCTGGTCATGGCATCGAAATCTACCAGGGAGGCCCTGCTTGCAAGTATCAAGATCGAGCCGCTCTCTATGAGGGAAAATCCCTTCTCTCCGAGCATCGCCCGGTTCTCGGAGGTAGCCCCTGCAAGAATGAATATTACCTTCGAATCCGAAAGCAGTCTGGAAAGTGAAACAGGCCTGCATCCAAGCTCTCTCAAGTAGTTGTCCGGCAACCAGGGATCGTACACTGAAATCGAGGCTGCAAATGGGGAAAGCAGCTTTAGGAGTGCCCGTCCGACATTCCCAAGTCCGATTATGCCTACGTTCTTGCCTGCAAGCAGAAATGAGCCTGCATTGGATGCTCTTCCGTAGCGTTCCCTCCCCTCCCGAAAGAGCCTGTCATTTGGTACGATTTCCCTTGCAAGAGAAATGGCAAATCCCAGTGATATCTCTGCAACGGCCCTGGAAAAGGCAACACCAGCATTCAGTACGTATATTCCATGGGAAAAGCAGTAGTCATAGTCGATATTCTGAAGAAAGTTTCCCTCTACATTAACGATTGCCTTTAGTCTCTTCGCCTTCAAAAGCCTCGAGGTGGGAAGGTTAGTCTGTCCGACAATGGCAAAGGAATCCCCTATATGCTCCTCCACCATCGAATCCGGCATCCTTTCACCCTCCCAGGATACTATGTCAAAGAGAGATTCAAACCTTTGCCTGTCCCTCTCGGTAAATATCAAATCCATACTTCTCGGATATGGATCAAAGAGAAGCTTGGCCCTTTTCCCTTTACTCATTTTTTTCACCTCAAGATAGTTTTAGAATCTCCTGCCTCCAGTAGGTCTCCCTTGCAAGCAGAGCCGCACCGTAGGATTCATTGTCCGATGAATAGTTACAGAACTCCAGCTTGAAATCGGCCAGGAACTCGGATATCACCCTGTTCCGAACCCTCTGCCATATGGCTCCCTCTATGTAATCCTTCAGAACCGAATTCGGACCCGTTATGAGGATCGCCTTCGGATTGAAAAAAAGTATGATATTCGACACGGCATCGCCTATCATGAGACCTATATCGAATAGTACCTTCCTCGTGAGGTTATCCCCGTTTCCAGCGGCCTCCAGAACATCATCGAGCTTCTCGAACCTCTTGTCATGAAAATCGTGGCTGTGCA
This sequence comes from Spirochaetales bacterium, assembly GCA_027021365.1. Lineage (GTDB taxonomy): Bacteria > Spirochaetota > Spirochaetia > SZUA-6 > SZUA-6 > JALUUM01. The sequence continues at coordinate 116,332 of JALUUM010000007.1, forward strand.
TGGTGGAAACGATTATCTCACCCTTCCTGTCGTTCAGGTGATGAAGTATCCCGTCCACGGAGGCAACGGTTTCCAGGCAACCGATGTTCCCGCAATGGCACCGGTATCCATCCGGCTCCACTATCATGTGCCCGATCTCGCCGGCAAAGCCGTGTGAACCCTTGTATATCTCACCGTTTACGAAAACTCCTCCGCCAACTCCGTATCCGAGATGAATTATCACGAAGTTGTCTATTCCCCTTCCGCTGCCTGCCGTACTGGCATAGTAGGTGACCGTTCTCGCAACATCCTCGATTATCACTTCGATTCCGTACTTCTCCTGAAGAAGCTCCTTTATATTGATATTTGACACGCCGGGAATCCTTAATCCCCTCAGCCAGATTCCCTTCTCCGTATCCACTATGCCTGGTATTCCCATCCCGATCATCCGGAGTCTGCCAATGTCCGAAACATTGGCCTTCATGAAATCATCGATCTTACCGATGAGACGCTCTATGAAACCATCGATATTTCTACTTTCACTCTCATATTCGAAGGAATACTCCCCCTCTTCAAGAAGTCTGCCAAGGGAATCCACCAGAACTATTATTATGGAGTTTATATCCGCCGAAACCCCGAGGAAGTATCCCGAATCGGGCTTTATCCTGTACTTGCTGGAGGGCCTTCCCCTCCTTGAGGGTATGTCTCCGCTCTCCTCTACCAGTCCCTTTTTCAACAGCGAATCCACCGCCGTCGATACGAGAAAATTACTGAGCCTCGTCTGTTCGGAAATCTCACTCTTCGTGGCATTGCGGTTGAAATACAGTACCTTGAGAGTCTCGAGCTCATTCTTCAACAGTTTCATCATCCTGCTAACGCAATTTTATGCGTTTCCCCTTTGAAGCACTTTCATATATTGCCAGTATGATTTCTACCGATTTTCTAGCCTCGATTCCGTCGACAACAAGTCCCTCCCTTTCATCCAGGGCATTTACGAAATTTTCAAACTGCATCCTGTGGCCGGTAAAATCGATCGCAGAGGGATCCGAAGCCCCTCCCTTTGCCTCCTCCTTTTTCCCGAGCTCTTCCCTTACCCTCCTGTCTTTCTCACCTTCGTCGGCAAAAGACCAGACATTGAAGTGATCTTCTTCCAGAACAGCGCTTCCCCTTGTTCCGGATATCTCTATACGTTTGAGGAACCCCGGATATATGGCCGTCGTTCCCTCTATAACTCCCAATGCACCGTTTTCGAACTGCAATGCCGCCACTGCGGTATCCTCGACCTCTATCCTCTCATGGCCGAGTATACCTGAAAATGCTGAAACAGAGGAGACCTTCCCCATGTACCACTGTAGAAGGTCTATAGCGTGTATCGACTGGTTCATCAAAGCTCCGCCTCCGTCCAGTGCCTTTGTACCCTTCCATCCTCCCTTGTCATAGTACTCCTGGCTCCTGAACCACTTTATATAGGCATCTCCCAGAACGAGCTTTCCGAATCTATTGCCAGATACCGCTTCTTTGAGAATCCGGGAAGCCTCGTAAAACCTCGATTGAAAAACACCACCCAGTTGAAGCCCCTTTTTCGCATAGGCATCGATTATCTTGTCACATCTCGAAAGCGTAATCTCCAGTGGTTTCTCTACTATCGCATGTTTTCCCGCCTCCGCTGCCGCAAGGGCATAGTCGACGTGGGCACCCGAGGGAGTACAGATCGTAACTATATCCAATTCACTGTCAGAGAGAAAGGCTTTGAAATCACTGTAGCCCCTGCATCCGTACTCCTTGGCAAATCTCTTCGCCTTTTCCTCGCTCCTCGAGAAACATGCAACAAGCCTGCCATTGTCCATCGCTCCTATCGCCTTGGCATGGAAAGCTGATATCATTCCTATACCTACTATCCCAAAACCGTAACTCATATCTTCTCTCCTCTGTAATAGTTTGCAACCTTTTCAGTTGCCTTTATCATATCATCAATATCCCTGTCTGTGTAGAACTCCGTTATGTTGAAGTTGAAGGTATGTTCAAAGGCATCCTCGGCATTGGGACACAACCCCTTCGGGTAACTTATATTCGTTTCCAGATCCTTTGAAACAAAGGGGAGCATGCTTTTGGGAAATGCACTTCTATTCTGAAATATGTCATACATGTATACCGGCATTCCTCCGGTAATCTTGTTAGGTTCAGATGGTATTCCCTCGGCTTCCAGAGCCTTGCAAAACTCTTCGACAGGAACAGGGATAATACCGGGATCGATACGTACCACCAGGAGGAAAAAAGAATGAACCGATCCTTCGGGAACCTTCTGTGGTACTATCCCTTCTATCTTTTTCAATCCCTCTATCAACCTCATGCCAAGCTTGTTTCTTCTGCCTACTATGCTCTTCACCTTTTCCAGTTGTGCAATTGCTACAGCTCCCTGAAGTTCTGTCATCTGGTAGTTTGGCGCAAGAAAGTAGGGGTTTCTCTTTCTCCCGTCACGGAAGTAGCATTTATCAACGAAAAGCTTGATATTCTCCTCCAGATCTTCTCTGTTCGTCATGACCATTCCACCCGAACCGGTCGATATCAATTTGAAATGATTCAAACTGAAGGTTGAAACATCTCCGAAGGTGCCACAGAGCCTACCCCTGTAATGGGTGTAATGAGCCTGAGCACAATCCTCAACTACCGGGAGGTTATGTTTTTCTGCGATCTTCATCAACCTGTCCATATCAGCGGAAAGTCCCGCATGATGTACCACTAGAATGGCACCGGTTCTATCATTGATAAGGCTCTCGACACTATCAGGGTCCATGTTATATGTTTCGGGGTCGATGTCCGCAAATCTCGGTATCAGCAACTGATAGAGAACACCCGTAAGTGAGCCCATATCAGTGATTGACGAGGTTATTATCTCGGTACCGGGCGGAAGTTCCAGGGACCCCAATGCAATATGTACAGCTGCCGTACCGGAGGAGCAACCATTACAGTACTTCATACCGTACATGGCAGACATCAACCTTTCCATTTGTCTTACCTTGGTCCCGAAGACGTAGAACAGAATATCACTCTCTATCACCTCGGTAAGCTGGTCCAGTTCCTCCTTCCCAAGCCTCCTGCCATTTCCGAATGGGGTTACCTTTGTTTTTGGGCCTCCGAATATTGCCAGCTTTTCCATTTTATATCCTCCCTGTATCATTACTCTAAAATTTCAATCCTGTCGTAGCTATTCCCTTTATCACGAACCTCTGCAGTAAGAGGTATATCACTATCATCGGTATCGTTGCTATCGATGTTGCGGCCATCAAGGGCCCGAAACTAATATGGTAAGGGTCCTTGAAAAATGCTATTCCCACGGTAATCGTTCTTAAGTACTTGGAGTTTATTATTATCACAGGCCAGAGAAAGTCATTCCATGAATCTATAAATAGAATCAGTGTAACAGTAGCTATAACGCTCTTCACCAGTGGGGCAACGATTGTTGTTACTATTCTAACCTCACCGGCCCCGTCTATTCTTGCAGCATCAATAAGGTCACCTGGCATCCCTTTTATCGTCTGTCTCATAAAAAAGACGGCAAAGGCACTTGCAAAATTTGGGGCAAGTATCCCCGGAAATGTGTCTATCCAACCGAGTCTTGCCATAAGAATGTAGAGTGAGACTGAGGTAACCTGAATCGGCACCATCAACGTGGAGAGAATAAGGATAAAGAAGAGATTTTGAAGCGGGAACCTGTAGATTGCAAAGGCATACCCGGCAAAAAGGCCAAAAATCACGGAGCATCCAACAGATATGATGGCAACTATGAGACTGTTTCTGTAATATAAAAGAAAAGGAGCCTTTGCCATTGCATCCATGTAGTGCTCCGTGGTAGGCGGTTGAGGCCACCATTTTGGCGGGAAACTTACAAGGTTTTCCGGTATCTGCAGAGATGCGACAATCATCCAGTAAAAGGGAAGAACCATCAGAACACCAAAAGCAAACAGTAAGAGGTATGCGATGGACGTTGCCGAAATCTCTCCTGTCCTCTTCAAGACCTGTACTTTCATACCATTCAAATCTCCATCCTTCTGCTTATCCAGTACTGAACGACTGTAATAAGCATAACCGATACGAAAAGAACAAAGGCCTCTGCAGAGGCGTATCCGAAACGATAATTCAAAAATGCCTGGTTGTATATCTGAAGCACAACCACCGTACTGGCCTCTGCCGGCCCACCTGCAGTCAATACGAAAACCTGGTCGAAGACCTTTAGGGAAAGAATGGTGTTGTAAATGATGACGAAGAAGATTGTTGGTACGATCATAGGAATCGTTATCCTGAAAAATTTCGTAACAGGTCCAGCACCGTCTATCGTAGCCGCTTCGTATATCATATCCGGAATATTCTGGAGCCCTGCTATGAAAATCACCATGTTATAGCCCAGGCTCTTCCAGATACTGAATATCACTATACACATCAGGGCATCACGGGAGGAGGCAGTCCAACCCCTCGTGGGAAGACCAACGAGTCTCAACAACATGTTGAACAAACCAAACTTAGGATCGTAGAGGTAGCCCCATACAACTGCTGCTGCCACCGTACTCGTTATGTAGGGAATAAAGTAAATTGCCTTGAAAAATGCTCCCAGCTTCATCTTCGAATTGAACATGGAAGCAAGAACCAGCCCTAGAAAACCCGAAATGAATACTATGTAAAGGGCATATATAAAGGTGTTCTTGATTGCTCTGATGAATGAATCATCCTGAAGAAGAAGTGCAAAATTCTTAAGTCCCACCCAGCTGTAACGCCTTGCAACTATCTCCACTTTGAAAAAGCTGAATACCAGTGTCTGAAGGGCAGGATAAACCCTGAAGAGTCCAAAGAAAATGAGTACCGGAGAAATAAACAGGTAGGCGTAGAACCATCGTTCTTTTCTTGCCCTGGTCAAAAAAGTATCCTGCAATTTCTCCTTACTCCCTCTCCAAACATTTAAAATGGATACCCCGGGCCACTCATCTGCAGCGACCCGGGAATCAATTAAAACTTTAAAGACCCGTTATCATGCAAACTGACATTTTACCTGCCATTCCATCTTATTTAGTTGCCTCTATCGCTGCATCCGCCTTCTTCTGGGCTTCTGCAAATGCCTTCTCTACGGTCGCCTCGTCATGCAATACCTTCTGGATAGCGGAACCCAGTGCCTCCATTATACCGGGGAGTGCAAGGTTTTTCGGATAGGGCTGTCCGTAGGGAAGCAGAGACTTGAACTGCTTTACATAGGGATCCGATGCAAATGGTTCAGAATTGTAGTTAGCCATCCACCTGGGAGTGGATTCATACTTCTTTGCCATCTTGAAATCGTTATCCTTGTTGTTGAACCACCTTATTGCTTTCAGAGCCAGTTCCTTGTGCTTCGACGGAGAGAACACGGAATAGTTCCATGCAGAGATATGTACCGCAGGTTTCCCGCCTTTCTCGGCAGCCGGAGGTGGTGAAAATGCCCATTTCAAATTGGGGGCTTCCTTTGGCTGCCTGACCTGGATACTGACCAGTTCGCTTATCTGCATGGCTGCAAGCCCTTTAAGCAGGCAGTCACGCGGATCGGGGAAATTCAAAGATGTCGACTTATCCACATAAATCATATCGTGTGCTCCCTGGAAGGCCTTTCTCACCGGAGGAATATCTATTACGCTCTTACCTCCTACGAGAACTGTTGGAGGATCCACATACTTTACTCCTGCCGAAACGGCAAGCCAGTCCCACTTGTCCACTATCCCGTGGGGATGCCCGACATGCCTGATTGCATAACCGACACGTTTGAAATCGTTACCCTCTCTGATTGCCAGCTTCTTGGAATATTCCCTAAACTCATCGAGATACTTTGGTGCCTGATACGGCGGAAGTCCCGCCTCCCTAAACATATCCACGTTCCAGGTGAGCGCATAGGCATCCTCTCCCCAGCTCGGATAACCATACATCTTTCCTCCTCCCCAATCGGAAAGGGCTTTGGTATCCGGAGACACACCATCGAGCCATTCCTTTGCATACTGAGATGGCAGCTGAACAAGGCCATTTTCCTTTACAAAAGCTCCCATCCACGAACCATCTATCATTGCAATATCGGGAGCCTTGCCCCCTGCAAGGGCGGTGAGAAGTTTTTGCTTCATCGTCTCATAGTCTATTGCAACGACATCTATCTTGCAGTTGTTTGCAGCCTCGAATTCCGCCCATGGCTTGGAACCATCCCTGAAAGGCATAGAAGTAGCCGTGATCTCACCTGCAGGATACCAGAATGTCAGAGTTACAGGCCCTTTCTCCTGCTTACCTTCGGCCGAAACAGCAAACGTTGAAATTATAAGCAGAACAACAAATACCACCAAGATTTTTTTCATACAAACCTCCTTGAAAATTTTTATTACAACCCCTTCTAGAAGGGGTCATCTCCCTTTTAAATCCATTATTTTAAAAAATCACAGCTAATACGGAATTATAAAGTAGATTATTTAATAAAATATTATTTATGTCAAGTGCTATTAATAAAATATTTGATATAATATGCTTTCTACGTTTGTCTATAGGCCGAATAATGAATAGAAGAGACCTGTTCAATGTATCTTTACATAACTATGTTGACCTCTTTTTAATAATGAATATATACTGCCTTAAAGAAGTATAAATTTAAAACAGATTCAATCGATGAAAATAAAGTACCAGATCGCCTTAACGACAACGATCATATACCTCCTGATAATGATAATTGACCTCTTGTTTATCAAACCGAGAGTTTTAAGCAGCTTTGCCGATATAGAGAATAAAAATCTGATAGATAATGTTAAAGCTATCAGAAACTCCATAGTGGCAGATGAACAGGATCTCGATGCCCTCGTCAAAGACTGGGCCTTCTGGGACGATACCTACGATTTTATCGTAACGGGAAACAAGGCATACCTTAAATCCAATATCACTGATTCCACATTCACAGACCAGGGACTGGATTTTATTCTATACTTCGACAATAGGGGAAAACTCGTTTTTGGCAAGTATTTTGATCATGAAAAGAAGAAACAAGTACCACTGGAATCAAGGTTTCTTTCAAGAGTAGAAGACCTGACAAATGGCCCCGGAATAATTACTATCAATGACAAGATCTACATGCTCGCAAAAGAACCCATTCTTACCAGCGAAAATACCGGACCTTCCCGTGGCAGCCTCGTTATGGGGAGAAGGATGGATAACAATATTTTTCATCCCATAGCACCACGACAAGCTACAAGAATTGAATGGACTTACCTCGATGAGCTTTCAAAAGATAAGATTAAAGAAATCGAAGGAAGAAACGGGATAGCATTTTACACTATCAATGACGAGTTAGTTTCGGGATACATCCTGTTCAGGGATTCATCAGATAGGCCCTCCATTCTTGTCAGAATCATAATGAAACGGGAAGTTTTTTTGCAGGGTTTGAAAACAATCAGATCTATTACACTCATCATAGTTGCAACGTTTATTTTTATGCTTTTTCTAGCCGTTTTTTCTTATGAATTCGTTACAATGCCAAGATTCCAACTGATAATTGATACCATAGACAGGATAAAACACAGCAATGATTTTTCGAAGAGAATTCCTCTTGGTCGCTATGATAGGCTTATCAAAGATGAAATCACATCGATAATGCGGTATATCAATGAATTCATCTCTATTATCAGTGACCTCTACGAAAAGCAGAAACATATAAACGAAACACTCGAATCGAAGATAAAGGAGAGAACAGAAGAACTTGAAATAGAGATAGAGCAGAGAAAAACAACAGAATCAGAATTGAAAGACAGGGAACAGCGATTCAGGGAAATGGCTGAAAACATTCGGGACGGGCTTCTGATAATTGAAGAGAAAAGTCCGGTATTTGTAAACAGGCGCCTTCGAGAAATGATGGGAGTTCAAGACGAAGAACTGACCATGGAGCATTTCTGGAAGCTTGTGGAACCAGAGTGCCTTGAAACCATTAGGGATTTTTTCAGTCAGGCAAAGCAGGGTAAAAATATTTTTGATACTTCATTCTGGATAAAAAGAGACGATGGAAAGAGGCGCTACATACATGTTAGTTACTTCAAATTCGAACCCGAAAACAGGTCTTCAAGAATCTATCTAACGTTTACTGATATTACATCTCAAAAGATAATAGAGGAAAGATACAGGTCTGTTGTCGAAAATGCACACGAGGCAATACTTGTCCTTCAGGGTGGGAAGATAAGATTCATAAACAGTAAGGCAATAGAAGCTGTCGGCTATAGTGGAAATGATATCCAGAATACCGATTTTTTGAACTTCATACATCCCGATGACTACGAAACAGTAAACACCCTGTACAATATTTACAGGAGAGAGGGTAAAATTCCCGAGACTGTTGTTAGAATCGTCAAGAGAGACGGAAGCATTCTGTGGGTAGAAGCGAACGTTACGAAAATAACCTGGGAGGAAAAGGATGCCGCGCTTGTATTCTTGAATGATATAACTGCCCAGAAAACGGCAGAAGCTGAAAAAGAAAAGCTATCCGAACAGCTGTATCAGATACAGAAGCTATCCTCCATACAGAACCTTGCAGGAGGTATCGCTCATGACCTGAACAACATACTCACTCCTGTCCTTGGTTTCACTGACCTTGCAATGACGGAGTTTCAAAACCCGCCACAACTCATGGAATATCTTATCAATATAAAGAATAATACTCACAGAGCTGCCGATCTGATAAAGAAGCTACTTGCATTCAGCAGGAAACAGTTTCTCCTAAAGGAATCGATCGATCTGAATAAACTCATCAATGAGCTGAGCCCAATACTGGAAAGACTGATTGAAGAAAACATAGTAATTCACTATGCTCTTTCAGAGGACCTCCCACCTATAAAGGCAGACAAGAATCAACTGGAACAGGTCATAATAAATCTCACATCCAACGCAAGGGATGCCATGCCTTCCGGTGGAACGCTTACGATTTCAACGAGCATGATAGAACCTGATGATGATTTTCACAGAAAATACCCCGAAGCGGAAAAAGAGAAATACGTCTCTGTATCAATTTCAGATACAGGAATTGGTATGGACTCGGAAACTTTAAATAATATATTCGAACCATTCTTTACGACAAAAGAATTCGGACAGGGTTCGGGTCTTGGATTATCAGTTGTATATGGTATCGTAAAACAGCATGGTGGTATAATAGATGTAAAGAGCTCACCCGGAAAAGGCACTACAGTCGAAATATTTTTCCCTGCTGCCCTCCCGGATGTTGTATCTGAAAAGGTTAAAAAGATTGAAGAGAAAGAAACCATTTCCTTCATAGACGGAAAGGGAAAGAAAATACTCGTGGTCGAGGATGAGGAAGTAATACGTTCATTCATTAAAAATGTACTCGAAAAACAGAACTTCGAAGTAAAGATTGCAAAAAACTCGAAGGAAGCTGAGAGAGAGTTTCTGGAATCGCCACAGAGCTATTCCCTATTAATAACCGATCTCGTCCTTCCCGATATTTCCGGCCTTGATCTCATCAGCCGGTTACACACGATTCGGCCTGACTTACCCTGCCTCATATCGAGTGGTTACTCGACTGATTCGTATGAGAATTCGCTTCTTGAAAACGAGAGAGTGAAACTTCTGAAAAAACCATTTACACTCTCCGAATTGAACAAGGTAATGAGCAGCCTTATTGATCTTTAACAATACAGGACACAGCACTTTCAATAATTTCAATATGTTTAAAATGATTGACAAAAAGCCTAAATTGTGATTATTTTTACTCTACCTGCTGTGGTGGTGGAATTTGGTAGACACGCTAGCTTGAGGGGCTAGTGGGCGGAAAGCCTGTGCGGGTTCAAGTCCCGCCCGCAGCAATACAACAACGGTAAAACAAGCCAGGTTATTCAATCTTTTCTCTGTAGTAACCCTCGATTTTTTTTAACTCCTTTTCTTCATCAAGAGACAGGAAAGATTTTCTCTCTTTCGACAGAATCATGTGCAAGTATTCCTCTGCATTTTCTCTCATATAGCTGTTTCCCTTTTTACTTTCCCTCTGCTTCCTCACGAGAATCGAAGATTCAAATATGGCATTCCTGAAATTGGCGAGTGTATGTTCGGTAGCCAGATAGTTACCGGTTATTCCAACGTCTTTAATTGTATCGAGTGCTATTGTATCCTCATTTACATCGATTCCTCCGTGCACCTTTCTTACCATGCCAATTATCTCATTGTCTACTATAGCCTGAATGGGACTCAGTGCTTTTTCCGATTCCAGTTGTCCCACTCCCCATATCACATTTACATCCGAGAAGAGATGAAATGAAGCAGCTATTGCCTTTTCCAGGGCATTCTGTTCATCTGCAAACAAGGAATCACTGCACATCCATGACACGGAGGGCAGTTTGTAATACCTGGCAAGATCGGCACCTGCCATTGCAAGCAGAATATTCTCGGGTCCCCCTGTAACGGCAAAACCGGAACGCATGTCCATTACATGGGCAAATCCCAGGTTGAAAAAACAAGGCCTTCCCTCCTCCAATACCTGGTTCAATATTATACCGCTCAAAATTTCTGCTGTACCGACAACGATGGTTCCTGCAAGTGTAACGGGTGATGATGCACCGGCCATAGGCTCACCGTTGATAGTACAAGGAATCCCATATCCTGCAGTCCTTCTAAAGACACCGAGTGCAAGGGATGTCCACCTTAACGGTCCGTGTGCAGTAAAACCTATGCTGATTACCGGTTTCTCTTTCAGTGAATCCTTCCCCGCCAGAACCTTTCCCATTTCAACCAGAGCCTCTGCTCCCTCGGGTGTGAATACCAGAGCCCTTAGGTGTTTCCTCGTATTTACCGCCATTATTCTAAGCCCGACAAAATCCCTGTGTCTTGCGAAGGTATCCTCGGTACTTGTTCCTACCACCCCATCAACCTCGCTAAGATTCTCTACCAGCCAGGAAAAATCAGAAAGATCCTTTTGTGTAATAAATCTTACATCCTGTCCGTCGAGATACAGAAGGGCAGCTCCTGTCCAGAAGACGGATTCACTTCCGGGGTATTTGACGGAGGATAATAGCCACTCGTTTCCCCTTCTGTCTGCAATCTTTACACCGGAAGGTGCCAGCTTCAGGTAATCATCTATCATACCCTCAGGAAACAATACTACATTCTCTCCGCTGCCCTCTCCTGCACCGGCTTTAAGCAATTTCTCATAAACAATATCGTCCTCAATCTTTATTCCCGTCGTGGAAAGAATATCTCTTACTGCATTATCAATAAGTCCCAGGTCTTGCTCGGATAACATAATCAGACCTCCTTAATGCCAAGATACGCCTTCTTCACAACCGGATCACCTGCTATCTTGCTACCTTCTCCGTGAGATACGATTCTTCCCGTTTCCAATACATATGCATAATCTGAAATATTGAGGGCTTTCTGGGCATTTTGCTCTACAAGAAGTATTGTCAATCCTTCCCGGTTTAACTGCTTGATCATATCGAATATTTCTAAAACCAGGTTCGGTGCGAGTCCCAGTGAAGGCTCATCCAATAAAAGAATTTTAGGGTCAGACATCAATCCCCTGGCTATTGCAAGCATCTGCTGTTCGCCACCTGACAGGGTTCCTCCCGGTTGATTCATTCTTTCTTTGAGAATGGGGAATAGCTTAAAAACCCTCTCCATGTTTGCTTTGATTCTCTCTCTGTCTTTGATGATGAAAGCTCCGAGTATCAGGTTTTCTGCAACTGTGATGGTTGGAAATATCTTTCTTCCCTCCGGTATCTGGACTATCCCTTTCTTGACAATCCTGTGAGGTGGCAAGGTGAGACTCTCACCATCCATCAGAATACTGCCTTTTGCCAGTTTGACCATCCCACTTATAACATTTATCGTCGTTGTTTTACCGGCTCCATTTGCACCAACTATGCTCACGATCTTGCCATCCGGTATCTTTATTGATACATTATCCAGTGCAGTAATCCCGCCATACCTGACAGTACAGCCTATCAGTTCTATCATTTAGAATTACCCCTCATCACCAAGGTAAGCCTGCAATACCTTCCTGTTTTTCTTTACCTCGTAAGGCGTACCTTCCGCAATCTTTTTCCCGAAATCAAGTACATGTATCATAGAGCATATATTCATAATCAATTCCATGTGGTGCTCGACTATTATGATGGACAATTTCTTTTCCCTCTGTATCTTCAGGATAAGCTTCATAAGTTCCTCTACTTCACCCGGATTCAACCCTGCAGCAGGTTCATCCAGTAAAAGGAGTTCGGGTTCAGCCATAAGAGCACGAGCCAGTTCCAGCCGCCTTTGAATACCATAGGGAAGATTTTTAGGCTTGTAGTTGGAATAACCGGCTAACCCGAAATAACCGAGCATCTCCCTGGCCTTATCATCAATGCTCTTTTCCTCCCTCAAAACTCTTGGGAGCTTAAGCATCTCCTCGAATATTGTGTACCTTATCTTTACAACATAGGGCACCTTGACATTATCTATAACACTCATATTGTTAAATAGTCGAATATTCTGAAAGGTCCTTGATATACCGAGGGAAGTCCTCTCATGAGCTGGTAATTTTGTTATATCTCTACCTTTGTAATAAATTTTCCCGCTGTCCGCCTGGTATATACCGGTGATCAGGTTGAATACCGTTGTTTTTCCTGCTCCGTTCGGACCGATTATTCCCGTTATTTTATTTTCTTCCTGATACATTGAAAAATCGACAACAGCAGCTACGCCGCCGAAGCTAATACTTAAATCCTTGATTTCGAGAATCAAAGCGCCTCTTCCTTCCTCTTTTTCAGTAAATTACCGGAAAAAATTTCCCAACTCCCAAACAACCCCCCGGGTCTGAAAATCGTAACCAGGATGACTACAAGCGCAAGAAGAACATCCCTCCATACATCCACGAACCTGAAAAACTCGCCAAAGGAATAATAGACCATGGAAGTTACAAGAACGCCCGAAAGGGAATTCATACCACCGACAAATGTAATAATAATTAGCTTAGCCGATTCCAACCAGTTAAAGAGATTCGGCTCGATGAACATGATTACAAATGCATACAGGGCCCCACCATATGAGGTTATCGCGGCACTCAAGAGGAATACCTTTATCTTATGTGCATAGACGTTTATCCCCATGGAAGCGGCTGCAAGTTCATCATCCCTTATTGCAATACAATTCCTGCCAAATCGTGAATTCTTCAGATTATACAGAATAAAGGTAATTACGATGATCGAAACCAGTATCAGTGGCAGGCCAACGAGTTTTGGAATCCCCGCCAGTCCCATTGCACCACCTGTAAGCTGGGCAAGATACAAGAGCGAGGCCCTTACCATTTCACCGAATCCAAAAGTCACAAGGAGGAAATAGTCTCTTCTCAAACGCAACGTTGGAATTCCAATAAACAATCCTACGATCATTCCCATTAGAATTGCCATTACAAGTGCAAGTGGGAAAGGAACATGGAATTTAAGATACGCAATTGCAGCCGTGTATGCCCCAATGGAAACAAAGCCACCCTGTCCGAGAGAAAACAGACCGGTTAATCCAGTAAGAAGATAAACACCGAGAACGAGGATCGTATAGAGGCTTGTTATCTCCAGAACCTTCAAATAAAACATTCTTTTTATTACCTTTTATTAAATTAAGCTTTTACAATAAACCTCTTCCCGGAAATACCTTCCGGTCTGATAAGCAGAAGTATAATAATCGAGCTATAGACGACTATCGGTGTCAGTGATGCTCCGATTTGAGATATCAGGAGACTCTCCGTCGCCCCCAGCAGCAGCCCTGCAATTACACCTCCTCCAAGACTTCCAATTCCTCCGATAATTGCAGCTATGATCCCCTTGAGAATCATGCTCCCAATAAAGGGATCAACGGAATATGTCATGCCAAGAAGGTATCCTGTTATCCCACCAAGGATCCCTGCAAGAAAAAATGCCACCGAGACAATGAAGTCTACATTTACACCCATAAGACTCGGTGTTCTGATATCCGAAGAGGCTGCTCTGATTGCTATTCCTATCTTTGTCTTTCTTATGATGTAGGAGAGAAATAAAAGAACGAGGGCTGAAATGGTAAGCATAATAACATATGTCTTGGATACCGTGAATGCCCCGAGACGCCAGGCAGTCTCCTTCATAAACTCAGGATATGTGTAGTAATCTGAACCCAGCGTAGCTGCAAAGACCTGCTGTACAAGCATTGCTGCTGTGATAGAATTTACAAGAAACAAGGTTAGGGGTGCATTCTTAAGCCTTATTGGTCTGAATATCAATTTTTCGATAACCACACCTATAAGACCTCCAAAAATTGCAGTCATAAGTAATGTGACAGCAAAATTCGGAAAGAGATAACGTGATATAAAGAATCCGAAATAGGCACTGATTGCAACTATGGCACTGTGAGAAAAATTGGAAAATTTCAATACATTGAATATCAAGCCAAAACCAACTGCTTCAAGGGCATACACTCCGCCAAGAGAAAGACCATTCAAAAGTTGCTGAAATATGATATGCATCCACTTCGCTCCTGATACTCACTCAGTTTATCATACATCTTATACGGGGACAGGCATATATGCCTATCCCCGATATTTGTGATTTTAATTAACTATGGTTTTTTTGGAAGATACTTCAATCTGGCTGTCTTTATCTGTGCCCCGTCGAAGTAGAGAATGGACATAGGCAAATCCACAGGCCTGTGAGTTTTCGGATCAATATGTATCGTCCCTATGAGCCCTTTAAATTCCGTAGTTGCTTCCATTGCATCTCTGACCTTTTGCGGATCGGTCGACTGTGCCTTCTTTATCGCTTCAATTATAAAGCCAACATCATCATAGCCGGAAAAGGAATGGAGCCTCGGTTCTACGCCGTACTCTTTCTCATACTTCTCGAAGAATGGTTTCAGTGTAGGATCATCCATGGAGATGTTGTTGGGGAAATAACCCCCGTCAGCAGCGGCACCCGCAACCTTGTCCATCGGCTTATACCAGGAGTTATTGCCAAGGAATGTGGTTTTTAATCCGAGTTCCCTGGCCTGTTTTACGGCATTTGCATTCTGTGTTACATAGTTACATATGAACAATCCATCGGGGTTCAACTCTTTTATCCTTGTAAGCTGGGATTTATAGTCTTTGTCGCCAGCCTGGAACTCAAAAGCTCCTACAATCTTCTTACCTCGCTTCTTAACGTAATACTCGAAACCTTTGGCCAGATAAAGGGCGTAAGCATTGGCAGGAGAATACAGCATTGCAAAGGTATTCAATCCCAGTTCATCTATTGCGTAACCAGCTATCATGGCTGCCTGTTGAAATGCAGAGGGCTGAAGCAAGAAAAAGTAGGGATTTACTCGTCCTGGATTCTCCGGATGTTCAGGATCGAAATCAGGTGTGGTTACTCGTTCGTCCATACATCTTGCAACGACCGGCACCTTTAACTGTTCTGCTACCGGTGAAACGGCAAGCCCGGTATTGGAAATAAGTGAGCCATAGACAGCAACAACCTTGTCCTCCTGCACCAACCGAGTGTAAGCCTTTACCGCTTCGGTGGGGCTTAGTTTGCAATCATAAACAATCAGTTCTATTTTTCTCCCCATAATTCCACCGGCCTCATTGACTTCCTTCACCCTTAGTTTGGCCCCCTTCTCCGCATCTGTTCCCCATTGAGCCGTTGCAGCACTCAGATCTGCATACATTCCTATCTTTATCGGTCCAGCTTGCTCCTGTTTTCCCCCGGCAAAAACAAGCGTCGAAGTAACGAATAGCAGTAACAACATCAGCATAAGGATAAAAAGATTTCTTTTCATATCTGACCTCCTCTTCTTAATTGTGTGAACGAAAGGATTTTCCTTCGTTCAGTTTGAAATTTTATAACAAAGATTCATTATTAGTCAAGATTAAAAATTAATATTTTAAATTATATTCATATAGAAATTATTCTTCTCAAACAGAAAAAACGTGACAAACGGGAATGATCGTCTATTATGAATTATAAATGCAAATTAGACGAAAAACGATCATTCAAAGTGAAATATTATAACAGAACCATTGAAAAAGATTTCAACCAAGGTATCATCGCAATTTCCAGCTCTCCTTGTCACTGGCGCAAGGCAGGTTGGAAAAACTACCCTTTTTAAATATGCCAATAAAAACAGAAAGAACCATGTGACCCTTGACAATCCGGCTATTCGATTGCTTGCAAAAGAGGATCCGGCTTTACTCCTCAAACACTACACACCACCGGTAATAATTGAATCCCTTGCCGTCAGGATTGCTATTTTGAATCTTCTTGGTTTTTCATGCATGGAAATATCCGGGAAAGGACTGGAAGAGAAGCCTTTTTCCCCAACGATGAGAAATATATCAATTCAAAAATCAGACTTGAATTTCGTTTATGAAAAAATATGGCGAGGATTTTTCCCTTTCCTTGCATTGAATCAAGAGAATGATTGGAATGTATTCTACAGCTCTCATATTCAAACTTATATCCAGAGAGACATAAGAGATTTATCGCAAATAGGAAATGAATATGAATTCCTCAAATTTTTAAACATCGCTGCAACAAGAACCGGGCAATTACTAAATATTTCAGATATGACAAAAGAAACCGGTATTTCAGTAAATACAGCAAAAAAATGGTTTTCGATATTACAAGCAACAAGTATCATTTATCTCTTAAAACCATGGTACTTAAATATTTACAAAAGATTAGTAAAAACACCCAAATTATACTTTCTCAATACGGGTCTTGCTGCCTATTTAAAAAATTGGACTTCTCCATTAACCCTGGAAACAGGAGCTATGAGCGTGCAGTTCTTTGAAACATTCGTTATAGGTGAAATTTTGAAAAGTTTCATTCACAATGGGAAGAAATCTGATTTTTACTATTACAGGGATAAGGATAAAAAGGAAATATATCTACTGATCTTAAACAACGGTAGGGTGATTCCACCAGAGATAAAGAAAACAGCCTCACCAACAAAGAAAGATATTGGATCAATTTTCAAGATGGAAAAACTGGGTTTACACGTAGAAAGCGGAGTCATGATATGCTTTGTAGATGACTATATTCCCCTCTCAGAAAAAATTATGGCTATTCCCATAACAGCCCTCCTGTAATATTATTTCTTCCCCGTAAGAATCTCATTTACCACATCGTAGCTGCCATACTTTTTCAGGTTGGCATTCATCTCCATGTAATCAAGGGTTATTTCCCCTTCCCCGCTTACAGCTTTAACATCTGCTCCACTCTCAATCAGCAGTTTGATAATATTCGGATTTATATTGTACCTGGCAGTAAAAATCAGCGGGGTTTCACCTATAGGACCCCTCTCGTTGACATCGGCTTCCCCATCCAGAATCGCCTTAATAGCACTTATACCACGGGTGACCTTGGCTTGATAATCTTTGCTAAGAAATATTCTCCTCCCGCAGCCTCTTTACCAGCCCAACGAGGTTTTCGAGTGAAAGCTTCGTCTCTTCCCAGCCCCTCGTTTTGAGCCCGCAGTCGGGGTTTATCCAGAAGTTCTCCTTAGGAATAACCTTTAGGGCCCGCTCTACAATCTTCATCATGTCCTCGACTGTCGGTACGGCAGGTGAATGTATGTCCCAGACCCCTAGCCCTATCTGCCTTTCAAAATCAACCCCCTCGAAACTCTCTATTATATCACCCCTGCTCCTCGTGGCCTCGATTGAAATTACATCGAAATCCATCTCCCCGATGTGCTTAATAATCTCTCCGAACTCCGAGTAGCACATGTGGGTATGAATCTGGGTCTCCGGCTTTGCAACGGTTGCCAGGTTGAATGCCCTTACCGCCCAGCTGAAATACTCATCCCACTCACCTCTCTTTATCGGTGCCCGCTCCCTGAAGGCAGGTTCGTCTATCTGCACTATACTGATATTTGCCGCCTCCAGCGCCCTCACCTCATCCTGCAGGGCAAGCGCTATCTGGTATGCAACCTCCGATACCGGCAGGTCTTCACGGACAAAGCTCCAGGCAAGAATCGTGACAGGCCCGGTAAGCATACCCTTTACAGGCTTATCGGTAAGGCTCTGAGCATAGGTTATCTCCCTCACCGTCATATCCTCCGGGCGGTAAACATCAGAATGGATTATCGGGGGCCTGTAACACCTTGTGCCGTACGAGACTATCCAGCCCCTCTTGGTTGTTGCAATCCCCTCCAGCTTCTCGGCAAAGAACTCTACCATATCCGAGCGCTCGAACTCGCCATGTACAAGGACATCGAGGCCGATATCCTCCTGGAAAGCAATGACTTCCCGAATCTTGGAATCGATGTACTCCCTGTATCGTTCCTCGGTTATTTTCCCCTTCTTGAAATCGGCGCGCATCTTTCTTACATCGGGTGTCTGCGGATAGCTTCCGATCGTGGTGGAGGGAAATAGGGGAAGCTTGAGTTTTTCATCCTGAATCCTTCGCCGCTCACTGTAACCGAGAGGCTTCTTGAAATCCCTCTCGGTAAGCGCTAAGAGTCTACCTCTAACAGCCTCGTTTTCTCCTCCCTTCACGACAACTCCGGCAATTTCTGCTGATGCTTTTCCTGATACCAAATCCGCAACAGCCCTTAGCTCTTCAAGTTTCTCCATGGCAAAGGAGAGTCTTTCAAGAAGGGCTGAATCCAGCTCTTCTCCTTCCCTGGTAACGGGGATGTGATAGAGGGGACCGGCATTGGAAATCTCCAGACTGGCAACCTTTCCCGAAAGCTCCTCTACAAGGGAGGCAACCTCTTTAAGATTGGCCCGCCATACATTCCTTCCGTCTATCACACCGGCAATCAGCCTCTTGTCCCCGGGAAAACCGTTTTCAAGGATATACTCCCTTAACCTTCCCTTTCCGTGAACGAAATCCAGGCCTATACCCGAAACGGGTAGATTGAACAGCCTCCCTGGAAAATCGACCTCATCGTAGTAGGTAAATAGGTCTATCTTGTCGGCACCGTCTATTATTTTGTATGCCTCTTCTACCAAATCGATTTCTTCATCCGAAAGCTCCATAACGAGTGCAGGCTCGTCTATATGGACCCTTTCAAAGGCAGAGACAATCTGCCTGTAGACACCGGCCGCCTCTATCAGCTTATCTCTGAAATCCCTCTCTTTGATGCCCTTCGACAGTTTCAAGAATGTGAAGGGCCCGATAATATAGGGGATCCCCTTTCCGAATTTTTCAAGGTATTCAAGCTGCTTGTTCCAAAGGAGCCTCAACACGGAATCTGAAGCAGCGTCGAAATCCGGCACCAGGTAGTGATAATTTGTATTGAACCACTTGGTCATCTCCAGGGCATCTTTTCCCCTACAAAGGGCAAAGTATTCATCCAGGCTTTCAGCCCTGTAGAGGCCGAGGATCAGTGCGGTATCCAGCATGTTGTCATAGAGGCTCATCTCGCCTATGGGAAAATTATCCACATGGCCCTCGTATATCCCCACTATTTCCCTCTGCAGGTTATCCATGCCCCTGCCAAGTTCCTCCCGGGAGATCTTTCCCTTCCAGTAGGACTCAATAAGTTTCTTGTACTCTCTATTCTTCCCGATTCTGGGAAACCCGTATGCGTATGTTTTCATGACTGTTGCTTACCATATTACTCTTATTTATTCAAATAAAAAATCAACAAAAAAATATTGACGATTTTTCACTCCATTTGTATATTATTATCGAATGGTAGTTCAAATAAAAGTTAAAATAAGATTTGAACTATCGAAGGTTTTAAGATGTTTTAAGAGGGTGTTACCCGGACTTTTAAGAGATTCAAATAAACAGGAGGTGCGCCATGAAAGAGCTTCTTGAAAGAACCGAAATCGAACAGGCCACTGAGTATCCCTTTTATGCAACACTTCTTCCTTTCAAAGACAAGAAATTTGACATGAATGTGCCAAAGGAAGAACTGATAGATTCAATGGCACTGGTTCCGGGTTTCGCGATGAACGTTACCAAAGCTTTGTTGAACTAACGGAAACACCGTACCACACAGTTAATGCTTAAGTTTCCGAAACGGGTCGTTCATATACTAATAAATAAAGCCCGGCTCTTCCTCCCTTAGAGAGCCGGGTTTTTTTACAGGTTTTTTATTCTTACATTTCTGTTATTCCCTATTGACCTCCGGATAATTAATATCGTAATATGTTTTTAATTAGGAGGCAAACATGAAAAAGGCACTGGACGTTACAATAGTGGGCGGGGGAATGATAACGAACGACCTAATTCTTCCCTCCATATATCATCTTCAAAGGACAGGTATCGTTAATGACATACATATATGTGCACTGAACAACCCTCCCCTAAAGGCACTAAGGGAAAACCCCGACTTCAGGGAAGCTTTTCCGGGACAGGATTTCATACCACACCCCTCCCTCGACGAACCGGAGGACAAGAACTTTCCGGAACTCTACAGGGAGGTTCTTGCATCCATGAAACCAAGGCAGATGGTTGTCGTTGCAATGCCCGACAATCTTCACTACCAGGTGGTTATGGATGCCTTTAAGAACAACCAGAATGTGCTCTGTGTAAAGCCCCTTGTCCTGAAGTACACCCAGTCAGAGGAGATAAGGGAACTTGCCCTTCAGAAGGGACTCTTCGTTGGCGTCGAGTATCATAAAAGATTCGACAGGCGTTCCCTCATTGCAAAGAGGCACTATGAACTGGGGCATTTCGGCGAATTCGTAATGGGTGAAGCAAAGATGATAGAGCCGTACTTCTACAGGTTTTCCAACTTTCAAAACTGGTTTACAACGGACAGAACAGACCCATTTACATACGTAGGCTGCCACTATGTAGACCTCGTCTACTTTATCACGAGGATAAGGCCTGTAGAGGTTTCCGTAACAGGCATAAAGGGGACTTTTCCAAACGGAAACGAGGGATACATGTGGGCACACGGAAGGGTTCGTTATGAAAACGGGGCCATACTCTCCGTGATAGACGGGCTTGGCTACCCCGATGAGGGTGCGGGAAGCAACGAGCAGTGTCTTACCATGTTCTTCGAGGGGGAGGGTAAAACCGGCATGGTAAAGCACAACGACCAGTTTCGTGGTGTAACTCACAGTTACCTGGAGGGTATCGGTGTGGCGGGTTCACACTTTAACTTTGTAAATCCCGATTTCTACAGGCTTGTCCCCTGGCAGGGAAAGGGGTACATGCCCGTTGGATACGGATTCGATTCCATTGCGGCAACTATCAATACGGTGTATCGTATGGAAAACGAGGCGGCTTCCCTTTCCGAGGATAAGGCTTTAAAGAGGAGGCGGGAAATAATAAGAGCGACGGATGAAAAGGGAATCATTGCAACACCTGCCAACAGCTACATAAACGAGCTTGTCGTCGAGGCAACGAGGAAATCAATCCTTAACAACGGATTGCCTGTAAAAATCGTATACGGGGATGAACCGCACATAGAGTGAAGCAAAAGACAACATGAAAACACTCCAGTCTGTACTTATAAAACCTGCAGGCCCTGACTGCAACATGGCCTGCAGATACTGCTTTTACCTGGAGAAGGCCGAACTCTTCCCACAGACAAAGATACACAGAATGTCCCTTAAGACACTTAAACAAACGGTAAAGCAGGTAATGAGGCAGGGTGAAGATCAGATCTCCTTCGGATGGCAGGGGGGAGAGCCAACTCTAATGGGAAGGGAATTCTTTGAGAGGGCCTTCAACTATCAGAGGATATTTGCAAGACCCGGCCAGAAGGTATCCAATGGTTTTCAGACCAACGGGATACTGATAGACGGAGACTGGGCAAGGCTCTTCAAGGAGTACAATGTGCTTGTTGGCCTTTCCCTTGACGGGCCAATGGAAATACACGACAGGTACAGGCTCTTAAGGGGTAATAAGCCAAGCTGGGACAGGATAATGAAGGCAAGAGATACTCTTCTTGATAGAGGGGTAGAGGTAAATGCACTTTCCGTTGTAACAAACTACTCTGTAAGATTCCCCGAGAGGATTTACAACTTTCACAAGGAAAATGGCCTTAACTTTATGCAGTTTATTCCCTGTGTGGAAACAGATCCTCTCGATAACACAAGAGCTGCAGACTATACGGTGGATCCCGATGCATTTGGTGATTTCCTCTGCAGCATATTCGACCTCTGGATTTCTGATTTCAAAGACGGAAGGCCCACGACATCGATCAGGTACTTCGAATCTGTCCTTGCAACATACCTCGGGATGAATCCGGGGCAGTGTACATTAATGAAAGAGTGCGGAGTATACCTTGTAATAGAACACAACGGTGATGTTTACTCCTGTGATTTCTTCGTGGAACCCAAGTGGAAACTTGGAAATGTATCCGAAGGCAGGCTTTCCGATATGCTTAACAGCGACAGGCAGAATACCTTTGGCAAAATCAAGGGAGAACTTCCCACACAGTGTCTTACCTGCCCATGGTTAAAACACTGCCGGGGAGGCTGTCCCAAGGACAGGATTTTCAGTACCGCAAGCCCTCCCATGAACTACCTCTCTCCCGCCTACAAGAAATTCTTAAAGCATGCAGATCCTGCATTCAAGAAGCTTGCAGGGGAGTGGATGCAAAGCAAGAATCAAACAACAAGAAACTAAAAATCTATGAGTTCAACCTTGAACACCAAAAATGAACTGGGCGGAATGACTCCCGGATAACCCATCTCTCCGTATGCAAGTTCCGGAGGTATTATCAGAAGCCTCTCCTCTCCCTTTTTCATCGATTTAAGGGCTTCATTCCATCCCTCTATAACCTGGCCTATCCTGAAGGTTGCAGGCTTTCCACGCTGATAAGAGCTGTCAAAAACCTTGCCATCCAAGAAGCTTCCCTCGTAGTTTACCGTGACCTCCATTCCGTCCTGGGGAGATTCACTACCGCTTCCCTTCTTTAAGACGATGTACCTGAGCCCATCAGCAGTCTTCTTTGCATTGGGCCACTTCTCCTCTATCAGCTTTAAGTCCCTGTTTCTCTTCTCCACTGCCAATCTCTTTACCTCCTTTTTCTTCTCTTCCACCATCCGGTCGAATGTCTTCTGATCCACCTTGAATGCCCTCGCATCCTTTCCGATTCTAACTATCCTCACAGAGTTCAACTTGTCGCCCTGAACTATGGAGGTCACAACATCCTGGCCCTTTACGACATGACCAAAAATGGTAAAGAGACCATCGAGCCATGGGGCAGGCCTCATTGTAATGTAGAACTGGCTGCCATTGGTATTCGGGCCCCTGTTTGCCATGGCTAATACACCTGGCTTGTCATGCCTGAGGTCCTTCCTTATCTCATTTGGAAAGATGTAGCCAGGTCCTCCGCTTCCGTCTCCCAGGGGGTCGCCTGACTGGATAATGAAGTTCGGCACAACACGGTGAAAAATCATTCCGTCGTAGAAACGCTTCCCGCTCTTGTTCTTGAACTTAAGGCTCCCCTCTGCAAGCCCGACAAAGTTCATCACCGTAAGGGGAGTCTTCTTGTACTCCAGTGAAACGACAATGCTTCCCTTTGAGGTGTCCAGCACCGCATAGAGGCCATTAGGCAACCCGGAAGTTGCACTCCCTGTCTCGGCAAAAAGCCCTGCCGTGGCAAGAATCAATATGGATACCCCAAAAAACAATCTGAAAACATTTCTAAATATTTCCTTCATAAATCAACTTAACTCCTTTCCCGTTGTTGTTCCCACGAACCTGCCGTGTATCACACCGCGCGTGGTTATAAGAGAATCGGCTAGCCTCTGGATTCTGGCTGCCTTTCCCCTAAGTATTATTACCTCGAGACAGTTGTGCTCATCCAGATGGATGTGCAGGGTTGATACTATACACCGGTAATCGTGATGCTGAATCTCGGTAATCTTCTTTGAAAGCTCGTGCCTCTCGTGATCGTACACTATTATAACCACACCGGCAGTTTCCTTCTCTCCCTCGAGCCATTCCCTGTGAACGAGCATGTCCCGTATTAAGTCCCTTATGGCCTCCGAGCGGTTATCGTAGCCCTCCTCTTCGATGACATTGTCAAACTTCTCCAGAAGGTCATCTTCCAATGAAATACTGAATCTCTTTAACATGAATCAAGAATACTCCCTGCTACACGTTATTGTCGATATCGCTCTTCACCTTTTCTATAAACTTTCTAAGCTCGGTATTTTCCCTTCTGAGACGCTCTATCTCGTAAATCATCCAGGAAAAATCCTCGTTGGCGTCCTCGATATCATATAAAAGCTCGCTCTTCGGATTGTACCTGCTGTAATAGATATTGTTCTTTTCCCGCTTCTCCTTTATGAAAGCAAGCCTGTCTTTCATTTTCATTTCTCTATAAACTATATAAGTTAAAACCTTTCGTCCATAGATTTCATTGACTTTTTGCTATTTAAGAGATATAAGTCTTTAATGGGAGGGAAAAAAATGAAGAGATTTGTGCAACTTCTTTTTCTGATATTTTTCTTTTTGACAGGTGCATGCATTTTGTACGCTTCAGAACCATCCGTTCCTAGCTTCTCTGCGAACCTTGGCTTTGATTTCTTCAACTATTCGGAAAGCTACTTAAACATGGGAATAACCTATAACCACCCGCTTGCCGATGGCCTCGAACTGAGCCTGGGAAGCAACTTTGCCCTTTTGACAAAGGAGGAAGCGGGAAGTGTTGTTCCCTATTTCTTTATTCCCCTCGATATTGGTCTTAACTTCATATTCAGCAACCAGTTCCCAACCTATCTTATTGGATTCGGAGTCTCTCCCGTTTTAAGGATTCCGCCCAACGATACCGACGTCGGCAGGTTTTACATGGGACCATTTCTGAAGGCCGGTGTAAGGCTGAGGGTGCACAAACTGATGAACATCTTCTTTAATGTGTACCAGGATCTCTTAATCGGGAAACCCAACTGGATAAACACCACGACAAGGATAAGGTTAGGAATAAACTTCAGGTTTACAGGCTGAGTAGTCAAGAAAACAAAGATAGGGAGGAAAGTCTAAAAACCCCCGTTTAAAAAGCCCCGAGTTTTTTAAGTTTTTCATACTCCATTTTAAATGTTGGGGTTACGATTCCCTCTGATACCATTTTCTCTATCTCACCCTTTGAAAAAAAGGCTCCCTCCTCTATCTCTATAAGATCCGGCTGAATTGCCTCCGGGCTTCCTGAAAAAACGAGCCTATAGGTAAATACAAACTCAGACTCCACCTTATCCCTGTATATGTAAGTATAAAGGAATTCAGCCGAGGCACTGTCTATTCCCAGTTCCTCTTCCACCTCCCTCTCAAGGGCATCTTCCACGGCTTCGCCGCCCCGGATATGTCCTCCTACCGAGGTGTCCCAGTAACCGGGGTACCTTTCCTTCTTAAGAGCACGCTTCTGGAGGAATAGCCTCCCCTTCTCGTCGAAGAGATGAAGATGAACAACACCATGGAGTAGTCTCGGATTCCCGTGACACTCTGCACGCCTTGCAGTTCCTGTTTCCTTTCCGTCAGCTGTGTAAAGCTGAAACACCTCGTCCTCCTTCTTCATCCCCACGTAACTGCCAAGGACATCCTCCCATGTTATACCCTCACCGGAATATATGTCGCGCTCAGATTCTTTACCGATTATGAGATCGAAAAATTCAGGCTGAATTCCTGGTTTGAGGTTTTTCTCACTTCTCAACGCTGCTGCATTGCGCCTTGTTATTTTCTCTCCTTTCCTTATATCTCTTACTGCATGAATGGTCCTGTTTGTCGTTTCGTAGTTTCTCTCCTCCGAATCCGCAAGCCTCTTTACCCCGTCACCGGAAATCTTAGAGACACGCCTCTTTCCGTAATTCTCTTCCAGAAATGAAATCGCTTCCAAGGGATTTTTATGCGCCGCCCTCACCTTTTCCACCATTGCCTTGAAATCCTTCGGTTCCAGGGCAAATGAGTCATCCAGCCCCTCACCACTCCTTGTCAGGGTGAAATGCTTTTCTATTAAAACGGCCCCCTCCAGAGTTGCCATTACGGGAACGAGAAAAGGGTCCATTGAATGATCGGATATTCCTACCGGTACTCCGAAGATCTTGGAGAGTGATGTTATAACTTTTACATTGTACTCCTCTTCCGGTGCCGGGTATGCGGTAACACAGTGGAGAAGAATGCTGTTTTTTCCCGTAATGGAAACAGCCCTCTCTATATCACATAGCTTGCTCACACCGGTTGAAAGAATGACAGGCTTTTTGTAGCTTGCAACCTCTTCCAGGAGCTCCCTGTAATTCAGTTCAGGCGAAGCAATTTTATAAGCTTCGACACCCAGTTTTTTAAGAATCCTGGCACTCTTCAGTCCGAAGGGAGTACAGAGGAACTTCAAACCTGCCTTTTCCGTGTAGGACTTAATGGAAGCATAGAACTCTTCTCCCCGTTCAAGAGACTTGAACCTGTCGTATAGGTTTACATTCTCTCCGGTAAGTTTTATGTAACCTGTTCTCGGGTGCACTATTTCATCGGCAAATACAAGCTGAAACTTAGCGCAGTCTGCCCCCGATGCCTTTACCGCATCTATGAGCCTGTAAGCCTTTTTCAGGTCGCCACCATGCGAGGTGCCCACCTCCGCAACAATAAAGGGCAGCTTCCCCTCTGTAAAGGTTAATACATCATCTTCCATTTCAACCGGATGAATACTTTCTTCCGCGAATGGCAAGCACGATAAACATAAGTCCAATGGGAAACAGTGCAAGTATCAGTAGAATTATCTGTAGATTTGACTTGACAATTATTCGTATCTCCCTGTCACTACCGGAAAGATACTTACCATTCTTGTCCTGAAGGCGGAACTTAAGTGACCGAAGGTTTCTCGATATAGGCACCTTGAAAGCCCTTAGGCTTGGCTGCCTTCCCTCGTACTTTTTAGGATCAAAGGGCACTATCTTGTAACCGAGGGAGGAGCCTTGAGTCTGCTGAACATAGTAAGGTTTTTCAAGAATAACCTCTGAACTGCTCTCCTTCTTTATCAATTCAACTCTTGCCTTTGGGACCTGCTGAATTCTTACCCACTTCATTATATTGGGATTACCCTTCGCATCATTCTTTACCATCTTGTTGTAGTAAAGGTCGTTGAACTCATCCTGATAGTAGGGCCTAAGGTAGAGATCCGTTGTTCCGTCTATGTAGAGAACAGAAGAGGGTGTGGCCGACTGTACCGGTCTTGTCCACTTATCACCCGGTATCACATCGTAACCTATTCCATTACTCCTACGCTTCCCAAAAACGACTATCTTTTTCTCGGAGCCTTCCATTACCTTCCCGTCCTTATTTATAAACTTCACACTGTACTCTCCCACGGGAAGGTTTAAAACGAAGGCTTTCTCTACCGGTTTCACGTAGTATTTTGGCGCTTTGTCCGTTGGCTCCTTGGGCTGCTTCAGTGTTTTCAACTTGGCAAGAAGCCTCTTTGTATCCTTGCCCTCATCCCTTGCCTTTGTTATCTCTCTGGTAAGTCTCGTTAGTTCCGCTTCATACTTCGACTTTTCAGCATAGTACTTTTCAACAGCCTTCCAGTAGGCATCAACTATTTTTGAATATTTTTGCCATTCCTTATCGGCATCCTTACCGGTAAAGACCTTCCAGTTCACCTCGTACTCACCGGGAGCATTGTAGTACGTATATTTAACCTGTTTTATCTCTTTCTTACCTATATCTTTCCCTTCGATAATCAGAGTTCCTTCAAAGGGAATATTAAGGGCTTCGGTATCCACCTTCCAATCCTGAGTAATTGGCCAGAAATAGACGAGTGTCTTACGTATAGTAATAAAATTATCCACATCTGCCATAAGGTAAAAGGTATCTGCATCTTGCCTGCAGAAGGTTCCCGTATATTCTTTCCCTACAAATGCAAGGATCGAATAGATGAGCTGTTCCTTTCTTACAGGAACATCTGAAAAGACAGGTGCCAAAGCAAAGAGGAAAATCAAAATTGCAAGAATCAATGTAACTGAAAGCTTTCTGGTTGTTTTTTTCATATTTTTCATACTCTCACTCCCCTCACCTTAAGAATAAGGTGGCTTATCAAGAGGAGGCCACCGGTAAGTACAAGTAACAGCAACATGCTCAGCAGATACATCGGCACATTACCGTATCCGATAGAAGACATTCCAAGGTCGAGATAAAAGACCGGGGAGATCCATTTTATTATCCAGGCAAGCACTGTGGACAAGTTTCGGACATAACCACTCACTATCGTGAAAGAACCCATCTGAATAATCAGAAAGAAGAGTGCAATTCCGAGAAACAGCGCAATTGCGGATGATGCCGTATCCGTCAATACGGAAGAGACAACCCCGTAGCCATAGAAAGCAAAAGAGAGAAAGATCATCATCACTGTAGTGTAAAAAAACATCGGCCCCAGAACGAGGTTGTTTATAAGGGCAGAGACGAAAAAGAAAACAAGAAGCACCATAAGATAGATCAGCGTGAAAACCATATCCTTGACAAAGGAAGCAAGGAAGTAAGAAGTTCCGTCAGCAGGACCGTAGGTTATCAGTTCCAATGCCCCGACCTTCTTCTCGAAACCGAATTTGAACACTGAACTTATAGCAAGGTAGAAGAGGAATGGAATGAATGATACAAACAGGGCAAAGAGGTATGGCCCCTCTGCAAAGAGCTTGATCACAAAGGTCTCTCCGAATGCACCGGAAAGGGACCGCGCTATCAATTCATATATGGAATTGAGACTGTAATTGAGCCCGCTTGAATCTATCGAATCGACGAATCCTCCTATCACAAAGTACCCCAGTAAGAGTCCTATCGAAAGTGCTATATAAAAACCGGGACTTATGAATGTTTCGAATATCTTTCTCTTCGCTATTGCGCCTGTCGAGTTCAACCTGTAGTTCATGCTTCACCTCCAACTCCTGCAAGCATTTCAACGTTATCCTGTGTTATCGTAACGAAGGCCTCTTCGAGTGAAATTGAACGTTCCTTCAACTGAATGGGGATGAGATTTCTCTTTATCAGGAACTCCGAAAGGTTCTTTCTGTAATCGCCCTCTTTGGGGACCTTTATCTTTAACCTGTTTTTCTCCGTTGATACATCGATTACAAAGTCCAGCTTCCTGATATTCTCAACTATACCCTCCGGTATTTCTTCCAGATCAATATGAATCTCCCTGTCCCTGGAAAGCTTCAGAAGGAGCTTGTCCATTCTGTCCTCTGCCATCAGTTTTCCCCTGAAAATAATGGCTACCCTGTGACATATTTTTTCCATCTCCGAGAGGAGATGGGATGATACGAATATCGTTCTTCCCTCCCTGTTCTCCGATATGATAAGGTCCCTTACCTGTTTTATCCCTATCGGGTCCAGTCCAGATATTGGTTCATCGAGAAAGAGAATATCGGGATCGTGAAGCAGAGCTCTTACGATACTCAACTTTTGCAGCATACCACGCGAGAATTCACTTATCTTCTTGTTGGCAACATCGGCAAGATTTACCTGGGAAAGCAGGTTCATTATGCGATCCTCTGCATTCTCCACAACAAACATATCAGCAAAAAATTTAAGGTACTCCACCGCCGTCATCCAGGCCCACATCCCAACAGGATGCTTTTCGGGAACGACTCCGATTCGCTTCCTCAAATCCAGCCTGGAGGGTGTGTATCTTTCACCGAACAACTCTATTTCTCCCGATGTAGGACTGATTATTCCAAGCAGCATCATTATGGTTGATGTCTTTCCCGCCCCGTTTGGTCCTAAAAAACCGTATATCTCTCCGGGTTGAATATTGAGGTTAACCTTATCCACAGCGATAAAGTTTCCGTACTGCTTTGTTAGATCCTTCGTTACTATCACTTCTTTCCTCCTGTCATTTCTCTGGAGCCTTCTGATTCCACGACGTATCGACGTAATATGTGAATTTACCCTTATAGCTGTCCAGGAATTTATTCAGTTTATCAGGTGCTTCCAGAGACAACACCTTTTTTACAACATCATTCAGTTCATCATCAGTAATTTTTCTCGGATCCGGCACTATGAAAAGGTAATCCAGAACCCAGTAGGGAGCCTTGGTATCTTTTATCTTTGAATAGGGAACAAGGGCACTGTACCTGAACACTGTCTCCGGTGTAGGATCCCAGTCCCATTTCACTTCACCACGGAAAAGCTCCTTTCCCCTCTCGGAACCACTATCCGTGGGAGCTTCCACGAATATACCGTTTTTTATCTGCTCTGAAACCCTGACAATGAGCTTTATATTGAGACACGGGTGGTTGAGGACTGCCTTCTTATCCTTTCCCACAGGACGTATCTCAAGTGATATGCCATCGCTCTTGTTATCCGTAAAAACAACGAAATGATCCAGTCCCGGTATCTCATAGCCCATGAGCATTATTGGCTCTTTTATCTCATTATCACCCTTTTTGAGTTCAATAGGGATTTTCTTTGATACATAGTGAGGCACTTCGATAGAGAGTTCTGCTTTGCCGGGCTTTAGATGTGTGAATGTAAATTCTTTCTGGAAGTAACCCTTGATCTCCCTGTCCTGTATGGTAATCTTGGAATCCCAAACCCATTCCTTGCTCACCGAATCAAGCAGGGTAAACTTGAGTGTTGTATCGAATTTCAGACTCTTAAAGTACACGCCGACGGCGATAACCACAACAACCAGGACAAGAATAATCCAAAACCATGCCAATTTTTTTTTCATGAGCAAGCCTCTCTTCCTGAATTGATTTACATCGGAGTGTATGTTATGCGAAAAATCCTATAGAGTCAACTTATATTATCTTTTACTTCACGATCCTTGAAAACCCTGCTTCCCACAGTCCCTCTCTGTCCCTGATACTTCCCGGAATAGGGTTTCTCTGCTCTCCTGTCCATTCTTGCAAAGACTATCTGGCAAATCCTCCTTCCGCTTTTCAGCTTTATGGGCAACCTGTTGGCATTGTACAGTTCCAGTGTAATGTTCCCTTCGAAACCCGGGTCAACCCAGCCGGCATTCTGAATAAAGAGTCCTATCCGTCCGATTGAACTTCTTCCCTCCACGAATGCAGTAAGATAATCGGGAAGCCTTACATACTCCCTGGTCGTAGCAAGCAGAAAAGAGTTGGGTGGGATAATTATCTCATCCTGTTCTATCTCCACGTACTGAAGGTGCGAATCCAGTGTTATCGATTCCTCCGAGTTCTCATCCACCTTCATGAAATGCCTGCCCAGCCTTAAATCAACAGAAGCCGGTTGAATCTGATATTCTTCCAGGGGTTCTATGGAAATATCACCCTTTCTCAGCAATTCCTTTAAGGTTGTATCCGAGACAATCACTAAGCCACCCCTTTCTGGTATTTTTTGATCAGGCTGAATTTTACCCTCTTCAATCTTTCGGAGAGGGATACCTTGTAAATATGAGGATTGATAAGCCTCTTGTATGTTTCATCGAAATGGGCAAGGTTTCGCCTGGTCCGCTCCTGGATTTCCTGCAGCCTGGGCAGTTTGCAAACCACCTTTCCGTCCTTCATCTTTAAATTCAACAGCGGCTTTATCCTCGAATAGTCCTTTACCGTTATGTACTTGTACTCATACATGGGATGATAAAACTTGTATGTGCGTCCCGGTACTATCTTCTCCCGTTCTTCCGCAAGGAGATCGGCTATCGGATAGTCGTTTCCGTTGTAGAATCTGTAAACCTGTTTTATCCCGGGATTGGTGATCTTTTCCGGATTGTTGGAAAGTTTGATTACCGGTTCATACTTGCCATCGATTTTCTTTGCAACAAGCTTGTACACACCGGTAAGAGAGGAGTCCCCATTTGCAGTGACAAGGTTCGTTCCCACCCCCCATATATCAATGGGAGACTTTCTGTTTACCAGCTGGTTGATTATCTTTTCATCCAGCTCATTGGATGCCACTATCTTTGCATGTTCCAATCCCGCACTATCAAGCTTTTCCCTCACCCTCTTACTGATATATTCCAGGTCTCCGCTGTCTATCCTTACACCAAAGGATTTAATGCCCTTCTCTTTCAGTTTTTTCCCCACCTTTATGGCATTCTCTATTCCGCTTCCAAGGGCATCGTAGGTATCTATCAGGAGGAGCGTGGTTTCGGGATACACAGCGGCATAACTTTCAAAGGATTCCAGTTCATCCTTAAATGCCATAACCCAGGAATGTGCCATGGTTCCCTTTACCGGGATATTGAAAACCTTGCCGGCAAGTGTGTTCGAAGTTGCCGCAGCCCCCCCTATGAAAGCAGCTCTCGATGCTGCAAGAGCCCCGTTTATCCCGTGTGCACGCCTTAACCCGAACTCAAGAACAATCCCCTCCCTGGAAGCCAGGTACACGCGGCTTGCCTTCGTGGCAATGAGGGTCTGAAAGTTTATTATGTTCAACAGGAAACTCTCTATCAGTTGAACCTCTATCAGCTTTCCGTGAACCCTGAGAAGGGGTTCATTGGGGAATGCGAGGGTACCTTCATCCATTGCATAGACATCGCCATTGAACCTAAAATCCGAAAGGTAATCGAGAAAATCATCTTTAAATAGATTGAGACTCTTCAAGTAAGTAATATCTTCCGCAGTAAATTTCAAGTTTTCCAGCCCGGTAAGGAGATCTTCCAGACCTGCAAAGATTGTATATCCTCCTCCGAAAGGCTGTCGCCTGTAGAACATATCGAAGACAACGTCTGCATTAAGGCCGTACCTGTAATATCCCTGCATCATTGTCAGTTCGTAGAGATCGGTAATAAGTGACGGATTTATCTTCATATCCAGACCTGTTTTTATGGGAGATTATTATTCAATCGGGATGAAGAAATAAGAATAACACCTGCTTCTTTCATCCTGGAAATACTCCTTTCAATGTTACCCTGGGGGAAATCGACTCCCCTTACCGCATCTTCCACAAGATACACACCGTAGCCCAGTTTCACAGCATCCATGGCAGAATAATAGACACAGTAATCCGTTGCAAGCCCACAGAGGTACAATTCCTTGACACCTGTATCCTTAAGGTAACCATGGAGCCCTGTGGGTGTCTTTCTGTCATTTTCAAAGAAAGCGGAGTACGAGTCTATCTCTTTCCTTCTACCCTTTCTGACAATGAGCGAGAATCCCGTGGTATCGAGATCGGGGTGAAAATCTGCCCCATGGCTTCCAGCAACACAGTGATCCGGCCAGAGAACCTGTTCTATCCCAAGAAGGTTTACCACATCGTTCACCCTTTTACCGGGATGATTCGAGGCAAAGGAGAGATGATCTGCAGGGTGCCAGTCCTGGGTTGCAACTACATTGAAAAACCGCTTCGACAGCCCGTTTATCACGGGAACGACGGCTTCGCCATCTTTCACTTCCAGGCTCCCGCCGTGGCAAAAATCATTCTGAACATCTATTACAAGCAGGCAAGCATCTTTCAGGGCTCTATTCATCTCTCCCTCCAGATTATAAATTACACATAAAAGAGCCTAATGGTAAATTACTTTATCAGGCTATGTCTCAATTTCAGTGCAATTATCCTTCTTACACTTTCATCTATAAGATCAAGGCTGATTTTTCCCTCCCGGTACATGGCTAAAACCCTTTTTTCCAGATCCAACACATCGTATTTCGAGTTGACCAGAATGATATCCACACCGGCAAGGATGGTCTTTTTTAGTATATCATCTATCGAATTGTTACCGGTAAGGGCACCCATGTCGATTGCATCAGAAATGACAACTCCCTTGAAACCGAGTTTTTCTCTGAGTATCCCCTTCAATATTTTTTTTGACATTGTTACAGGATTGTCAGGGTCGATCTTCCTGTAGAGAATATGAGCAGTCATCAATGCCTCGGCCCCGTACTGTATTGCAGTCTTGAAGGGAATGATATCCCTGGAAAAGAGGGTTTCTTCGGAGATATCCACGACGGGAAGTTTCTTGTGGGAATCAATCCTCGAAACTCCATGGCCGGGAAAATGCTTTATCACGGGAATTATTCCAGCCTCGGTGGCCCCGAAAATGTAGAATACTCCGAAACGTGAGACATTTTCGATGTTATCACCCATCGACCTGTCCCCGATGATACTGTCATCTGCTCTTCCGTAGAGGTCGAGAACAGGGGCAAAATTCATGTTACAGCCTATGCTGGAAAGTTCTTTTCCCGTAATATAGCCGACTGCCTCGACGAAGTAGGGATCGCCATATTCTCCCCAGTAATGGGCTGCGGGGAATCTGGTGAATTCGGGAAACTTTATCCTCTCTACTCTTCCGCCTTCCTGATCTACACCTACGAACAGTTCTATGGGTGGGTCATTGCTTCTTGCAAGCTGCTGCATCCTGGAGATAAAGGCTGACAGCTGATCCCTGCTCTCTATGTTATGCCTGTTAAGTATAACTCCCCCTATATATCCCTCCTTTATCAGCCTTTCTATATCTCCATTTACGAACCTTCCCTTAACCCAGGTAATGAAGAGCTGGCCTATCTTTTGCCTTATGCTCATTCTTTTGAGGTAACTCTCGATCATTACATTGGTAATCCTGGGTATCTCTCTCTTAACGGGAAATTTTCCCTTCATACCCTGTGGTTTTTCCTTTTCTATGGAGACCTCCGGTAGGGATGTTTCCGGCTGCGGTGCCGGTTTTTCGCCGGGTTGTTCCGCACCCTTCTTCATTTCCCTTTCCTGTTTTGGTTCCCCCGTTGTCGGAATTTCACCTGTCGGCATTTCACCTGCCATTTTTCCCGCAGGTGGTGTCTTGCATGAAAAAAGAAGAGTTACTACTGCCAAAGGAATAATGATAGACTTCCACATATTTTAATGATGGAGGATAGGGGACTCGAACCCCTGACCTATAGATTGCGAACCTATCGCTCTACCACCTGAGCTAATCCCCCTAAGCAACAGGGAATATCAATATATACCCTGAGTTTCAATAATAACAATCAAGGCAGATTATGGCAATGCTTACATGTTTCAGGGATTATGGATTGGATCGAGCCCCATTCAGTTTGTGTGAACCACATGGCATATGTGAGTATGGCAATACGAGCCATGCCGTGTGAGTCATGCCGCTCATGCCCTTTGTGCTTTTCATTGCCTTTCTCATTGGGCCTTTTATTGTGCTTATTATGCGTGCAGGAGGGCTTCCCTCATATCTCGAGCGTCATGCCCTCGCGGGCAATATCGAGTTGAAGGTCGGTCTTGTTC
Organism: Spirochaetales bacterium; assembly: GCA_027021365.1. Classification (GTDB taxonomy): domain Bacteria; phylum Spirochaetota; class Spirochaetia; order SZUA-6; family SZUA-6; genus JALUUM01. Next base: position 151,365 of record JALUUM010000007.1, read on the forward strand.
TCGATGGCCTTTCTGTACTTGATTAGCAACTCATCGAGTTGATCATCTCTTCTCATCGGATCATGATGAAATAGGAGGAGCTTCTTCACCCCGGCTTTGTGCGCCGAATTTATAGCCCACTCGAAGGAGGAATGTCCCCAACCCAGCTTTGAATCAAGATACTCCCTATGAGTATACTGTGCATCATGAACGAGCAAATCGGCTCCCTTAAAGAATTCAAGCATCTTTTCATTTTCTTCCCTGGCGACAGCTTCCCCCTCTTTCACCGCAGCTTCATCGTAACCCGGATCGGACGGGTCCATATCGAATACATTCCTGAAAGGTTCAGTATCATAGGCTGTCACAAGCACCTTTCCTTGGTATTCAAAGCGATAGCCCAGATCCAGGATCGGATGGTTAAGGTACTTCGTCCTCAATTTTATCCCGTTTCCGAGTTCCTGCTCACTCTCCTTTAGCTCCATGTACTCTATCTTTGCAGCCAACTCACTCTGTCTTACGGGGAAATATCTGTACCTCAACTGATCTCCGACTATTCTGTCCAGAGTATCCTCCTCGTATGTGACAGGTCCGAAGATTTTCAACTTTGAGCCTGGTATGTATATGGGTGTAAAAAAGGGAAATCCCATTATATGATCCCAGTGCGTATGGGTAAGAAATATCTCCGTTTCAATGGGTCCCTTCTTCAAATCTTCACTGACAAGCTTGTTTCCCAGTTCCCTTATACCGGAACCGGCATCGATTATTACCAGTTTGTTCTCCTCGCCGAATCTCAATTCTAGACATGCGGTATTTCCACCATACTTCACAGTATTCGGACCGGGGCACGGAATAGAACCTCTTACTCCCCAGAATGTCAATTTGATTGCCATTGCCAACGTTCCTCTCTGTATCTAACTGTATCCGGCCTTGCTGCCATACGCAGCTCAACCGGCAACTCTAAGAAAAATCTGCGCTTTATCAATTTCAGAGTTTACCTCATCCTCTATCTCTTCCAGATATTCCCAGTCTATTCCAAGATACTTGAATATCTCGGGGGCGAGTTTTTCCGGATACCTGTCTCCTGAAAAACCTATCTCATAGGTATTGGCAAAGGTGTTGGAAGCCACAACGGTGTACAGGATATCCTTGTTTTCTCCCTCGTAGTCCATCACATTATGATGAAAATAAACAGAGTCTTCAATATCCTTACCGAGTTTCCAGCTCTCGATGATAAGCTTTCCAACCTCTGCATGGTTAACCTCGAGAAGGCGACTTTCAGATTGATAAAGAGGAATATGTTCCTTATCGGTAAGTGATATGGCCTCTACATATTCAGTGGAAAGTTTATTGTTGAGGGGTATCTTTCCCAGATCGTGAAGCAGACCGGCTACAAAATATTCCTCCAGAAGCGTCTTATCTACATTGCGGTATTTTGCAATTATCTTTGCAGTGACTCCCACCCCGATCGAATGACGCCAGAAGCCATCCATGTTTATCGCCTGAAAATTTTTCTTGTTGCCAAGTGTACCGAGAATAGCTGTACTTATTGCAAGATTCTTTACCGTATTTATTCCCAGCATAATTATTGCTCTGACTAGAGATGTTATCTGATTGGGAAGAGAATAATAAGCCGAGTTTATCAGTTTCATTACCTTCCCCATCAGTACCGGATCCAGGCTGATAACCTGGTTCAAGTCGGAGGGAGACGTTTTAGGGTCGTTGCAAATCTCCAGTATCTTCGAAACGGTCGTCGGTAAGCTCGGCATCTTGCTTATGTATGCCTTTATCATTGCAAGTATCTTGTCCTTTTCCATATCTACCTCATTTCTTTGATTCTATTGACTATTCTTTCCATCTTGTTCTTTATTACACCTGCCAATGTTTTGTCAGGATGATACATGGCAAGTTTTTCCAAATAGGCGAATGTCGCCCCTATTTTCTCTCTGTTAATCACTGCCGGACCCTTTGCTTCGATTCCCTTGAACCTGTTTTCTATCCTTCTTCTGAGTCCCGGTTTTCCGGCCAACTTCGACCTCAGGTATTCCATCTTAAGCCTTTCCTCGCTCTTAAGAAAATCCCTCCGCTTGCCATTTGGTAAATAATTTGACAGTTTTGCAAGGTAGTCAAGCAGGCGTTTCGAAGTTTCGGGAAAGGGTTCCTTCGGTTTTCTTTCAGCTTCTTTGGTTCCTCCTGCTCCTTTTGAAGGTATGGCCTTCTGGGGAATCTCTTTATTGCCCTCAAGATGGCCCTCAGGTTCGCTTTCAGGCACTTTAGGTGAATCGGGGGATTCTTCAGCTGTTTCCAACCTCCTTCCTCTTCCTTCTTCCCTATCACCTTCCGCTTCTTCCCCTGCTTTATCCATGTTTTCCAGGCTTTCCTTCACCCCGTTGAGATAATCTTTCAACTCCTCACGAATCTCCTCGGCACTCTTCTGTTCCTCGGCCTCCTCTGTCCCAGAGATTTCTTCCCCGGCCTCTCCTTCTTTTCCGACCTCTTCTAGTGTTCCTTCACCTTCGACCTCTCCGGCTTCCCCGCCTTCCTCTACTTCTTCCAGTTCTTCGAGCTCTTCGAGTTCGAGGGGTTCTTCCTCCCCTTCTACAAGTTTTATCTCTTCGGCTTCCCCTATTTCCTCAAGTTCTTCTTCCTCTCCGCCTTCTTCCTCCACATCCGATTCATCCAGATACGAGGGTATCCCTTCTTCCCCCTCCTCACCAAACTCTTCTCCCACAAGTTCTCTCTCTGCAGCCAGTTCGCTGCCGGCTTCAATTTCCACTTCCCCGGATGGTTCTCCAAGGTAAGTTTCTTCCGGGAAACGTCCCGGTGCGGTTTCTTCCCTCCTCATCTCAGTAGGTGGCGAATACATGACAGGCATCGGAACTATCCTTGGCTTTTCCTCTAGTTTTTCCTCTATCTTTTCTTCAAGCTTTTTGCCTATGTCTTCGATTTCACGGGAGAGCTTTTCCACCATGTCTCTCTGAGCCTTCACCGACTCCCTCAAGGATTCGGCTAGGACCTCTCCGCCAGCGGGAAATTGTCTTTCACCGTGCAGTTGTTTCTCTTTTCCCTTACTACCGGCCGATTCACCGGGAGATTTTTCAGTTTCCCCTCCTGGAACCTCTGCTCTTTCGGCTTCTCTTTTCCCGGTTTCACCCTCACCCTCTCCGGCAAGACCTTCCCCTTCTCTCTTGCTCTTCTCCTCCTCCGCTGCAAACTGGGGTGGGAGTTTGAACTCCTTCCAGTTCGGATTCTCCTCGTAGAGCTGTTCGTCTTCCAGGAGGTTCATCAATGAAGGTGCCCTCTCGTCGCTTATCTCGACGACCTCTTCTTCCTCCGCCTCGGGTATCTCCTCTTCCTCTTCCAGGCGCAGCTCTTCCTCTTCTTCCTCTATGGCCAGAACGGGTTCGTTACCACCAATACTTATTATGGGAACCTCTTCCTCCTCCTGAACATACTCCTCTCCCCCCATCATGGAATAGCTCACCCCTCCCTCAGCCTCATGTGGGGCAATATCCGTTTTAACCTCTTTCAACTTCTCGAGAATCATTTTCCTCTCTTCCCTGAAGTCCCTCTCGTATTCCCTTATTGTTTCCTCATACAATTTCAGGGAATCCTCTATCTTTTCAAACTGATCGATACTGGCATCGACGCCCTGAATATTTATCAATTTTTCAAATACCTCAACAGCCTTCTCAGTTTCACCTCTGCTCCGGTATATCAAACCGAGCCTCTTGTAAAGTTCCGGATTATTTGGCTCCCTCGATATGAGATCCTCGAAAACCTGCGCCGCATGCTTGTACAGACCCTGTTCATAGTAGAGATCTCCCAGCATGATCCAGGCATCCATGTTTTCAGGCGTGCGCTCTATCACCTTCTTAATCTCAGCCTCTGCCTCTTTATACTTCTCCTTGTCCTTCAGGATGAGGGCAATGTCCAGTGCATATTCAACACTGTCAGGTTCTACCTTCTTTAGTCTCTCATAGTACTCTTCCGCCTTGTCTTTTTCTCCCCGCTGGTAGTAGATGCTTCCCAGGGCTCTCAAGGCACTCCCATTCTCCGGCTCTTTGGAAAGAATATACTGATACTGTTCTATTGCATCATCATAGCGCTCGAGAAGTCTGTAGAGCCCTGCAAGTTTCAGCCGCACTTCCAGATCTTCGTGGTTGAGTTTCGATATCCGTTCAAACTCTTCCAAAGCCTCGGAATATGCACCCTGGGATTCGAAGATAGTTGTAAGGTTCGCTGCCGCTCTCGTATACCTGGGATCTAACTTCAGTGCCTCTCTGTAGTACGGGATAGCCTCGTCACTGTGTCCCTGCTCCATCAGGGCGACACCAAGATTGTTCCTTGCTTTGATATTTTTCGGGTCTATCCTGAGTATCTTCTTGAAAATCTCGATTGCCTCGTCATAGAATCCCAGATTGATATTTGCCACGCCAAGATTGTTCAGTGCATCAATCCACCCCGGCTTGACTCTTACAGCCCTTTCAAACAGATCGCGCGCCTCCTTCGCTGATCCTTCCCGCAGAAGAATTACACCAAGATTGTAGAGAATCCTGGGCTGGTTGGGATCGACCTCCAAGCCTCTCCTGTATACGGCAACCGCTTCCCTTTCGTTTCCCAGTTCTTCAAAAAGAACACCGAGGTTGTTATAGGCCGGAACAAATTCCGGATCGATCTTTATGGCATTCTTGAATGCCGTTATTGCATTGGGATAGTCACCCTTGGCTTTGTACACATTTCCCAGGTTGTAGTATATGTCCGTGTTTCTCGGATCATGTTTCAGTGCCTCGAGAAAATAGGCAACAGCCTCACCTGATCTCCCCGAATTTTTTATAACCACCCCGAGGTTGTTATACGCCTCGGAGTAATCGGGCTTAAGTTTGATCGCACTCTCGAATTCTTCTATTGCTTCTTTGAAGTTACCTTTCCTCTGAAGAACATTACCAAGAAAATTGTGTGCAACATAGGAATCGGGATTTTCCTCGAGATATTTGCGAAGAAGGTTTTCCGCCAGTTCGAGATCACCCATTCTGAATGCAGTTACTACCCGTTGCAGGGCATCCTTTTTCGTCAGAACCATCATTTGTAAATCTCCGAAGGCCTTGCCGTAACTTCATTAGAGAAAGCACTTCTGTGAGGCGGTTTTGAAGAATCATAGGTTACAACGGCAAAGGAGTACAATCTTCCGTTTACAAGGCCCGTTATCGTGAAATGATCAACCTTGCCCACATCTATTGGAGATTTTCCCTTGTCACTATCAACTCCCAGGTAATTCCCCGGTTCATCACCGTAGTAGACAAGGTAACCTGCCACATCTTCCTCATTTACAGGTTCCCAGTATAGGGTTATCGACCGATCGCCGGGTTCCGCATATACGGAAGACGGGGGTGCCGGAGGAAGATCCGGTTCGTAAAAAACATGAATTTCGGACAAGACCGGACTTAAACTCCGCTTTCCGTTTGGGAAAAGCTCTGCCCTCAACTGCAAGTATCTTCCCCTCTCTGAAACAGGGAGCCTTTGGCCAGGTACAAAGCGTTTCCACTTTCCGGATAGATCATTCGACATATAGGCACGGTCAGACAACCTATAATAGAAGTATATGGCAGAATCTTCCGGTTGGTCATATACAGCTGTTATCCTCTTCAACCTCGTTCCCGAATACTTGAAATCTATTATACCACTAATCCACTTACCTGACTGATTCAAATACCTCTTTAACCTTGGTCTCTCCACTTTTTTTCTCGAAAATCTCACTTCGTCCATGAATCCCGTGTAGTTTCCTCCAAGAACCACAGGAGAAGAGCTTGCTTCACCGGTAACGGGAAGGTAGATATCACCTCCCTCCTCGCCGGTTGAAGTGGCATATTGAATATCTTCGATCCTCCCGTTTACCAGATATTCCAGCATTCCCCTTTTGGAATCGAACCTTATAAGGTGATGACTCCACTCTCTTGGTATCAGTCCGGTAAGACCCTTGAGTGTAACACTACCGAGGAACTTTCCCTCGCCCTCAGGCAAGTGGAAGAAATTCCTGAAATTCCATCTCAACCTCCTGTCGCTTACAGAACAGAGAAGACTCTGTGTAATAAAACGGGATCCCGTCTTTAATGTATCATGCCATTCCAGAATCTCCTCGCCATCGGACAACTGTGCGGGATAAATCCAGAACTCCAGTGTAAAATCGTTCCACACCGTTCTGGGGAAGAACAGAGAACCTCTCTCCGGAATAAAACCCAACCCCCCTCTTTCGGAAAAAAATGCTGCACTACCGCTGCCATACACCTTGTACCTGTTAGATAGTATCGTCACAGAAGAACCTTTTCCTCCTGAGACCTTGGATGAATTACTCAGAAGCATCGATAGTCTGTAATGCCCGGAAGAATCATATGGTTCTTCACTATTGAAATGAACAAGAAGATCCGTATCTTCGGACACAGTATACTCGGCATCTTTGAGAATAATATCCTTGAATCCTTGCCTGCCATCGATCAGTTTAAGATTCTCAAGCCTGTTAATCGATTTCCACTTATCACTACGGCCCAATGTAACCACTCTATCGAAGGCATACGGGACCGGAACACCAGACAGCACAAAGAGTATTAGGGAAACTACCCAAATGCGTCTATTTTTTTTCATACATTACTAATATAATCGGCAGAAAGATTATTTTCCACTGGGATATTTCCACTCAACATAAAGATGATTATATTTTATTAAAATTACGGTAATGAATGAAAGAGAAATCCGGACTGACCTCAAGGAGAACTTAAAACACTTACCTGAAAAACCGGGCGTCTATATAATGAAAGACGAGGGGGGTGCCGTAATATATGTCGGAAAAGCCAAGAATCTCTCCAAGAGGGTTCGTTCTTATTTCACCGGCAACAAGAGTCTTAAGACAAGGCTCCTCCTTAGGCATCTTGCTGGTATTGAAACAATTATAACGATAAACGAACAGGAAGCCCTGCTTCTCGAGAACAATCTCATAAAGAAATGGAAACCACGATACAATATTAACCTCAAGGACGGAAAGTCTTACCCGGTTATCAGACTTACAAACGAGGATTTCCCCAGGGTGTTCAGGACAAGAAGAATAATCTTCGACGGTTCGGAGTACTTCGGTCCCTTTGCCAGTGTAAACATGATCGACATCTACCTCGAATTGATCGATAGGCTTTTCCCTCTAAGGAAGTGCAGAGGAAAATTGAAGACACGAAGCCACCCATGCCTTAATTACTACATAGGAAGATGCAGAGCGCCCTGCGCAGGCAAAATCAGCCGGGAAGATTATCTTTCCATGGTAGACAATGTAAGAAACCTGCTCTCTGGAAAAACAAACAGGCTTGTTACTTCACTAAAGCGAGAAATGCTTGGGGCTGCTTCCAACCTGGAGTTCGAAAGGGCAGCGAAAATAAGAGACAGCATCGAGGCCATTGGGCTGGTTTCAACGGAGCAGAACATAGTGGATTTCAAAGATACACCGCGTGATTATATCGGCTACTGGTCCGAAGCAGGTCTGATAACATTTGTCGTTCTGCAGTCAAGAAGGGGAAAACTCGTGGGAAGAGAGATTTTCAATTTCAGCAATATTGAAGACGACGGGGATGCCCTTGTACAATTTGTCTTACAATACTATATGAGTTACCACAAAAACAGTGTAGAATTTCCCAGGTACATCTATATCCAAGGACCGGTAGATGAAGAACTGATCAGATCAATTCTTCAGGGGGCAGAAAGAACCAGGATCGTTGTACCGAAAAAGGGCAAACATGCCCAAACAGTAAGGCTTGCAACGGAAAACGCCAGAGAAGACGTGGAGGCAAAAATTGCCAGCTACAATCCTGACACTGCTTTGCAGGAACTCAAAATAGCACTCAAACTCCCCAATGTTCCCTCAAGAATCGAAGGTTTTGACATAGCTCATTTAGGTGGTGAGGATACCATTGCCTCGATGGTATCTTTCCTTGACGGACTTCCTGATAAATCTTCCTACCGCCACTTCAAGATTCGTTCCCTTGACGGCAAGATAGACGACTACGAATCAATGCGGGAGGTGATAGCAAGGAGGTATTCCAGGGTACTCAACGACAACCTTGAAAAACCTGATCTGATAATAGTAGACGGGGGAGAAGGGCAGGTGAATGCAGCCCGTGCCGTCCTTGAATCCTTGGACTTGAGCGATATTCCCATAATGGGACTTGCAAAGAGAAACGAAGAGATATTCCTCCCTAAAATGAAGGAACCAATAGTTCTTGAAAAATCTTCCAATGCATTGAAACTCATAGTAAGGGTGAGGGATGAAACTCACAGGTTTGCAAACAGGCTGCACAAACATGTGAGGAGAAAGAGGAGAACGACATCGATTCTCGAAGGGATTCCCGGTGTTGGCAAGAGGAGAAGCAGGCTTCTACTCGAAACATTTGGTTCTGTAGAAGGGATTATCAAAAGCAGTGCCAATGAAATAAGGCGGAGAACAGGTATCAGTGAGACATTAGCCTCCAGTATCCTTTCCCACCTTTCACAATTGCATAATAGAAAAACATAGTAATGATTGTCTCGTGGAGCCCTGAGCCGAGGCTTCTCAACTTGAAGACAGTATTGTAGATGAGCTGTATTATATCGGCCAATTCCTCCATTGTGTAATTCCTGCTACCCTCGCTGTATATTCTCCGGGACCTTTTAGTAGTCAGGCTAAGCTTCTTAAAAGCCTCGGCAGGTTCATGGCTTTCCTTCTCGAGGAGGAACTTGTAATTCATAAGCCTCTCTATCTGCCACAGGATGCCAAGAATCACCTGGTCCGGATTGCTCTTTCTTGAGAAAAGTATGCTGGAAAGCACCTCCAGAGTGCCACTGAAATCCCTTTCTGCCATTTTTGCAAACAGGGTAAATACATTTTCCTCCCTGCTGTGATAGAGGTGTTCCTCTATATCCTCTGCCGTTATTTTCGCCCTGTCCCTGAAAAAGATTGAAAGTTTCTCACACTCCTGTTCAAGGTCCAGCGTATTGTTTTCAACGAGCTCGAGAAGTTCATTTACAGCGTCGATCTCTATCTTTATTTCTCTCTTCCTGAAATAGTGGATTATCCATCCCCTCTTGTCACCCTCATTCATCTCCCAGAATATCTTTACATTATCCTTGGGAATATGTCCTCTCACTGCCGCAGGTATGTCCTTAAAGGTATCCGATTCGATTATTAGAATAGAGCCCGGGGAGGGTTTTTTCAGATATTCCACAAGTATATTAATGCTGTTCTTTCCCTTAAGTTGTTCTGCCATTTTAAGAATAACGACCTTAGCCCTTGCAAAGAGCGATCCATTCTCCAATAGAGAAACCACTTCCCTGATATCCGTTTCAAATGGATAGAAAGTGTAAACTTCCGGTTTCTCTCCGATCTTATCCGCCGTTTTATTGAGAATTTCCTCTATGAATATTTTCTTTCTGCCTTTTTCAGGTCCAAGAAGGAGATATGAGCTCTTCATTACAAGTTACTGATACCTTCGCACTATGCAGCTCAGCTTCCCGAGAATTCTCACATCCTGCGTATAGATAGGAAGGTAATTGGGATTTTCAGATTTGAGTTTTACCCTGTTCTTTTCCAGATAGAATTTCTTAAGAACAACGGCATCGTCAATCATTGCCACCACTATGTCACCATTTTCTGCCGTATTCTGATAGGATACTACTGCAATATCCCCATCTATGATACCGGCATCCTTCATGCTGTCTCCTTTGACATTCAGAGCGAAGTGACGCCCTTTTCCAAGGTAGTTCGAGGGCAATTCTACGAAACCTTCGAAGTTCTCTTCGGCAAACAGTGGCTTCCCGGCAGCGACGTTTCCAAGAAGTGGTATCTTTTTCACCTCCTTGCTATCGGTCAGTGCTTTGGGAAGAATTTCTATTGCACGGGATCTCTTTACATTACACTTTATGAAATTCTTCTTTTCCAGCGCCTTGACATGGTCATAACTTCCCCTTACTGAAATGCCAAAATTGTCTCCTATTTCTCTTATGGTAGGAGGATAGCCGTGATTTTCAATATAGGATTTGATAAACTCCAACACTTCTTTTTGACGTTTCGTCAGTTCCTTCATCTACCTTCTACTTCTTAACTTCGATATCGAGTTTCTTTATCTTGTTGTAAAGATTGGTCGTTGTAATCCCCAGTTCTCGTGCAGTTTTTGTAAGATTATAGTCATTCGCCTTCAATTTGCTCTTTATAAACTCGCCTTCAAACATGTCACGTGCTTCGCCCAGTTTCATACCCCTGAAGAGTTTGAGCCATTCATCGTGATCGCTGTTTAGCTTCGCTCCCAGATAAAGCTTTATTGTATCAGCGGTAATCAGTTCCTCTTCAGACATTATATTAACCCGTTCAATGACATTTTTCAACTCTCTTATGTTACCGGGCCAATGATAGTTCATAAGAATCTCCAGGGCATCTTTGGAAATCTTTTTTGGCTCCTTTGCTGCCTGTGGTTTGAATTTTTTAAGGAAATAATCCACCAGCAGGGGGATATCTTCCTTTCTCGCCCTTAACGGGGGGACATGTATAGGTATGACATTCAGTCTGAAGTACAGATCCTCTCTGAAACGTCTTTCACGAATCTCCTTTTCTATATCCTTGTTAGTCGCAGCAATCAACCTTACATTGACTGTGATAGATTCTTCGCCTCCTATTCTCTCAAACCTCATCTCCTGAATTACCCGCAACACCTTCGCCTGGGTATTAAGCGACATATCGGCGATTTCATCGAGGAAAATTGTACCGCCGTCCGCGAGCTCAAATTTTCCTCTCTTCCTCTGGATTGCATTGGTAAAAGCACCCTTCTCATGACCGAAGAGCTCACTCTCGATGAGTGTCTCGGGAATTGCAGCGCAGTTTACCTCGATAAAGGGACCTCCCGATCTCTTACTCATCCTGTGTATTTGCCGTGCAACGAGTTCCTTTCCCGTACCATTCTCTCCTAAAATCAAAACCCTCGCATCAGTGGGTGCGCTCTGCTCGATAATCTTGCGGATATTTTCTATTGATTCGTGCCGTCCGATCATCTCGTCTTCCAGAAAAACCGTTTCCTTGAGCGAGCGATTCTCCCTCTTCAGCTTTTCGAGATTGATTGCATTTCTTGTCACTGTTATTATCTTGTCGAGGGAGAGGGGTTTTTCGAGAAAATCGAATGCCCCCATCTTTACGGCTTGAACTGCCAGGTTGATATTGGCATGTCCTGAAATAACAACTACCTCAATATCCGGATACTCTTCCTTTATCTTTTTCAAAACTTCTATTCCGCCCATATTAGGCAGCCAAACGTCCAGTATCACAACGTCTATTGGCTCATTGTTCAGAATATTCAAACCGGAAAAACCGTCTTCTGCGAGAAAGACATTGTAATTCTCATCTTCAAGAACATCCTTCAGAATCGATCTTATTCCAGCTTCATCATCGATAACCAGAACGTTATTCATTTATCTCTCCGATGGGAAGATCTATGAAAAATGTCGTACCGTATCCCTTCTTGCTTTCGAACCATATATTGCCATTATGATCGAAAACAATTCTTTCAACAATAGCAAGCCCAAGACCCGTGCCTGATTTTTTTGTAGTAAAATAAGGATCGAATATTTTCTCCTTCAACTCTTCATCTATACCGGTACCGTTATCTTTGATCTGTATTCTCCAGTAATCCTTTCTCCCCTTCCTCACCATAGCCGCCTTAACACTTATATAACCTTTGCCATCTATTGCATGAATGGCATTATCGAAAAGGTTGTTGAAAACCTGTTTCAACTGTCCGGGATCTGCCATCAGGAGCGTATTGTTCTCCACACCTGAAATATCTATATCGATATCACGACCGCTATCCTTGCCTACCCCCCTATAAATCGATGCAACCTCCTCTACAACACTTCTTAAATCCACCTTTTCAGGTTGAGGACCTGGAAGACGGGCAAATTCCCTGAATTCTTTGAGAAGATTATCCAGATTATCCACCTCGCTTATGACAGCCTTTAGTGAGGGCTCAATTATTCCCACAACACTTTCCGGGTCCTCGCCGTATCGTTTCAACACCCTCTGAGCAGCAAGTTTTATAGGGGTAAGGGGATTTCTGATTTCATGGGCAAGCCTCTGAGCAATTTCCTGCCATGCCGCTATTTTTTCCGCATGAAGAATCTGCTCTCTTGACGATTCCAGTTCACCTATCATTCTGTTGAAAGAATCAACAAGAAGGGAAAGCTCATCTCCCCTTCTCGCAAGTATTCTAAATGAAAAATCTCCCTCTGCTATCCTCTTTGTAGCCTCCTCCAGATTTGCTATAGGTCTTATCAACTCATCTGAGAGGAGGAAACTTAAGAGTATGACTAGCAGAAAGATCGGCAAGGTAAAGAAGAAATAAAATAGAGCAACCACAATCTTGAACAGCCTGTTGAATCTGTTCAACTGATTAAAGCTCTCCAGTGAAGAGGTCAGATTTCTCGCATTCTCGTCAAAACCACGAGGAAGTATTACACCGGCTATGACGGTGTAATATTCTCCGTCTATCCTGTGCTGGTAAGCACTTCTCAGTATGCTTACCTCTTCCCTCTCTATCTTGGGAAGAACACCTGTCCTCCCCCTGATCGAATCAAAATCAGCCAGGCGACCTTCCCCGTTTCCCATGAAATACACTTCCCGCCCATTCCTGTCAAACAACTGGATGAAACTTATTCCCCTGTTGATACTTTGAATCCTCTCCCATGCCAGATCGGGGTTTCTCTTGAAATCCTTCAGCAAAAAGTCAAGAACATCACTTCTTGTAAAGGAATCAAGTTCGTTCACCCTTCCCTGATAGTAGGTCAAGGCTATCTTCAAACCGCTGTTCAAGGAATCTCCTATACCCGCTCTCAGCCAGAAATTTATTGTGGATTGTATAAAATTTATGGAAAGTACCGAAAGCGGAACCGAGCTTAGGAGAGCAATAAATGCAAAGAACAGCAGAAGTTTGGCCTTAAGCCGTACACCCGGTTTTCTCTTCGCCCTGTCCCTGAATAAACTGGATAGCTGAAGAATGATTATGCCAAGGAGGAGGAGCGGAAAGAGAATTATAATGAATATGGCAACAAGGTTGGCCGATGTTTCAAGCTGTGAAATATTTACAAGAACTTGCTGGGAAAAGAGAACGACAAGTATTATCAACAGAATTACCAGAATAGTGACAACGAGGAAACCCGATCTGAAAAACCCCTTCGATCCGAAAATCTTCATCTTTCGCTTCCCATTGTATCATTCAAATCAATCGTTCTCCACTGTGTTGCCTTGCTCCCCAGTGAAGTGAATATCTTTACAAGATTCAGCGGAGAAATAAGCTTGATAGGAACAAAGTAGGCTCTTCCCATTATTATGCATTTTGCCTTTTCACAATTCTCTCCATATGGAAGCTTAAAATTTTCCAGAGTAAAAAAGGCTCTGACAAAATCCTCGAACCCCTTGAATTTCGATACGACCCTGTCTTCCGATTCTATTACGTAGGAACTCTCGAATGCATCGTAACGTGCAATCCTGGTAATGGTCGTCTCCCGCAGCAGCTTGTTACCCAGAAAACTGAGCCAACCATGTTCTCTGCTGTAAAGCCTGAACTGGAATATTATTTCAGCCCTGAAACCGGAACCAAGATTGTTTTTAAGGTCCTCAACTTTATCCGTTGTGAAGTATGAAGATACGTATATTAAACCATTTTCGATTCTTCCGCTGAAGGCAACATCGTCACTTTCGGCATCAAGCAGAGGAAAAATGATGAGAAAAGAGAAACACAACAGCCTGGCAACTCTCGTCTCAATCCTCCTCGAATTTCCTCTCGAAAAGATCTGCAATAGCTTCCACCGCTTCCTTTTCATCTTCCCCTTCGGCTATAACCTTCAAGGGAGTCTTATAAGTAGCACCCAGTGTAATTATCCCCATTATGGATTTGGCATTCACCCTTTCACCGTCCTTTTCAAAGTATATGGACGATTTGAAGTCGTTTGCCATCTTTACTATCAGTGCCGCAGGCCTTGCATGTATGCCAGCTCGGTTTTTAATTACCACTTCTTTCTCTACCATGACTTATGAAATTTCCCTTCTAAAGTATGAATATGAAATGGATTTCACTTAAGATTTTTCCAGAAAAGTTGCTCTGGCACTCTCGGTTTCGAGCCATCTCATTACGTTCTTGTTGAACTCTTTTGCGGAGTAATAGCCCATTTTTTTCAATCTCTCATTCATTGCTGCAGTTTCTATAATGATAGGGATGTTTCTTCCCGGTCTTACAGGGATAAGCAGTGAAGGAACTCTCACACCAAGGATACCCGTAGTAGTTTCCTCCTCGCCAATTCTGTCATATTCCTTGGAAGCATCCCACTCTTCCAGGTGAACAACAAGCTGTACCTGTTTCTTGTCTCTTATAGCACCAACTCCGAAAAGATGGGTTATGTTGATTATGCCAAGTCCCCTTATTTCCATGTGGTGGCTGACAACCTTTGCTCCCTTCCCTATCAGGATATTTCCGCTCACCCTTCTTATCTCAACAACATCATCTGCAACCAGCCTGTGTCCTCTTTCAATAAGTTCGAGGGCTGTTTCACTCTTTCCGACACCACTCTCACCTGTAATCAAAACTCCTATTCCAAATACTTCAACAAGTACACCATGAAGCAGCTTCTTGGGAGCGAAAATATCACCCAAAACCCTTATAATTCGCGTTGTGAATTCAGAGGAAGAAAGATCTGTCTGCAGGAGAGGGCATCCCGCCCTTTCGGCCAGATTTCTGAAATCCTCCGTCGGATCGATACTCCTCGTGAAAACACAGCAGGGAATATCATATTTGAAAAACTTCTCGAGGGTATCTTTCTTTTTTTCCCTTTCCAGTTTTTTCAGGTAGGCATTCTCTCCCCTGCCAAATATCTGTATTCTATTGTATGCGAAGTTCTCATAAAAGCCGCTCAATGCCAGCCCCGGCCTGTTTATCTCCGGGATCCTTATCTCCCTTATGAGACCCGGACGCCCACTTATACACTTAAGGTTGAGCGCATCATTCTCTTTCAGGTCTAATTGAAGCAGATCCAATACTCGAAATTTATCCATCGTATCGATCCATTTGAAAAAACTCTACTACGAATGTTCCTGCACTTTACTCTTTTCCCTGTTAATCTTTATCTCCATCTTATCAAAAAGCTTATCTATACCTTCGAACAAATCGTAACATTCTACCTCCAGATGTGTCTTGTTTCCCCACCTGAAGTTAAAAGTCACCTGGCACTTGAAACCGGAGCCCTCTTTGAGGAGCCGGAATTGCAAATCAATTATATGATCCTTAGCATAATCGATTCTTGCAAGTTTTTTCTCGATATATTGCCTTGTCCTTTCATTGACTTCAAGATGTATACCCTGTATATCGACGTTCATATTTCCTCCTGGTAGCTTTTATCAGCTAAATTTGTTTCTCCTGATCGAAGATTCGATCTCCAACTCTTTCCTGTACTTGGCTACAGTTCTCCTTGCTATCTTTATACCACGTTTTGAAAGTATTTCAGATATTTTCTGATCGGAAAGCTTCTTCTTGCCGCTCTCCTGTTCGATTATCTCCTTTACGATCTGTTTAACCCCTTCCTTCGAAAACCTCGATGTTTCACCACTACTGCTGGAAACAGCGTTTGAGAAAAAATATTTCAGTTCAAATATTCCCCACTCCGTCTCCACATATTTCCCCGTGGTGATTCTTGACACCGTCGCCTCGTGCACCCCGACCTCATTGGCAATGTCTTTCAAAGTGAGAGGTGCAAGATACTTCGGTCCTTTAAGAAAGAAATCCCTCTGAAACTCGACGATTGCCTTACAAACCTTGAAAAGAGTTTCATTTCTCTGGTTGATACTCCTTATAAACCATCTGGCCTCGTGTACCGTCGTTTTTACGAATTGCTTCAGTTTCTTTTTGTCTGTCTTCTCACTCTCTGCAAGTTCCTCATAAAAGGGATTCACCCTCAATACAGGTATCTCCTCATCGTTGATCACTATTATGAATTCGCCCTCGTGGTGTTTAATAAGGACATCCGGTATCACATATTTGGTCGTTTCGGAAAAAAAATTCCTCCCCGGCATCGGCTCCAGGGTACGAATAAACTCTACTATCTTCTTTACTTCACGCTCTTTGATGCGCATTTTTTTTGCTATCTCCTGGTACTTTCCCTTTTCCAGCAGTTCCAGATGATCCCTTATCAACTCATAACTTCCGGGATACGGATTGCTATGATTTTCAATTTGGACAAGCAGCGCTTCCCTGTAATCCTTCGTGCAGACTCCTATCGGATCGAAGGTCTGTATAATCTTCATTACCTTCTTCATCGTTGCAAGTTCTTCTTTTTTAACTAGTGTCTCCGGAGGTTCTATATGAAAGCCATTGTTATCCAGGTTCCTTATGAGAAGTTCTCCAATCCTGAACTCCTCCTTCGTCACCGGCTGCACCCTCAACTGCCACATGAGGTGTTCATGGAGGGACTCAGGCTTCGAGAGGGCCCCCTCGATAAACTTCCGCTTGGTATCTTCACCGAAATCTGACCTGTAGTTGCTGTATCCGCGATCCGAAGAATCGTCAAAATAATCTGTCCTGTCTTCCTGATTCTCTCTCTTAAGATCATCCCAGGAAACAGTAGACCTGTCTTCAACTATTTCAAGAGCAGGATTCTTTTCCAGCTCCTCTCTGATTGTGTCCCTCAGCTCTTGAATAGGCATAGCCATCATTTTTATCGACTGATAGAGCTGAGGAGTCATCTTGAGCTTTTGTTCTTGTCTCAGTACAGGTCTCTGTGATTGCACAACTTTACCTCTATATCAATCTAACTATTATTTTGGTGTATGGAAATAGCATTTGTCAATGTTTTTTTCACATTTGGAAGGTATGCCCGAGATATATGTTTCTTGCCACTTCACTCTTTAGAAGTTCTTCCTTCGATCCGCTGACCCAGATTTCACCGAAGTTTATTATGTAGGAACGTTCCGTTATCTCCAGTGTATCCCTCACATTGTGATCGGTTATCAGGATTCCTATTCCCCTCCCAGAAAGGCTGGTAACGATACTCTTTATCTCATATACTGCTATAGGATCAATTCCGGCAAATGGTTCATCGAGAAGAAGAAATTTGGGTTCAAGGGCCAATGCCCTGGCTATCTCTGTTCTTCTCCTCTCACCACCGGAGAGTGTATATGCCTTCTGAGATCTCAACTTGCCTATTCCAAGCTCCTCAAGGAGCATATCTATTCTCTCTTCCTTCTCCTTCCTGGTAAGGTCTCTCCTCGTTTCCATTACAGCCCTTATGTTATCCTCTACCGAAAGTTTTCTGAAAACGGAAGGTTCCTGAGGAAGATACGATATCCCGGCCCTCGCTCGTTTGTACATGGGAAGGTTTGAAATATCCCTCTCATCCAGATAGACCTTACCCATGGTAGGCCTTATGAAACCAACGATTATATAAAAAACTGTCGTCTTCCCCGCACCATTGGGGCCGAGGAGCCCTACGATTTCTCCCATCTTCATGGAAAAACTCACATCCTTCACTGCCTGTGTCTTTCCGAAATTCTTGGCAAGGCCTTCTACTCGTAACTGGCTCTTATTTCTTTGTGCCACTCTCTTTTTCCTCTTTTGGCGCTGTTGTCAGACTTCCCTTTATTTCACCTTCCAGGGTAATCTCTTCGCTGTCCAGGTCTATAAAGATTTTCGTTGCTCTGTACTCATCCCCCTTCCAGAAAACTACCGGCATACCTGAAAGTTCAAGGGTATTCTCCCTGTGATTGTACCTGGCAAATTCCGATCTGCATACGAGGTCTTTTTTCAGTATTCTAACCCCAATCTGAATTATGGTTTCCTCCTTGTCCTGCCAATCTTCCAGAAATCCTCCCTTTACCACAACTTCATTCTTCTTGTCTTCCATCTCCGCATAACCCTGCACTCTCAAAACCTTCTCTTTCCTGTTGTAGAAGAGATTGCTGCAAACAAGATGAATTCCTCTCTTTGCATTGACTGCTTCGACATTACCGGTAAATTTGGCATACATGAAATCTTCACCGAAGAGTTCAACCTTATCAGCCTTTATAATGGTATCCTCGGTTTCTATTTCAACATTACCTGTCAACAGTGTTCTTTCTTTCCCCTTTGCAAGTATCGTTTGCATTGAATCTCCCTTAAAAGAAAAGGAATCTCCCTTAACGCTTGCCGTTACGAGAAGAAAAATAAGGATCGGCAGGAGTTTGACTTCCCTTCTACTCATTGCTCTTACCCTCATACCGGCCACTTACATCTTTTAAAAACCTGAAAGACTTGGTATTGAAATCAGCAATGAATCCCCTGCCCCTCACAAAGGAACCATCCTCCTTTTTCATCACAACCTCTTCTTCCGGATCACCCTTCAACTCCCTTTCCTTGTCCTTCCAATACAGTTTCTCGGCGATTATGTTTCCCTTCTGTTTGTTGGATTTTACAAAGATATCACCCTCTATGACTGCATCTCCCGTATCCTCATTGTACAGAGCCCTATCCGCCCAGCCTTCGTTAACTATGCTGCCATCCATCGAGTATTCGATGAAATGTACATCCCTTATCATTATCTCATGTTTCTTGGAATAATCTTCCGCTCTCTCGGCCTCTACCATGGCAGCCTTTACACCATTCTTTACCACAACATGCCTGAAATTTACGAGAACCATCTCGGGTATGTTTTCAGCCAACTCCTCCTCCAGTATCGCCTCTCTGTAATCAAGGCTACAACCAGTCAGCAGAAGGATGAGCAGGATGATACCGAAAGGGTTTCTTACTTTCATTTCACTTGTTTCTTACCCATACAGGCAGAGATAAAACTTGAAAAGAGAGGGTGAGGAGTTACCGGCTTGGAGTTGAACTCCGGGTGGAACTGCACTCCTATCCCCCAAGGATGTCCTTTCCATTCCACCGATTCAACTAGGCTGTTATCCTCGGTGACACCACTTATTACCAGTCCATTCTCCTCGAATGCATCCCTGTAAATGTTTGAGACCTCATACCTATGCCTGTGCCGTTCAAATATGACGTCACTGCCGTATATCCGATGTATCAGAGAACCTCGAAGCAACCTGGATTCTCCCCTTCCCAATCTCATCGTGCCGCCCATTCTCTTGATATCGATCTGTTCTTCCAGTAGGCTTATCACCGGGTAGTCCGTTTTGGGATCGAATTCGGTGCTGTTGGCATCCTTCAACTTTAAAACATTACGTGCGAATTCAATCACCATGATCTGCATACCAAGACATATACCAAAGAAGGGGAAGCCCTTTTCTCTGGCAAATCTGGCGGCAATTATCATACCCTCTATCCCCCTCTGGCCAAAGCCACCGGGGACCAGTATTCCATCCACCTCTGAAAAATAATTTCCGACACTCTCCACTCTTTCCAGTTCTTCGGAATCTATCTTTACGAGCTCTACCCGTGAAGCATTTGCTATGCCTCCGTGGTACAATGCTTCGTAAACAGATTTGTATGAGTCATGCAGCTCGGTATACTTTCCTACAATTCCTATTCGTACCAGCTTTCTTGCATTTATATACCTGTCCACTACCTCTTTCCATTTTTCCTGTTCCCTTGGGGTTTTCTCAATACCTAGCTTTTCCACAACTATATCGTCCAATCCCTGTTTCGAATAGATCAGGGGTATCTCGTATATGGTACTCTTTATATCGAAAGCTGAAATGACGGCATGAAATTCCACATTGGTGAACAGAGAGATCTTTCTTCTCAGTGCTTCACTAAGGGGTTTTTCAGCCCTGCAGAGAAGAATATCCGGTTGAATTCCTATCTCTCGCAATGCTTTCACAGAGTGCTGGGTGGGTTTTGTCTTCAGCTCTCCCTCTGATACCGTCGGTACCAGCGTGAGATGGACGAAGATTACATTTTCTCTGCCAAAATCAATTATAAACTGCCTTGCTGCCTCGAGAAAGGGAATAGATTCTATATCGCCGACGGTACCACCAATCTCCACTATAGTTACATCCACCCCTTCTCTCTCTCCGACATTGATGATCCTTTTCTTTATCTCGTCAGTAATATGTGGTATCACCTGTACTGTTCTTCCAAGGTACCTCCCCTCCCGCTCCTTTTTTATCACTTCCTGGTAAATCTGGCCCGTAGTAATCGAGTTTTCTCTGGAAAGCGGCGCAGAGGTAAATCTCTCGTAATTCCCCAGATCCAGGTCGGTCTCTGCACCGTCATCGGTTACATACACCTCCCCGTGTTGATACGGATTCATCGTTCCGGCATCGACGTTTATGTATGGGTCTATCTTTATCAGTCTTATCGAGAGGCCCCTGCTTTCAAGCAGATTACCAAGTGAAGCCGCAGCCACACCCTTACCAAGGCTGGAACATACGCCGCCTGTTACGAATATATATTGACTCATTATAATGGGATTATTACTTAAGCTAAACCCGTTGTCAATTGGAAGTGGAGATGACTCTACATTAGAAAATCTGAAACCTTTTCATCGCCAAGAAACATTATGGTTTCGTCATCAGGGAGAATCTCTTCCTGATGAACTGCTACATTACCTTTAATGGATTCATTTTCCAGAAGACTTTCTTCTGCAAATATCGGGATATTCAACTTCATTGCTATTGCGATACCATCACTGGGTCTTAGTTCCATCTCATACCGTTTCAGACCTTTCCTGTAATGTATTCTTGCAAAATATACATCCTCAAACATATCGTATATATGCAGATACTCAGTCTTGATTCCATGCATCATGAAAAAACTGGCAATTATGTCATGCGTTAGTGGTCTTGGGGGCTTGAGCCCTTTGAGTTCAAGGGCTATGGCATTTGCCTCGAAGGGACCGGTAAATATCGGAAGAACAAGGTTGTTTTTACTCATCAAGATAACGATAGGAATTCCTGTTGCAGGTTCCAGGATGATTCCCCTAACATCCATCTGTGTCATATCTCCAAAATCTCCTAATCACATTATACACCATTGGTTTTAAAAATCATCAATAAAATCATCAATAAATTCTCGTATTGACACCGTGACACTATTGAATAATATATAGGAAGCTTATGAGTGATTTTTTAAAGGACGATCAATTCGAAAAATTCAAAGAATTGATATATAAAGAAAGTGGCATTCACTTTTCCAATTCAAACAGAAGCATTCTTGAAAGCAGGCTGAAAGAACGGCTGAGAAACGCAGGTCTCTCCGATATAGATGAGTACTACTCGCGAATACTGAAGGACCAGGAGGAGTTGAGGGTACTTCTCGATTCCGTTACAACCAACCTCACGCGCTTTTTCAGAAACACCCTGCACTTCAAGACCCTTGAAAACTATGTAATACCTGACATAGTACAATACAAGAGTGAGAAAAATGAAACAAGAATACGAGTATGGAGCGCCGGCTGTTCAACGGGTGAAGAGCCTTACTCCATTGCGATGGTTTTGAAAGACAAGCTCGATGACAAATTCGAACTGGATATTGTCGGTTCGGATCTAAGCCTTAAATCTCTGATGATTGCAAAGGAAGGGTATTACCCTGAGAGCAGGATTCAGGGGGTCCCACCGGAATACCTGGAAAAATTCTTCGAGGCAAAACGTGAAGGCTACCAGATCAAGGATGAAATAAAGAAGATAGTGAGATTCGACTATCACAATCTCAAATACGAGAGTGGCTTGAAAAACGTAGATATACTGTTCTGTAGAAACGTCATCATCTACTTCGACAGGACAGCACAGGAAGAGGTGATAAACCGTTTCTGGAAGGTCATGACAAATCACTCTTACCTTTTCATTGGACATTCTGAATCTCTTTTCGGGATGAATACAAAATTCGAATTTGTCAAAACAAACTGGGCAACTGTTTACAGAAAATTTGTCTGATGGAGAATAAAGTGGAGAAGATAAGTATTTCAGCCTTGATAGTGGATGATTCTGCATTGATGAGAAACCTCATAAGCAGAATGTTCGACGACGTAGAAGACATAGAGGTAGCAGGTACGGCAATGAATGGCTACTTCGCCCTGAAAAAAATCGAGAAACTCAAGCCGGATATCATCATCCTCGACCTGGAAATGCCCGAAATGGATGGAATCGAATTCCTCAAGGAAAGAAAAAAGAGAAAGATCGATATACCCGTGATTATTCTTTCTTCCCTGGCGGTAAAGGGCGCCAGGATAACCATGGAAGCACTAAATCTCGGTGCTTCCGACTTCATATTGAAACCATCGGGAAGCATCTCTCATAACATACATGAGACAAAAGATGAACTGGTAAGGATGATAAGGGCATATGGCGGAAGGTACATGTTGACAAAGTCAAAGCAGGATAGTCACCCCGCTACCCAGACTTCCGCAACCCCTGCAACCCAAACAGAACCTCTTCATATCCAAACCCGGCCTCCGGAAAGGATAGAGGAATCCGGCATCGGCCCTATCGAGGTGGTTGCCATAGGAATTTCGACGGGTGGTCCAAATGCCCTTCGTGACATGCTACCATCACTCGACAAGGATCTCCCCGTACCGATTCTCATAGTTCAACACATGCCTCCGGGATTTACACGAGAATTTGCAGCGAGCCTGGACAGAATATGCACACTCGCGGTAAAGGAAGCTGAAGAGGGAGATAAACTGTTGCCTGGAAACATCTACATCTCCCCCGGTGACAGGCATATGGAAGTGGAACAACGGGGTACGGGCAGGTTCATTCACCTTTCCGATGAGCCACCTGTAAATGGCCACAAACCATCGGTCGATGTTCTTTTCCGTTCAGTTGCAAAGGTCTATGCAAAGAGAAGCATCGCTGTCATCATGACGGGTATGGGAAAAGACGGTGCCAGAGAGATTGGCAGAATACATGCAATGGGGGGAATTACCATTGCCCAGGACGAATCGACATCAATCGTATTCGGAATGCCAAAGACAGCAATAGAGAACGGTTTCGTAAGATACGTTGTGAAACTTGAAGACATGGCCGATACGATAAACAATCTGGTCAGGGCCAATGTCTCCAGAACCACCGGTTGAATATCAAGACTTTCCTATTCCCTCTATGAGTGTATCGTACAGCATGAAGATAAGTTTCGAAATTTCTTCCATGCTTTTCTTCCTTAGGTTGAGGCCAGGATCTCGTAACGGGAAAAAATATATCTCAACGAAGCGAGTTATCACGGTGTTAAAGAGAAAACGTACAAGCCCCTCATCCACGTTTTCTTTCAGAATACCCTTTTCTATTCCTACCATGTACAATGAATCGGAAATCGAAGTGGTGAAAAGTCTTATTATGTCTTTCCCCTTTCTCCGTTCACGGTCCGGAATATCCGGGTCATAGATTAATCTCAGGTAGAGGGTATAATGATCGCTGTAGTTTTTGATAAAATTGAAAAGTACATGGAAGGAGTTTACGAATATTTCCCTGTATGACGCCGTGTTCTTTTGTGCGCTCATGTACTCGGTAAAAATTTTCTCCGCTGTTTTTATCCCGTCAGTCACAAGAAAAAAGAAAAGATTTTGTTTGCTGTGAAAATTATGAAACAGTGCACCTTTCGATATACCTGCTTCCCTGCAAATTCTGTTTGTACTTGCATGCGAATATCCGTATTTCGAGAATTCCCTTCTTGCTGCATTTACAACAGCTTCCAGTTTTTCAGGTATCAGCGTAAAAGGTCGTCGAGACATCCTTACTCAGTACTCTGGTTATTTCCGGCAGATCCGAATCTTTCCTTATCTTACCGTAAATCATGTTGATTATAAAGCCCAGGGCAATCCCAAGAAGGCCGGAAAGAACCTGTACCTTTTCACTCGCTCCTTTTATCACGCTGCCGGCAAGAAAGTAGAATATAAAGAAGAGAATAATAGGCATAATAAAAACCATAAAACTGGCCAGTATAGATTTACCGGGTGAAAGGTAAACCTCGACTATGTCACCCTTCTCGATAGAAATGTTATCAGGGTTCTTGACTTTCAACCTCTTAACACTATCCTTGCCGCTCTCACAGGCGTTGCAAGAGGCACAGTATGGATTTTCACTGCATTGAACACTGATCCATCCCTCTTCGATCGATTCAACTATTCCCTTTTCCACCATTTCGGTTATCCTCCAAATTTTCCACAATTCTCTCTATTTTAAGGGCCCTTCCGTTTTCATCCGCCTTTAAAAAGACAGCCTGTAGTTGAAAGGAACCCCATGCATCCTTTGAATACTCATGAACCTGGGTTAAAAATTTTTTTATCTCCGTTGAAGGCTCAAGACCACCAACGGAAAAATTACTCCCCGTTCTGCCAACATCTGTAACTACGGCAGTCCCCCTTTCCGTTACATGTGCATCTGCCGTAAGAACCCTTGTGTGCGTCCCTATAACGGCTGTAATCTTGCCGTCCAAAAGCTGAAACATCGTTTCTTTTTCTGCTGTGGCAGACGCATGAAAATCAAGAACAACATACTTCGCTCTCTCAGAGATCCGCTCGATTACATCACGAATCATGAGAAAGGGATTCGCAAGATGAACTCTAGCAAAGCCAGACATACCGAGCATGTTGATTACGGCGAGAGTTCTTTCATTCCTCGAATAGAATCCCCAGCCTCTTCCGGGGTTGTCCCATGGATAGTTGGCAGGCCTTAAAACGTATGCCGTTTTATCAAGAAAAGAAACCATGTCCCGCTTGTAATATATCCTCTCACCCGAGGTAAGTACATCAACACCGAGTTTATGCAGATAAACCGCATGGCTCATTCCAATCCCAAAGCCACCAGTTGCACCTTCGCCATTTGCAATTACGAAATCCGGCTTGTACCGCTCTTTAAGTTTGGGGAGAAGATTCTTCAAAGCATATATGCCACTCTTTCCCACGATCTCACCAATAAAAAGTATTCCTGTTTCCGCCACAAGTGATAATCCTTTCCAAAGTACTAAAAAATAATATAACAAAATTACTAAAAAATTGACAGGTTAATCATCAGGAACCGCTCTGTCTTGCATAGAGTTCTCTGTCGATACTCTTTATAGAGACCATAAGCAGTACGGCAGCAACTATTGCAGAAATACAGCTTGCTATCATATAGCTGTAACCTAGAAAGGACACGGAAGCAGTTAATGCTATAACAAGAGAAAGTGAAAGGTTGATAATGAAAAACAAAAGGGCAGAGATGAAAGCATAGAGGTAAAACTCGAGATAGAATAGATAGATTATAAGGATAAGAAGCGTTAGATGAAAAAAGACACCCACAAGAACGATCCTGAATACACCTACAGCCATGGTTCCGGAAAACAGATATTCAGAGATGCCACCGGCAAGTAGTGCAATTGCAGCGGTAAAGGTCCCCTGAAAGAATCCCTGCTCCCTTATACCGGTTTTCACCGAATTAATCATGGCATATTTCTTTTTCTGTATCTTCGTATAGGTGTTCTCATGCAGACCTTTTAGGAAGTCCTTCAGACTTATGTAGAAATCTATCTCTGTTACGATTATATAGTATATCATTCCAGGGATTATCGTAAGATTTGCTATGTAAACAGGAATATCATAGTAATCGAATATCTGAAAGAAGGTACCGGGCACGGGATTACCCATGAAAATCTTGAAGACAATCTTATCAGCCCACATTCCCCAGTAATAGAAGATTCCTGTTAGAAGGAGAAACTTGTATCTTCCAATGTACGAAAAGAGACCCTTGAACCCGAGCCCATTAGGCTTGTACTCCATTGATACCAGGAGATAGAGAGCGATTACTATAAAAGTCTGACCAATGGAATACCCCAGAAGGGCACCGGAAGTTTTTAAGGGGATACCTAAAAGCTTGACTCCCAGGAATGAGATTACCATACCGATGAGGTAAAGACTGAATATAGCCATATATTTCTTTAACAGGGAAATGAATATCATCAGCAACCATGTAAGGTTTATCGATACGAAGAGAAGAATCAGGGCAATCCTGTAGGTGAACTGTTCGGAACCTGAGAATGTTGTTATCCTCAGAGAGGCTACTCCGGATATAAGGGCAGCAAGGATACCAATCAGCAGGGAAAACGAAAGTAATGCGGATCCTGCCTCCCTCCGCTTCTCTTCGTAAATCAAATCCGCCACGAAACGAGTGAATATATAGTGGGTCCCTCCGAAAAGAATGAGTGAAAAGGCATAACTGTAGACTATTGAACCGGTAAATACATTTCGAAGGGCACCTATCGATGTTTCTGCGTATTTACCAATGAAGAATATGCCAAGAATTGTGAGTAGCCAAGGGCCTGCCACCACGATACTGCCTGCCAGAACGACCTTGAAAAAGGATCCTATACCCCCGCGTCTCAGAACCCTCTGCAGTTCAAATCCTATTCCTGCCATTTGGAACCTCCGGAGAGGCTTTGATACAGCCTGTAATACCTCCTGTATACCTTGTTCCTGTCATAGAACCTTACAACTTTCTCCCTGTTTCTCTCTATAATGGCATCCATTTTGTCCCTGTTTCTGTAGATATATATCACCCCTTCGGCCAGTTTCTCGGGGTCCTTCGATGGAGCTAGAAAATGTTCATCGTAATCGAGCAACTCCGGTACGTTACCCACTCTCGTTGCAACAGCAGGTACACCTGAACAGAATCCCTCCAGAATAACGAGGGGCTGAGCCTCCCTTATGCTTGTAAGCATAAGGACATCGAGAAATGCATAGTACTTCCTGACATCCTGCTTGCCGGTAAAACGGAACTTCTCCTCCAGATGAAAGCTCTTCACGAGCAACTTGCAGTCATCGTAATAACCCGGGTCCTCATCCGTAGGACCTATGCAGTAGAACTGTGCCTCCGGAATAACATCCGATACTATTTTTGCCGTGGCTATGAATGTCTTTATGTCTTTGATGGGAACAACCCTCCCAACAAGGCCGACATGAAAGCCTTCCCTCTTTTCACGTTTTACGGAAAGGTAGCGTTCGGTATCTATCCCATTGGGAATTACCAAGGTCTTTTCTTCCTTTGCGCCCAGTTCGACCTGCATTCTCCTGTTGTACTCGAATAGACTTATAATCGGTTCGGCATATCTGTAAGTCAACTTGCTAAGCATATTGTAGACCTTTATCCACATGTCTCTCTGATAACCCCTGATCATCTTCGTTCGACGGATTTCAATTTCACGCTCCTTGTGGTAGAGACCGTGTTCCGTAAGCATATAGGGCTTTCCCGTCCTGATCGTGGCAACGATTCCGGCAAGACCTGCGTAACCGGTGGATATCGCATGGTAGAGGTCTGCCTTCGGCGGATCGGTACCAAGGATGGTAAACATCATATCGTGAGTGGATTTCCAGGCCCAGAAGTAATCTGAAAAGGGATAAACAGGATTCATCTTCTGGTTCCTCTCCGTTATGAGGCTCCAGCCCTCATCACTCCTAACCGAATCCCTGTAGAGATAGTAACCCCTGGGCATCAATTTCAGAAGCCTCTCCATTTCCGGCACAGTCTCATTTTCAAATTGCCTGTGCATCTCGAGAATCTCTTTCAATATCTCTCTCTTGCCGGTAACCCTCTTCCTCTTTTCCTTTGCCTTCTCTGAAATGACGAGATCGAAATGTTCTACCACATTATCGGGAAAGGTGTAATGCAGCTCCTGATTTCCCTTGGGCGAAATACTGTATATAACAAAATCCACCTCAGGGATACCCTGTATAAGCTGATGAACCCAGGAGGAAACTCCGCCGGTAATATAGGGATAGGATCCCTCCAGTATAAGGCAGACTCTTATTCTATCTTTCATGGTCAGAAACCTATCCAGAAGGCGAGGACTCTCTTCATCCTATCATCCAGCTTGCCTTCGAATTGTGTAAGCTCAACACAGTACTGGAAAACCTCGGAAAGATTCCTTCTCTGGAATTCCACCTGGGCCTTTAAAAAGACCACCTCCGGGTCATCTTCACCCTTCAGATTTCCCAGCACCCTGAAGGCCTGATCGTACAACTTCAGGGCAACAAGTATTCGAACCAGCAACTTTCCAGCCTCGACATCCAGTCCCTTCATCCTTGCAAGCTCCTTTATATAAGAAAAAGCCTCTCTCAGGTAGAATGTTTCTATGGCAGCCTTATCCCTGTTCACCCGTGAAAATTCGTAGTATGTTCGGGCAAGCTCCAAGACATAGCTGGCTTCATTAGGCTCCTCTTCCAGTTTCTCTTTGAGCTTTTCAATCCTGCTGTTGAATATATTTTCTATTTCATTTATTCCCTCTGCCGCAGCAAGTGCAATCTCCTGATCGGGACTTTTCACAAGGTCGTTGAATATTCTCTTTAACAGTATATAGGTTTCTACAGGAAGATTCCTCCTTCCAAGAATCTTCTCTATCTCGTCCATATCGTAAGGTTTCTCTAGTATCGGTTTTACCGATGTTCCTATGTATACGAAGGCCTCTATGGGAACCTTTCTTTCCTCTATGGCCTTAAGTGCAGTATGAGGTGTCTTGGGCATAAAACCCTCTGTCATTCTCTTTAGGTAGTTGAAATCAAGCATATCAGATCTTCTGCATTTCCAGTAGGTTTTCTGCAACCTCCAGTATTTCCTCCGGATTTTTCGTAGCCTCGGTGAGTGAGGAATACCCAAGAATGAGGTCAACGGAGACACTGTTTCCGTTGATATTCCAGTCAATGTCGTTGAGTTTGGACAGGACATCGAGGCTGAAGAGCGATGCGCCGTCGAAATCCACATTGGGGTAGAGCATCACTATCTGGTTCTCTTCCTTGTAATGAAAGAATCTTCCCAGCCCGTGTGATATCTCCCTCATGTAATCGACCAGCCTAACGAAGAGTTCCAGTACCGATTTCCTGTCGAACTGGTCCACCAGCATGTCGAAATTTCTAACCTCTGCTATTACGACACTCAAGGTGCCTTTCTCATACCTCATCTTTTCTATTGCATTTTCCAGTACATGAGAAAAGTTTATAAAGGAGGGCAGCTTTGTTATGGGATTCGTCTCCTCTTGCTTTACCACCTTCTCGTATTCAACGGCCTTCTCCAGAGCAGTGGATGAGAGCGAGATGATCAACTGAAGCATCCTCTCCGTGTATAGGTTGTACTTCTCGAAGGGCATCTCTTCTATATTGACTATTCCCCATATCTTCCTCCCCGCAAAGAGAGGAGCGGTAAAAAGGTTTCTTCCCTTGTCCATATCCCTCAGGTTCTCATACTGCAACAGCATCTTCGCAGAAAAGATTGTATTGTTCCTTACCACCCATCCCTCGATTGTATCGGTATCGGGGAGTGTGGTACTTACCTTCATGCCCTCATCCCAACCAATGGTCTCTACGACCTCCAGTCTCTTTTCCTCGGGAAGATGTTTCCATATGGAACACTTGCTTGCAGCGGTAAAGTACTGTACGGTTTCCAGGATCAACTCCAAAGCCCGCTGAAGATTCAAAGACTGAAGTTCCTGCATTCTCGTGTAGATAGTGGTAATCGAATCCTCCTGCCCTTCTACACGCCTCTCCAGCTCTGCATTCACTATTCTAAGTGCACGCACCTCCTTTTTCAGCACCCCCTTGTCAACTGCAATGGCCTTCAGCCTCGATCTGTCCCTTTCCGCACGTGAAACATGTGCATCCCTTATTAATCCGAAAATGTATATCCCTATCAATGAGGTGGAGATGGGGATTATGCTCTCGTTATCTACCGTCATCCAGAAATCAGAGAGGCTCTTCCCCTCGAGAAACAACCGCATTATCACCGGATAGACGAGTGAAACAATGGTTGCAGAAGAAAGAATGGAGAGAAATCCGTAGTACTTCCCGTAGTATGCTGCAACGATAAATGACAGAAGGACATACGGGTTGAAAGCAGACTTCAAAAAGCCCGGATTATCGGGAAAAAAAATATTTATTATGCCAATAATAAGGGAAAATAGGGCAAGTTCACCGATAATTTTGAAAGGAGACTGTTTTTTTTCCAATTTGATTATATTATATACGATATAAGCTATAATAACAAGCGGAGGGCACTATGAAGAGAATCATACTGATACTAGCCGCCATTTCCATTCTCACCTTACCCGGATGGTCCCAGAGTAAAACTTCCAAATCCACTCCGAAACAGGATACCCAGGGTAAGACAAGCGAGACACCTGCTCCGCCTGCAGAAAAGCTTGAGCCGATTTTTCCTCAGGAAAATCCCAACATAATATACATAGAGGGAGAAGATGCAATATCAACGAATTTCAACAGGGAGCCGACACTGAACTACGGCTGTTCTGGCAAGAGAACACTCCAGTTAAACAGATCGACCGGTCTTCAGGGAGGTGCATCTTTCTATGCCGATTATGTTTTTTTCGTGGAGCAAGATGCGGAATACGAACTCTGGTACGGGGGAACTCCTCCCGGCCCGAAGGAGGACCTATACCCATCCTTCACTTCACCCTTCAGGCTGATAGTGGACGACAAACCGCCAAAGGACGAATACAGGGAAAACATCGTCGTTGTTGAAAACTATGCTCCCTCCTACTACTGGAACCTTGTAGGTGATATAAAGCTTTCAAAGGGACAACACAAGATAAGATTCGAAGTCAGGGAAAAGAGGAGATACGACAACAAGTACTATTTTTATCTCGATTCCTTTTTCCTCGTAAAAAAGGTCAACGGGAAACGTGTCCTCGGCAAGCCAATTCCCCCCTTCTTTCCGAAGAATATGGAAAACAGGTCGATCAATTTCCCCTTCAGATCCATCGATGACTACCTGATAATCATAAGGGACAATCCCTCGGATCCAAGGCCTCTCATAGAACTATCCCTCATATATAGTTTGGTTAGTGATTACCTCAATGCAATAAGGTACCTGAATCGCGCACTTATACTATCCCCCGACAACCTCGACATCCTGCTCTTAATTGCCAAGAACAGGATATGGAAAGGTGATATCACCGAGGGATTAAAAAAATACAGGGAACTCCTTAAGAAAGACCCGAAACGCCTTGATATTTGGATGGAAGCTGGGAAGGTTGCCGCCTGGACAGGGAGGTACAAGGAGTCCATTGCCTTCTATAAGGACGGGCTAAAGTATTTCAAGGACAACCTGGACCTTCTCGTAAATCTCGGACTTACATACCTATGGTCAAACCAGTCTGCCGAGGGAAACAAAAGCTTCAGAAAAGCAGAAGAAAAGGCGGGTAAGAATCTTAAACTGCTCAAAAAACTTGCAAAGATATTCATCATAAACGGCTATCCCGAATATGCCATTACTCTCTACAACAAGGCAATAAGCATAAACCCCGCTGACCTTGAATCATACCTCCTCCTGGAAGACACCTACCTCGCACTAGGCAAGAAAGATGAAGTTGCAAAGATAGATCAACTTATAAGAGATACCTTCAAGCCCTCGGACAGGCTTTCCAGATATCTCGATATCTACAGTGAAAAGCAATCTTTAAGAGACAGGGTGATTGCGGAGTACGAACGCAAGCTCAAGGAACAACCCGATAATCTGAGCCTCAGAATGACTCTCGCACAGACGTACTTCTGGAACGGCCTGAGAGAGAAGGCAATAGAGGAATATCTTAATATACTTGCCACACATGCTTTCCTCGAATTGAAGAAAATGGACAAGGATTCCTTTCCTATCATGGAATTGATAGACAAGAGTTATATATACGAGGATTTCTTCGAAAGAGTGGCAAAGATAATTGCAGAAAAACAGAAGGACCTCAAAACGAAGCTTTCTGCTTACAACCTTGCCCTGAAAAAGTACAACAGTTTCCAGAAAAAGGTCGCCAAGGCAAAGGAGAAGGGAGAGGCTCTTCCACAACCGGAAGGAGAATATCCGTATGATACGCTACAGAATGCAGAGGCGGCTCTCTCCGACTCTTTCGGAGAACTGGAAAGTATCCTGGAATCGATATCATCCCTAATAGATTCTTTTGAAGCAGAAACAAAAAAGATTCCATCGATAGCTGAAAAGGAGAAGAAAGAAGAAAAGGTTTTTTCAAATATTGAAAAGGCAACGAGATGGAAGTGGAATAAATCTGAATTTCTCAACGAATTTACCGGTGATGCAGAGAGGGGGCTTACCCTGGCCAGATACCTGGTAGGGAGAATCTATCAGATTGAAAGAAATTACAAGCCGGCAATTACAAATCTCGACGAAACCGTTACTGGGGACCCGCAAAATCCCATATACAACTATGCCCTTTTCCAGACAAAGCTCTGGTCATCCAGGGGAGCAAACGCCGGAGAAATTGTCGAGTCTTCACAGTATTCCCTCTCCGACTACGTACCTTACTTCTTTGACCTTCAACAGCTGACAGAGAGCATGAAAGAGAGCACACTCATTGAAAATTCAATTCCCGTTGACGTATCACAGGATGAACTTAAAAAACAACTCGCCGATATAAATGCAAAGATAGCTGAGACAAAAAAGAAAGCGGCAGCGGCAAGAGCAGCAGGTGAAAAATTCTTAAGAAACCTTCATTCGATGCTGTATAAGAAACTGGTGAGAACCTTCTACAGGTACGAGCAGAATACCTACCTCATAAGGAATGAACTAGGCGGTTTCTATTTAAATGAAAAAAGGCTGGAAGAGGCAATAAGCCAGTTCAAGCATGTACTAGCCGTGGAGCCGAACAACCTTAGTGCCATTTACAAGATAGGGACAATCTACCAGTGGAACAGGAACTGGTACAGGGCAATGCAGTACTACAAGCGGGTCTATGACATGGATCCTCTCTATGAAAACACATCCTCACTGTACAATCAACTTGCAAAGGCACATTCCCCCAGCGTCGACTTTCAAACATACTACCTTGCAGACAGTTCCAGGATTCAGTGGCACGGAGAAGCCAGTTACAAGGGATGGCTTACCAGCATTCTCGGCCTTGAACTCAACTACAGTACAGACAACATAAGGATCAAACGAACATACTCACCTACCAGTGCACCTTCAAACACGTACATATCACATTCCTCATACCAGACAAACCAGGTATTAGCGGGCATTCCGATAGACCTGTATTTCATGAACCTGAAAGTAACACCAAGGGCAGGTGGAACACTGCTTGCCAACGAGCTCTACTATACTGATGAGGAAAACTCTCTAACCCCACTCAACGGCAGGGACAACTTCGGTTATTATGCAGTAGAAC
Organism: Spirochaetales bacterium; assembly: GCA_027021365.1. Lineage (GTDB taxonomy): Bacteria > Spirochaetota > Spirochaetia > SZUA-6 > SZUA-6 > JALUUM01. The sequence continues at coordinate 184,448 of JALUUM010000007.1, forward strand.
CCCTCTTCAAAGTAGATTCCTCCCTTTCGCTTGGTAAATACATCTATATAAGTGGCTCCTATTTCAACGGAAGGTTTGCCGAAACCTTCGATCCTGCAAGGACACCTGTGTATGAGAATTCGGGAGAAGCAAGCATCAGTACCTCTTTTTCATTCTTGGACTATCCGGTTATAAGGGATTCCTCCCTAAGAACCTATGGGAAAGTAGATATCTTGAGCGACAGCAATCAGATATACACCGGTGTAGGTGAACTCTACATGTACCTCTTTAAGGGCGGGAATCCGTACACGGTAGTCTCCCTCTCGGGAAATCTTACCTATCAGGACTCACTTAAGGAGGAGAGTTTCAATTACTACACACCTATAGAAGTACTAATTGGGGGTGGCAACCTTACCGTCTCTACCTGGATCGGTATTGGTAACGGTAACGTACTCGGACTCAGCTTAAGGGGTTACGGAGGAACCTTTCAGGAAAAGATACTGCAGCCCGGTGAGGCAAAGAGAAGAATAAAGGCAGAGGGTGAGGCAGATATCAACCTTACATCCGGAAATGGGTATTACTATATAGGTGGTGTTGTAAACGGTACCTACTGCTACCAGGCGCCTTCGCCGGATCTTATAAATAAGTGGGATTACTGGTCCTTCTACCTGAAAATAGGTTACACGGCAAAATTACCAAACTTGCTTGCACCTTGATCAGGTTGCTAGAACAGGTACAGATTTATAGGAGAGTAAAGAGTTACTGCTGCCAATGATCTATTGACAGCAGTAATGTTATTTGCTAATTTTCTTACTGAATAAAAATTGCATCGAAAATTGCCCGGGTGGTGGAATTGGTAGACACGCTAGGTTCAGGGTCTAGTGGCTTTACGGCCGTGGGAGTTCAAGTCTCCCTCCGGGCATTAATATTTCTTTACATTACAATAAATTATAATTCTATCATTTATTCAATATAAGAGAGATTGAATTAGAGTAGCCAAAACAGTAGCCAATCATATTAAAATAATTCTAATAAAATGCTATCAATAACATTTCTATCTTCACTTTCCCGCTAAAACTAAACTAATATATCAAGCCAAATTCTAATTGCAGTAAATGATTTAGAATCCAACAAAATGGGTTAAACATTTTGCCCATTTATATGGTTGTAAGAAAATAGAAACCACCACAGGCCAGAAGTGCATCAAAGGAGGTTATATGGATATTTAAAAGTTATTTTTTTCTTGACTTTATATAACAAGATAGTATGTTCATTGTATAAGCCGATTTGATATATCAGCTTGCAGGGCTTTTAATACTGCTAAAGAGATATGGAAAAAAAGACACTTCTTACAGCTGTAAAAACTTTATTAAACACAAAATTAACTATCTCATTATCTTTCGTTTTTACTTTTATTTAGCCCTGCCAACAAAATTCAAGGGAGACTACGATGATTAAAAATGATAGTGAAATTGAAATCACTTATCAGGATGTAACTATTAAAGGTAATATTATATTTAAAAGCAGACGTGTAGTAGGGCTTGAGATTGTTTATCCGTTTAAAGGACTTAGAATTTACTCTCCTACAATACCTATTTTTGCTATGCAGTATTCGTCCTATTTAGATGAAAAGGGTAATATCAAGGAAGATAGAAAAGAACAACTAGAAAAGCTTTTATTAAATCTGTATTTAGGATGTAAGGTATTTGATAAAGATAAAATTAAATTAAATGAGATCTTTCAAAAATTTCAAAAGAAGTTTTTAGCAAAGTTAAGTGACACCTTAAATGCTGATCAATTTTCAGAACGGAAAAAGATACTAAAACAAAAGCTACGAACCGGATTAATAACTAATATTGAATATCAAAAGAACCTATCTAAACTAAAAAAAGAACTTTCAGATTATGATTTTACTCTTTATACTATGAGAGATAACTTTTTAAAATATATTGAAGATACCTATAATATTAAGCTTGATACTGAGGTTATAGATCAACTAATAAAAAAACACCTCTAGAATGAAAACTATGAATAAATATTCCTAATATAATCTTATAACTCTTTATTATATAAAGATATAGTGTGTAGATGAATTATAATAAAAATAAAAAAATAAATTAATTTTGAAATTTATTAAAAATTCTTGAAAGACCATCATACGAAATGCAGAGTAGATATAGCCCTTTCGGTATTATTATTTTCTAACAAATAAGAATCCTAGTAATTATAGATTGTATAATTTTGAAGTTCATCAAGTCCATTAAAATATGATATTTTATATAAATCACTGTTTATATTGTATTCATATGAAGAGTAATTTTGTAATTCATCAGCCCCATTATACGTTGATATTTTTGATATCTGATTATTTAGATTATACTCATATTTAATATAACTCTGTAATTGTCCTGTACTATCATAGTTAGAATATCTAGAAAGCTGATTATTGGTATTGTATTCCCACACCCAATAACCTTGTAATTCATCAGAACCATTATAGGATGAAAACTTAGAAAGCTGATTATTTGAATTGTACTCATATACAGTATAATTCTGTAATTCATTAGAACCGTTATAATAAGAAATTTTAAAAAGCTGATTATTTGAATTGTATTCACACACAAAATAGTTCTGTAATTGATCAGTACTATCATAGGAAGAAATATTAAAGAACTGGTTATTTGAGTTATATTCATACACGGTATAACTCTGTAACTGTCCTGTACTATTATAGTAAGAATATCTTACCATTTGATTATTAGAATTATATTCCCATATAGTATAATGCTGTAATTCATCAGAACCATTATAGGTTGAGAATTTTGTTGTTTGGTTATTCAAATTATATTCATAAAGACTGTAACTATCCAATTTATCAGAACTATTATATACATAGGTAGAAACATAAGGTTTTTGTGCTTGGGCTTGAATATTCAATCCAGTCGATTTATTTCCTGCTAAATCAACAGAATATATTTTAAAAAAATAAGTAGAACTATTAACTGGAACATTAATAGTGATATTTTCAATTCCAGGATTTACCGTTGCAACAGCTCCAGTTGTAATATTGTCAACTTCAATATTTTTTAAATCTGCATCTGATGGGTCTAACCAAGAAAATATTAAATACTTATCCCCTCTTTTCTTCAACATTAATCCGGTTACATTAGATGGTGCAGAGGTATCTATAGTATAATCACATGTAGCAATTTCAGAATTCTCCATTCCATTCTTAACAGCAAAAGCCTTGAGTGTAGTACTGGAGTTGATTGTTATTGATTCTGTATATAAATTACTGTTCTTAGTAGGATTTGTGCCATCAGTGGTATAATAAATTATTGCTTTATCTGTTAAACATGAAATAGTTACATTTTGTGCTGAATTATAGGTCCCGCCTTTGATTGAGAATACAGGAGTAGCAACTTTATTTTGAGTAGTAGGGTTATCTCCCCCAGTAGTATTACCGTTAGTATCATCTTTTTGATTCAAGTTAGTTATTGGGCAATTAACTAAGGATAAAATTATTATTAGTATTAAGATTATTTTTTTATAGTAATTAGTCAATTTTTACACCTTTTTAAAAATATATCTATCACTTATCCGTTGTTTGCCTAATGCACCTCTGAAAATATCTTTAGGGTCTTCATACAATGAATCACTTTCATGCCAACTACCTATAACCAATTCTACCATAGGTTTATATTTCCCATTTTCTATTACCTTTGACATATCAAGTATTTTAGCACCATCCTTTGGCAATCTTATTATGCCATTTTCCTCTATAATAATTTCTATCTGTATTTCATCGTTTTTATAAATTAGTTTATCTCCCACCTTCAATTCACCATTCTTTATTTGGTCATAATACGCCCCTTTCTTAATGGACACTTTTTCCTTAATTTCTTCTTGCAGTTTTTTATCTATATCTCTATCTTCATGAATAGAAGGAGATTTTCCCCTTTTAGGAACAACACAGGAGAATACAAATCTAGCTATCTTCTTAAAACTTTCCTTATATATATTCTTAGAAAATATTTTAATTTTATCAAAAAACAAATCATCATCTAATGATAATGTCAGAACATTAAGGACTTTCTGCTGTTTTAATTCAGGGATAGATTTACCTTCATTTGCTATAATCTCTATAAAAGATTTTTGAATAAATACAGCATAATGCCAGCCATTTGTAAGAATACCATAATTAATCCTGTCATTACCGGAAATGTATTTCTTCATCTGTTTTACCTGAGTAGAAAGAACAGTTCCTAAGGATTTAGCTTCAATTACAAAATCATCATTTATTAGAAAATCAAATCTTTGGTTATTTTTTTCTAAGCTTGATTCTTCATACTTTATATCAAGCATTGCATCAAAATCAAGAATTGTTTCAAATATAGGAATAATAATACTACATTCAACACCTTTTTCTTTAAGCCTGTTGCTTAAGTAAGATTCTTTATTTTCATCTGACTGATCTTTTCTTAAAAAATCTAAACGAGATTTAATATTTTTTTCTGTTAATTCCATCCATTCCTCCAAACGAAATATACTTATACCACCAACAAATATACATAATTTTCAGTATTAATTTCTATTACTGTAGAGTAATCCTGTTTCATACGTTCGTTTTCATATTGTTTTTGGTAAACAGCACCTGCAACTCTATACAGAGGGTTAACAGAAAAACAAGAACTTAAAAATATTGGGATAAAAATCAAAATAATAATTAACTTATATTGTTTCATATTCCATAGTCCCAATTGCACCCTTTAATATGACTATTATTTCGATAATTTATTCATTTCCTATAAATTAATTATCTTTCTTTGTTTCTAATTTATCCAGGGCTTCATTATAAATCT
>JALUUM010000008.1 GCA_027021365.1 Spirochaetales bacterium
TACCATACTACGTGAGGGTTTCTTTATTTTCCTCTTAAACTCCAAGCCCCACAGCTTTAGTAATTTCTTTAATAGCTTATGATTAACTGATACTCCATGCATCTCTGCCAAGGCCTTCTTAAGCCTCCTATACCCATATGAGGGATTCTCCTCTATAACCCTCATTATCAACCCTTTTAGCTTACAGTACCTCACTCTTAGCCTTTCATCAGGGCTTTGGCTGTAGTAATACGATTTCTTGCTGATCCCCAGAAGCCTGCAGACAGCATTCACTCCTACCCTCCCGATAGATACTACCTCCCTCGCATATTCTATCACTCTCCATCGGGAGGGACGTAAAAATCCAAAAAGTTCTTCAATACGCTTATCTCTACCTCCTTCTTCCCTATAAGCACTTCCAGTTGCTCTATTTTCTTCCGGTACTTCTCTACTGCCTTCCCAGGTGACTCTTCGAAAATCTTTGATCCAGTTTCAAAGAATTGCTTCCTCCACAGAGATAGCTGATTAGGGTTCACTCCGTATCGTCTTGCTACTTCTGCCACATTGCCTTTCTGTATTGATTCAAGCACTACTCTGAACTTGAACTCTGCACTTCTTTTCTTTGGTTTCTTTCCCATGAGGTCCTCCTATTTTTATTATCGAACCTCACTCTACTACCGGTTTACCTACAGGGTCTCAGTATCATTTTATTATGGTGTTGACAGCTACCTCTGCTATATTACCTTTCTGTATTGATCTGGGTCACTGTTCTAAACTTGAACTTATAAAGTTGTTTCCTTCGGTTTCTTTCTCACAAGATCTTCCTATTTTTATTATTGAACCTTACTCTACTACCACTTTACATATTAAAGCTCATAATCCAATAATTTTTTATCTATTCCTGCTTTCAATCATATGCACTTCCTTGTTAGTTAAACCGTATATATCATAAACAAACCTGTTAATTTTATCTTCTAACTCAAATGTATCCCGATTACTATTTTTATTCTTAATTGCATTTATTTTTAAAACTATTGATTTTATCTGTAAAAAAACAGTTTCCTTATTATCTATAGGGGGTATGGGAAACATCCTTACAGATTCTTTAGTTAACGACATACCTTTTTGACCTAAACTACAAGAATTTATTCTAATAAACCATTGTGCGACATTACTATTTAATAACGCATTAATATATTCTAAATTCTGTCCAGTAATCATGAAACAAGTCTTTTGAATAAAATATCCTCTTGGAACTAATACCGTATTTAATGCTCTATCTGTCTCGGCCCACACAACTTTCTCTTTCTCAAATTCCGAATAATATGTTGCAGCACATCTTTGTAATGCATACCATTCATATCTAATACCTATTTCATCTTTATTTCTTTTGAGTAATTTTTCTTTATAATTAATTAGATATGAATAAACTGATGGGTATATATTTTCAAATTCTTTCTCCGCTTTTATACTTGCTCCATGAATTCTTAGATCATTATGTAATGGGAAATGCCATGGAATGAATAATAAATACAACCTTGCCCATTTGTAAGCATACCGCATTATATCCCTACCACGAAGTATTGGCTTTATAATAGCTTCCGTACGTCTTTTTTCCTCCTCATCCTTACAGTTATCTAAAATTTCCTGTTTCTTAGTTTCATCAAGAATAAATGCCTCATTTAATCCAGTTTTAATACCATAAAAAATTTTCACATCCCAATCCTTTAACGGCTTACCAATACGTTCTATTTTTTCTTTTAATTTATATTCTTCCTGGCTTCCAATAAACCACGCACCATCCTTTAATTTACCCATTAGTACATAATTCTCTTTTACATAACTACCTATAGAGTAAACTCTTTCATAGAGAGTGCATCCTCTTAATTCGCTCCTATTTTGTGATTTCTGCAAGAATATCAGACATGTATCAACTGTTGCATGTTTAAATACACCCGGACCTAAATCTATAAGAAAAAGAGGATTATATCTTGTAAAGAAATTTCTCAATTTTCTACCATAGCCCGCCCTCATCCATTTGTTACTAGATATATATGTTAAAATTCCATTTTCTTTTAAAAGATTTAAACCTCGCTCATAAAATAAAGCATATATATCCCCCATTCTATCGAAGGTTTCATAACCTTTATCTTTATAAAGGTTAGCAAGTTTTCCATGATTCTTCTGTAACTGTATATATGGAGGATTTCCGATTACTATATCAAACCCATCTTTAACACCAAACATCCACTCAGGATCAAACCAATCAGCAGAATTATTTGAATTATACGGATCCCAGTTTATAAGCCTTTCTGTGTTATTATTAATAAAACTCTTTTCATTTGTAAGTATTTTTCTAATTTGAACCCTAATATCTCTATCTCTCAGAATCAAATCTCTTTTTTCCTCTGGAGTATGTGCAGTAAAATAATTTTTTCGTGTTTCAAAAAGTTCTTCTTCAAGAGTCATTATTTCAGGTAATTGAAATTCTATTTGATCCTCTTTATTGGTAATCAGTGTATTTGCTGATACTAGTTTTGTCTCAAGGTTCGGTAAAGCTTCAATGCCAAAATTCTCTCTATTATTATCAATTTTTTCATCTACAAGTAGAGATATGAAAAATCTTAACTTTGCAATTTGAATAGCAATAGGTTGAATATCAACGCCATAGAGGCATCTTTGTATAAGAAAGAGTTTTCTTCCATAATCCAGTTCATTATTTGAAAAACTTTCTTCAATTTGGTTTTTTAATATATTTTTCAATTCAGGGTCAGGGACATTTTTTTCTACAGCATCTATTTGTTGTTTTTTCCATTTCACATTATGTGGATCCAGTCTTGATAAGAGAAAAACTAACTTATGTAATACCCCCATAGGGAAAGCACCAGAACCCACAGCAGGGTCCAATACCTTTAAATTATTAATGGATTCAATAACTAAATCAGTTTCCTCATCGGTAAAAGGATTAAGCTCGCTATTAGATGAAAATAAATCCTCTAACTTCTCATTGAAATTAACTATCTTATTATCAAGCTTTGCTCTAAAATATTCTTTCAAAGATTGTTCAACCATATAATTTACAATAGGCCGAGGTGTGTAATAACTCCCTGTCGTCTTTCTCGCTGTAGTTGCTGTTTCAGGGTTATAACTGGCTAGTAGGTTTTCAAAAACTCTCCCTAACAGTTCAGGATCTAGTGCAACCTCTTCGTCATCCGGTGTATTTTCATCAATTGTAAAATTATAAGAGCTTAAAATTGTTATTAATCCCCTTACGCGATATTTTTTCTCCTTTGTACCGTAATCGGAATTTAGATCTTCCTTTCTCTCATCTGAAAAAAACAAATAATTAGGCACATTCGGTTGTTTAGAAGGGACATCAGAAAATCCATCAATCCTAATTTCTCTTCCTGTCTCATTTGATGGATCCTTTTTCGCTTTATCCAAACATTCGAATAAACCACCATTCAAGAAAGGGATATCCTTAAAAAGCAAAACCATGTCATCCGGATTTTTAAAAAGAGAAGAGTATCTGTAATAGCTATGATTCATATAATCATCATTATAAAAATTATTTTTCCGTTCTTCAGTTCTAAACTTTCTCTCTTTTATGGGTATATTCAAAGTAGCAAAGAAAAGATTCTGCAGTATAGCTTTATAGTAATTATTATCTTCATCAGAGAAGGATTTTAAATATTTAGAAATTTTACTTTTATTAAAAAGCTCATCTCCAATTAATCCCTTTTGCTTCATAAACCAAACAAATATCAGTCTTGTAATCAATCTTATAACTGCTATATTTCTGCCATTCTGTTCTTTTTCTGCATCCCTGGGAAACTTTACTTTTTTTAATGCCCAAAAATACCAGTTAGCTATCTCTCTATAAAACGCTTCTGTTACTTTTTCTACACTAAAAGCTTCTTTTAAACTATCCAGACTGGAAAAATCAGCTTCTTCAATCTGATGAATAAATGTTTTATTTGTCTCATTCCTACTAACATAATAAGTATACCTTTTAAAATTGCTCCAATCTCTTTTGCCGCCCTCTTTGGGAATATCATAAATTAATGAAAAACGAAAACTTCCTTCATCATCATAAAAAATAAATATTCCACCGGAATATTCAATTTTATCTTTAAGTATACTTTTACCAATTTTGTATTGCTTCTTTTTACCAGAGCGCTCAGTAAGTTTTCTATTAACTTTAAAGGCATATATGCAAATCTTTTCATCAATCGATAAATCTATTTCACCTACATTTAGTCCATTACCAAAATCCTCATCTTCACCAATCTGAATCTCTTCGTTAATTGGTCGGAACCTGCGACTTTTAATTCTAAAAAGATTGCTTAACTTTTCAGTTTCAAAATCTTGTATTAAATCCTCAATCACCTCTCGCACAGACATTACAATTCTCCTGCTTCATTTTTATTTCTATTCTCAATAGCAATTATTATTTCTTTTTTAAGCTCTTTGATCCTTGATTTTTCTTTCTCAAGATAATTTTCTCCAAGCTCATCCATTAAACTTTTAAGTTCGTTTACAACTTTTTCCAAATTATCAGTTTTGATGTTTGCAATCCTTCGGAGAGTATAATCTGAGAGGGTTCCATATTCGACAATATCCTCTCTAAGACTTCTTAAAAATCTTTTAAACCTAAGCAACTCGTTATCGTTGTTTACTCTTATTAGATACTGGAGATTATTTAATGCTTTTCTCTCTAAGCTTTGTTCACTGATAGCTATTGAGACATTTTCTTTATAATCCTTAATCAATTTATAGTTTTTCCAGAAATAACTGCTAAGCGGAATTGCTTTTTCCTCTGGTCCACATTCTATATTTTCAATTACATCTTCAAGTGTTACATCTTTAGGTTTTTTATCCTTCTCTCCCAGTTCCACTATATACATACGACTTTTCCTAAAAAATACCAGCAATTTATTTTTATCAAAATATTTTGCTACTTTTATACGTGGCGGAAAACTGTTAAGGCCTTTAATCAAATTAGGATATTCTTTCTTTATATTTTCAAATATATTCAGAATTTTTGTATACAAACTTTCCATCTCAAGATTATCTGGATTTTCCTGCAGCCGTTGATATAAACCGGATGGAGTTGGTTCCTCATCTATATCAAATATCTTAGAATCCTCACCAAGAGCATTATGAATGAGGAACATTTTGTTCTGAGCAATTTCCCTCGACTTAACTATTTCAGCCCCCTCTTCAGTGGGAAAGAAATTAACAATATAAAGTTCGTCGAATATTTTCTTACTTATCCTGTTAATGCGGCCAAGCCTTTGAATAACTCGTACAGGATTCCACGGTATATCGTAGTTTACTATTATTCCTGCCCTATTAAGATTAAAACCTTCAGAAATCTTATCAGTACATAAGAGAATATCATGATCATTTTCCTGCTCTGGATAAGAAGCATCAAAGTTTTTATATATCTTTTCCGCTTTTGAAGTACTTAAATCTGAGCTTATAACAAGTAATCTATCACCAAAAGCTTTTCTAAGCTTATTTTCTAAATATTTTACTGTATCTAAATATTCAGAAAAAATAATTACTTTTCTATCTGGTTCTTCTCTTCGCAATTTGTTTAATTTTTCTATTAAACATTTGCTTTTCGGATCATTATTTACAAGAGCTAAACTGGAAAGTTTCTTTAAAATTTTTTCAAATAATTCTATATCGGATTTTATATCCTGGACAAATTTTTCTTTATATCTAAATTTCTCAATTTTATAACGCTTATGCTTCTTTGGATAAACACCATTCCTTATCTGTTCCTCATAATCTAAAAGATATTTTTCTATTTCATCCGTATCCAATTGGTATATTTTCTCTAGCAGTGTACGATCTAAAATATATTCACCTTTATACGGGTTACCATCTCCTGTCTTTATTATAAAATCCAAAGCATCTTCATATATTTTTTTAAAATTTCTTATGCTCTGCTCAAAGGCACCAAAGGAACTTTCAAATCTCTTGACAATCAGTCTCCTCATGAAATCAAAAAGGTTTCTTTGCTGATAGAACTCACGATTTTTTTCTAATTTGGAAATTCCTTTGTTATTATTTATTACATCATCATTATAATTCTGCGCCCCCTCTTCATATTCAAAGGGTCTATAAATTGCTCCCTTGAATTTTCCTCCATTATCAGGATCCCCAAAATATTCCTTAATAATATCATCGTAAAAATAAGATTGTTCTCTTGTTAATTCAAAAAACCATTCCTTAGGATCTGCAACTTTTGACAGATTATCAACTTCATCCTTGTAATATGGATTGTATAGTAAATCAAGGCGATTTCTTCTAATCGTAATTGGCTCTATTACATCTCTTATTTGCTTAGCAAGATAGTGTGTTCTAGCCTTTACTTTTTTTAAATCAATTTTCTTTTCACCAAATAAGGCAAAATAATATGATTCAGCTTTTTTTCTTTTCTTTAGGTCTTTAGAATTCCAATTCTTATAAATATAACCTAATTTATAGAATATAGTCTTAAATATTCTAAATTTATTTACAATATCATCAGTTAGAGAAATCGAAGACTTTTTAGGAACTATAAAAAGTGAAATTAACGAGAGGATATCTGCTGGGCGATTATTGAAAGGAGTAGCTGTTAGGAGAATAACTATTCTACCTCGGCAAATATTTTTTAAGATTTCATAACTTTGTGTGTCCTGGTTTCTAAATCTATGTGCCTCATCTATAATTATGACTTCTATTTCATCGTGAGCTTTTACAAATTCAAGAGTACTTTCTAAATCACCTAAAGATCTTACCTCCCAATCATGCAGACCAAATTCTTCCATATATTTCATCCACCCGGTTTTCTTATTTTTATCCCCAATAATACCAGGAGGACAGATTACAATTCCTCGTTTTCTTAATTGTTTTGCAATAGCACTGGCAATTACAGATTTTCCTAACCCAACAACATCAGCAATAACAACACCATTATGGTTATCTATAACTGCTAATGCTTGTTGAACAGCATCAAGTTGATACCTATATGGTTTATAACCATTCTTCTCTAATAAATTTATTAATGTTTCACCAATTTCTTTTTGCTGAAAAGAATCTAAATAGCTTTTTAACACTAAACAGTAAGCTTCAAAGGGGGTAATCTCTTTTATTATGGTTTCATTTTCAATTAGTTTTATTAATCTTTTTTTTACTTCATTATCTTCTGTTATTTGGACTCCTTTTTCCCAAAGATCATCAAAATAATCCTCTGCATCTTCAAACCCATAATCAGAAATCTCAACATTAAATTCATCCTGTATTGTCAAACCTAATTTTGTTAAATTACTGCTACCTGTAATGAAAAGGTTTCTTCTTCCAATCTGCTGAGATTCCAGTTTAAATAAATACAATTTAGCATGATTAGGATTATATGTTTTCCTTATTATTAATCTATCTTCTTTGATAAGGTTTATAAAATATTTTATCTGTTCATAAAATTCTTCATTGTCAACATCATCAGAATTCAGTGTTTTTTTAACTGAGTTAAAAAAGAATTCTAACCTCTCCTCATCTGATAAATTATTTGTTTTCTCCCCATACTCTATTAATCCCAGATTAGTATTATCAACATTAAGACCAACCAATACTTTTAAAATAACATTAGGATTATTTCTTAAACCTCTGTATAACTCCCGAATTCCAGAAAAGTAGAAAAAACCTACAAGAAATTTAAGTTCTTCACTTCCTCCAATTAATTCTAAAAGGCGTTTTTTTAGGTTCTTATTTGTACTATTATTTGTAATAAAATTTGGCATATTTATTTCCTCTTAATAAAATCTATATCCGTTTCTTTGCACTTTCTCTTTGTCTGGTCAAAGGTTACAGGGGAATAGTAGGTGCCCGGGTCCTGATATATATCCAGGCCACGGCCAGGAATAATCCTCCAGCCTTTATCAGTTTCTATCGAACGGTCATGAAGCTTGTCATCGAACTCATATTTAAAATTTATGTTGAGCTCATCCAGGGCCTTTTTTAGCTCTTCAAGCTTGTGTATCTGTTTCTCTTTTTCTTCTTCTGTAGATTCGTGCCCTGTAACCAGAGTAACCTCTATTCTTTCTTCACCAGGTTTCTTATCCGGTAAGATACTACAGAAGGCAACAAGATTTTTTATCTGGTACTCTTTTCTAATGTAGGCATCTCTTATAATAATTCTACACGCATCCTTAATGTATGGATAAAAGAGGTTCTTATAGGAGTATCCTGTTTCATTCTCACTAATTCTAATTGTCATCTCCTCCGGCTCCCTGTAAGGATCAAGTTTTCCCTCCAATGGTTTTTCAGGTTGGCTTTTAGGTCTTTCGCCGCTTTCTTCTAAGGTTTTCCCTTTTTCTGTTAAGTTGTCACCTGCTTTCCCTACTATCTCTTTTACCCTGCCTATTTTCCCATCTTCAAGTTTAACCATTATCCCATACGGATGAAATTGAGCTTTTGTAAGTATCTCGCTAACCACTCCTTCGAAGGTATTGCCGCTTCTATAGTCTCCCTTTAAAGCAATTCTAACTTTAAGCCCAGGCGAGATGTTGTCTCTGTAATTGCCCCGATCGTCAGGCATAGTTATACATTCTCTCCAACATCTCTAATAATACTTATTAAGAGAGAATTATCAATTAAGTTTTATATATAGTCTTCATATGGAGCTTCATCTTTCCCTCACTTCCGCCCTTACTTCCACACAAGGTCGAGAAAGAGCGATGTGGCTGCTACAGATTCACCTTCTATAAACATATAATTGGCAGCGATGCCGATATCCAGGCCAAAGCCGGTGTATTTGTTCAAAAGGTCGTAAGCTGCAAAGAGCTTTACCCCGTAACCGAAAGAACTTACTGTAGATGTTCCGACATTGGAGACCGCGACTATTCTTGAAAGCCCTGCACAACTTCCCAGGGAAAGGCCTCTGCCAAAGGGATAGTACTTTATACCGGGGGCAAAGAGATAAGTATTTAACTGCATGTAATAACCGTAAACGTCTTCTAAACGATCACCGATTCCAGTTGCAGACAGTAAAAAATAGGCGTTACCAGTAATGTACCAGCCTAAATTGACATTCAGCATAAGAGAGCCCCTTTGAAGGCCATAAGAGGCTATGTAAGCAAGGTATGCATCTGTATCCGATCCATAACTTAGCCCCACCATGCCTCCGCCAATCTCAAAGAGGAAACCCCGCTTTTTCTCGATTGACTCTGGTGAGTCCAATGGGTCTGACAATTGGTCGGAACTAACGTATTCGCTCCCGCCCACCAGTAACAGCGAGAGAACAATCACCACTAAATTAAACCTCTTCATTATAAAACCTCCTATTCTAACAAATCCGAAATACGTAAACTGAACTGCAAAATCTGTACCAGGGCATTAAGGATGGCTCAAACCGGTGTTATCGAGGATAAGAGATATTTTGCTTATAAAAAAATGAAACTTTAGTTTCTCCGGAAGTAACTGAAGTTATTTTAAATAGTTGAAAAAGGTTGTAACTTTAAAAGAATAAAGATTGGTTGTATTAATCCCAGGATTCTAAGCTCACCTTTTCCCACTCATCATTTATAATTTTATCTTCATTAGAAGTGTATTTGTAGCCTTCAATGAGAATCTTATCTAATTTCCGAAGATCTTCATTAGTCATAATTTAATATACATACTCTGCTCATAAGATACCATCGGTTTCTTGATCAACCCAACAATTATTGTTAATATTTCAATCCCTACAAATTATAGTTCACTCTAAAATATTTAAGAGGAGTTTTCTTATGTCACAGGAAAAGGTAAGAGAGATAATTAGCGATTCCCAGTTTGCAGTTCTTGCAACCTCAGTAGATGGGCAGCCCAGGGTAAGGCCCATGAAGTTTGTTGTAACCGATGACTTTAAGTTCTGGTGTTCAACAGTCAACATAAGCGGGAAGGTTAAAGAGTTAAAACAGAACAACAGGGTGGAAATATGCTGGGTGGACAGTAAAAAGAATCAAGTTAGAGTAGAGGGAATAGTCGATATAAGCGGCGGTGCAGATAAAAAGAGAAAGCTCTTCGAACTGCATCCCGGGATGCGGAGGCTGTTCAAGGACGAGTACGATCCCAAGCTTGTTCACGTGGAGGTCGTTCCTACCAATGTAAGATGGAAGGAACCGGGCTTCTGCGAATATCACAAGGTTGATATTTAGAACGGCAAAAGCTGTAACCCGATAAGCAACCATCTCAATAAACAATAATAGATTGCAAAAGCCACTTCTTTATCTTAAAGTAATTAAAGTGAAGGATACAATCGACATAGTAAAGGAAATAATCAACTCGAAAAGAGGGATAACTTTAGCCATTCTCTATGGCTCGTTTGCCACAGGAAGAATCACTCCCGGCAGTGATATCGATATTGCAGTAGCGGCCAAAAACCCTATGTCTCCGGAAGAACTTGCAGAGATCAACCTGGAAATATCTGAAAAAACAGGAAGAAATACCGATGTAGTGGATTTAAACAGGGCAGAAGGAATTCTACTGAAAGAGATTCTAACCAAGGGTAAACTTTTAAAAAAAGAAGACAGTAATCAGTATGCCAAGTTTATCATAAAGATGTTGGATTATCAGGAAGACATGGCTCCAAATGTAAGGCACATACTCAATACGAAAGTAAAAAGGTTTCTAAAAAATGGATGATGTAGTTTTAAATAAACTGGAATCTCTTACACGTTGTATAGGGAGGATAGAATCAAAACAACCTTTTTCCGTAGAACAATTAAAAAATAATTATGACTTGCAAGATATCATTTCCATAAACTTAGAAAGAGCAATTCAACTGTGTGTGGATATTGGTTCTCACATTCTGGCTATAAAAAACTTGCCTGCTCCAAATTCCTTAAGAACCACCTTTAAAACCCACGTGGAAACATAAGTAACTTCGGTTACTTTTCTCGTAACCGGAGTTATGAAGAAAACGGCAATAGATATGTAATCAGGCATTACAAGGGCATTTCAAGTATGCTTTCGCTGTGGCACGTATCATGCTTACAGATTTGTGTCATGACATCCACCGGAATCACAGAAAAGCCAGTATCAATGGGAAACCAAATTTCAAAGCTCACAGAAAAGCTAAAGCAAATCCCAAGGGAGGAGCTCCTGGCTTCGCCGGGCTTATGGATAAGAATTGGGAGTTTTTATATCCTCAACTATGAAGATTCCAAAGGGAATCGATCGAAGAGGCTTGTAAAGGCATACGGTGTAAGCAACAACTGGAAGGGTATCGGGTCCGGAGGCTCTTATTACGGGAAAACCAGTTATTACGGCGGCAAGAATCAACTTTATTTGAAGACCTACTGTTACCTGAAAGAGGATAACAGAACCTTCAGGTTGGACAGAATTGTCTCTATATACAAGGCAGACTCGCTTTTGGCCTCCGGGTACCAGGCCTGGGAAGTCCAGGCGGCTTTGAACTTGAACAGGGGAGCGACCGCAGAGGCCGGGTATGCGCCGGCCAGTAAGAGGCATCCGCCTGTACAGCAGGATACGCCTGCCAGCGAGAAGGTATCGGCAGGCAAGGACTACCTGCCGGCACAGCAGGTAACGGCACAGCAGGATACGTTGGCCCGAAAGAGATACCTGCCGGCACATCGGGGTAAATTCGTCTGCAAGCGCTATATACCCAAAATGGCTGACACGGTGAAGGCGGTTTCTGCCTACCTGGATGAGAGTGACCCGGACATACCAAATATAAAGGAACAAAAACGTAGAGAGAAGGCTGCCAAAAGGGCCGAGAGAAGAAACAAGATTTTCAACTTTATTATTGGCCTTTCTGCCTTTCTGCTGTTCATGAACTGGGGATACTTCCAGGAACTCTTTACAGGTATCGTGGAGTTAGTAATCGACGAAGTCACGCCACCCTACAACCATAGCGTAAAACCACCGGTCGATAGCACGAATCAAAATCAAATCTCCTACGAGAAGATAGAAAAAATCATAGAGGAGCTGGAGAAGGAGAGGCAGAAAAGCCTGAACAATAACAATAAAAAGGTAAAACCATTCAGTTTGGAAGATATTCCCGATATAGACCCGGAAACCATAGCATCGTACAGAGAGGTGGTGGCAAGTATCAACAAGTCTGTCGGGAAAATCCAGCACCAGGAAAATAAGAAAAATCAACAAAATCGGAAGGGGAAGCAGAAGAGGCCAAGGGCATTAAGGGTGGTAAGAGAAATCGAGTACAGGGGTATTACCATACAGGAGGTCGATACCGAATATGGAAAAAGATATTTGGCACCGGAACTGTCGATGGAGAACTTTTCACTCGATTACATGAAAGAAGAAATAAACGATTACCTCTTTAGGGAAAAAACCGGAATAGACGATTTAAGTGTTCTTATCCTCTACAAGAGTGCCGATGAGAACGGGGACTTCCGATTATCGTGGGACGAAATACAGGATTTTCAAAATGAACTTTACCGAAACTACAAGTACAAGTCGAATCCAATTGCACTGCGGCCGGACCAGTTTATAGAACAGGATGGCGGCGACTGTGAAGATTGGGCATTAATGACCGCCGGGCTTCTTAGATACTGGGGTTACACACCGTATATCGGAACACTTGCATATTATCAAAGGGCGAATCCTGGCCATGCCCTCTGTCTCTTATACTCTACGACTCCGCCCCCTTCAGGCATGGACTACCTGCATATAAGGGAGAATGATCCCCTGCGCACTTTTAATTCTGATGTAAAGCCAGGTTACTATGTGCCAATTGATTACACTGTGGTAGGTGGATACTCAAGGGTAATAACAGCTTCAGGTTACAAATGGTACTATGACATGATATACGTACCGGAAAAAATCTATGGAATGGTGATGTAAGCCATTAATCCAATTCGAAAACGCTCTTTGCCAATCGGCTACGACTGGCAGTTTACCTATTCCTCATCCTGCTTGTTCAGGTATTTTTCCGGCTCCTTTTCAAAGGCCTTCATGCAGCCGGGAGCGCAGAAATAGTAGGTTACGCCGTTGTACTCGGTTTTGAACTTAGCCGTTTTTTCATCCACTTCCATCAGGCATACCGGATCTATCGCCATCTTAAAACCTCCTAAGAATATTATATCATTTATTATAATAATAAAACATTTATAGTCAACCATAACTTTTGCTGATGTAATAATATTGACTATTATTATCATATTTATTAAATTGCCCTTGAGGTTTGATTATGAAGGATTTCTGCAAGCCAGGATCATCGGAACCAGGACCATCAATGACAGAATCATCAGCGCAAGACTCTTCAAGGCCAGGATCCCCAGAGCCAGGGGTTGAACTATGATAGAAGGTTTCATAATACTTTTCCGGGAAACACTGGAAGCTTCTCTTGTAATAGGAATAGTCATAGCAACTTTCAAACGCCAGGGGATAAAGGACTTTCACGGCACGGTCTATTCAGCCATTCTTCTTGCCATCCTTTCAAGCATAGCGGGAGCTTTCCTCTTTGACAGGCTGGCAGGCGGCTTTACAGGTAAGGGCGAACAGATATTCGAAGGCCTGGTAATGATAGTTAGCGCCGTGCTTTTGACAACGATGATAATCTGGATGCTGAAGAATAGCAATCAAGGTAGGGAACTCCGGAGAAAGCTCAATGAAAGGATATCCTCCACCTACAAGCTCGGCGTGTTCTTTCTTGTTTTTACGGCTATCTTGAGAGAGGGAATCGAGGCAGTACTCTTTCTTTCCGCTGCAAATTTCGCAACCGGAAATAACAACCTCACGGGTGCCCTCCTTGG
This sequence comes from Spirochaetales bacterium, assembly GCA_027021365.1. GTDB lineage: Bacteria > Spirochaetota > Spirochaetia > SZUA-6 > SZUA-6 > JALUUM01. Next base: position 13,749 of record JALUUM010000008.1, read on the forward strand.
CATGGCTGCTGCAGTCGCCTTTTCCATACTGTTCCTAGCAGGAACATGGCGTCTCAATATAAGAGTATTCTTTACCGTTATCAATATTACCCTGATACTCTTTGCATCGGGCCTTTTCTCCAGCGGGATACACGAGCTCCAGGAAGCGGGCTGGATTCCCGTACTCCGCGAAGATGTTTTCAATATAAATCCGCCCGTCCTGCCAGACGGAAGCTATCCACTCCTCCACGAGAAGGGATACATAGGCAGTATCGCCAAGGGCCTCTTTGGATACAACGGTAACCCCAGCCTGCTCGAACTTGCCGGGTACGCCTTCTACATAGTCTCAGCTTCATTTGCATGGCTAAAGATATCAAGAATCGAGAAAAAGAGACTTTCCGGTTCCTGATTCGAATGGCAGGATGGGAAGGCTCTCCCACATCCTATGTGAGTTACACGGGCGGCAAGTATCAACTTTTATGGAGACCGGATGGCGAGAATATCGAGATAGCAATCATGGTTGAATCCGGAGGATGGGCTGCAATAGGGTCCAGGCGAAGGATTCAGCTTCGGTTTTTGCCGAGTACAACAGGGACCTTGTAAGGCAGGTAATGAGAAACAATGCAATGCTGCCCGGAAAAATCAAGACTGCGGCAAAGAACAAGGATTTCTACGGTGCTGCTTTCGCACTAATAGACATGGCCCACGGTATGTACAAGATAAAAGATTTCACACCGCGTAAGGGTTATCCTTCCCGGTGGACAGATGCTATCGAAAGGTTCATCGATACCGCCCTCATGGGAATCGGTGCATGCGGTGAAAAAGACATCGATGGATTGAACAAGGCAATAGCCGGGCTCGTTGCCCTGAACAGGGAAGGCCACAGGACATTCAGATAAACCCGGAAATAGACTTAAAAAGACTTAAAGATAGAGGGACCGATCATGGCACATCTTACACGCCGGTGTCATAAATTGATTCCCTTTTTTGATAATTTTTTTTGTAATTTTTTTTGAAATTCCATATTTTTTATCTTGACTTAGCGCTATATTTTTGAACATACAGCATATCATGGAAAACAAGAAAAAGGATGGCATGATAACCTCAGCCCCCCTGGGATTCTTCACGGGCCACGTTCAGGGTATAGCCTTAACAGAATCCTACCTCTTCCTGACCGCTGTCGAGGAAGAGGAAAAAACCGGTTACCTATTCAAAGCGGACAAGAACACCTACCAGTTACTGGCACAGGTAAAGTTCAGGGTTGGAAATATCTACCATCCGGGCGGCATATCTTACCACAACGGATACATCCTCCTCCCCCTCGCAGCATACAAGGCCCAGACGGTATCAATTATTTTCAAGATCGACCCCGAGAACCTTCAGCCGGCGCAGGCCTTTATTGCCACTGACCACATTGGTGCGGTAACTTCCAACGGGGACTACATCTTTGGCATGAACTGGGATGCAAAGGATATCTATATCTGGGATTCCCGGGGAAAACTCCTTAAGAAGATAAGGAACAGAAGGCATACCGCCTACCAGGACATAGAGTACCACAACGGGAAACTGTACTGTTCCGGAATAAGGAGGGGAACTTCCAAGCATGGCAAGATCGATGTTTACAGGTTCCACAAGGAGAACCTGGAACTGTCGCTGGAAAAGAGCATCGCCATGCCGGAAATAAACGATAAGCACAGTATCGCCAAGGAGGGAATGACACTTCAGAATGGTTACCTCTACTTCGTTCCGGAGGATTTCCCGAGCACACGCCTTTACAGGGTCAAGATAGAGGAGTAGTGTTTTTAAGGGATTCAAGAGAGTATAGGCGAGCCCGGAGATTTAACAAAGTATCTAAAATAACAAAGTATCTAAAAGGGGGCAAAAATCGTGAACAGAAAACTAAGGATGGGTATGGTAGGCGGCGGGCCCGGCGGCTTTATAGGCGAAATTCACAGGAAGGCTGCAAACTTAACAGGTGAAATCGAGCTTGTCTGCGGGGCATTTTCTTCCAGTCCCCAAAAATCGCAGGAAATGGGGAAACTCCTTTTCCTCGACCCGAAGAGGGTTTACGCTTCATACGAGGAAATGATAAAAACGGAATCCACCCTCCCCCGGGGGGAAAGAATGGATTTCGTAAGCATCGTCACCCCAAACTACCTGCACTACCCCGTTGCAAAGCTTGCCCTGGAGCATGGTTTTCCCGTTGTAAGCGATAAACCGCTTACAATTAAATACAACGAGGCAAAGGAACTAAAGGAACTTGCAGAGGCCAAAGCCCTTCCCTTTGCCGTGACCTATGTCTATTCGGGCTACCCCATGGCAAGAGAGGCAAGAAAAAGGATCCTCCGTGGTGATCTTGGAAAGATTAAAAGGATTATTGTTTCATACGTTCAGGGTGGCCTTGCAAGACCGCGCAAGAGAAAAATCTGGCGTCTGGAACCGGAGAAGGGTGGCATTGCAGGTTCAATCGGTGACATCGGAACACATGCAGAGCATATCGCAAGGTACTTTACCGGCCTCAAGATAGGGGAGCTCTATGCCGACCTCCGGATTTCGGCAAAGGGCAGAAAGATATATGACGACGGCGACATACTCGTCCACTTCGAAAACGGGGTAATGGGTGTTATTACATTAAGCCAGATAGCAAGCGGCGAAGAGAACAACCTTACAATTTCCGTCTACGGCGAGAAGGGCGGACTGATATGGAAGCAACAGGAACCAAATAGCCTGATAGTTAAGTGGAACAATGCCCCCACACAAATCATAAGAACGGGTAGAAACGCCCCCGAGCTCGAAAGGGAGGCTCTTAAGGCAGCATTCCTCCCGATGGGACACCCAGAGGGTTTCATAGAGGCATTTACAAATATATACAGGGGTTTTGCATGCAGGCTCAAAAAGATAATCTTTAAAGAGAATATCGATTGCAATGAACTCGATTATCCCGACATCCAAGATGGCGTCCTCGGTATGGCCTTTGTGGAAGCTGCACTAAAAAGCTCGGAGGAACATAGGTGGGTATCGCCGGGGGAGTTATAAAGCAGGAAGTTATAAAGCTCAAATTCAAGGCCCAATTCTAAGACCCCACAGGCCCCTTAAACAGGTTTTTCTTAAGCCTTAAAGTCCACTGCCGGCGGTGGGAGCATCGTTACCCCTCCCCTCCCTTTGAATGCCTTAAGCACCTCGTCCTTTGCAGACAGGTAAAGTATCTGCCAGCCAGAGCCTGCCAGGTCGAAGAGCATACCCATCTGCCTTTCAAACCTCTTCCTGTCGGACTTCAAAAAAGGATCATCCAGTATGAAGAATCCCTTCTCCTCCCCGAAAAGGCTCTCTGCAAATGCCAGGCGTATCGCAAAGTAAAGCTGATCGTAGGCACCACCCGAAAGCTGCCCTGGCTCGAGCTTCACCCCGTCCCGCCTCCAGACACGTATCTTCTGATCCTCCCTTCCCGCATCGTAATCGACTTCCCTGTAAAGCCCGCCCGAGATGCCGGCAAAAAACCTGCTAACGGCACTCTCCCTTCCGAATAGCTTCCTTATCTTGTCCTCGTCCTCCCTCGCAATATCTTCCAACAGGTTGATACTTTCCACCGCCGCCTTCCTCCTCCTGATGGCAGCAGAGCGGAAGTCTGCAACCGCTTCCCTTGCATGAACCAGATCTTCAAGTGCCTCAACCGCAAATTGCTTACTGTCGAGCAGAATTTCATTAGCCCTCCTGTCGAAATAATTCAACCTGCCACTGTAACCTTTAAGCTCTCTCTCCGTCTCCTCTATCTCTCTCTCTGTCTCCGAAAGCTTCCTCTTGGCTTCCTCGAAGGTCGACTCGGAAAACCTTATGCCGGTTTCACTTTCATCCTCCCCTTCGGTTTCTTTCTCTATGGCCTTTCTAATTGCAGTAAGCCTTTCCTCCCAGGTTGAAAGGGCTTCATCCGTGGTGGCCCCGCCGGTACCAAGCTCCGTTTCCAGGGTGCGGCGATAGCTCCTCACCTCAGCCTCCAGGCCTCTCTTTTCTTTAAGCCTCTCTTCGTAGTCCTCTATGCTCCCAACCCCTCTCTCCTTAAGGACTGCCTCTATCATCCTCATATCCCTCCGGATACTCTCCTCGAGCCCGGATATCTCCTCCTCCATATTTTTAAGCCGGTAACTTTCACCTGTTATCCTTTTTTCAAGGCCATCCCTGAACTCACCCTGTTTCTTCACTTCACTTTCGAAGCTATCTATAACAGACTGAAGCTTGTTCACATCACTCACTATAAAACCAAGCTCGGCTGCGGCATTCAAAAGAGCTGCCTCAGATTTCTTTAACCGGGAACGGGGAAAGGCTACCCAAAACAAATACACCAGTAACGAGGCAACGGCAAGGACAGCAAAGCCCACCGCCAGAAGCGTAAGTGCCGACACAAACTGGAACAGGGCTCCGAGGCCGGTAAATATCAATATGGAGATCATTAGAATCCCGGAGAGTGTCTCACCGACGCTCTTTCTCTCTACCAGTCCGTGGTACTTTCTTACAGGCTCTTTCAGGTTATCCTCGACCTTTTTGAGTTTATCCTCCGATACCTTCAGTTCGACATTCCTGCTTTCAAGGTCAGAGCGGTATTTCTCTATCCGTTCCGACTGCATGGCCTTCGTGGACTTTAGGCTTGCTATTCGAGCCTTCGACTCATCTATCCTTTCAACCGCCCTTTTAAGCTTGTTCAACTCGTCGTCATTGTAAGATTTAAGTTCCTCCAACCTTGAACTATCAGATTTCAGTTTCAGCAGGGCATCCATGTTTTTCCGGTAGTGTTCCCTCTTTCTTGCCTCCTCCAAAAGTATTATCTGCCGGGAGAAGTTGTCCCTTTCCTCCCTTAAGGCGACGAGTTTTTCTTCGAGCCTGTCATAACCCTTGCTTCTCGCTTCACCTATGAAATCCTCCGCTTCTTTCAGAAACTCTTCGGCCTTCTCGAACCTCTTCCTTAAGTATGCGGTATCCTCGGTATTCTGGAAATCACCTTTCGGGGTAATCTTTCCTATTACCCTGATATTCTTGACTATCTCGTCTATCCTCTGCCTGTTCAGCCCGGTAAGCCTCTCGCTTATGCTCCTGTAGAACATGGCCTCCTCGGGAATCACCAGGTCACTGTTGGTTATTACGAAGAGGTCCCTGAACATCTCAGGGCTCACATCGATATGGTCGGTAATGCTTCCCGAAGAGGGGAAAACGAGCAGTTCTCCGTTCCTCTCCACCGTTATCCTACCAACGGGATTCTCCTCCACCCTCTGCAGTTCTCTCCAGTTCTTCAGCCTCTTGAACTTCTTTCCCAGAAGCAGTTTCAGTATAGCCTCTATTGTAAGAGTCTTTCCGTCCTCATTCTCTCCCCACAGGAGGGATATGTTTCCCGGCTTCAAGGGCTCCCCGTAGGAGATCGGGCCGTAGCTGTTTATCAGTATTTCCCTAAGCTTCATCTTGTCACCCTCATAATTGCCCTCATAAGGATACGCTGCATAAGGAACCTTGTATCATCATCGACCTGCATCGCTTTCAACTTTTTCATAAAGCGGACATAGATTTCATCGGAGAGGATCTTTCCAACATCGTGAAACTCGAGAGCGGGAACCTCCATTTCAGGAATTTCAAGGGCCCTGCCCAGCTTCTCTATCTCTTTTGCAAGCCTCTCCTCGGAGACCTTCCACCTCTCCCCGTCGAAATAGCCTCCTACTCGTAGAAGCAGAGAGGCGCCTTTCGGTGCCGCTTTCAGTGCCGCTTCAACCCTGGCTACCGGCGACTGCCTGTCGAAGGGTGAAAGCTCCACATCTACCTCCTCGTAGTGGAAAGTATCAAGTTCAAGTTCTTTGGGCTCCCCACCCGGCTCCAGGACATTCACCTTGCGTATTCCTGTCTCCTTGCTGGTAATCGATACAGGGGAACCCGGGTAAACGAAAAAGCCTGTGCTGGTTTTCCCGGCTTCAGTGCTTTTGCGGCTCTCCCCACCGGCACCGGAGCCTCCGCTCTGGCGAACCTGTTTGCCCCCTCTTTTTTCCCACCCGAAGGTGCTCACTGAAAAATTCGTATGGAAGTGGCCTGCAAGTATGTAGCGCCAGGGAAGTTTCTCGAAGTAGGAGAGTTTCACGGGGTGGTACCTCTTCTGACCTTCGTCCCCGTAACTTGTCCAGTCACCGGAAACATCTAACAGCTCCCCGTGAAAGAGGAGAATAGAGTTTTCACCCATCCCGACTCCCTGCGAAAGGGATTTCAGCGTCGCAAGGGTATCTTCCTTCTGCATCCCGGAAAAGGGAAGGCCCCAAACTTCGGGAAAGCCTTCGGCCTTAAAGGGTTCACCCGGGTTCCTTATTACATGCACATTGGCTCCGAAATAGGCCCCCTTAGGGAAAGCTTCCGCATCGTGGTTACCGGGAATAATTACCACCCTCCCTTTGAATCTCTCGAAGAGAGCCCTTATCTCGTTACGAAGTTCCTCCGCTGCCCTAAGAGAATCAAAGAGGTCACCGCTTATCGTAATCATCCCGGCCCCGGTTTCATTGGCCTTTTCTATAACCCTTTCCAGGGCCTTCCACCTGTATGAGTGAAACCTATTCTTCTTTTCGGTTAAGTGGATATCTGCCGTATGGATTATTTTCATGCCAGTATTCTACAGTAGATCAATTGTAAAAAAAAGTATATCAAAGTCAATAAATTACAACGGCACTAGATTATCATTAATGGTTTATTCACCTATCATTAAGTAACCATTCAAATAGTACACCTGAATATCATTGCTTCTTCTATCGTTCCACAAGAACCTTTAATGATCGCCTTTTGACTGTGAGACTGCCAGAACATATCTTAACAGAATCGTTCTCTATATCATACATATCAAAATTATGAATGCCATTATCGAGCAAGAGTCTTACATCTAAATCATTTTCGTGATCCTGATTTGCAATCACAACGGCCCGTTTATTATTTTTTCTGTTTTCGAATACAGAATAGAGGCAGGCGGAATTTTTACCATCGTACGATAACTCTACACCAATGGTATCCTTAAAGATACCATCCCATATATAATCCCAAAGCCTTCTCCTGAGTCTTTGTGCTTTCATACCATAAGCAACAGTATCAGGAAAATCGGAAAGCTTGCCTTTAAAGTTATAGGGTTCATAGTTTATTATGTAGCCGTTAACCAAGCATTGGTTTATCATTTCACGGTCATCCCATCCCGTTATACAAGTAGCAAATCTCATTTGGGGATTCAGGTACTTCCAGGCTGCTATATAATTCTCTTCATTCAGACCACCCCATTCTCCGTTCCACGTACGAACATAACTAACAAGATAATACTGGGATAAATGATCATTAGGTCCTTCGCCGGCCAGTAAGAAATCTTTTCGTGTATCCAGAGCTGTCTCGTAAAATTCCTTCGCCAGCATTAAAGAACCCTTAAAATTACTTTCCCCCCATTTGTGGTCATGAGAAGTATCAAAACATAGAAGCATGTTGCTTGCAAGTTCATCATACAGAATACCACTGGAACCAAGTTCTAGAATCTTTTTAAACTCTCTTAGAGCAATTTTTCTGTATTCTTCGGAGAGATGGCACAACCCGGCACCGGTTCTTCTACTTCCACCTGTCAATTGTTGTGTCATTGTTTCATATGCATAACCTTCGAATTGAACATAATTCCCATACATATCTCTTAAAGTACATGAAAGCAGTTCTTCTTTGAATTCCGGGATAGATATATCTGCCCATTTAAATTTACACATCAAGAGAATCCTTACGCCCATGGATTCTGCTTTCCTTATTGCTTCTTTTAATTCTTCTCGTGTTCCGAGTCTCGGATCGATATCCTGATACGGTTCTGCACCGTCCTGTCCGTCACGAGCCCATCCTATGAGCTGAATTGCACCCACACCTTTGTCTCTTGCTTCTCCTGCTATTTCTACAAGATCGGTGTATCGGTACCTACAATCTCCTTCAGGGGTATTCATTTGTAAGGTAAACCAGCAGTCTATCTCCTTAAGCCACTCAGGTTCTGGCTTAGAGAAGAACCATGTCTTCCGCCATTTTTTATACTGCTCGACACCATTATGCCATGTTCCCTTAAACAGATTAATTACAATAGGTGCCAGTTTAATAGTTTTTCCCGGCTCTATAAAGGGAAGTCTCACGGCACTTACAACATAACCTATCGGCTTACCGCCAATTGTATCGGCTGATGGCACGCGTTTATTCTTGCTATCGAGGTAGCCAGGCTTAAGCTCATGTACAAAGTTTACAATATTTAACTCTTTATCATGCATGCCCAGATATAGGCCTTGAGTATTGTTGGCTAACAGAATAAAAGAAGTTTGTGCTTCTACATCCGGGAATGTTTTTATAAAGGTTGGGTGTATTGTTCCATAGTAACCACTCTTCTGGGGAAAACCATCCCCGAGGATTTCTTTGCTCAAGCCGCCACACATATTCACGGACAACGATTCCAGGCATTTTTCTTCTGCGGGTTCCCGAATTCCGCCGAGGCATGGATTCCATACTTCCTCTATAATGTAAGGCGACCTGTTATCTATGGTCATAATAAAACTTATAGATATTCCGTCTAACTCGACTAACAGAAAAACAGAAATATCCAGATCCCCGGAATGATTAGCAGTAATCTTATCCCAATAGAGGCCGGCCATAGTTTCTGTTTTTTTATCAAATGCAGAAAGCTTCTGTATTTTGCTACTCGCCCTGTTATTTCTGTGATCCTTGATCGGCACAAGGAGCTGAATACCCATTGCCAGTCCTGGTTGCCTTATTACCTGCCACCCTGTCTCTTTATTTAACAACCCGATAATAGCACCATTCTCTCTATTAAAGGTTATCTTGATTCTTTTATTCTCAAGAAAAAGGTTCACCTTACCATCCGTAACGGTTGGGCCCCCATTCCCTTTTTACAGTTTTCTGCTCTGCCATGACAATTGTGTTATCTGGAACATCCTCGGTTAGAATCACTCCGGGACCTACTATACTGTACACTCCAATTTTACACCCCGGCATAATTATTGTATTTACACCGGTTCTTGAAAAATCACCCAGGAAAGTAGCATTTGAAAAATATTTAGGGTGTTCTTTTCGACCTTTAACCCTGTGGGAAGTCTCTCCGTCATCGAATCTTAAAGTACCGCAAACAGTAGCAGCTCCGAGGTCCGTACTCTGTCCTATGATGCCGTAAAACTCCATATAATGATACAGATAAACATTTTCCATAATTATACCTTCGAATTCTGCACAGTGATTAATAACACACCTATTACCAATAGCAGAGTTATTATTTATATAGCAATAATTGCCTATATAGCAGTCACTTCCAATAACCGCATTACCGTTTATTATTGCACCATTTTCTATAATCGTATTTTTACCGACTATAATATTGCCTTTAATCTTAACATTCTTTCCTATGTGGCTGTTTTCTCCGAGTCGAACAAAGCCTCGAAGATCAGCAGTACCATCAATCGATGCGCCTTTCTCCAAATGATTCTCGGTTAACTCCCCACATCTAAGGTCCACAACATAATAATTAGCCATTAGTATATGCCATGGTTTGTCAATATCAAAGAATTTCCTCTCCGCTTCTGCAGAGTAGACCACACCGCCATCCTCTATATAATCTTGTAATGACATTTCAATATAACTTTCTTCAGGTGGCATCATCCCCACCTGAACACTGGTGAAGATTCCTGAATTAACATCAATATATTCTAAAAACCTTTTATTAAAAGCAAAGGCACAGAATCTATGAGTTGCATCGTCCCTGGGATGTCCCAAGATGTTTTCCACTGTATTTTCGTGTAAGTTACAGCAGATCCAGTCTCTGCTCGGCTCATTCTTTAATGGCTCAACAAGTACCGATATTCCTTTTTCTCTATACAGCCTAATTAGCTTTGCTATATCTTCCTTTTCAATATAGGTATCGCCATACAAAACCAAAAAGTCATCATCTTCGATAAACTCTGAAATCCTTGATAGGGTATCTGCCGTTCCCGATGTACTCCCTGTTTTTATGATCTGTAAAGAACTTTCTAACCGGAAATAATTCTCTATCTGCTCACCAAGGTTTCCGGCCGCAATTATGATATTTTCAAATCCCATCTCTTTAAGGGTAATTATCAGGTATTCTATTATCGGCTTGTTGGCCAAGGGTATCATAACTTTGGGTCTTATAACAGAATATGGCCATATCTTCGAGCCTATACCTGCGGCAAGAATAACAGCTGTTTTCATTTCTAATCTCCCGTAAAAATATCATTAAAATCCATTTATCTACACCACTTCATCCAAAGGACAGGATCTAGGGATTATCCAGCCAGTAATCTCTCACTATGCTTCCTGCACCAAGGAGAGGTCCGCTTTCAAGGTGATTGGACAAACGAAAATGTAGGTTTTTCTTAAGATCCTCGATTAGGTATTTTTTCGTTTCTGATTCTAGTGCTTCGATAAATCTTTTACCGAATATTTTGTATTTACCTCCTAAAATTACATAATGCGGATTTAAAACACATATTATATTGGCTATCGTTTTACCTGCTATTCTTATAATATTATCAAGCTCACCCATTAAACGAGGTTCCTTATCATTAAACCTGGATTTAAGTGCATCAGGTTTTATAAGTTCATCGTTATCTTCCTTTACAAGATCAAGACGTGCTAATAATGTTTTCCATGATACTAGATTTTCAAATTTCTCATTTCCGATAACCATCTGCCCAATTTCACCTGCAAATTCATCTGCCCCTGAATAAATACCGCCGTTTATCGATATTGCACTTCCCACGCCTTCATCAAGGTAAAGATAGAGAATCACCTTATGATTAAAACCGGGTATAAGCTTAACTTCTGATGTTGCTGCTAATTTAACATCATGATCCAGAAGTATTGGCCCTTTGTAATATTCAGAAATAATTCTACGTGGGTTTATCTTTGTAATTTCAGGGATAAGCTTGCAGGATATCCTATCATCTTTTGCGGAATACGGACCCGGCACAGAAACTCCGATTCCAATAGTATTCCGAAGATTTTCATTTGAAAGCACCTTCGCCTTCATAGTTTCCAAAAATATTCTAAAATTAGTTTCATAGTTTTTTGTTTTATCAAAATGATATCGGTATGAAAATTCACTACGTAATGAAAGGTCTTTCAAGGAAAAAGAGAAATGCCGTGTTGCCATATCTATACATATTATTCTTTTGGCTTTTGGCACAAAATTGATTATATTCGGTTTCCTGCCAACGCTGGTCTGGGTATCTTTTTCTTCTTTAACTACACCTCTATTAATCAATTCCTCTACAACGGTTGTTACTGTTCCCAGACTAAGATGAAGATTTTGTGATATTGAAAGCCTGCTTATAGGAGCGTTCGTTATAATTTCATAAAAAATATTTCTCCTGTTTTGTTTTTTTATCATGTTTACATTTAATTTTTGCTTCATAGATAATTCTCTTGATCCTTGATATGGAAATCCCCTTCTAATACAGATTCAACAAACGGATAAAGCACATCCGCAAAAACTTTTGTTTTATCTGCCTGATAATTCTTATACAGTTCTTTTAAATTATCAATCTTATTTTTATCGTAATCTTTAAGACAATCCACTGTTTTAACAAATAACTCTATTCCCTTTGAAAATTTATTAAGCCATGGTTCTAACTCTTTTGCAAGTTTGCCATTCTTTATCCCTTTTAGAAGCTTTTCTGAAGCCTTTAAATATTGCGAAATTGCTCTGTCAAATTCATAAAAACCTCTCTCTCTATTGCCATAGTAATATTCAAAGATCAGATTTGTAATAATATTTTCAAGTTTAGGTGAATTAGAGGGATATATGGCTGAGTATCTTACATTATCCGCAAAAACAAGAAAATCTTCACTATCTTCCTCTCCAACGATAGATTTTATGGCATGTTCCCAGCAATTTTGTGGCTTATACTTTTCTGGATTCCATAGATAACACGCAATAGTAATAAAAGGTATTTTTGACGCTTCGGCATATTGCATACCATTGGAAATAATTCCTCTTGAACATCTGTAAAGATGCATGTCCCGGTTAAGATATGGTCCAATATGCATTTCTTCACTCATTTCAAGGTCGTTCACCGGATAATTGTCCCAATAGAGTGGTTTATGATACGTCGATGTTCTAAAAACAGATGCATCATAAAGATTAAGTTCCCGTGAGCATATTTCAGGACCTGTCCAGAAAATATCGATTAAGGGATCCAAATTCCTGCCAAGTTTGGAGATATAGTATTCATTGCCTTTACCGTAATACTGAGTTGGGCATACAACCAGCCTAATCTCAGAATCCATAGTTTTTAGATAGCTAAAAAGCCTGGAAATAATGTCAATGTGGGCAGAAACAAGATCTTCATATACTTTTTTATCTACTCCATGCTGTAGAATCGGTGGGATATCATCTAGGAAAAAACCAAAATTCTTTATTCCAATACTGTGAATTTGCTTTATTTTTTCGAGAAGAAGTTCAAAATCCCTTTTATCTGAATACCGGATGGACAAACCGGGACCAATACTATAAAAAAAATCAATCTCCAATACCTGTGCCCGGTTGAATAATTTTTTTAGTTTTGAAAGCGACTCAGTTGGGTACAGCACTCGCCAGAGCTTTCTGTGGTAAGGATCATCCTTTGGCCCATAAAAATATGTGTTCATTTTGTATTGTAAGAGCAGAGAAAAAATGGCTTTTCTATCTTCATCTTTCCATGGTGGACCATAGTAGCCCTCTATTATTCCACGGATATTAAATTTCGGATAATCCTCTAAATAGCAGTTGTACAGCTTATCTGCATTTATCATCTGCTGAAGAGTGAATAATGCATACATCAATCCCCGTTTGTGACTGAATCTAATGTTAACAAGAGGCTCTCTATTAACAAAACTAACTTCTATTGTATATTTTTCATTTGTAAGTGAATTATTTTCTTCTATATAAGTTATATTTTCATCATTTGTCTGATTAAGTATTAATTCTACATCACCATTACTTTCTAGCAGTTGATACCTATTAAACTTACACCATGTTCTAATAATTTTATTATATGTATACTCACGGGATTGATACCTAATTCTGGGTGTCTTATTAAAACGGTATGGTTTTCCCTTTATTTCTATTTTTTGGACTTCCGGATAGACTAATAATTCTTTCATGTAAAAAGCCTACAACTCATTACAGTTATTCTGTATTTTTAACACTGCTTTAGCTATTATCTCAATATCCTTTTCCTCACCTAACAAGACATTTTGAGGTATCCATACTGTTTCACGGCATGCTCTTTCTGTTTCGGGCAATTTTAGAGAGTAATAATTAATATCTTGTGTGAGAATTTGCTTAATCTTGGTATTTTTAAATATGGGTTGTTTATTAAGCTCTATATATCCGTAACCACAGGGAATACCCTCCGCATTAAGAGCTTCGATGAACCTTTTTTTTGAGATGTTTTTAAAAAATTTATTCTTAAACCTAAACATGTAAAGATGGCGAGTATGACGGGTTACACGACTATCCATTTTGAAGGTTTCTATTCCATCAATTAGATTCAATAATTTATCCAATTTTTCAGCATTTTTCTCACGCTTTTCTATCTGCGAGTTAAGACGCTCAAGTTGAACAAGTAAAATTGCTGCCTGCCACTCTGTCATCCTGGCATTGGTAGATAATCTGTAATGTCTATACCATTCGTCATCTCGTCTTCGTCCAACATGATGAATAGACCAACAGGCATCTGCTAACTCCTTATTATTGGTGGTAATTATTCCACCCTCACCACTGGTCATGTTTTTACTTAGCTGGAAACTGAAAGTTCCTACCGTTCCTATACTACCTAATTTTTTACCTTCCCATTCTGATCCATGCGCCTGTGAAGCATCTTCTATTACATATAGATCATATGCTTCTGCGATTTTCATTATTCTGTCCATATTTGAAGGAGTTCCCGATATATGCACAGGAATTATTGCCTTTGTTCTGGGTGTAATCGCTGCTTCTATTTTTTCAGCGTCTATGCAGTTGGTATTCGGATCTATATCTACAAAGATAGGAGTAGCATTTACTATTAATACGGCAGTGATTGTTGCCATGAAAGTGTAGGGAGGAACAATTACTTCATCCCCATATCCAATGTTCAAAGCCCTTAACACTATTTCCAAAGCAGTCGTACCATTGGAAACAGTCTGTGCATGGCTTACATTAATGAATGTTGAAAATTTCTCTTCAAATTCAAGGACCTTTGGTCCAAGGGTCCCCCAATTTCTGCTATTAAGAACTTCAATTAGCTTCTGCTTCTCTCTATCATCATAGATTGGCCATTCCGGCCAGGGGCTTTTTTTTTCCTTCGGGCCACCATTTATTGCAAGTTTCGCCATTTTAACTCCATAAAAAATTGATAAAATTCCTCATGACTTTACTCCTAAAACAAAATAATGTCAATATATTTAATAAATATTAATATAATACTTGACAAAATTACTTTAAAGTTTATAATCTCTTTAGTTTAACAAACAAGCTCTTTAAGGAGGTCATTAATGAAAAGAGTATTTCCACTATTACTTAGCATACTCCTGGTGTTCTTTGCCGTAGGAAATATTTTTGCAAAAGGTGCACAGGAAAATGCTAAAATTACATTAAGGATAGCATCACCCTCTGAAGGTCCTGATTCAATAAAAATATACGATGCTATGATGGCTGATTTTGAAAAGAGTCATCCTGGGGTTACAGTTACATGGGATAGATCTTCCGGTGATGACTATCAATTTCAGGGTTTGCCCTCCCTCCTCGCAAGCGATACACCACCAGATATATATTTTGAGTGGGGTGGCAATAGGGTAAAGAATCATGCAGAGGATGGTGAAGCACTAGATATTAGCACATTGGCAAATGAAGTACGTCCTAATCTGGTTTCTTCGGCATGGAGTGGTGCAGTATTTAACAATAAGACATATATGCTACCAACAAACCAGGATGTTACAATAATGATGTGGTACAATAAAGATATTTTTTCAAAACTTAGTCTCTCCATACCGAAAACATGGGACCAATTTTTAAGCATTTGTGCCAAGATAAAAGGTGCAGGAATTACTCCTATTCTTATGGGGAATTCAGATGCTTGGGTTGCAGGCAACTTTGTTGGGGTTTTTCTTTACCGCATAGCAGGAGATGATATTGCGGATGAAGTTTTAAGTCTAAAGAAAGGAACAAGATTCAACAACCCGGGTTTTATTAAGGCTATGGAATACGCTTCGGAATTAGGAAAAAAAGGTTACATAAACAGGGATTTAAACACCCTTGGTTACGATCCCAGCTTTGCCCGTTTATTTGATAACTCATCTGCAATGTATCCATTAGGAACTTGGTTTAAAACAGAAGTCATTCCCGAAAACGCGCCTGATCCTTCAAAAGCAAATTTTGACTTTTTCAATCTCCCTGCATTTCCGGATGGCAAAGGTGACCAGACATCATATATGGGTTTAAACAACGGTTTTGTTGCTAATGCAAAAACAAAGTACAAAGAACTAGCTATAGAGTTCTTAAAACTTATGATTGATAAGAAATACCAAGTTCAATTTGCTAAAATCGGAACTTTCTCTACCGTAAAAGGAACACTGGACAAGTCGGATCCCTATATTAGCAAAGTTCTGGATCTTATGAATAGCACCCAAACGCTGGTATCACCTCCGGATACAGGGTATAATCTGGAAATGGCAGAGTCTCTCTATGCAGCGATTGCACAGGTACTGGTGAATGCCAAGACCCCGGAGGCAGCTCTAAGTGCTGTTGACCAGAAAATAAATCATCTAAGAAAATAAATAACCAAAACTAATTTACGGCAGCTCTTTCGATCTGTTAAAGTTTAGAAAGAGCTGTCCAATTTAGTCTGATAGCAAGAGTGGTAATAAATGATAGCTAAAAAGAATAGCTATATCCTATTTGCACTTCCAGCAGTGCTCCTGTTTTTGATAATCGTCGTTATTCCGTTACTTTTTACTGTACTGTTTAGTTTTACCGAATGGAGGAGATTTAACATTATAAATTTCGGCACCATGGAACATTACATCCGCTCTACAAAAGACCCGGTATTGAGAAAAGCTTTTATCCACAATCTTATATATATTCTATTTACAATATTTTTAGAATCCGGGGTTGGCCTTATACTTGCGGGAATAGTTATCCACTTACGTCGTTCTATCATATACAGGAGTCTCTTTTTCTCACCTATAATTCTTCCATCTATTGTTGTAGGTGTCTTGTGGCGGCAGATATATGCATACCATTCTGGGCTCTTAAATAGCATAATTGGTTTATTCGGTGGTAAGGAAATTGATTGGCTAAGCTATCCTTTTACAATGCTTTCAGTTTCTATTGTATCCGGGTGGTTATTTTCCGGTTTTTTCATGACTATTTTTTATGCCGGACTTGCAAGAATACCAGATTCTATTATTGAGTCTGCCAAACTCGACGGGGCCTCTTCTTCTAAAATATTTTTAAAAATAGAACTTCCTCTAATTAAAAACCTAATTATGCTTGCTTTGCTCATTGTTACAACCGGAGGATTTAAAGGATTTGACCTTTTCCAGATCTTGTTACGGAGAGATCCCATGGAGTCAGGTATTGTCATGCCAGTTTTTCTGGTTCGTGTATTTTTTGAAAACCAGGATATTGGTTACGGTTCGGCAGTTTCTGTGCTTTTAACGTTTGTGGTAATTGCCATCATTATTATTATTAACTTTATCAATAAAACTTTTGTAGGAAAGGTGGAAGAATTTTGATAGCGCCATGAAGAGAAAGCATTATTTTTATAACAGGGAATTCTCAGGTTTTTACGGAAAGATTTTAAGCATTTTTCTGATACTCGCCTTAATTATATATCTATTGCCTATTGTATGGATGTATATTTCTTCTGCTCGAACAAACGCGGATTTTATTAATGCTCCTTTGAAGATTCCTTCGCATCTTTACTTTGGCAACTATGTAAAAGCATTTAAAATGGCGAAAATCGGTTACCATTTTATTATATCATCAATTATTACAACAGTTTCTGTATTCATAATTATTGCCTTTTCTTCTCTAGCAGCCTTTTCTTTTTCTCGCTTGCAATATAAGGGGCGAGATCTTCTTTATTCATTATTTTTTCTGGGATTAATTCTTCCTACTCAGAGTTTTTTAGTTGGTATGTTTGTTATGTTCAGGGTAACTCATATTCTTAATACCCTTTTTTCTGTTATTCTGCCTATCTCTGCTATAGGTCTTCCGATTGCTATACTTTTAATAAAGGCATTTTTTGATTCCCTACCCTCTTCTCTAGAGGAAAGTGCCCTCATAGAAGGAGCGAATGTTATCCAGATATTCTGGTATATAAGTCTGCCTATTGCAAACGCAATTATAGCCACTGTAATTGTTTTTAATACAATAAATGCCTGGAACGAATTTATGCTTCCCTTCGTAATGATACAAACTGAAAGACTCAAACCCCTTACAACAAGTCTCTATGTTTTCTCCACAAAACACTCTGCAAAATTAACCCTTAAGCTTGCGGCACTTACAATAATTGCAACTCCCATGTTCATTGTTTATTTCGTTTTCCAAAATCAAATTCAGAAAGGAATAACTGCCGGAGCCATTAAAGATTAATGTTAATACGGAACACAGTAGGGTCGTAAAGAATGATACCCTATATAGAGAGGAGAGAATTGAATGGCACACCTTGCACTGAAAGGTGGTAAACCTCTGTATAAGGGCCCCTGGCCCACCTGGCCGATTGCTAGTGAACCTGAAAAGAATATTTTAAGCAGGGTAATCGACTCCAATAAATGGTCATATAACGGAGATATGGAAAAGACCTTTAATAAAGAATGGTCGGATTTTACGGGTGCAAATTATTCTTTTTTAGTGTCAAACGGCACAGTAGCGCTTCAACTTGCGCTGGAAGCTCTTGGTATCGGATTCGGAGATGAAGTTATTGTTCCGGGTTTAACATGGCAAGCAGATGCCGAAGTTGTCATAAATGTGAATGCAGTACCGATCCTTGTTGATATTGAAGAAGATTCCTGGTGTATAGACCCGAAAAAAGTAGAGAATGCCTTAACACCCAGGACAAAGGCGATTATTGCTGTACATCTCTTCGGAACTATCTGTGATATTGAAAAACTAAAAAGAATAGCAAACAGTAAAGGTTTATTTTTAATAGAGGATTGCTCACATCAGCATGGATCTGTTTTTAAAGACAGACACGTAGGCACCTTCGGAGATATTGGTACATTTTCGCTTCAGAATACAAAGGTTTTAACCTGCGGGGAGGGTGGCATTATCGTTACAAATAACAGTGAAACGGCTGTTAAGCTCGATGCCTTAAGAAACTGCGGCCGCAAACCAGAGTCCATATCTTCCGACAAGAATGAAGGGTATTCAAATGAAGGAGATTTAATACAATCCGGCAACTACAGGATTACAGAGTTTCAGGCGGCTATACTATTGGAGCAGTTTAAACGATTTACTGAACAGGTCAGGATAAGGGACCGTAACGCTGCATACCTTAACAGAGAACTTACTTTAATTGAAGGGATAAAACCAATGTTAAGGCGTACAGGAACAACAGTGCAGTCCTATTATCAGTTTGCATTCAGGTATGATAGAAAGTATTTCCGTAATGTCAGTGCAGCTCTTTTTAGAAAAGCTTTAGCAAGTGAGATTGCTTTTGAATTTGATAGCCCGTACAAGCCGCTTAATGACTGGGGGCTTTACAGGCCTTTAACTAAAAAGCGACATTATTTAAACAAAGAGTATATGAAATTAATAGACCCTTCCCGCTTTAGGCTTCCGGTATGTTCAAAGGTTTACTACGAAAGCGGTATAACAGCCCATCATAGTTTATTGTTAGGGACCAAAGAACAGTGCAGCCTTGTTATCGAGGCAGTTAAAAAGATTAAGAAAAATAGCAATGAGCTCTTAGAATAAAAAAGAGAGATGTAAGAATGCAGATAAACGAATTAATTCCGATTCCGGTAATAGATAAATGTAAAAAACTTCTATGTATTCAGCCACACCCTGATGATATGGATATAAGCGCAGGAGGTATTATTGCTTATCTTGCAGAAAAAGGTACGGAAATAACATATTTAACAATTACAGACGATTCATCCGGCTTTATCACTTTAAGAATACCCCATAGAAAACGAAAAAATATTAGAAAGCAAGAACAGGTAAGTGCAGGCAGAATACTGGGGGTAAAAACCTATTACTGGCTGGACTATTGTGATGCACGTGACTGGAGTCTATATAAAGTACGAAACAGAATTATAGAATATATAAGGCTTATTAAACCGGACTTTGTTCTAACTGTAGATCCCTGGCTTAGCTATGAGGCGCATAGGGATCATGTTAAATGCGGATTAGCAGTTAGTGAAGCAGTAATACTCCAGAGCCTTCCCTATATAAAAACCCACAGGAGGATAGACAAAAACTATAGCCCCTATGAGATAAAAGGGATTGCATTTTCTTTTACTGCACATCCCAATACTGTAATTAATACCAAGAAATTCAGAGAGAAAAAGTTCAAAGCTATTGCAGAACATAAATCTCAGTTTAGCAAGAATGACATTGAGTTGTTGTCTAAGTACGATGAAATACACAACAGTAAACTTGCCGAAAATTATGACTTTGATTACGGAGAAGGTTTAAAGGTTCTAAATCCTTCCATGCTCCACTGTTTTGCAGAGGCGGAGTTGGTATAAGCTAAATTTCTTCTCTTTGAAATAATATGGAGGTTTAAATGGTCAAAGTAGCTATTGTTGGTTTAGGGTTTATGGGAAAAATGCATCTGGGAATTTATCTTAATAAACTTCAGGATGTCAAAGTTACTGCAATATGTGATGAAAATATAAATTCTCTAAATATTAAGAACCTTGCCTCAAAAGGAAATATTAAAATAAGTGAAGGAGTTGTCGATCTTTCGGGAATAGAAAAATATAAAAATTACGAGTTGATGCTTAAAAATGGTGGGTTTGATTTCGTAGATATATGTCTCCCGACATTTCTTCACAAGAATGCGATAATCAAGGCACTAGAGGCAAATTATCATGTATTCTGTGAAAAACCTCTTGCACTTACACTCGAAGAGGGAAATAAGATAATGGAAAAAGTAAAAGAAACAGGAAAGCTTTTTGCAGTAGGACAGTGTTTAAGATATTGGCCGGCTTATTCTGCAATAAAAAAACTTATAGATAAAGGAAAATATGGAAAAGTCAGTTATGCTGAATTCGCAAGGTTTTCAGCTACCCCAGAATGGGCTTGGAAAAGCTGGCTTTTGGACAATAATAAATCTGGCAATGCGGCCCTAGATCTTCACATACATGATGTGGATATGGTTCTCTATCTCTTTGGCAGACCAAAAAGTGTAAGATCAGCAGGAGTTTTCTGGCAAAATGAGAGTATTGCACATATAACAACAATATACAGATACAATGATAAATTAGTAAGTTCCACAGGGGGCTGGATATGTACTAAAAGTTATGGATTCAATATGAGAGCATTTTACATATTAAAAGAAGCTACTATAGAACTAGATTTCTCAAAAAGTCCCATTGTCAATATATTTCCCAATAAAGGCAAACCATATGCTTTGACTCTTGCGGAAGATGATGGATACTACTATGAACTTAAAGATTTTGTTAAGAGCATAGCAAAAGGAAGACTATCCGGAATTGTAAACGTGGAAACTGCATTTGAATCCCTTGAGGTTTGTCTATCTGAAATAGATTCTGCAAAAACGAAAAAAGAAATATTTTTATAAGTTAAGTATTTACAACTTTAAAATTCTTTTTATAGAATTCCGGAATATCTGTAACGGTATAAAAGCAACATGGCTTTGAGAATAAAATTGTGATAAATTTTTATCAATAATTTGTAATATAAAAAGCAATTAAAATAATTGTATTTTCCCCCATTCTGTGGTAATATCTAATAATAAAACACTAATATTCAATAAAAGTTATCCAAAGGGAAGAAATGTCCATCCTGTTTTTCATTTCATTGGCAATCACTGACTCTCTGTTAATCTATCTCAACTTTAACTCAAATACAATTCTATTAGTCTCTGCAATAATTGTAACTAATGTTTCGTATCTTGCAGGAATCTTACTGTATCGTAAGTTGTCAAAAAAAGCCAACTCACTCGATGATGAACTAAGAACAACGAGAGAAGAATTATCGAAGACTCTCAAAGAAATATATGAATATACCCAAACGTTGGAAGAGAACAATAGGAAGATAGACGAACTCGAAGCTGGAAATATCAGTGATCAGGAGCAGATAAACGAGATTCTTTCCGAACTTTCTCTTTATACAAATCAACTTGAAAGTATAGTAAATACCATAGATTCGGGAATATGTACCATCGATAAGAACTACATCATACAGGCTGATTTCAACAGAAGCTTTAAAAAGATATTCGGTGAGAGGGAATACTGGGAATCCTCGATTTTCGATACTATCTTCTATAACCTCGATCCGGAGAAAAAAAGGGAGTTAAGAGAATTCCTGGAAATTTCTTTTTCTAACTCTGCAACTTCCGACAGTATGATTAATGCAGCAAACCCAGTTTCTGAGTTCATCTACATATACAATGAAAAAGGCAAAGTAGAAGAAAAACACATATCCATGAAGGTCTCAAGAATATTCAACGAAAAAAAACAAGTAGAAAAACTGATGTTCATCTTTACAGATGTGACACTTCAGAAACTAATGGAAGAAAATATTAGAGTAAAAGAGAGAAAATATCAAAACGAATTAGAACTCCTTACCAACATATTTCAATATGAAAAAGAGTTCATCGTATCATTTGTCAATGACCTGAATGAACGTCTGCATTTGATTAAGGATAAGATAGATTCTCTGAAAGTTGATGAAATAAACGAAGAAACACTCAAAGAAATTCAGCGTGCAATACATTCAATAAAAGGAGAAGCCTTTTCACTCGGTTTCAAACAGCTGGCTGAAACATCTGCTGAAATGGAAGAATACATAAAAACCAATTTCAAGAAACCGATCTCCACAGAGCAAAACCTGGTAATATTAACACATTACACGAAAATAAAAGAAAAAGCCGACCAACTGAATGAAGTAGCCAGAAAAATATTCAGCTACAGTAAAGGTGAAAAATTAGAAAGCAACAAGCTGTATATTTACCGGGACACCTACAATGAGTTCAAATCCGATTTCAAAAATATAATAAGGTTGAGTGAAGGTGGGAAATTGGATAGAAAAATCCTGGAGGATTATTACAAGAAAATATTGAAGCTCGACTGGGTTAGTCTGGAGAAACTGAAAGAGGAATTGAAAATTGTAACAGAAAAGACCGCAACCACTTACGGGAAGGATGTTGAATTCAATTTCATATATGATTTTGACGGGCTTCCTATAACAACATATAAACTGTTAAAAGAAGTTTTTTTACACCTAATAAGGAACAGTATTTCACATGGCATAGAAGAGCCGGAAGAACGGGTTGAGAAAGGAAAATCTCGTACCGGAAAGATTAATATACACCTCTACGAAGAAGACAATGCCTTTATAGCAAGATACTCTGATGATGGGAAAGGCCTCGATACAGACAATATATTAAAACAAGCCATAAAGAAAGGTCTTATATCAGAAGATGAAGCCAGGAAAATGGATGAAAAATCGGTAATGAACCTGATATTTGCAGACGGATTTTCAGTTAAGGAAAACAGCGATATGGTTTCGGGAACGGGAGTGGGAATGTCCATTGTAAAAAACAACGTATTGTATCTTCTTCATGGAAAACTTACATTGAAAAACACCCCATCTCGCGGTGTATCATTTACAATAAAATTTCCAAAAGGAGAACAGAATGAGTGAGAAATATAAAAAGCCGGAAAAATTAGCGGAAGGTAATTACTGGGTTGGATATACTAACACAGACTCCGCCTTTCGTACCAATGCTTACATAATTCAATCCGGAGATGAAATCGCTCTTATAGATGCAGGTTCAGCTTGGTTTTTCAAGAACATGTCAGCTCAAATTGAAACCATAGTAGATGTAAACAAGATAAAGTATTTTATTCAGCACCATCAGGACCCGGATCTCTGTTCAAGCCTCCCTTTCTGGGAAAAGAAAATTGGTCCAAGAAAAATTCTTGCTCATTCCAAGGCTAATATTCTTATCTACCATTACGGAGTCAAATCCGAATTGGTTAACGTGGATTTTATTAATTGGGAACTACAGATGCCGGACAGACTAATTAAGTTCATATTCATGCCTTATATGCATTCCCCCGGAGAAATAATGACCTATGATACAAAGACAAAGGTCTTATTCAGCGGAGACATTTTTGGAGGGCTTTCATTCGACTGGCATCTTTATGCAAATGAAGACTATTTTGAGGCCATGGACGCTTTTATGGAACATTATATGCCCTCGAAAGAGATAGTAAATATTAATATGAAAAAAATCGAAAACCTTGAAATATCTATGATATGTCCCCAGCACGGCTCAATAATACCGGGTGACAGGGTAAAAGATGCTATTGAAAATATGAAGAATCTCGAGTGCGGCAGCTATCTTTATGAGTAAGAAAAAGGAGATTTAGTATGAATGTGTATAAAAACATGATGGATGTTATTGTAAGAAGAGAGTTTGCTCTGCTCGGCAGATATCAGACCAGGGAAATATTTAAAAACGCCGGTATTAATATAGACGAAAAAGGCAATATAAGAAATCCGGATGATATTGAACCGGAAGATATAGATAAAATATTAAATGAATTAAAAAAGCAAATAGGTTTTATTAGCATCCTTGTAGTTAAGCTCCCTTTGCGGAGATTGGCCATACAGAACAATGTTAAGCTACCGAAAACAATTTTGTAATAACAGGTAATCAAAATGAAAATACTGGTAGTCGATGATTCCAGAATAATGCGAAATGTCCTGAAAAATATTTTAAAAGAGAAGCAGATAGATGAAAATGCAATACTCGAAGCCGGCAACGGGGTCGAGGCTCTGGAGATGCTTAAAAACAATGAGGTTGATCTCATACTTCTTGACTGGAATATGCCTAAATTAAATGGAATAGAACTAGTCAAAATAGTGAGGAACCATGAGAGACTTAAAGAGATTCCCATAATTATGGTAACTTCTGAAGCAGCCAGATACAATGTAATGGAGGCAATAAAAGCAGGAGTTACCGATTACATCATAAAGCCTATTAGAGGGGAAATAGTACATAAAAAACTCGAAGAATTACTGGGACAATAGAAGGACAGCCAATGAATGTAAAATACATAAATCCTTTTATAAGTGCAACAATTAATACTTTCAAAGGTTTTTTGGGTGCCGATTTGAAAACAGAGAAACCATCTCTTTTCGATAGCAATAAAAGTGAAATCAGATACGACATATCAGGTATAATCGGGCTAGCCGGGGAAGTCAGAGGAGCCGTCGTTATCAGCTTTCCAAAGCTTGTTGCCCTGAAAATCGTATCGGATTTTTTAAAAGAAGATATCAAGATATTCGGTGAAGACGTGATTGATACTGTTGGCGAATTGGTAAACATTATAGCCGGAAATGCCAAGAGAGATATGGAAGAATTCAGAATCGTCATTTCGCTTCCTTCGGTAGTCAAAGGCCCAAACCACCAGATAAGTTGGATGCAGGGTGTTCCGGTAATTCTTATACCTTTTAAAAGCAATTATGGACCGGTGTATCTCTTTGTGAGTTTGAAAGATATAATTTAGGACAATATAGATGGGTCAATGAATCAACATTTGCTACAACCATCAATTGAATTCAAAACATACTGAGCGGGACTATCGGAAGTTGAGTATCGGTAAGAATGTATACAAACAAAAAATAGTGATGCTTGGCGATTTTGCAGTAGGTAAAACCAGCCTTGTAAACAGGTATGTTTACAATATCTTCAGTGAAAAGTATATAGCCACTTTGGGAGTCAGAGTTTCGAAAAAAGACGTTACATTGACTTTAAACAATAAAACAATAAATGTAACCATTCTGCTTTGGGATATAAACAGTGAAGACAGGTTCCAGCGTGTCCTGCCCCAGTACATCATGGGGGCAAATGGCGCTGTTATTGTAGCCGATGTGACAAGACCTGAAACGATAGAGAATCTGAAACATCACATTGAATATTTCCGTACATATGCCGGAGGTAAGGGGATCGTATTGAGCCTGAACAAGACAGACTTGATTAATTATGATCAATTTGGATTCCTTAAACAAAAAATGGAAAGAGATGCGATTTTTTCAAAAATGCAAACTTTTTTTACAAGTGCCAAAGAGAATCAAAACATAGAAGATCTTTTTATCAACCTTGCCCGCTTATCGATTGTTTCTAAGGAAGGGTGAATCGATGTCTGATATTGTTTACAATGCAATAAGAAAGAGAGTTAAAGTTTTTTTTGAATTCATAGATTCTGAGTTAATGATTCATCCAACGCAGAATGATTTCTGGGAATATCTTAATATTCGAATACCAGAAAATCCGGTTCCGTTAACAGACATAATTTTCGAATTGGTTGGAAAAGAAATAGAAATAACCCTGTTACTGAAGGGAGAAAAAAAATCTATAAACATACCGGCAATACAGAGGGAAACAGAAAAAGATAGGAATACTTATTTTGATCTTGAATTAATCACATGTGACAGGAGTGACTATCCGTTAATCGTTATAATAGAAGACAGGACTCGTATTTTTTCCTACCAACAAAAGCTGGTCCAGAGTCGCAATGAGACCAAACTTTTACAAAAACAATTAGCAGAAAAAAACAAGGCACTGGAAAAGCTAAATACAATAATTCAGAGACAGAACCTCGACCTTGAAAAACGGGTGAGAGAACGCACACAGGAACTCCAGAGTGCACGAATAGAGATAATAAGGCGCCTTGCTCAGGCGGCTGAATATCGGGATCCGGAAACAGGAAGTCACATTGTAAGAATGAGTAAAACATGTGTACTCCTTGCACGGGAAATAGGCCTCAGTGAAAAAGATTGTGACCTGATTTATCACGGTGGTTCGATGCATGATCTGGGGAAAATTGCAATTCCCGATGCAATTCTATTGAAACCCGGACCTCTTTCTTCGAAAGAGTGGCAAATAATGAAACAACATACTATCAGAGGAGCTCGATTACTTTCCGATAATGATACGGATCTAATGATAACCGGCAGAATAATAGCCAGGTCTCACCATGAAAGATGGGATGGCAATGGATATCCGGATGGAATATCCGGGGAAAACATACATATTTTTGCGAGAATATGTGCTCTTGCCGATGTTTTTGACGCCCTTGTGTCTGACAGGCCGTATAAGAAAGCCTGGCCATTTGAAAGAGCAATCTCTACAATCGAAGAAGGAAGCGGGACACAGTTTGATCCTGAAATCGTTAAAGCCTTCCTCGATATATCAGACAAGGCCATTAAACTTCAGCAAGATTTTAAAGATAAATCAACTTAAAAATGATGAGGACTTTATCATTCAAAGATAAAAAAACCATGCTCTCAATTCTTTCTCAACATCAATTTCTTTTTGGTTTAGGAGCAATTACATACGACAGTAACACCAGAGAGCAAACAAGTGATTTACTAAGAGCAGTTGAAAATTCACAACTAAATTCCGGAAATATATATTCTATAGTTTCCATAATCCGGCAGCATAGTCTAATATTCGGAGAAGGCCTTATTTCTTCGGATCAAAATGTAATATCGGAAGACAAAAAATTGATTCAAAAATTATACAAGTTACTTCACAGCGAGGAGAAATATATTCCAACAATTATTCCCAGAGTTAACTACTTGAATTACAAAAGAAATCTTTCTAAAGAGATAGAAAAAAGAAAATTGATAAAAGAAAAACCAGATCCCGGAGGCTATCCTCTTTTCGGGAAAAAACGTATCGCCCTTAGAAAAATCAGCAAAGGATACTTGATTCTTTTTAACCTTCCCAAAAACTACGAAAAACCCTCTATGATTTTTGTTCATATAATTTCAATCAAGCATAGCGAGAGCATTCATTATGAAAATGAAAAAGTTGTCATTCTCACCAAGAACTATATTCATACTATCCTAATTTCAAATAAAGATATAAACGAAGAGTGTAAATACAAAAAAATATCTAGAACTGCATTCAATGTTCCTTTAAGCTCTAACAACCTTCTTGCTATAAGTACAAAAACCAATTTTAATATCTGCATTTCAGGCACGCCACACGATCCTGCTGCAAATATACGATTGAAAAGCAATCCCTCTAACAATGAATATTCATACTTCTTTCCTGCTTCAAACAGCTCATTCCCCAAGATTGATCCTTTCTTAACCAATCTTATAAAATATATTACAAAGATTTCTCAAAGAGAAGCTGACAATATCTCATATTTTATAACAAGAAAAATATTCCGGGAAAATCAGCTGTAAATTGATAGAACTTACACAATCTTGATTAATAAACTTACTTCAGTTCAATCACAGAAAAAGAAACTCTCCTGTTCTTTCGCATGTCATCTTTAGTTTTTTCAATAACAATAGGTTCATCCGAACCAACACCTCTGACAATTAATACATTATTGGGAATTCCCAATTCAACCAGTTTTTCCACCACTCTCTTAGCACGATCAATGCTCAAGGCCAGACTTTGTGCATCGGTGATCTGCCCCGTAGTATGGCCGGTTACCGTGAAGACAAGACTTCCTTTATACATGGCAATAAGCTTTTTTATTATATTTGCCGCTCTGACAATAGTCTCTTCTTCGCCTTGCATAGCATTTGCAGAACCAGGGGTGAAATATACATTCAATCGCTCGAGTTCCTTGACGGCAGAGTAATACTCATTGCTTAACCCTGATATATTAAATTTAAATACCCCTGGTATGGCCCCACTTATTAACCTGCTTCTGTCAATCCATTCCTCCGTAACATTTCCCGTTGCATATAAGATTCCATCTTTAAAGGAAAGTTCTACGTCATCAGGGGGTTTAAGAATCATTTTAGCCCTTTTTAGTACAAGTTGCGGTTCTAGAGAAACGTAGGGTTTCATTTCAAAGCTAAATAATTCTAAAGGCAGTCCTGCTTTTATAATGATAGCCAATGGTTTTTCACTCAGCGGGTCTCTCAAACCATTAATATGTATTTTCCCTTTCGACTTGTATGTTTCCGTTATAACTATCCCGGGTTGCATAGACAACAAGTCAAGAGCCTTTTTACCATTCATCCCTTCCAGAGCTGAACGAGTGACAAAAAAACCTGCAATACCCAAAAAAAGTACAAGAATAGCAACCAGAGCTTTTGGAAACTTCTTTGCCGATCCCTTAAGTTCAACTTCCAAACAGTCTGTAAGAATGGACTCTGTTCCCTTAAACTTTCCGATCTCCCCATCAAAATTTTCCAGGTAATGGCCAAATTTTAAATGTATGGTTTCCAATACATCCTGCATTTTCCACCTAAGTTCAGGGGTTGGGGTTCCCTGAATAACCAGTGCCAGTACGGCAAAGGGACTCTGTTCAATCCATATAACAAAATCACCAACTTCAAAAGAATCAACGGTTTCTCTCTTACTCAGATTGAGGGAATCTTTTATAAAATCCTGGACTGCATTGAGCATGGCGGCAACCATGTCACCATCACTTACTGCCGAGTTTTCAGTAACAACGCGGTTCAATAAAATTCCCGATTTCCGATGTATCAGGAATACTTCCTCGACCCTGAAAACAATCGATTCTTTCAAGGCTATTTCTGCAAAACTTTTTCCGGTCTTTATCGATTCGATTCTCCACTTGATTGACTTGAAAGACAAGCTTTTTTCGAGGGAACGATTCATCGATTGTATCGTTTCCCTCATGAATTTGGCCAATGCTTTGCGTATTGCCGGTCCTATTACAGGAAACAGAGCTTCTGCGAGAACATTACTGTCCCTTTCAGTCGATTGCTTAACAGCTTTCTCTGTAGGTTCCACAAGGGCTTTTGAAAGCTGAGTACCTTCTTTGTCTTTCAGGATGATTGCTTCCGGAAGAACGTCTTTCACTGTTTCCGGTGTAATCGAGCCTCTGTCAAGGATCTTCAAAAGATCCCCTAACTGCTTCTGTTCTTCTTCCCGAAGGAGAGAACCTGCGTCTTTTAAATTATTCTTACTACCTGTTCTGTTCGACTTTCTCATAGAAATAGGATTATAAAAGAAAATCGTAAAAGAATCTAACCGTTTTTTCGGTTGCATCAGATGAGGACAGTAAGACCCTGTAGGTCTACCTCCCGATGGTGAGTGATAAAATATCCGAAGGAGGTTGTATCTGTCGGGAGGGCAGGAATGAATACTTCCTATAGGGTTCCGGGAATCAATAATAGATCATATTACTATAGCCAAAGTCCTAATTAATGGTTAAGAGTGAGGTATTGTAAGCTAAAAGGGTTGATATTCAAAGCTACAAGGTATTATAATAGCAGCTAATATCATTTTAGTTTGGGTTATATGATACCGTTAGAGTTTTAAAACGCAAAATTATCTCACCTTGTTTGTCATATAAGCTCATTTCCTAACGGAATTTTTAACACCAGGCTGACTAATAATATTTAGAAAGGAGGTTATAAAATTGAGTAAGAAAACAGCAAAAAAGAATGTAATAATCTTTGCTATTCTATTTTTTATTATTGGATTTTTTGTAGGTCAATTTTTGCATATGCCAGCTTTTGATAGATATAATTTGTTAGATGCAATGCGCAGACCAAGATCACATCATATTAGGAGATAGCTATGTATCGTCTTATTCTTTTATTTCTTGCAGGCATTCTTTTATTTGGATGTACCAACAACTATATCAGTAAAACAAAGAACTACCTTATTGTGGACCAACCCTCCAATAAAGTAATAAGCGAATATGAGTATAACGAATCAGATAATACATTAAGAAGAACAATAAGCTATGGCAAAGATGGAAAAGTTAAAAAGATAATCAATTATGAATATGATAGAAGGGGTTATCTAATCAAAACGGTAGAGTCTGTTCCTCTCCAGGAGTCAAAAGAAATTACCTATTATACTGAAGAGCATAAGGATAAAAGTGGGAGACTTGTAAAAACAATTCAAATTTCATCAGAAGGAAAAAAAATTGAAACCTATTACGGATACGATGAAGAGGGTAATTTAAGAGGAGTTGTGGAACAGGTAAATAACAAATCTGTGATTATGAAAGATTATCCGCATGAATAAAAAATATTTATTTCCAGCAATATTTCTTTTTGTCTTAGGGGTTACTCAGGGTTTATATGCCGATTCTCGTATTCCCTATTCTGAAGTAATACTGAATAAAAATGTAATAGACTTGCGTGCAAACATGCAGTTGAAGTCGTCGATTAATAACCGACCGGTAAGGTATTCAACCCCGGAAGATCTTAGAATAGGGTCGATCTTTTTAACTGCGGACAATGAGGCGAGAAAAGTTGTAAATATCTATGAAAGAAATGGTAAAACAGTCATAGAAACAGTTAAACCAAGACCAGAAGAGGTTTTTATAGATGCTTATGTCCCGGATTTTAACGTTAAGCTCGACCGATCCGATATTGATTTGTCCTCTCTCGGGAAGGGAGTTACATTACTACCACCTGGAACCCCAGAAAAGGATATGCTTTTTTCAGGTTTTAATCAAACATCTACAACATTTAAAACCGAAAGTGTAAACTGGCTGGAAACAGACCCTGATAATGCGGGGCTCGATATAATAGCGCTTAATATAGATACGCCTCTATTTAAGAGCTCTCTCTCCACAGATGATATGGAATTATTAGAGAAGATAAAAACCTCAGGGAAAAAGGCAAAGAAAAAAAAGGGAAAAACTACAGAAACAAGTGTAGGTGGCACACCCGAAGTTTCTTTCGGTACTTCCGGGGAGATTCATCTCCTTGGCACGTTACGTTTAAGAAAACCAACAATATCGGGCGGACTTAAAATGCCGAGTATCACTGTTACATGGGTTCATGACTGGTGGATAGTCTATCACCCTGAATTCCGTCATAACAAAGGCTATCTAAAAGCAAATTTCACGGCTGCTCAGCAATTTGATTTTCGGTTAACAGGAACTGTTAAACTGGAATCCGAAATAATAATTCCAATCTTTGAAATAATTGTAGAGGATCCTGATACTACTCTTTTCATGAAAGTGGGTTTTTACGCTAAAATAGGTCTTACGGGAACTATTTCGATTATAATCGAAGCATCTGAGTACACAAAACTTTCAGCCGGTGTAACATGCGACCTTGCATGGCCCTTTATTCCTTATAAGTATAGCGGGCATCAGAACAACTATGGAAACTTTGCTTTTCGACCAATTCTTGCAGCACAGGCAAGGCTCCAGGCCGGTCTTTATTTGGGTGGTAGTTTTGGTATGGCTTCTATTGACTTTGCAGGGGTGGAAGCCGGAGGAGGAGGTTATATACAGGCTGAGGGCTACATGGAACCTATGGGTATTATGGGCTACGATACAGAGCTTGGTGGCTACGGCAATTTTGACAATTGGATACTCGATCTCACTGCAGAGGCAGGTGCATATGTGGAGGTAGGAGCAAGTATTCTTACCATAGGAATACCAATATATTCACATGACTGGCCCTTCTGGGAATGGAACCAGAGCTGGGAGTTATAGCAAATGAAATTGATTAAATGTTTATTAATAAGCATTACTGCTTTTCCATTTCTGCTATTAGCAAACTGCAATCTTTTGAACTTATCCGGCAACAATATGGAAACAGAAAAAATCAATTACTATTCAAAAGAAGTTGAAGTAAGCAGATATGTAGATCCGGGTGAATCTGACCTGGAACCTGTAGAGAGCTATATCTACGATGATACCGGTAAACTGAGTGCTGTATTTATTAACCTCTATGAGGATGTTAATGGAGATGGATATTACTTAAACACCAGAACCAATATCTATCAGGTAGATGAAAACGGCAATAAAACTCTTATTCAATACTATAAATATACATATAGGAAGGATATCTATGAATATTTAGACGATGAAGGTATTACACAATCCGATTTTGTTTATGAGCTTCTTACAGGAGAAGTCTGGAGTACCAATAATACTCCGGATGATGAAACGGATGATATAAAAGAACACTATTATATTGTTACATATACGACGAATGATGACACGATCTATGAAGATTATCTATCAATAATAGATTATGATAAAGATAATAATATTACCAATCGGCAAGATGATACTTATCAAGTAGATGGGGATGGCAATCGAAGATATAGAACGGAAAAATTCTATAGCTTAAGTGATCCGGCTGATCCTAATACGCTTTCCCTCTCATCTGAATATGCCGCATGGTTAGATACTTCTGCTCCCTATGACATACTCTATGAACTCTACCATTCTGTGCGAAGCAGTAATGGCACTGACGAATTTTATTTCTATACGAAATATGAAAGAAACGACTCAGGAGATATTTACCAGCAAACAGATTATGTATACGACGATCCCTCTATGCCAAAATTGAATAATGGTGATTACCAAGACGGATCATTGGATGACAGTGGACCTTATACCATCAGTTTTGACGCTATCGGTAAAATGGCCACAGTATTACAATCGGAATATGACAGTAAAGGAAATGTAATAAAAGATGAGCGATTCTTAGATGGACAGCTAAAAGAATACACAATTTATAGGTACAATGAATCTTCCGAATTAATAGATAAAATTAGATATACAAATGGTGGGAGCTTTATCCACGACCGTACTTCCATAAGGTATCATGATGAAATCCGTGACGGAGTTTATAATCGTATAAAAGAAACATTCATTTATAAGTACTATGATTATGAAAGTACCGGAGAAGGTCAAAAGGTTATTAGGGAACTTAATAATAACGATTCAAACTGCCGCTTAAAAAAACCAGAAAATAACCATATTCATTAAGGTTGACAGCATATGAAAGGGGAAAAAAGTATGAAGAGGGTAATTATAACTTTAAGCATTTTATTTTTTTTAAGTATATCTGTTTATTCAAAAGGAAATACAGAATCCGGAAGAAATTTTCTATTTAAGGATATAAAGAATGCTTATCTATACCCGGAAATTTCCTATTCAAATAATCCGGTAGTTTTGAATAGATTAAACAAAGCTTTAATTTACAATAATACAAATTTTGCTTTAAATATAGATACAGTTCAGAACACACGTACAGATGATTCCATTGGTTCCAAAGGGGGAACGGGTACTGTTACTGGTATAGATTTAAAACCCGTGGCCGATCTCATCTCTTTTTTCCCATTCAAAAAATCTGTTGTTGGTTTTGGTGCCAACTATAGTATGGATTATAGCAGAAATGACATTTTGTTCAGCAATTATAATGCACCAACGGAAAATAAAACGGAAATTACTGAAAACGATAAAATCGAAACAGGGGGTGATTTATACCTTGCTCTTAAAAACACGGGCAGTTTTAACCTTGGCTTTTCTGCCGGTTATAGCTTCATGGAGATTCCAAAAAGCTTTAGCTGGATAACAGATAGTTCGGTGAATCCTGCACTTCATTATGTGGATCCTGCGGCTTATCCCAATCCTATTGATAGCATTACTCATACGGCAAAAGCTTCCATAGGAATCGAATTCCCTCTTTTGGAAACAGACATTCTATTAAGTGTAAACTATGTTGGAGATTTCACCAAACGTTCGGATGATTTTATTGCAGTTGATACAGATGGAGACGGATATAAAGAGACATTGATGTCTTATAAGGATTATATGTCGCGAACGGGAGAGGGAGGGCCTCCTGAAACTGCAACTAGCTATAATCATGAAGATAATACGATCTCAACAAGGATAGATATTTATCCTGTAATAAAAAAAGAACTTGGTGAAAATGTAACTTTCATTCTTAGTGGGAAATACAGAGCAGTAGATTACAGAGTAAACAACTATAAAAAACAGATTACAACAGCATCAATTTTAAAAGATGAAAGCTGGACAAAGAAAATATATGATTCCGGCCTGACAACTTTCGATGCTTTAGCAGCTCTTTCTTTTAAAAACCCGAAAAACAAAAATGAATTTAGGTTTGGAATAGGCTATTCAAGAGTGAATGAAATCTATTCTCAGGACGGTGACTCTGCAGAAGGAAACAGCCTGTATAGCAGCTTAAATACCAATAATTATACAGAGCTTAGTCTTGGAGACAATCCTGAAAATGACAGCATTGTTAATAATGATGTTTATCCTTCAAATACCTTAACTCAGAAACTGCTCCTGATAGCCGGATATCAATGGTCTCTGCTAAAGCAGGTTTCTTTATATATAAATATGGATATTACAGGTTCGATTGTGACAAAAACATACGATGCCTTTAACCTGGATACACGTACCGTATGGGAAGAAAGCCATACATCTTCTACTTTAATATGGGATATGGATCCTCTTATCGGGATTGCTTTTCCTATTGGTAAGAAGGTTATGTGCATTATAAATATGCACAGGCTTAATACAAAAGGTGATATTTCAATAAGCGATGAAACTGCACCATACGATATCATCTTGGGAAGGGCTTCCAGTAACAGTAATAGCGATCTGTTTTCCGACAGCGGATATAGTTTTGAAATTAATCTAGGATTTATTATCACATGGTGAAAATAGTAAAAGAGAAAAAAACCGCATTACAAATTCTTATAATGATTACAGCAATTATCTATTCTATTTGGGTACTTCTCTATCTAGCAAGTTTCTTTTTATATTCTGATTTTTTTAACAAATTGCATGCTAGTCTTTATGTTTCAATCGGATTTACTGTAATTGGTGTAGTATCTGTGTCAATTACAGCAACCATGATAGTTAAGCTCAAGCGAGATCCCTTTGCAATTTTTTCTGTTTTTATAATAGGTGGAAGACTTATCAATTTTATTGCAGCTTACCTTTTCTCTAAATTAACAAAGAATTCATTTTTTATGCTTCCCTTCGGCAACCCTGATTTTTTTATCTTCTATTTTCTTTTAATAGGTTCTTATACCTTTATACGTAAGTCTGTTCTCCCAGAAAAAAAGTATGGTTTTCAAGCTCTATCCCTCTTTTCCTTGTTGTTTCTCGCATCCCCTATATTTTTCCATGTAATAGGAAAAGAAATAACTGTTATTTCAGTTTATTCCATTTTTTATACTCTCATTCCTATAGCGGCTATACTGGTAGCACCTTATAATACAAATCTTAGGAGCTTAAGGTTAATAATAATTTCTGTAATTACTGCTGCATTCTTTGATATGCTTATTTATCTTAAGTTTACAGAATGGGATATTCCTCCTGATCTAAATTACCTTCTGCTTCCCTATTCCTTGCTAATTCTGACTGCCAGTGTAATACGTAGAGAAGAGGAGATTGCTAATGGTTGAGGCCGTGTATTTTGGAACATTAATCCCCCTTCTTTTTCTCGTTGTAGTGATACACGGGGAATATCGTAAGCTGATACTGTTCTTTGTATGGGGTTTAACTTCTGCAATTATTATTTATCTAATCAATACTCTGATAGACATATACATTGTACCGGATGAAACACTTCTTTTAACACAGATAATACCACTAATGGAAGAATTTTTAAAAATATTCCCGATCTTTTTCTTGATAAGGAAGAAAGGAAAGGTATATCGGTACAATATCATACGTTTTGCAATGGCATCGGGAATAGGCTTTTCTATATTGGAAAACTATCTTTATCTTTCTATCTCTGCTTTTCCAGGAGTGAGAGGAAGCATTGTTTTTATAATCACCAGAAGTTTAACAGCCAGTCTACTTCATGGTTCAACTACAGCTTTAATCGGTTATGCAGTTCAGATAATGCATAATTACAATTTCTTCTCATTTTTTCTTTTACTAGGTATATATCTTTTGGCAGTCTCAATACATTCAACCTATAATCTATTAGGATTAACAAAAGGATTGCAAGTTGCGGCAATTCTAATTCCAATTGTCCTTTTTATGTTAGAATATTATCTGTTCAATTTTTTTGGTCGGAAAGGTGTTCGACAAAACAGTTTGAGTATTCCTGTAAAGTCGGAAATTAAAGGCGGTATTAAATGAGCGAGGATTATTATTTTAAAAAAATATTTTATTTGCTCACGGTAGTAATGGGAGCCGTATTATCACTATCACTTTCCGGGTGTAAAGAATTGAGTATTGGCATAGAAAAGGTAGAACAGGGTAATATTGTTTTTGTAGATTTTATTAATGCAACGAAAATACGAGGCGGAAATGAAGGTTTGATAGATTTCGGAGGAAAAACTATCGGAATGGGTGAGAAAGACGTGCAGATTTTAAGAATAAAGAATTCAGGTGCCGGGAATCTTGCAATTAATAATATGTTTTTTAGAGGGGAAATGTTTAATTTTGTGGAAGGTATCAATCCTGATTTTCCAATTACTATTCCCCCCGGTAAAACTATTGATATTTATTTAGAGTTCAATCCCCAAAAAGGGGGGGAGGAAAAAGGCCAGTTTTTTATTGACACAGGATCTGCTATCCATGACTTTGATCTTGTCGGCATCGGGCTGTGGGTGCTTACAATATCGATCCCGAATACCGGAGCTGATAGTAATTGTACAATTGAATCTCCAGGTACAATCAATCCCGGTGAAACAAAAGTTTTTACATCCGAGACAGGTGTTTTTACGCTTAAATGTGTTCCGGACATGCTTTACGAGTTCGTTCAGTGGACAATAGATGGCACTCCGGATGCTTCGCCTGTATTTGAAAATGTAAATGCAAAAGAAACCACAGTTGTTTTATACAGTCATACTTCGATACACGCTACGATAAACAGTCCTTTCGTTAGGGTGCCGGATGACGAGGCAAATATCAATACCGCAATATCGACTGCAAGCAGTGCAGGACAATCAGTAGTAATAAGAGCCGGTACTTATGATGTTAACTATGACATAAACCTGCTTCCCGGAGTACCTGTTTATGGGGGATACAATACCACAGGTACACCCTGGACAGAGAGAAACTACAAAACAGCAGCAGACAGAACAGATTCAACCTACGCAACAATTATAAACTTTACTGATACCACATCAAACATAAAATCCGGTGCAGGAATTAACAATGACGTAGTATTCGAAGGGTTTACTGTTCAGCGAAGTTCTGGAAGCAGCACCCCTCTTATCTCTTTAACTTCTGATACAAAAACTGTTGTCCGATACAATACACTTTTAGGAAATGGCGCCGGTGCCGCTGTAGAATTCAATGGAGCTTCCGCTTTAATCTCGGATAATGTGATAACAGGCGGAACAGGAGCTGCAGTTTATATTACCAACTATTCTTCTCCCCGTGTTGAAAACAATACCATAACAGGCGGAACTAATTCCACCGATTATGAGCTTACTTATGGAATTAAAATATCAGAAAACAGCAACCCTGTAATCTATAAGAATACTGTCTCCGGAGGGACTTCCTCCGGGACAGGGGGTCAGGCATACGGGATATCTGCAGATTTTGAATGCGAGCCAGAAATAATTGGCAATACAATAAGTGGCGGTTCAGCAACGGGGAATGACAGCAAAACGTATGGGATTTATTTGATCAACAATGGGAATGGGACAATCGGATACAACGATATCAACGGAAGCAATGGAAAATCTATGGCCTTCGCTGTATACGTTGCCTACGGCGGAAATCTCTATCTTGACTACAACAATATTTACACGACAGGCGGTTCTGACAGATACGGTATTTATATTGCTCAGGGGGGAAGAGTAAGGAGATTACTAAATAATGGGATGTACGATGCTTCTACAGCTCTGGTATTCGATTTTTTTAACGGGTCTTTTGATACGATAGATGATGTAAATAACTATTTTCGTACCGACACAAATCTGGGTTATAGAATTGATATAACAATCCCTGTTTATTAATGTGTATTAAGAAAATTATGAAGGTAAATAGATGAAGAATAAAAAAAATAAAAAACTCCTTTATATATCTTTATTTTCAGCAATTATCATTCTTATCTTAAGTGGATGCCCGAATACTTCTTTCAACGGCCCAATCCTGGATGGGCCGAGAAATATAATAATTGATGTCGATAACAGGGTTTTTAATTCCCAGGATGCAGCAAATGAGTGGGAAAAAGGCCTTGGGCTGGATAAGATTACTTTTACAGTAAATCTTGAAGGTGGGAGTGGGAATGTGGAACAGGAGATGCTGCCTACAGATATAGATTCAACTTATAATTTTACCCAAGTTTCCATACCTATTGAGGGTAAACTCTTAAGCATAAATGCAGTGGGATCTCATGGTACAGATACATTTACTGCCATGATTAATGATGAAAGCATATTTGATGATTATGCCGGGTGGGAAGTTTTTGCAAATGTTCTTAAATTTAAGCTCGGTTTTCAGATCAGCGATGATATAGCAAATTCATATTTAGCGTTTTCTATTTGTCCACGTGGCGGAAATTCTGTTGTACTTAAATACGACTCGGGTGTTACGGCACCTGCAGATCAACAAACAGATTGGGGAGGCACAGCCCTGTCAAGTAAGCAGATTGCCATTGAACCGGTTTTTAATGAGAATCCAACAGGGTTAACATTTGACGTTTATACGCTTGTTGTGGATAAAAACTTGCGTGATCTCTATTTCGGACCATTAAACCCGGATAAAGACGGCGGCTACTACCAACACCACCCGTGGAAAGAGATTTGGGAGTACAATGAAATCACCAAGACAGGATTGCAGATTGGTAATAAAATTTATAGGTTAAAGAAGTACAATACAGATCCGTTATCTGCTGTAGAACCTATGGGGGATGGAGTTGGATATAACTCTTATCTCATCGATCTGACAGCAGAAACGACAGACCCTGTGGGTAAGTATCTATTAATTGCACTTATCCTAACTTATGAAGGACTTTCTATACCAACAAAGACTGATATTATAGAAATAAAATAAATAAACTTGTCTGATTCATTGTTACTTGCCAGCTATAGATTCTAATTCTTTGCAAATTAGCCAAAGTTTATTACAATAATCCGCCCAAGAATGTTTCCTGATACCCTTCCATTCCTGCCAAACACCGTAAGTATGGTGTCTCTTTTATTTGCTCTACCACTTCCTCGTCACTTAATCCTAATTTCTCCTTTATGATCAATGCTCCCAATGCCATCCGAAATGGCTTGGCAGGTGTCCCCGTAAGATTCTTTTCTGTACATTCTCCTCTACCTGGTGCAAGGTTTTTTTACCATTTT
Source organism: Spirochaetales bacterium (assembly GCA_027021365.1). Classification (GTDB taxonomy): domain Bacteria; phylum Spirochaetota; class Spirochaetia; order SZUA-6; family SZUA-6; genus JALUUM01. The sequence goes on from JALUUM010000008.1 coordinate 53,003, forward strand.
TCCCCATTTTCCTTGCACTTCAGGGTTAATATTTGTCATATATCTCTTTATCTTGTAAAGCATTGTTGCTTTTTCAGGAAACCCTAGTTAGATTTGAAATGACACATCTCTTCTTCGGATCAGATTTCCGATGATTCAACGATAACTCTTTCCTTTAAAGATTGTTTAAATTATCATATAGAAAGCAATCATGAAACGTAGCATTATCCTGCCAGCTTTCATACTGTCTTACGTCCTCTTCTTAACAATAAACTTCCAGTTAAACGGAGAAGTCCTCGCACCACCCCCCGTTTCAACCTTTCCCGAAGTACCGGGAACCGGGTTTTTCCCATCGGTAGCAGCCTGGACATATGTAAACCATTACTTTCCAGAATACAGCGACCCGTATCACAACTGGAAATACGAGATTGGAAGCTTTTTCACCTTCTACAGCATGGACTTTGGTAAAAGCCCACCTTCACCTGCAGACGGGAAAAATACTCCAATGACACTGGGAATAGGCGGTACAGGCAGAGCCATCATAAGGACCCGACTTGCAGAGGATAAGGGACAGTGGTTCTTCTGGCCATATATAATTGTAAACGACCTTAAACTTGTAAGCTTTTTAAAAGCAGATTTTGCCACATTCAGTCTCTACTTCAGGCACGACTGTAAGCATGACCTGGACACTTCCAGGGTAAGACTGATAATTCATGACATCTTAGGGGCAGAAATCCGAACATCAACGGCAAGGCTATTCTGGGGAAACTCGCCCGGCAGGATAAGGGCAAAACCCATCCAAGACAAAAGACTTTCCAGCGGTATTTCAGGCAATCTCATGGCAGAATACACTGTAAGACCGGTCTTCCAGGAGTATCCCAGAGAGATAGACGACTTCACCCTTGCAGGCTCCATGGAACTGGAGCTCCTTAGAATCCCCAATACGGTTACTATCTTTGCAGAGGGAAGAATTGCAGGAATACTTCGCGAGAGGAACGTGTCCACAGGGGAAAGAGGCTGGGATACGGACTGGCTTTTGAGGCTCGGTGTAAGACTACCGACCGCTATAAAAGGCTTTACAATTTACCTGGAAAGGGAACATTTAACCGACGACTGGGTATCACAGGGAAGGCAGCCCGTAGACCTCTTTTCCTTCGGACTTGCTGCCAAAATAGAAGCATTTAGCAAAAAAACAGGCCAATAAAATAAATCCCTATTTATCCATGTGAACATCGAGCTGGGGAAAGGGTATCACCACGCCGTTTTCCTTGAAACTTCTCCATATCTCCATATTAATGGCAGACAGTGCATCGAGTTTCTTTACAGAATCCGGAATCCAGCTCCACAGTTCAACAAGTATGCCTGAATCCTGAAACTCGGCAATCCTTACACCCGGTTCCGGCCGTTTAAGTACATAATCTGATTTCTCTGCAATTTCCAGAAGAAGCTTCTCCACCAGCTCCAGGTCAGCACCGTATGAAACCTGAACCTTATTTACAATTATTATGCGTCTGTCCTTGTATGAATAGTTATGTATATTGTTACCCACGAGTTTGCTGTTGGGGACGACTATCGTTTCATTCGTAAGGGTATTTATGATCGTGGATCGCAACCTTATCTGAACGACATCCCCCTCCAAACCCGCAACCAGGACCCTGTCTCCCTCCTTAAGGGGGCGCTCGAATATTATCACGAGGCCGGCAAAGAAATTGGCAACGGTATCCTGCAGGCCGAAACCGACACCTATACCGAGCACACCGAAAATCACGGCAAGAGAGGAGAGGTTGATCCCTATCAGGGAAAGCCCCACTATCACAACGATGGCGAGAACGGTGTAACGCACAAGGGTTGAAATGGAAAACTTCGTCGATTCATCTATCGTTATCCTGTTCAGGAGGGATGAATCGACGAAGTTCTTCGTGGCACGGGCCATCCATGATGCAATGTAGAATACGGGGACGGCAAGAATCAATGTTACTATGGATATGCTTGTTCCGCCGGAGGAGAAAAAGGGCTGTTTCAGTACGTTCCATATGCCAAGGAGGTACTTCTGTATCTCCGTTTCGAAGAAGTTTCCTATAAGTATTGCAAGCACGAGCAGCAGGACGAGCCTGAAGAAGAGCCGGGTATAATGATATATGATACCCTTCGTTTCTTCCTTCAGTTTCTCCGGTTTGTAGATGAGTTTCTTTGAAAAAAACAGTATCAGCTTGTAAGCGAAAAGTATCCCTACGAGCGGCAGAATAAAGCGCAGGAGAGCCTGAAGCGGTGAAAAGGAAAGTTCTATGTTTCCTACCCTTAGAGGGAGGGTTATCCAGTTCATTATACTATCTACCACACTCCTCTTTTCGGCATAATATGGGATAAACTTGTTATTGATATCATGCATGTATATCGTGTTATATCACGTTATATCAACGCTGAGCTTCTCTTTCGGTAACTCCTGTGAAAAATCACCGGGAAAAGATTTTTTAACTTGTTATTCCAAGCAAGAATTGATTATATTTAACTAACCAAAAAACAGGAGAGAGACCAGATGGCTATAAACTTGATCGATTATATGAGCCCCAGCAGAGTCATTTTTCCCAAAGCAAAAACAAAAGAGGGCGTTATAGAAGAGCTCATAGAAGTGGCGGAAAAGGACGGGAAGGTAGAAGACGCTTCGAAAATGAAGAAATACCTCCTCCAGAGGGAAGAAATAGTAAGCACCGGAATCGGATTTGGTGTAGCCATTCCCCACGTGAAAGTACCGGAGGTGAATGACTTTTTCATAACAATCGGTATCCACAAGGAGGGCGTGGACTGGGGCTCGCTGGACAACAAGCCGGCTTATATCATCTTCATGATAATAGGCCCCGACAACCAGCAGGAAAAGTACCTGAGGATACTTGCCAAGCTCACCCTTGTAATAAGAAACCCGAACAGGCGGGAAAAATTGCAAAAAAGCAATTCACCTGAAGAGGTTCTGGCAATATTCAAAGACCTTTAATATGATTACGGTATAATTAAGGGATATAATTCGGACAATTACGGAGCTGATATCGATTCCCGGTAAGAGAGAGACGGGAACAGCCCCGACCAACTATCAATAAAGAAAGAACTCGTGAGGGTATCGTTATGGAAATAGGGACCCTTGGTTACCTCGCACTTTCCTTAATAGTGATATACGCCACAAAGAAGTTCGTCGACAGGGCATACCTCCCTGCCGTTACAGGCTACGTAATAGTGGGAGTCCTTGCCGGAGCTTCGGTTCTCAATTTCATTTCCAAGGACGTGATAGATGATTTCAGCATAGTTTCAGATATAGCTCTTGGCATAATAGCATTCAGCATAGGAATAGAGCTGAACAGGGAAACACTCTCCAAGCTGGGTAAATCAATAATGTTCATTGCCTTCTTCGAGGGCTTCGGAGCCTTCGTTGTGGTTACAACGGTTACATACCTCATAGATCCTACAGCCCTATATAGGGCGTTTATCTTCGGCTCCATAGCCTCTGCAACGGCACCGGCGGCAACAGTTTACGTAATCCAGCAGTACAAGGCCAGGGGCCCCCTTACCTCCACCATCCTTGCCGTAGTCGGTATAGACGACGCCATAGCCCTTACAATTTACGTCTTTGCATCGCTATTCGCATCCAGCATGCTATCCAACGCCGAGCTCTCCGTGGCGAAGCTTATCCTTACGCCGGTAATCAAGATCTCTCTCTCGCTCCTCCTCGGCGGAGTCGTGGGGTTCTTATACTACGCCATCTTTCGAAAGATCAGGCATACAGACGAACTCTCCATAGGCATTGCGGCTTCCATTCTCCTGGTAATGGCAGTAGCCGAGCGCTTCGACTTATCCGAGCTCCTCTCCGTTATGACATTGGGAGCATTTCTCGCAAACACCAATCCGATGCTTGCAAACAGGTCACACAAAACGGTGGAGAATTTCTCGCCAATCTTCCTTCCCCTATTCTTCATGCTTGCCGGTGCAAGGCTCGATGTCACATTGATAGGTAAGATAGGAATCTTAGGATTGATATATACCGCGGCGAGGTTTGCCGGAAAAATCGGAGGGGCCTCACTCGGTGCCATGCTGGGCGGCGCCCCGAGGGTTGTAAAGAAATATGTGGGCTTTTCTCTTCTTCCGCAGGTGGGGGTTGCAATCGCCCTCTCCCTCGCTGTACAGAAGAAGTTCGGCTCAGGCAAGTACGGACAGGCAGGGATCGAGATGGCAGGTATCGTCATAAACCTTCTACTGTTCACCACCATCATCACAGAAATAGTAGGCCCCATTCTAACGAGGATAAGCCTAAGCAGGGCGGGAGAAATAAACCAAGGAGAGAAAAGATAAGTCAGAGGAGGAAATTATGTATCTGCTTATAATTCAACTGTTCAAGAGCGAGTACAAGGATGATATTTTCCTCGCATTCACAAGTTGCGGAATCAAGAGAGCCTCCTTCTTCGAGGGTTTCAACCTGGACAAGGTTCTTCAACAGGAATTTTCCCTATTCAGCGGAATAATAAGGACGAAGGAGCAGAAGGAACGGTACTCCATGCTCATTACCGGGGTTGTCGACAAGAAAGAGAGAGTGGAAGATTTTATAAACGTTCTCAAAGAGGCTGACATCGATATAAAGAAGGAAGACATCCTGAGAATCGTGCTCATTCCTGCAGCAGTAGTCATAGACAGTGAGCTCTCATACGAGGAATAACATGAAAGCTTCAGATTCCACAGGCTCTGCAGACTTACAAGCCCGTATTGCCGAGGCGGCAAGTATCATTCTGAAATCTTCACATTTAACGGCATTCACAGGGGCGGGAATATCCGTAGAGAGCGGTATTCCGCCTTTTCGTGGAGAGAATGGCCTGTGGAGCAAGTACAACCCACAAATACTTGAGATAAATTACTTTCTAAGGCATCCCGAAGAATCCTGGAAGGTGATACGCAAGATATTCTACGATCACTTCGAGAGGGCAGAACCCAATCCGGCACACAGGATACTTGCGAAGTGGGAACACTCCGGATTATTGAAGGCCACGATAACCCAGAACATCGATAACCTTCACTTTCGGGCGGGAAGCAGAAATGTAATCGAGTATCACGGAAACTCGAGGGAACTGACCTGCCTTGAATGTGGTAAGATTTTCAACGTAGAGGAGGAAGAGCCTGGCACAATATTTAAGACCATGCCGCCCAGGTGCAGTTGCGGCGGTATTCTAAAGCCGCGCTTTGTCTTCTTCGGAGAAGGGATACCCCCGGAAGCAGCGGTAGGTGCAGAGAGGGAGTCAAAGAAGAGCGATGTAATGCTTGTAATCGGAAGCACGGGGGAGGTTTACCCTGCAAGCCTCATACCCGCCATGGCAAAAGAGAGTGGCGCATCCATAGTAGAGATAAACACAGAAGCCTCAAACTATACCAATTCTGTAACCGATATTTTCATAAGGGCAAGGGCTACGAAGGCAATGCTTGCACTGGACGGAATGATAGCGCACGAAATGAAGCCGGGTAATAAAGAAAGTGAGTAATAAAGAAGGCGAGGGCCCTGGAAAACGAGTCAGAGGAGCAGAGGAGTTAAAATGAAGATATATGACTTAAGAAGCGATACGATAACAAAACCCGATGAGGGAATGCGAAAAGCCATGTACACAGCCGAAGTAGGAGACGATGTTTACCACGAGGATCCTACCGTGAACAGGTTGGAAGAAATGGCTGCCGAAATAACAGGCAAGGAGAAGGCCATTTTCGTCACATCGGGCTCCATGGGAAACCTCATCCCTGCAATAATAAACTGCGGAAGAGGAAACGAACTGCTCATCGACTACAGGGGACACATGATTCACTACGAACTCGCCTCTGTTTCCTCCATTGCAGGAGCTCTTCCGGTGAGCATCGTTACGGATGACGGTATCCTTACCCCCGAACTCCTCAAGGGAAAAGTTCAGCCCGACATCTATTACATGGCACGTACAAGAATGATAGTTGTGGAGAACACTCACAACCTGGCCGGGGGCACCTTTTATGAGAGGCAAAACCTTGCACAAATAGCCTCCTTTGCAGAGGAACATTCCCTTAAAGTTCACATGGATGGCGCCAGGCTCTTCAATGCAGTTGTAGCCTCAGACATGAAGGCATCGGAGATTGCAAGTTACGTGGATACCGTTACCTTCTGCCTTTCCAAGGGGCTTGGAGCTCCCGTTGGTGCAGTCCTCTGCGGTGAATCAGCCTTCATAGACGAGGCAAGGAGGGTTAGAAAGATGCTCGGAGGCGGAATGCGGCAGGCGGGAGTTCTTGCCGCTGCCGGCATTTACGCACTGGAAAACAACATCGATAGGATAAAGGAAGATCATGAAAAGGCATCGATGATAGCGGCTTCTCTTTCCCAAACAGAATGGGCAGAGATAGATACCAAAGCGGTAAAGACAAACATCGTATATTTCAAGACAGAAAATCCTGACAACATAGTGAATCTTTTAAGAGAAAATGGTATACTCTGTGGCAAGGCAGGAGACGATTCGATTCGAATGGTAACACATTTGAATATTTCCATTGAAGATACCAAAGAGGTTTGCGGGATAATAGAAAATATCAGAGTCTAAATTTATAATTTTATAACTTGAAAATTCAATATTTTATTCTATAATTATAGATAAAGTATCTGAAAGAATTTTAATGGAGATCGACATGAATGACGACTTTTTGACTCCTCTATTCGAGAAAACAAGCAGGGCAGAAAATGTATATGAAGCAATAAAGGAGGGCATAATCTCCGGGTACTGGAAGGCCGGCGAAAGAATAAACGACCAGGAACTGGCAGAGAAGTACCAGGTAAGCAGGTTGTCCGTACGAGAAGCCCTCTCAAAGCTTGTAGAGGCCAGAATACTGGAAAAGGTTCACTGGAAGGGCTACTACGTAAGAAAGATTACCTGGCAGGAGCTCGAATCAATTTTCGAGATAAGGGAAGCCCTTGAAGAACTTGCCATAAAACATGTCATGGAAAAGTTAAATGATGATATCCTCAAAGAACTCAAAAAGGCCATAGACACATCGGAGAAGGATCTCAAGGCAAAGGACTTCGATTCGTTTCTGAAAACCGATTTTTACTTTCATGAAATCCTCTACAAGGAATCGGGCAACCCATGGATCCCCTACATTCTCTCCGTTGCAAAGATTCTTATCGATATTCTCAGAAAGATAGAGAAGGGCCAGGATTGGGTCGATGTCGGCAGGGCAAGCATTTCAGAGCACAGGGAACTTCTGGAAGCAATGGCCGGCAGAAACAAGACGGAAGCTTTAAAAGTCCTTAAGAAACACCTTCAGCACCACAGGAAGAGGGTGATGGATGAGTATAGGAGAATAGAAAAAGAGTCGGTTACCGGATAAAAGGCAACCGACTCCTTCATTTACTCGTTATTTATTAGAATCTTGTAAAAACTAGAATCCCGTAAAGGGAGCACGTTTTACGAATTTTCCCCACCCGGGCTCACCTACGAATTCTACGTGATCATTCCTCCACTCGGCAACCTTCTTTCCTCTGGAGAAGACGACGGAAGGCATACCTCTCATCTCCATTCCCTCATAGGGAGTATAGTCCACATTCATGTGGAGCTTCGACTGGGTAATGGTAAACTTCTGCTCCGGATCGAAGACAACGATATCGGCATCCTTACCCGGGGCAATCTCCCCCTTATCCTTAAGGCCAAACATCCTGGCGGTGCTGGTGGAAAGTACATCCACCATCCTTTCAAGGCTTATTCGACCCTTTACGACTCCCTCTGTATGGAGAAGCATAAGGAGTGTCTCTATTCCGGGAGCGCCATTGGGAATCTTCTTGTAGTCGTCCTTTCCGAACATGTCCTTTCCGCCCTTGAAGTCGAAGGGGCAGTGGTCTGTGGATACGACCTGGAGATCCCCCATCTTCAATCCAACCCAGAGCTCATCGAGGTTCTCCTTGGACCTTATGGGAGGAGACATAACATACTTGGCTCCTCCGAAATCGGGCTCCTTGTACCTCTCCTCATCCAGAAGGAGGTACTGTGGGCATGTCTCTGCGAATACGTCGAGACCCTGGTCCCGCGCCTCTTTTACCCTGTACAATCCCCTTCCCGACGAAAGGTGAACTATGTAGATTCTAGAATCTGTCAGTTCAACCATCTTCACCGCACGGGCAATTGCCTCTTCTTCTGCCAGAACAGGCCTGCTCACAGCATGGTAATACGGCTCGAGTTTACCCTCCTTCTCCAGAATCTCGTTCATATACTGGATGACATAGAAATTCTCCGCATGAACCTGAACGAGGCCACCATACTTCTTGGTCTCCTTTAACAACTTTATCATCGTGGCATCGTCTACTCTGAAATCGTAAACCATGAATATCTTGAAACTCGGTGTCCCGTACTCCAGTACGGCATCCTTTACCTCTTCTATTATCTCAGGCCTCGGGTCAGTTATTCCCGGGTGAAGGGAGAAATCTACTGCTACCTTCCCGCTGGCCCATTCCTTCTTTCTCTCTATGCAGTCATGTATTGATTCTCCCTTCTTCTGAAGATCGAAATCGACGACTGTTGTCACACCTCCGCAAGCAGCAGCAATGGTGCCTGTCTTGTAATCGTCCTTGGCCGTTGTTCCCATGAATGGCATTTCGAGGTGAGTGTGGGGATCGATTACACCGGGAAGTACATACTTTCCGGAAGCATCTACGACTTCATCGGCCTTGAAATCGAGATCGCGGCCTATGGCCTTGATCTTCTCACCTTCTACATATACGTCTCCCACCGTTCTGCCGGTAGAAGATACGATAAGACCATTTTTGATAAGCAGACTCATTCTATACACCTCCTATTAAAATCCTATATCTAAAGATACTAGAGCTTCAACTGGCTCTCAAGTTCCTTCCCAAGGGTAACCGTCTCCTGTCTCTTCCATCCCTTAGGCATCGGCTTGTAGGTGATGAGTCCTTCAACGGGACACACGAAACTACATACCATGCAGCTCAGGCACTTGTCTTCGATAAGCCTGGGCCGCCTGTTCTCCTCATCCCATTCGAGGGCCTGTCCCGCCGAATCATTACACACGATGTAACACTGCCCACAACCTACACACCTGTCGAGATCGTAATTGGTAATTCCCTGGCTTTCCAAATCGAACTCATCCGTCTCTACCAAATGGGGAAGTGCCTTCCCTACGAGTTCCTCTACCCTGCTGATTCCCCTGGATACCATGTAATCAGAGAGTCCTTCAATCATGTCCTCCACTATCCTGTAACCATAGTGGATAATTCCCGTTGTAACCTGGATTGTCGTTGCCCCTACGAGAAAATATTCCAGTGCATCTATCCATGTCTCTATACCACCGATACCGGAGAGGGGAAGCCCCAGCTCTTCATTCAACGCCATCTCTGCAATAAATCGAAGCCCGATAGGCTTTACGGCAGGCCCCGAATACCCGCTAATGGCACCCTTGCCATAGACATTTGGCCTCGGAACCCAGTCGTCCAGGCCTATCTCCGAGATTCCCCTTACCGTGTTAATGGCAGATATTCCGTCTGCACCACCCATTTTTGCATACATTGCAGGTTCATTCATGTCGGTGATATTTGGTGTCATCTTCGCAACAAGGGGAAGGTTACTTGCCTTCCTTGCCGTTTCCGTGAATTTCTGAACGAGCTCCTGCACCTGGCCTACCTTTGCACCGGAGCCCTCTACCGTCATGTGCGGGCAGGAGAAATTGAGCTCTATCATATCGGCACCTGCATCGGTCACGGCTTTTGCAAGGTCGTACCACTCCTGGTTAGAAAATCCCATAATACTGGCCATTACCACATGCTTGGGGTAATGTTTTTTAAGATACATTATATCCAGAAGGTTTGCCTTTAATCCTCTGTCCGATGTCTGTTCGACATTCTGAAGCCCTACGAGCCTCTTGTCACCGTAATGATAGCCATGCATTCTCGGAGAAGGGTGAATAATGGGAATCCTGTCCGTTACGATGGTCTTGTAAGCAACACCACCCCAGCCTGCTTCAAAGGCCCTGGCCACCATTTCAGCACTGTTTGAAACAGGTGATGAGGAGAGCATAAAGGGATTAATGAATTTCACACCACAAAAATCTACTGATAAATCTACCTTACCTGACATCTTACTATTCCTCCTCATTCTACTTGCTTAAGTATTCTTTTATAGCCCTGGCTGCAAGTTTTCCGTCCTGTACAGCCTCCACAACCAGAGCCGGTCCTCTAACGATATCGCCGCCGGCAAAGATTCCATCTACATTTGTTTTCCTCGTTTCCTCGTCAGCAACAATCAGGCCCTTCTCGTTGGTTTTCACCGAAGGATACCATTCCTTCGAATCGGATGCAGGCTTCGAACCTATCGCTTCTATTACCACTCCGACATCCAAAACCCATTCCGAACCCGGTATCTCAACGGGGCGTCGTCTTCCCGAGGCATCCTCTTCACCAAGCTTCGTCCTCACAAGTTTTAGCCCCTTTAAGGAGCCATCGGACTCAACGTAATCCACAGGCTGGTTCAACAGGAGAAAGTGGATCCCCGTCTGTAAGGCCTCGATCCGCTCTCTCTCCTCCGCTGGCATCTGGGCAAAGGATCGTCTGTAAACGAGATATACATCACTTGCTCCGAGCCTCTTTGCCGCCTCGACACAGTCGATTGCAACGGAACCTCCTCCGATCACGGCAACAGCCCTGCCATCTATCTCTTTCCCAAGCTCATCATGCTTTCCCTCTCTAAGTGACGCTAGAAAATCCGTGGCTGTGAAGAGCCCCTTTAATTCTTTGCCCTCTCTCTTCAGCCGCATGGGCTCCCAGAGGCCGGGAGCAACGAAAATAGCACTGTAACCCTCCTTCAGAAGTTTTTCGGCACCTTCCCTGCCTGAAATGGGATGGTTACACTGTATTTCCACTCCGAGAGACTTCACATCCTCAATCTCCCTGTCGAGGAATTCCTCGGAAAACCGGTAAGAGGGCACACCGTACCTCAGAACTCCGCCGGGTTTCGGCTTTGCCTCGAATATGGTAACCTGGTACCCATCCTTGGCCAATTCTGCCGCGCAACTCAAGCCGGCTGGTCCAGAACCTACGACGGCGACCTTCTCCTTCTTCTTTTCCCCTGCCCTTTCAAGTGGTTGGAAACCCAGCTCCCATGAGTGCTCAATGAGAAATCTCTGAATTCTCCCTATCTGTATTGGCCTGTCTATCTCCGTGGCGCTGCATTCTTTCTCGCAGAGTAACGGAGTAGGACATAGTACTCCGCATGCTCCACCCAGTATGTTGTTTGTCTTTACCGTGCGAATCGCGCCGGTAACATTCCTTAACCGCAGTTTACGGATAAACGTTCCCGGGTCAGTTTCTGCAGGGCAACCCTTCGAACATGGTGGATCGTAACAGAGAAGACAACGGTTTGCTTCGGCTACCGCCTGCCCGATATCGAAACCCTTGTCTTCCATCTCTTTGAAGCTATCAGCATATTTCACTGCCATCCTCCTTGAAATTATTATATGCTCTCATATTGTATGCTTTAGAGTATGCTTTATGGTTTCCTCACTTATATTTCTTACCTCTACGCTTTCCTGAATCTCCTCTCCGGAGGCCTTCGAAACCTTACCCTTTAAAGTTTCCCTCCCCCCTTTCACAACTGGTGGCTTCTGTATAAAGTATATGGAAGCTATAACTATTACGGCACCTGTAACGTAGTAGATATCAGGCTTCTCTCCCAGCATCAAAATCGAAAACAACACTCCGAAGAGAGGTATCATCAACTTGAAACCGGTGGAGCGCACCACACCGACCGCACCAAGTGCCCTGTTGAAGATCAGGTAAACGATGGCCGTACCAATTATTCCAACGTACAGAAGCGCAAGCCAGTTTAGAGGCGCTATTCGTGTGAGACCACTGAAATCGCCGTGAAATATCAATATTGAAATTACAAGGAAAAAGGAACCGGAAAGCATAGTAATGAATGTCGGAATCAAACCTCCGTACTTCCTGACAAAACCTTTGAGAAAAATCGAGTATATGCTTATGGAAATTGCAGAACCTACGAGGAGAAGGTTTCCCAGAAAATGGGCACTGGAAAAGGTAAGGAATTGTGCCAGATTACCGTCCGTAACAATAACAGCTATGCCAACCACACCTGCAAAGGCACCGATGATCCTTGATACGGAGAATTTTTCACTTATAAGAAGAGGGGCAAAGAGCGTGGTGAATATCGGTTGGGTATTGGCAAGAAGTGAACCATTGGATGCCGTTGAAAATTTGATACCGTAAAACAGGAAGAGTGCAAAGAAGGTTACCCCAAGAATTCCAAGAAAGGACATCTTTAACATGTCTCCCGGCCCTGGCGAAGCATCTCTCTTTCTGATCTCTACGATGAAGAAGGGTACCATGGGAACTACGCCTATCACATACCTCAGCAATGATATTATTAGCGGGTCCACGTCTCTTACCACTATTTTGGTAACAGGATAAACGGTAGCCCATACTACCATGACAAAGGTGAGTCCGAGATACCAGTAAGAGATTCGTTTCATCAACATGCATATTATTACGGTAGGTGAAAAAAATCAAGATGAATTTCAATCAAATTTGAAATTCAATTTTAAAGCAGTTTTTATTCCAAGAAATTCTGCTTATATCAGAAAGAGATATCACTTGATTTATGCTGAAACTGTGGTAATATTGTAACTGGATGAAAAAAACACTTTTTTTCCTCATAGCAACTTCCGTAATAATCCTGATATCCTCGTGCAGTGATACCTCTCTGCTCTCACCAACGAATAGTACAGGAGTCAGTGTAGATATACAATCTGTAAAGGACGGTGATTTCCTTAAGCCGGGCAATTCCGTTACTTTCAAGGTACTCTACCCCCCTTCGGAGGAACAGGCAGACGGCACTGTAAGTCTTTCCATAAGTCTGGAGAACCTGGAAACGGGCGAGGTGAATAACAAAACGGTAGAATCACCTCTCTTCAATGAACCGATGGAACTCGATCTCGGAGAACTGGAGAGCGGACAGTACAGGCTCACCATCGATGTACTTAGAGACGGGGCCACGATAAGTGAATCGTCCACCACCTTCTTCTATGTATCGGGAAACTACAAAGTTACCGATATCCAGTCCTTCCCTCCTGTAATCTTTCCTGAGGCCGAGGTACACCTCGAGGCATTGCTCGATATCCCGGAGGGATCAGATCCGTACCTGAGGTGGACAAGGGACGGTTCTCTTATTGCAAAGGGAAGCTTGAGCGAGGGCTTGAACAGTATTACAATTGACGCTCCAAAGAAGCCGGGCGTTTATTCCATAAAGGTAGAGCTCTTTCCCTACAAACCTGTGGAAGGAGAGGATTTCAACTTTGCATCTCCAGTTTACTTGACTTCAGAGATGTACGTGTCTCAGAGGGAACATGAAACGAGTTATTACAGCAGGATATTCTTTACCTCGGAACCGGTAGATTACGGTAGCGCTGCGAAACTTTCCGGCACATCTTCTCCCGCCTCCGACACTGCCAACTCAGGAGGCGAAGAAGGGGACGCTGCAACCGTCAGTGAGGGAGGTGGCGGAATCACCAAGATCGGAAACCCGTTACCACCGGAGGAGGGAAGGCAAACAGGCTACACCCTCGAAAAGGGTTCGGGATTCAAGCTCAACTATGGCATAATTCCGGTATCCGGTGGAAAATATCAACCTTTTACCATTACTTTTGACCTCTCCGGTGTAAGGCAAGAGAAAAATGCAAGCCTTGTAACGGTCTATGAGAATGATCCCGATTCCCAGTCGTCCAAGAGCATTATCAGAGTCTTTTTCGGCGAAGACGGAACACCTTCTGTGTCTCTACTTGGAAGTGACATGAAGATTATGACACTAATCTCAGGCATCGGGATGATTCCGGAAGGGGATAACTTTAAGCTGTCGCTCTCATTTCTGCCCGAGGACTCCTACTACAGGATCATCTGGTTTGTAGATGGCGAACAAAAGGCTGCGGGAAACATAACCGGGCAAGCCTATGAACCAACGGGACAGCTCTACAGCGTAATCGGAGGAGATGACGGTTTTTCCGGCACAATACATGAAATTAAGGTTTACTATAAAGATCAGTCCGGAAGAAATTCGGTTGATTCCAATATACTGGCAAACTCCCTGAAGGAAGAATATGGAAACAGATTGATACTTGCCGAGGGCTTCGACGGGACTTTAGAGCCTAAGAACTTCGAGCTTTCAGGCGACTGGCGGATAGAACCGGGTTTCATGGTGCTGAATCCCGATTCTTCTCTCAAAAGCCCCCCTATAGAGATAAAGCAGGGCGATACTACCATTAGCCTTGGCTTCAAGCTGGAAGCCGCTTCTGCATCCGCTTCCGAGGGCCAAACTGTAGAAAAGGCAGGAATCAACCTGTTCCTGGTGGACGAAAATACGGGGAAAGAGCTTTT
>JALUUM010000009.1 GCA_027021365.1 Spirochaetales bacterium
GTATTCATCGAGGAACGCATAGCCTTCGAAGGGAAGCCTTTCCGGCCTCTGTCTCTCTATATCCCTCTGCTTCTCGGTGAGAAGCTCGTTTATCATTTCATCCTTCTTTCCGAAAACAACGAGGGTTATAAGCGTCATCTCCTCGGGTATTCCCAAAATCTTTTTCACTTCTTCATCCGAGAATCCGGCAATTGGATGAGCAACAAGCCCCAGCTCCGTTGCCCTTAGAATCATCGATGCAGTAGCCATTCCCGTATCGAAGAGGAAATATTCCCTCGACCCAACAACGCAGTCCAGGCTCTTCTCGCTTGCAACGGCAACTATCATGGAAGCCTTCCTTATCCACCTGTTTGTTTCGGGAAGGGCACCGAAAATAGAGTCAAGCTTTTCACTCTTTCTTACGAATACAAACCTCCAGGGCTGCTTGTTGAAACATGAAGCTGACAGTGATGCACTTCTTGCAAGGTCTTTTACCAGCCCATCATCGATTTCGGTCTCCTTAAGGGATCTGTAGGCTCTCCTTGTTTCAATCGCTTTCAATACGTCCATATCAAACCTCCATGTTTATCAATATAATTACATTACTATTATTGTCAACAATTATTTGTTGGATTGTGTGTTGGTTTGCCATGGATTGCGTTGGATTGCGTGTTGGTTTGCCAGGAGAAACCCGATCCCGACAATGATAAATCGCCAGTACGCACCAGTACGAAACAAATCAGAATGTCATCTTCACATAGAGTTTCGCAAGGATGTCTGGCAGGATACCAATACCTGGAAGTATTACGAACCTTCTCCGGGGAAACATCACCTCCATGTCCGAGACACTGTTTTCATCTGTGGTTATTCCGACCGTCTTTATCCCCTTCCCGCCGTTCTCCATATTTGCAACCCTCACATCGTACTGGGCATAACCATTTGAGTAATCGTAGAGTGAATCTCTCGGCTTGCCATCGGTAATGAGTATTATCAATTTCTGCCGCGAATCCATGTTTTCCAGAATAAAACCTGCGTGTCGGAGTGCCGCTCCGATTCTTGTGGCACTTCTTGGACGTGCAGAGAGCAGCCTTGCCATTACACGCTCTCCCCAGCTCTCACTGAAATCCTTGAATACAAAGAACTCACAGCCCAGCCTGCCCCTACCGCTGAAACCGCAGACCGAAAAGGCATCGCCAAGTCGGTCGATTCCTGCAGCCAGGGTAAGGAGAGCCTCTTTTTCGATATCCAGGACCGTCCTTCTGCCCCTTGGGATCTCCACCTCCTCCTCGGTTGAACTGCTTACATCCAGAAGGAACAGAACGGCAAGATCCCGTTTGTTCAGCAGGTTCCGTTGATAAAAATCGACCCTTGGCGATGCCTCCACCCTCCTCCTGGTAATGAAATCGATGAGCCGGTCGTGATCTATCAATTCACCATCTTCCAGTAACTTTTCCCTGGATGGCAAGAGTGGTTTCAAATGCTCGAAAATCCTTGCTGTTTCCCTTATCCTTTCGGAGAGACCCTTCGGAATTTCATCCTCTATTTTACAATCTTCCTCTGCGGGTCTGATCTCTGCAACCCTGCAGTAATCCTTCTCGTATCTCGAAAGATTCACATTCCATTCGTCGTAGTAATAGTAAGTTACAGGAACTCCACCTGCCTCTTCACTTTCACCGTCGATCTCTGCCTGTAACCGCTTTGTCTTCCCCCTATGCGAAACGGAAACGCTCGAACCAGAATGCCTCGGAGGAAATTTTATCTGCAAATCGGCTTTTTCTTCCGCCTTTCCCGGGTTGAACCTGAATGTATAGAGGGGGAGAAAGGCAGGCGGAGTAATGATCCTGCTGTAAAGATCATCTCCCAATAGATCAGAGAGGGCAGCAACTTCACTCTCCGAAATACCAGAGATTCTCTCTGCCAGTACGGGAGCATGCGGATTTCCCTCGGTCAATCGGGAGAGGTGTCTCTCTACAGGCTGTAATTCTCCTTTGAAAAACAGCCTGTAAAAGATACCTGACATGGCCTTTCCACCTTCACGGAGGAGAAGGCTCCCCGTCAGTTCTCCCGTTCCCGGATAGTGTTTCAGCATGAACTTTAGAAGCCTGTAGAGGTCTGCAATCACAAAGAGATTCAAGCGATAGATATCACTTCCAACAAGTTCGCCTGCCTCAGGGAAACCCCCTTCAACCCCATGGTATGCAGGGAATGCTTTAAGCTCCGCCGAGGCCGCAGCCACGACGATGAGCAGCTTGTACAGCGAAGAGTTTCTCTTCTTCTCTCCAAAAATATTCATTCGCCCGGGAAGATATATTTTCCGCCCGCTCAAAAAGAGCAGCCTGCCGCTATATCTCTCCCTCTCTGGGTGGTCTGCAAGAAGCATCTTAACCGAGGCAATTTCCGGTTCACTTCCACGGAGAATCCTGAACAGTCTGCGCAGGGAATCTTCGGTTTCTTCCAGCAGCACCTGAGTCGATATTTCCTCCATCCTTCGAAAGGCCATCTCGTTTTCAACTGCGAGCATTGAAACCGCCTTGTCCTTGCTTCTAAGGTAGAGTCTCGTAACTTCATCGACGTACCTGTCTATCTCTTCCGGTGACAGCCTCCGCCGCAGCCTTCCGTAGCCCCTTATCAGAGCCCCGACAAGGCGCTCATCCAACCCGGCCATTTTCCTGATGTATCCTGTAAATCTCTCCACATATACAGGCTCATCGCCAAGCTCACCCCGCCCGAGGGCCAGGAAATACGCCTTACCAAGATCCAGGTTGATACTTGCCACGCTGAAGCCCGTTTCCACGACATCACGAAAGAGCCCCGGTATTCTGAAAATCCAGTATGTGTCCCGGTTCAGTGCCAGGAGAAACCTGTATATTACATGGTCAAAATCTTTTCCGTCAGTTTCGAAAGTTGCCCTTCCTATTACATCCTCGAGCTCTTCACCAGACCCTCCCGGCAGACCCTCATCCCGTAGCTTCCTAAGTATGTCACCGAATATCTCCCTGTATCCCCATGCCACGTTCCTGAAACTGTTTTCAAAATTCTTTCCCGAACCCATCACCTGCTCTTCAGATTCAAAGATTTCCGAAGTAGAGTTTTACCGTATCTTCAAGAGACTCGACGATATCTTCGGCATCCGTGATGGAGTGTACGATTGCAAGCCTGCACGCATCGAGTGGTGAAAGCCCGCTGCGAATAAGCCTTCCCGCATAAACGAGAAGCCTCGTACTTACCCCTTCATCCAGCCCATAACCTTTCAGCTTTCTAAGGCGCAAGCCAAGCTCTGCAAGTTTTTCACTTAGCTCTCTGTCTATCCCCGTTTCACTCTCTATTATCCTTGCCTCTGTTTTTTCATCCGGATACGAGAAAACAAGGTTGAC
Organism: Spirochaetales bacterium; assembly: GCA_027021365.1. GTDB lineage: Bacteria > Spirochaetota > Spirochaetia > SZUA-6 > SZUA-6 > JALUUM01. The sequence goes on from JALUUM010000009.1 coordinate 3,354, forward strand.
AAATCTCTGCTTCGTGGACTGTTTGAGTTCCTTTACAACACTCTGATAACCAGGGTTGTAACTAAGAACCATCATGAAATTTTCATGGGCCTTCACCATCTCATCGGTTCTCTCTATGAAAAGCATCCTCCTGTCATCGGTGAGAGAGTGAATTACAACGGTCGTATCCTTCCTTGCCTCGACAATCTCATCGAGGTAACATATTCCCCCGTACCGCACGGCGAGAGAGAGAGGACCATCCTGCCAGACAGTCTCGTTCTCTATAAAGAGGTAGCGTCCGGTGAGATCCGAAGCAGTGAGGTCTTCATGACACGAAACGGTTACAAGGGGAACCCCAAGTCTGAATGACATGTATTCAAGGAACCTTGTCTTGCCACAACCGGTCGGGCCTTTCAATATCACGGGAATATGGGATCTGAAAGCAGCCTCGAAGAGCCTTATCTCTTCTCCCTGAGAAATATAGTTGGGTTCCTCCCTGATTCTGAAAAGTTCTTCGAATTCTTTACTCTCCATACATGCCACTCCTCGATTTCTTTTCTTTCATTTCGAATGATAAACACTGAGTAAAAATAATAAAAGCCCTTAAAAAGCATTTAAAAAACATTGAAATTTCGACCTTCATATAATAGTTTAATACCGATGGTGGGAAAGGCCGAAGAAAAAATCGTTTTTCTAAAGAGTCGCATAAGGGAGATGTGTGACAAATCCATCGAGATGGTCTCTATTATAACCAATGCCATAAGGAATAACCTGAGGGGGAATCTCGACAGGATATACTCGCTGGAAAGGCTTACAAATCAACTTCAGCTCGACATAGACGAGGAGTGTATCGCCCTTATATCTGACAAGTTTCAGGACATGAAGAATCTGCGATTTGTCGTCTCGATAATGAAGACAACGGCAGAACTGGAAAGAATAGGTGACCAGGTCGTAAACCTCTATGACCATTTTTCACGTATCCAGCTTGCAGGCCTAAAGGACAAGAACGCGATAGACAATCTCGTTTCCATGGGTGAAGAAACGATAAGAATGATAGAGAGTGCAAACAGATCATTGCTCGAGGGGGAGGAGAAAGAAGCTGAATGGGTCTTGAGCCATGATGACATCATCGATAACATGAAAAAACAGTTTTACATTTATTCCACCAGTATGATGATGGAGAAACCCGATCAGGTAAGGGGATATCTCGATATAATACTTATGGCGAGCAATTTCGAAAGAATCGGGGATCTTGCCACGAATATTGCGGAAAATGCAATATACTCTATTAGAGGAAAGGATATAAGGCATAGCAGTAACTACTGATGAAAAGAATACTTTTAATAGACGATGAACCTGACCTTCACAACATTCTCAGATATAACCTCAGGGAATCCGGTTTTCAGATGGATTCTGCATACTCGGCCAGAGAGGCACTCGGAATGGAGCTATCCCTCTATAACCTCATTCTCCTGGATATAATGATGGATGACCTGGACGGAATAGAATTCTTGAAGATACTAAAACGTGACCCCCTCTACATGAACATACCTGTGGTACTACTTACGGCAAAGACCGAAGAGACAGACAAGGTGCTAGGCCTTGAAATCGGGGCAGACGATTACGTAACGAAGCCCTTCTCTCCAAGAGAACTCGTGGCAAGGATAAAGGCGGTGCTTCGGCGTTATGAGAACTCCGCTTCGGGAACTCAGAAAGCTCGAAAGAAAAGCAGCATGGTTCTCGATGAGGAGACGAAATCCATAAATATAGACGGACAAGGAATTTCCCTTACCAAGAAGGAATACCTATTTCTAAAGATGCTTATGAACTCTCCTGAAAGGGTTTTTTCAAGGGAAGAAATATTACAAAACCTCTGGGAGGAGTATGATAACAAGGAACCACGTATAGTCGATGCCCTCGTTAAGAGGGTGAGGAAAAAACTCGACAGGTACAGGTTTCATATAAAAACTCATTCTGGATTCGGTTACAGTTTCAGAGAATAATGACGGGACTAATCGGAAGTATCACCTCTCTCACCGCGTTGAACCTATTTCAGCTGGGTCTTCTTACCTTCGATAGAAAGGGCAGGGTAAAATACAGAAACAGACCCTTTCGCAGTATGACACGTGACAACCGGAGGCTTGAAATTGTGATCAGGCAGCACCTGGAAGAGATAAAACCCCTTTTCAAGAAGATAAACAATATCCCCTTCAGATTCGATATGTACCCCTACAGTTACAGGGCTTTCTTCGTGACAATGCAACGCTTTGGAATCTATGCGGTACTGATAATAAACGACGGCAAGGTTGATTCCAGCTACAAGAGGGAAATAACGAGAAATATAAGCCACGAGCTCAAGACTCCCCTTACATCGATACGAGGGTACCTTGAAACCATCATTGGAAACCCGCTAATGAAGAGTGAAGACAGGAGGTACTTCCTTGAACGAGCACTCGTAAATGTGGAGAGACTGGAAGAGCTAATAAGAGACCTCTCCCTGCTCGAAATGGCATCCGATGCCGCAAAGTACCTGGAGAAGGAAAGAATAAACCTCTCTCAAACGATTTTCAACACGAAGAAGAACCTTGAATTCAGGGCAGAGAAGAATGGTGTCCATATGGAACTGAAGAATCTTCCCGATTCACTCTACATATCCGGCCACCCGAGGCTGCTCGAGGCTATCTTTATCAACCTCCTTGAAAACGGAATAAAGTATTCACGTCCCGGCGACAGTGTTACGGTTGAATATGCGGGCATGGAATATGCAGGCAAGAACGGTCATTATCATAGGTTCTACATTTACGATACCGGGCCCGGAATACCCAGGGAGTTTCAAGAGAAGATATTCGAACGATTCTACAGAATAGATTCCGGCCGTTCACGTAAAACCGGCGGAACAGGGCTGGGACTCTCCATTGTGAAACACGCCGTGGCCTTTCATGAGGGAAAGATAAGCATAGACAAAGACTACACTGCAGGTCTCAAGTATATCCTCGAACTACCTGCCGGGGATCTCCGGGGCTAGGAGAAACTTCTCTATATACATGGCCGTTTCCATGGGTTTTTCATACATGGGCATATGACCACACTTCTCAAGGATAAAAAGCCTCGAATTTTTTATACCTTTCAGGAAAACTTCTGCCCATTTTACATTCAATACCCTGTCGTTCTTACCCCAGAGTATAAGTGTCGGTACGTCAATGTACTGTAAAATCGAATTCACATTATTCTTTCCTATAATGTTCTTTGTGATTTCAGCCTGGACCCACCTCCTTCTTCCCAGAGAAGTCTCTGCAACAGATTGAACGAGTTTTCCAGTGAGACGGCTCTTATCGTAGAAGACATTAAGCCTGAGCCCTGTTGCTATGAAGAACCTTGTATTCAAGACAGATATGATATCCACGAGAAAGCCCCAGCTGGAAAAGAGTAGCCATCCTCCCTCCTCTCCTTCAAGACCATCGGGAGCTATCAGGATAAGGCGTGAAATTTTATTCTGATATTTTTTTGTAAAATGGATTGCAAGCTGTCCACCCATGGAGTGCCCCATTAGAACGAACTTCTCTACCCGGAGCTCATTCGTAAAATCCTCCAGGAACCGGATAAAACCATCGAGATCGTAATTGAAACTCTCATTTTCCCCTAAATCTTCCGTATAACCGGAGCCGGGAAGGTCCGGCACTATCACCCTTCTCTTCCTTGCAAGAAGAGTAATTATCCTCGAATAATCATAGGCGGAGCCCATCCAGCCATGGATAACCACAAGGGGTAATTCCCCGCTATCCGTATCAAATGGACCAAGGTCGTAGTAATGTACTTTAAAACCATCAACAACTATGAATTTCGAATAAGCGGTTGTAAGGGGAGGATCTTTCCTGTAAAGATCCGTTGCACAAGATGTCATTAGAGCAACAAGGGCGATAAGTGTTATTCCTCTGATATACTTTCCATTCATTGTGAAACCTTTTTCGTAAATGATACATTTTCCTTCCCAGAGTTTCAAAGCGTTACGAAGCATTTCGGACTATTAATTATTTTAATCCTATTGATACTTTATTCAATCGAATATTTAAAAATAATCAATTATTTTTATTTTATTATTGACTTTTTTAATCTTTTACCTTAATTTCATGAAAGAGGTAATTGCAATGAAAAGAGAAATGTTGAATGAATGTCCCGTATGTGGGGCTTCTCTTACGGTGAAGGAGCTTGAATGCCCAGGTTGCCACACCATCATAAGGGGGAGCTTCATCCCCTCACACTCAAGGTTATTCAAACTCTCATCGAAGGATCTTCAGTTCGTGGAACTCTTTGTTAGACTGAGAGGCAACATAAGAGAAGTGGAAAAGGCGCTTGGGGTTTCTTATCCCACCGTCAGGGGAATGCTGGAAAAAATTATTTCCAAGATGGGTTATCCGGTAAGGTCTGAACCCACAGAAAGCGAAAAACACGAGATAATAGAAAAACTCGAAAGGGGCCAAATAACGGCAAAGGAGGCCGCCCGGATGCTCAAGGGGGAAACTGTGAACAAGAATCAATCTGTACATGTCAAAGACGAGGAGGAAGAAGATGAGTCTCAGTGAAGAGAAGATGAGGATACTCAAGCTGCTCGAAGAGAAAAAGATTTCGGCCGAGGAAGCTGCCGAACTGCTCGAGGCCCTGGAAGAAACGGAAGAGGTAGGAAGAGAGAGCAGAGAGCCCGAGGTTGCAGAGAGGGGAAGAGCCCTGAAGATAAAGGTAACGGACAAAGGTACCGGTAAGTTGCGTGTCAATGTGGCAATTCCACTTAGGCTGGCAAAATTTGCAAGGATGCTTGTTCCCTCATTCGAGAAGTACGATATCGATACCCACGGGATCGATATCGAAGGAATCCTCGAGGCAATAGATTCCGGCATCGTGGGCAAGATACTGGAAGTGGACGACGAGGCGAACAATCAGCACGTAGAGATCTGGATAGAATAGACCTTTCCTACCTGTTACGGAAATAATCGTGCTCTTCCTTGAGCTCGGCTATCAGGTCCTTCACCTTCCAGTCTACTGACTGTTCCGTTGTAACTGCAAAAATCAGCTCCCCGGGATCCGGGGAGTTCTGTTTTATCAGGCGCATATATCTGGCAGCCTCCTCGTTGGTAAGGCCGTGAAAAATAATTACCTTTGGTTCTTCCTTAATTCTACCCATCTTACTCACTCTCCCATAAGAATTTTTTCTGCATCACCACAAGGTGCCTTTCTGCCTCGAGGAATGGGACTCTTACCTTATAGACCTCGATGTGCCTGAAAATACCCGTTAACATGGCAATCTCACTGGCAACCCTTGAAAGCCTTCCCTTGTATAGAATGATGCTTCCACTCCTATTCAGTAGCCGGATCATCCTTCCTATTAGCAATCTCATATCCGATGCCCTGCCTTCGGAGAATGCCCGGGTCGTTATGATATCGAATCCTGACTGCGGCCTTTCAAACCTTTTCAGGTCCTCCTCCACTACGGTCACGTTATTCAACCCCAGGCGAATGGATACGTTTTCAAGGAAAACGGCACGCCTTCCGGAACGTTCAAGCAGGGTAAACCTGACTTTTCCGTAAGCGGATTTCGTATTGCCAAAGGCTATCGCAAGGGGAATACCGGGAAACCCGGCTCCCGAGCCGACGTCGAGAACATCAATCCCACCGCTACTGTCTTCCCCTGTTACGCTTGCCACCATGCTCATGAAGAAGTTGAAACCGGAAAGTGAATCGAGGAGATGCCTAACAACGAGTTCTCTTCCGCCTGCCCCAACGAGGTTGAAGTGCCTGTTCCATTTTTCAAGCTCTTCGAGGTAAATTGTGAGCATCTCTGCCATGGAAGGGTCTGCTCTCAAACCCAGCTCGATCAAGCCGGATCTGATGGTTTCTCCGGTTGTCTTCATGCGCCCCTCTTCAAGTGAACCAGGAGTACCGCTATATCGGAAGACCTAACACCCTGTATTCTCGATGCCTGCCCCAGTGATACGGGCCTTACACGCTTCAGCTTTTCTCTCGCTTCCTTAGAGAGGCCCACAGCAGAGTCGTAGTCGAAATTCTCGGGAATCCTCCTGTTTTCCATCCGAAGGAATCTATCCACCTGCTCCTGCTGCCTCTTGAGGTACCCCTCGTATTTCACGTCGAGCTCCACCCGCCTTAGGTACTCCTGCTTTTTGGCAGCAAGTTCCTCCTCCAGCAGGGCAAGGTCACTAATCTTGATATTCGGGTCCTTCAGAGCCTGCTCGAAGCTCTTTCCGAGATGTATGCCGATAGATACGAGTCGAGTGGTATCCCTCTCTGCTACCCTTCTCTTCTTAAGGAGTTCCCTTATCTCGCCAATGCTCTTCATCTTTTCAAGGAATTTCTCGTAGCTTTCCCTGCCATGGAGACCTGCCCTGTATCCCTTTTCAAAAAGCCTCTCATCCGCCGTATCATGCCTTAAGGCCAGCCTGTACTCGGCACGGGAGGTAAAGAGCCTGTAGGGCTCCTCGGTACCAAGGGTAACCAGGTCGTCTATCAGAACGCCGATGTATGCATCCACCCTGGAGAGAACGAGCGGCTCTCTTCCCTGCAGAAAGAGTCCGGCATTTATCCCGGCCATCAGCCCCTGAGCTGCCGCTTCCTCGTAACCCGAGGTCCCGTTTGTCTGGCCGGCAATGAAGAGGCCCTTTATCCTCTTCGTTTCCAGGCTGGGATAAAGCTGTGTCGGGTTTAAATAATCGTATTCAACCGCATATCCCGGTCGTGTTATCACTATCCTTTCGAAACCGGGAACGGTCTTTAAGAATTTCTCCTGCACGTCTTCTGGCAGGGATGAAGATATCCCGTTTAAGTACACCTCCTCCGTGCTTAAGCCCTCCGGTTCCACGAATATCTGATGCCTCTCCCTGTCGGGAAACCTTACCACCTTGTCCTCTATCGAGGGACAGTAACGTGGCCCGACTCCCACAATCTTCCCGGAGTAAAGGGGAGATTTGTCCATGTTATCCCTTATGATCCTGTGCGTCTCGGGAGTCGTGAAGGTGATGTAACAGGAAACATTTGGCCTTTCCACCCTCTCGTTCGAAAATGAAAAGGGAAACACCTCCCTGTCTCCCGGTTGTTCCTCCATCTTTCCGAAGTCCAGGGAAGAACGCAGGGCGCGTGCAGGTGTACCCGTCTTTAGCCTTCCCACCTCGAAGCCCATCCTCCTCAAGCTCTTGCCAAGGCCTACCGCTGCAGGCTCCCCCAGCCTCCCCGAGGAGGTGCTATACTCCCCGATAAATATCTTTCCCTCCATGAATGTTCCCGTTGTAAGAACCACGACCCTTGAATGGAAACGTTTTCCCCTTTCGGTAATGACACCCCTAATCTCTCTTCCCGGGGTATCGAGAATGAAGTCGGTCACCGTATCCTGAAAGAGGTAGAGTGATTCTTGCCGCTCCAGCGTCCACTTGGCAAGCAGGGAATATGCCGCCTTGTCCGCCTGAGCACGGTAGGCCTGCACTGCGGGGCCCTTGCTCTTATTCAGGATTCGGAACTGTATCATGGTGGCATCTATCAATCTTGCCATTTCTCCCCCGAGTGCATCCACCTCCCTAACGAGGTTTCCCTTGGCAAGCCCGCCAATCGCGGGGTTGCAGGACATCTTGCCAATGACATCGAGGTTCTGGGTTATAAAGAGCGTCTCGAAACCCATTCTTGAAAGGGCAAGAGCCGCCTCTATCCCGGCATGTCCGCCGCCTATTACTATTGCATCGAAATCCATCTCTGTAAAACTCTACTTTCCCACACAGAATCTTGAAAATATACTATTCAATATTTCTCCCGTTGTCACCTCGCCTGTAATCTCACCAAGGCACCCAAGAGCTTCGTTAAGTTCCACCGCTGCCACATCGAGAGGCTGCCCCTCTTTCAGGGCATTGCCAAAGGCCTCGACCGCCCTGCAGGCACCATCGAGGAGTTCCTTCTGACGCAGCGAATCGATTACGGGCTCTCCCCTCTTCACGGAAACGCCTGCAAGCACCCGGTTTTCTATCTCTTCTACGAGCTTTTCAAAACCCTCACCCGTTACGGCGCTTATGGGAATAAAACCTTCCGGAGGATTCTCGCCCGGTTGGAGGAGGTCGCTCTTGTTCCATACGGGAATTACTCTCTCTTCGATTCCTCTCCGGTGGAGGAAACCCTGGTCTTCTTTACTCAAGCCCTCCTGGCCGTCTACGAGGTAAACAATCAGGTCGGCTTCCCTTATCATTCTGTCACTTCTTCGGACACCCTCCATTTCCAGCGGGTCATCGCTCCTTCTAAGCCCTGCGGTATCGAAGAGCCTGACCGGTATGCCGGATATCGTTACGTTTCCCTCTATGTAATCGCGTGTGGTACCGTGTATCTCCGAAACGATGGCCCTCTCCTCCCGGAGGAAGAGGTTGAAGAGGGTGGACTTGCCGGCATTGGTTCCGCCTGCGAGGACAATCGTTATACCTTCCTGGTAGAGCTTTCCCGTTCTGTAACTCTTTCTCAAAAGATCCAGTTTCTCACGAACCCTTGAAGCGTCATCCAAGAGCTCTTTCTCTATCACTTCCGGCTCTTCATCGATATCGTCCTCGGCATAGTCCAACTGCAACTCAACCGAGGCTGCCATCCTCTTGAGGATACCCTTAACCTCATTTATCCTCTCCTCTATGCTGCCGGAAAGCCGTTGAAAGGCAAGCTCTCTTGCTGTATCTGTCTTTGCCCTTATAAGTTCATTAACAGCTTCTGCCCTTGTAAGGTCCAGTTTGCCATTCAGGAAAGCTCTCATGGTAAACTCGCCCGGGCTTGCACTTCTGAATCCTCTCTTAAGGAGAAGATCGAGAATCCTCTTTATAATGGGAAGCCCGCCATGGCAGTATATTTCTGCAGCATCCTCCCCCGTATAGCTCTTGGGAGCTTTGAAAATGGCAATCATAACCTCATCTATGATTTCCCTCTTTTCGCTCTCGCCCTTGAAATCCGGATCATAAATGTATCCGTGAATCAAGGAGTATCCCCTTGCTTTTGACAGTTTCGTGTCTTTACTATCTTTCTTCTCTTTGCCGCCACCCGAAGTAAATAGCTCATCGAGTATTTCCAGTACACCCCTGCCCGATGTCCTTATTACGGCTATTGCACTCTCTCCCCAGGGAGTTGCCAGTGCTGCTATAGGCTCTTCGATATCATATTTATCATAGTCACCCTTCATTTTCCGTATTCCTTGTCTGGTTTCCTCTTCTGCATCTTTTTGATGCAATATTATCACTTCAGTTGTTAAAATACTCAATATGGTAATTGAAACAAAGATGAAATATAAGTATTCTCCTTAAACTATGAGTGATACAAATTTCACCGGGATGGATCCCAAGAGTGCTAGAGAGTATCTATACAACTATCTCGTCTCCCTCAAAAGGGAAGAGCGGGCGATGGAAGAGCTTTCAAGAGAACTCGAAAAATGGAAGAGCCGGGTAGAGCTCGCAGTTTCAAAGGGAGATGAAGAACTTGCAGGGAAAGCCAGGGAAAGGGTTGTCGAAATAGAGGAAAGGTTATCTCGAATGAAGGCCGATACAGAGGAAATGAGGCTGAAAGCTTCTGTGATGAAGGATAATTTGAGAATGCTCTACCACAATACCGAGCCGTCCGTAGATGCGGAGAAACTTCTGGCAGAGATGGAACTTATCGTTGGCAAGAAGGACAGCCTATCCGATGAGATAAAGAAGATGGAGGCGGATGACATTCTTAAGAAATTGAAAGAGAAGTACGGTGAGGGGAACAAAAAAGAGCAATGAGGGAAAGCTGGGAGACTTTTTACAGAAGCTTTACATGGGAGAGGAGGATTACCGTATTCGGACACAGGGGAGTATCCTCCGAGGCTCCCGAAAACACGCTTGCTTCATTCAGTAAGCTACTGGACTACGGGATACCCGGCGTTGAACTCGACGTAATGCTATGCGCAACCGGTGAGATCGTTGTTTCACATGACAGCAACCTTAGAAAGGTAACAGGTATAGACCGTGAAATCGAAGATACTCCGCTTGAAGAATTAAGGGAGTACGATATAGGTTCATGGTTTTCAGGGGATTTCAAGGGGGAGAGGATACCACTCTTCGATGAAGTGCTGGAACTCCTTGGCAACAAGGTATACTACAATGTGGAAACAAAGACGGAAACTACAAAGACAGGAATACTGGAAGAGAAGGTTATAACAACGATAAAAAGACACGGCCTTGAAAAAAAATGTATTCTATCATCCTTCAATCCCCTCTCGCTCAGAAAGATTCATCAGATGGATCCTGACATCCCAATTTCCCTTATATATTCAAGGAGTAAGAGACTTCCATTTTACCTTCGCCATGGTGAAGGAAGGTTATTCACAAAAAACCTTTTTATACAGCCTTACTATAAGCTATTGAATCCATTTACAGTATTTCTTCACAAGAAAATCTTTGGCAACCCTATAATAGCATGGACCATCGATTCATCGGAGGAAGCAAAAAAAGTTGCCCGCCTTGGTGTGGCGGGCATTATATCCAATAATCCTACAGAGATAATTGCTGCACTAATGTAACCTCATTGCAGCTTCCGGGCTATTTCTTTCCCCATATCTTCTCCCAGCTTGTGAAATGCAGTGACAAGTGCGGTGGAGACCTTGTTTCCTATTGCGCTCTTTGTCCTCTTGACACTCAGGAGAATTTCACCGTCAGAAAGGTTTACCACCTTGACATTACCGGTAACCTTTACCACTGTAACATCCTTGTCCTGTTCATAGCCCGATATCTTTGCATAGCCATATATCACTCTCTCTATGTTCTTGAGTTTTCCCTTTTCTGCAAGTTTGGAAAAGATGTCCAGTACCTCGCTATTACTCTTTCCAATGAGCTCTCCCCTTTCGAGGGGAAGCGAGGATACCTTGAATCCCTCTCCTGAAAGTATATCGAGCAAACCGTTTTCCGTCTCATTCTGTTCTATCAACTTACCCGATGCATCAGTATCCGCAATACTGATACCCATGGGAATCTTTCTCGCCATCGACTTCGTCGTAACGGTAAAAACAACCTTCTTGGAGAGCGCAGCCTCTTCCAGTCCGTCAACCAGGCCCTGGTATTTTGCAGGAACACCAGTCAGATTTTCGAGGTACTGGGAAAGATCCAGATACATGGTAACCTTCTCACTCCCTATAAAGGTCGGAATAGGGTGGTTGAATGTCACTACTCCGTTCTCATCGCTCTTCAAGGAGAGACTTTTAATTCGCTTTCTTCCCGTTCTCGTGACCTCTGTATAGGATACCCTTACCAAAACATTGGCGATTCCTCTGTCCTCGGCAGTTGCACCGGCAACGACCTTTGCCTTTATCGGCTCGGGGAGAGGTTTCCCCACGTATCCCTCTATATTGTCATTCAACTTCACAAGGTTCAAGCGTGCGATAACTTCCTTTGCACTGTTGATATTTCTCTCGAATTTCACATCCGCATTTTCAATATCCGATTTGAAAGCAGCCGATGAGGCCTCTATATACTTCACCGCCGCCTCGAAGTATTTCCCCTCAGTTTCAAGTTCCTTTGCCTCCCTTTCTGGCCCGCTAACCGCTTCCACCTTTTCCTTGAAGAGTTCTTCCAGCCTCTTCTTCTCTTTAAGAAGATCATTCCTGTTGTACCGTACGAGGAGGTAAACGGTAACGGCCTCTCCCCTTCTCTCGATCCACCTGTCTGCAACCTCAAGTCCCGAGACCCTTCCGGAAGAGGTGGACTTAAGCTGCTGCACGACATCGGCCTGAAAGGAATCGAGCGATCCCTTAGCCGTTGCTGTTGTCTCCGAGGTTATCTTTACCCCCAGATACTTCATTATCTCATCGATCACGACACCTCTGGCAATCTCCTCTCCCTTAGCCAGGTCTCCTGACTTGCTTGAGCCCGAGCCTGTAAAATAGAAGTATTCATCATCGCTCATTGGCGGATTGAATACCCAGTCGGGCGGGGCCTCTGCCTTCCTGGCGGCTGGCTTGGTGGCACAACCAAAAAACCCGCCCATAATGAGTATTGCCAGAATCGAAACAGTAAGCATAACAGCTAATCTGGACTTTAAGTCATCTCTCTTCATCGAGGTCTCTCCATATATTGAAAATCGAGGAAAATCCCGCTGGAATTCGGGCTTATAGCTTTTCCGATTCTATAGCCTTTTTCACCCTTTCCCTTGCAGTTTTCTCATCCTCGCTCTTCGGCTTTATTCTCTTGTCAGCCTCTTCCAGCGCCCTCCTTATCGCACTATCTATCTGTTCCTTTGGCACATAGTAGAGGAGATAGTACTCATAAACCTCTTCCACGGAACCATCGGCACCGACCTTTCTGATCTGCCACCAGTACGAGGCCTTCTTTCTTGCTCCCGAAAACTGAGCCTTGGATATGCTCTTCACAACCTCTTCCATGTAGGTTTCCAGCTTGTCCTTGTCGCCCGCTGCGGCACCTACGAACTTATCCTTCACCTTTGTAGAAACAACTCGGGCAATCTCGGAAGCCGCAACGAACCCGCGTGTCCACAGTTTGAGCCCGTCCAGGTCTTTGCCAGACTGCTGAAACTTGAAAACGTAGTAATCCTTTACGTTGCTCGCTAATTCTTCTTCATCCTGGAAAACCCAGTCTGGCGTCTCTCTTGCACCATGGTACTGGTCGTCAATGATTTCAGGTTTTGCCTCCTGAATCATCTCCGGCTTTTCAACCTTTGGCCCCCCCATACAGGAAGCTAACAGGATAACCGGAATTAAAATCACAATCAATGCTACTCTCTTCATCTCTCCTCTCCTTACAAGTAATTTTTGTCATTCAAGATCACAATGGCAACACAATGGCATCGCAATCGAATCTACCGGCATCTACAGGCCAGAATCGAAGGTCACACTCTTTCCCCTCAAAAGCACCTGCTCCATGTTTTCGAGCCCCGGTATCTTTTCCGCCACGTCATAAATGATATCCACCAGGTCCTCTATATACCCAATATAATACACCCTGTACTTCGTTTCTTCAGCACTCTGTGAAATAGTTCTGACACTTTTTACCCGTGCTTTCAGTTTTCTCCTGAAAGTGCTCATCAGCCTGGAATCGGGTGTATTCTCTATTATCACTTCGTAGGGAATTCCATTCTGCAACGCCTTGGCCATGTACGCCTTTGCCTGGTTTATCGCAATGGGCATCGCCTTGTAAACACTGGTCTGGATTGCATTTATCCTTGCAGCCCTCTCCGATGCCGTACTGAAGGTTTTGGGACTGTTCCACGGCACCGATCCAAGCAACCTTCCCGTAGAAGCCTCGAATACCTTAAGGGTAATGCTGGCCTGCCCGTAGTACTTTCCACCCCTGCTCTCCCCGCTGGTAATCCCGTCGATTTCAATATACACATCCGCATTTAGTTTCTGGGCTATCCACTGTATCATTGATATCGACTCACCCGTCTCCTCCTCGTACACCTTTCTCTGGTCCTTCTTAAGCTCGAGAACCTGGTTCAGGTCCACAGCCTCCAGTGAATGGGAGGCAAGGTACTCATTTGCAATTCCCACTGCCGCCTTCATGTAAAAGGGATCCTCTTTCGATTTCTCGTTGAAGTAAACCATGTAGGTCATATTGTTTACGTACTTCTCGATTATCCTTCTCTCTTCAGGAGTGACCTTTTCGGCAGGTGGCGGACTGATTTTTGCCGCTCCGGCCGCAGTCTCTCTCTGGGACTGCTCTCCAGCCGTTTCGGTTTTCTTTTCTCCCGTTACAGGTTCCCCGCCGAGAATGCCATTGGCTTTCAGGGTGCTCCTCACAGCATCCAGGTTTACGGCAACTTCGCACTCTATTACATAGTCACCGCCTATCTTGTCCTTCCTGGTAGTCCTGTATGTATCGGTATATATGAAAGCATTGGGATTACTCGAATTGTACAGCACCTCATCTAGACGCTCCCTGTTGGCCTGTTCGTTTGCAACACCTATCATCTCTATCACGGCCTTGCGCACCGCATCCATCTTTGCCATGCTTATCGCTTCTATGAGCGAAGAACTCTTTCCGCTTCCCTGATATACCTTGGCCGCAGGTGCTTTCTTCTCCGCCGGTTTGGCCTCCTCAGTGATGCTTACAGAGGCCGTCATACAGGAAAAGAGCAATATACTGAAGGCCAGTAAGCTTATCATGAACACTATCTTTTTCATTGGAACCTCCTTGAACAAGCTCCACGGTAGATGCCGACGGTTATTGGCATCCAAACTTATTTCAATACTTCAACATAAAACCCAAACCGGCAAACAATCCTCCGTAAGTTGGTTCGGAAAGCCCGAGCCACTTCAGATACCCGATATCCACTGCAATTTTCATGTCCCTCGACAACAGGTATGTAATGGTAATATTTCCCTGCCCCCCTATATGCGTGAACCTGAAGTAATCTCCCCTGAAGGGAATAATTCCACCGACCCCTGCCGCAATCATCGGTACGAACTGGAAACGCCAAAGGTACCAGTTCATTTCACCGCCGATATAAATATTGGTGGGAACTCCATTGTATCCTAGGCTCAAAAAGGGGACTTCCAGACCAACCTGTGGCCTGAAACGGTAGAATCCCCTGGAGATACTCTGCCTGAAACCAACAAGCCCAACGAGTCGTCCGAATATGTCCATGGAAAGGTGAAAGTAGGGAGTGGTATCGAGCCCGAAGCGGGGAATCTCCCTTACCTGGTCGCCAATGTTCAATTTTCCTTTTGAATACACCACATGCGCCACGGATACCTCGTCACTCACTTCCTTCACGATGAGAAAGGCCTTTTCTTCGGTAAACTTTCTTCCCGAAGAGAGAACCCTCGTAGTTAAGACGGAATACTCGTCACCAACCTTTACTCCCATGTCCCTTCCGAACTCGATAATTACATCCGAACCGTTTATCTCCACTATGCCGGTCTTCAACTGGAACTCGGGAATCTTCCTTACCTCGAAGGTAAGGGAATCAGGAATACTCTCCACGGCATCCCTCACTGCCTCGTTGGGATTGTCATCATACCCCTCTGTTTCTATGTTCACCGTTGAAATTGTCCTGATATTTTCCACGTCGATGAATGTGAATGAGGTTTTCAAAACACACTTGTAGTTGCCAAGCCGTTTTGCTGCCGATCTTTCCAGGCTGAAGTATGTAACAGAAGGTATGACCACGATGAATGATCCAATAAGACGGTTCATATCTGCCTGGGTAAAGAACTCCTTACCCATTTGTACCTTCTCGGGTATCTTCACATTCTCTTCTTTGAACTGCTTTATCTTTTCTATGAAAGTGTTAACATCACGGGTCCCAAGGCGGTAGTTCATACCAATTACATTGAATCTGCCCAGATTTGTAAATACCCCTCGTATCTCGGCATCGATACTCCCAAGCACTCCCCTTGGAATATTCCACTGGTAATAGCTAAGGTTGAATACGGCTATCTCCTTCTTCTTGTATACCTCCTGTGAGAACAAGAGACCACTTGTTACCAGCAACAAGAAAATCAGAGAAAGTGACTTTTTCATTTCTGCATCCCTCATGCAAAATTATAACACTATGAAGGATTTTATCAAAGCATTAATTTCTACATACTACGCCAGAATTTGTAGTTGTTCTTCTCGATATCCTCCGGCTTGGGCAGAGGAAAGAATTTGCTCTCCTCCTGCGATGCGAACATAAAGCCGTGCCTTAAACACCTGTAGGACATACTGTTCAATGAGCTGTACAGGCTCAAGCCCTTGGTCTTCTTCTCCGGATTGTCCCTCACCTCGTATATCGCATCCTGAAGCTTCTTCGGGTGAAGTGTCGCTATGGGAATACTTACAAAGGGATTTTTCTTGTACTCCTTCAGAAACTCATCGATATCGAAGTCTATCTGGGTATAGAAAATCTTCGGTGCTCCCTTAGGGTTCTCGGGGTCTGTTATGAACTTCCCGAATTCAACGAAGTTGTAACGCGTAAGGACAAGCATCTTTAGAGGATCGATTTCAGCGAATATCCTTAACCTTCCCTCCTCATGGGGTGCCGTATGCTCTGCAGGGGAAAGTTCCAGTGTTGCAGCATCCGGCGTTGTGAGGTAGAGCTTCTCTATAGCATCGAAATCTATGTGCTCCAGGACCCTGTAGGAAGAGATGAATTTCGTAGCTTTGGGCCTGCCATCCTCATGCGGGACAAGGCCTTTCAGTCCCTTCTCTATATCGAAGTAAGGATGCCTGAAATTGATATCCAGCATGGCAAATATCACCTTCCCCTCGTAATGACGTGAAGAACCCGCCACATAGTGCTTTGCGAAGTTGAAAGGCGAAAGCTGAGAGGCAATCAGTGCCGAATCCGGATGTAAGACAAGATAGAGATAATTCTTGTATTCCATTTCCTACCCCCAGAATGATTTTAACATAGGTGCTATGACCAGTGAAACCACCGACATCAGCTTTATCAGAATATTCAAGGATGGTCCGGCGGTATCCTTAAAGGGATCGCCCACCGTATCTCCAACGATCGATGCCTTGTGAGCGGGAGAACCCTTTCCGCCGGCCTCGCCCGATTCTATCATCTTCTTGGCATTGTCCCATGCACCCCCCGAGTTCGAGAGAAAGATGGCAAGAATTACTCCGGATGCCGTTACTCCGGTAAGAAGCCCAACCAACATCTCTATTCCGCCAATGAAACCGACAAGCACGGGCGTGGTAGCGGCAATCAAGCCGGGAAGCAGCATCTGCCTTAAGGCTGCGGCAGTACTTATGTCTATACACCTCTTGTAGTCCGGTGTTTCGGTGTCCTCCAGGATTCCCGGTTTCTCCTGGAACTGCCTTCTAACCTCTTCCACCATCTTGTATGCCGCCTTGCCTACCGCATCGAGGGCAAGGGACGAGAAGAGGTAGGGTATCACCGCTCCCAGTAGTAGGCCGACGAGCACGGGAACATCGGTTACATTGATACGCACCGCCCCTGCCTCGGATTCGAAAGATGAGAAGAGTATTATTGCCGTAAGGGCAGCAGAGCCTATTGCGAATCCCTTACCGATAGCAGCGGTCGTATTTCCCACGGCATCGAGCCTGTCCGTTATCTCTCGTACTTCAGCGGGGAAATCTGCCATCACTGCAAGGCCTCCCGCATTGTCAGCTATCGGGCCATAGGCATCCACTGCAAGCTGTATACCCAGGGTCACAAGCATGCCGAGGGCTGCAATTCCTATTCCATACATTCCCGCAATGGCAAAGCTTCCATAGATTGCCGTTCCTATTACGATTATCACGGGAAAGCTGGAGAGCATTCCCACACCGACACCGGTAATTATGTTGGTAGCAGCACCGGTAAGAGTCGATTTCACTATGCTCTTTACGGGTACCGTCCCGGTTCCCGTAAAGAACTCGGTAATACTTCCTATCAGCACTCCTGCCGCAAGCCCGAAGAGGGATGCGAAGAATATATTCAGGTAACCGGCATCTCCGTTGAAGAGCGAATCACCTATGTAGAAACGAAGAACGAAGAAAGAAAATATCGCTGCAAGGATCGCAGCCCCGAAGGTGCCGATATTCAGGGCCCTCTGCGGGTTTCCCTTGGGTTTTACCCTTACAAGAAGAATACCAATTGCAGAGGCGACGACACCAGTGGATGCAAGGATAAGGGGAAGCCCGATAAGTTTCAGCTTTACAACATCCGTTGCATTTACCGTGAGGCCGAGGATCATTCCTCCGATTACAGAGCCGACGAAAGACTCGAAGAGGTCGGCACCCATGCCGGCAACATCACCGACATTGTCGCCCACGTTGTCTGCAATCGTGGCGGGGTTTCTGGGATCATCCTCCGGAATGTCAGCCTCCACCTTCCCAACGAGGTCAGCGCCAACGTCTGCCGCTTTTGTGTAAATTCCGCCGCCAACCCTCGAAAATAGGGCAATGGAAGAGGCTCCCAGGGAAAAACCTGCAAGTACCGGAAGAACTGTCATGTCCAGATCTGCAAGCCCTGAACCGGCAATGTTTGTCATTAGCAGAACAACGAGGGATATTCCCACCAGTGCCAGTCCCACCACGCTCATACCCATAACCGTTCCGCCGGAAAAGGCTACTTTCAATGCTCCGGAAAGACCTTTCCTTGCTGCATGGGTCGTTCTGAAATTGGATGCCGTTGCAACCCTCATCCCGATGAAACCTGCAAGTGCGGAACAGGTGGCTCCTGCTGTAAAGGCAACAGCCTGAAACTTTAAAAGGCCGGTATTTGCAAGACCAAGAAGGGCAGCAACAATAATAACAAAGGGGATGAGAACCTTGTACTCACGTCCCATGAAGGTTTTAGCTCCTTCTGCCACAAATCCGCCTATTTGAAGAAGTTTTTCACCCTCCGCCGGCTGCCTGTAGATCCAAACACCCTTCAACAACGCAACAAAGAGTGCAAGAATTCCTCCGAGAAGGGTTATCAAAAGAATAATGCTCAAACCCATTTTCCACTCCTATTTAAATATAGAGTTGAAAAGCGTCAGTTTAACAACTTGTCACATTTTTTTCAAGTAATTTTTTTTGTTTCAAAGCCATTTGCGTTGTAGAGGTACTATATAAAAAACTAATGTAGTTTTGAAAGACAGTAGTTTATTTTTTGCCTGACATTTGCAAAGTCAGAACCTTTAGTTGAGAGAGCCATATAAGTTTTATAATGACGAACAGCAGCAGCATATTTTTTTCTTCCAAAAGAACATTTCCCAGATGAAGATGCGCATCCGGGAAAGTAGGATACAGGGTAATCGTTTCTTTTAGTTTAGCTTCTGCACATCTTAATTCACTGGAATCCAAACACAGTAACGCTTTTGAATATGGAATAAAATAAAGTTTTGGGAAAATATTTTTAACCGATTGCATAAAAAGAGAAGCTTTATACCTATTATTTTTTCTTAACTCGATAATTCCTTTCATTACGGTATAGGCATCTTTGCTTTTTTGGGTGCTATGTAAAACAACATTTTGCGAATAACTATCGATAATCATATTTACAAGACCTTCCGCTTCCTGTAGTTCAGGTTTTACTTCTATAACCTTTAACAATTTGTCGAAAGCTTCGAGTGGTTGATTAAGCCTTAACAAACTTTTAGCCATACCATAATATGTCCCTGCATTGTTTGGGTCATACTTAAGTGATTTTTTATAGTTATCCAAGGCCTTATTTTCTTTGTATTCAAATCTGTATAAATCCCCAAAACCAAGATAACCAAGAGAATAATCCATCTTTTCATTTAAAAGAGCTTTAAAATAATCGGAAGCGGTATCATAATCTTTTAACTGTAAATAAAACTCGCCGGCATAGTAATAAGCGGGAGCATAAAAAGGATTCTCCATAATAAAGTTTTCTAACATATCCAGAATCTGCTCATATTTTTGACGGTTTCTCCTGTAACGTGGATCCCTTTCATGAAAGGGCAATGAGTTCCACATTTCCAAAGTACGCTTTATAACCTTATGACTTTCAAGGGAAATGGAGTTTTGTGTCTTCATAAATGGTACAGGCTGAGAAATAAGAAGTGCCGTTTTTTTATCAAGTTCCTCTTCGAATTTAAAAAGGTCATCAACTCTTCCCTCTACCGAACAAGCACCCTTTGCGGTACCCGTTTCTACGTCTATTGAGCGAAGATTTATTTTTATCACCTTGTTCTGGACAGCATAGCTTCCTGCAATAAGATACCTTGCAACACCAAAAGCTCCCAATTTTATCTCATTACCCTTGTCAGTCGAACCGGAGGATGAAAGGTCTGCTAAGTCACTTAGTGAAAACTCAATCTCTTTTAACACATTATCAAGATATTTCCTTTCCACAACACGAACATTAGGAAGTCTGTTTAGAAACCCGGAAAGAGAATCTGTAAGATAATCACCAAGCCATTTATAAACAGGTATCCTCTGCGGATATTCAAAGGGGATTACTCCAACATTAATTACCTTGGTATCCTCTTTAGTCTGAGAAAATACCAAATAAGGATTAATTAGAAAGAAAAAAAGTATTAATACATAAGGTTTTCTATATTTCATGGTCTATAAAAAACTAAAAAGCATATCCTCCTCCAATAGTTATCTTTTCTGGTAAAATGCCGAAATCAAATATTATTTTATTAATTGATGTTTGTAGTATAAAACCTGCCGGAAAACCAAATCCGATTCCAAAAGAGAAATCAGTTATATCTCCGAACCGAAGAATAGCATATCCCGAAGGCAATACTTCACCATAATCTGTTACATAAACAAGTCCAAGACCCAAATCCAACCCCGTCTTTGTACCAATTGTAAGACCGCCTGTAAATGTAAGGCCAACTTCTCCGCTTGCAGAGGTCAAATCGAACTTAACAGGGAAATACATACTTCTGCCTTTTTTTGTAATTTTTTTTCTTCAGAGTATACCGGAGTTGGTACAGAAGTTTCTGTGCTCTCGGCATTGTTATTACTGTTAGAGCTCTGTGAAACAGATATATATGGTAAAAAGGGTCTTATCGCTGTACTTATTGCAGTATGGAATCCCCTCTCTCACCATGTATTCGTCGGTGTAAGTGAATTAAACAGATCAATCGTCGTTCCAACAACCACAGCACCTATGCCCATATAACTAACTATAGGCTGCTGTATCATTCCACCAAGAATACTTGCTCCAATACTGACAATCCCACTTCAACCGCTTGTGTATCCTACTTTTCCTACAGCATCAGCACGATGGAAAAAATATTCTCTTCCGGAGTATAAAACTGGTACGATAACCGTGGATAAATATTGCACAGTATTAAGTACAATAAAAAAATGGTATTGTTCTTACAGAAGTTCCATAGTAAGGCACTATAACAAGGTCCGAACTTTTTAACTGGCAGAATTTATTGAATTTATCTGCAGAAGACTGAGTGTCTTCCAGAAGAAGATCAGCTTTTTTTTCAGGTTCTACTGTTGTATTATAAGGTACGACATCAAATCCATAATCCCGTAGTATAGATGCAAGATAGTCCCAGTTTTTCTGCCTCTACATCTCCTCTTCCTGTAGTACTAGAGGAAGTCTGTTTGGTATTATTGCTATTCTTTTTATATGCAAGGAGGATTTGTGTACACTCTGGTCAAAGATCAATGTTATTTCCTGTGAAAATCCTGCAAAAGATACAATAAATAAAAATAAAAGTGCGGCAATAAGGTGGTATTTTTTTATCATTTTATTTAAGCCTCTTTCGGAAAGTAAAAAGAGCCAATTTCATTTTGAAATTGGCTCAAATAAAAAATTACTTCTTTAACAAGACAACGTCTTTATTAGGTATCCAATAAGATATGCCTATATGAGTTCGAAAACTCATACTTATGTTGTCTGTATCAAAACCTGTTCCTTCATATATTGGAATGAAGAATGAGGGAGCAATACTTACATACGGTGCAATAGTTTCTGTGATAAAGTAAAAGGCTCGAACCCCGGGATGCAATACAAAATATATGTCAGAATTTGAATTGCAAGATGGGCTCAAGCTGAAACTGAAGGCCGGTACCAGCCCACTTTTTGCCTTTGGATCTTGGAGGAAATAATAACTAAAACCGGTATTAAATCCTGCACTCCAGTAATTACTATTGTCGGAAAAATGCTTTTCAAAATAGAAATTGGGTTGTACCCATATTGCAAGCTTATCAATTAAAAGAAACCCAACCTCAGGATATAAATTCATACTAAAATAATTTAGCTGATTGTTTTCAGCAAAAATGTTGCCTCCATCAAGATAGAAACTAAGTCCACCCAAGAATCGATAGCCTGCTGCTTTAAAGTTATCCCCAAGATCAGCAAACACAAAGCCTGTTAACACAATAAATAAAAAAAACATGATCGCTAGTTTTTTTACAAACATAAAAAAACCTCCTTAAGAATTATTTAGCATCAATAATACTATTTTTAATGTGATATTAATTACTTTATGCTATAACAAAATTAGTTTTTTGTCAATAATAAATTGTTTAGGTTTCAGTCATTTTTCCGGCGGCTGTTTATAATAGTGATTTAATCGTCTAGAAATTTATTTATAAGCTGGAGCCTGTTTTTTATACCGAGTTTCTGATAAATATGGTAAACATGGTTCTTGACTGTTTTTTGGGAAATATAAAGATTCTCAGCTATCTGCTTGTTGCTTAAGCCTTTGATTAAAAGGTTTATTATTTCCTGCTCTCTCTGTGAAATATCGGTGGTTTTTGCAACTTCTCCAACGAGCATGAGGCTTGTGTTTCTCTTATTGTTAAAAAGGTATTTTGCACCGTAGGATAAAGCTATGATTGCGGAAACAAACAAAAATAGGGTGTTAAAATGTGGTAAGTTTAAAAGCATGTTATCCGGGAAGAAGAGCGGACCACCTATCCTGTGAACCACAATAAGGGGGAGTATAGTAAATATCAAGATACTGAATGCAATCAATACTATTCGGGCATCTTTATGTTGTATCCTCTTGCTGTTTGCAAGAATCAGGTAAGCGGAATATATAAAAATTATTGTATACAGGATATCCCGTATAATTTCTGCAATACTAATATTGTACATATATTCGAGAATAACTGTGGAAAGTATGATTACCAGAATGGATATGTGTATGGTACGTTTAACCTTTGTAAAAGGAATATTGGTAACCCTATATATGAGAAGCGGCATAAAATAGAGCATAAGAAAACCGCTTATAATGATAAACAGGTAGTAATCCAAACTTGATGTTGAATACTGAAAATTTATTGCTGTATATCTATAGAGACATATCATATAGGTAAGTAGATTTAAGAGTGCTCCTAAGAAAATTAAGCCGATATATATATAGAGATCGCTTTTGTATTTCTTTGCAAGCAGAAAAGCCAGTATGAAGATCGAAGATGCCAATATTAACGTTAAAATGTAAAAAGCAAATATTATATGTAACATTTGTAATAATTCTATTCCAAATATTCACTGCATACAACTATAAATTGTAGTTAATTTGAGAAAAAAGTCCCATGCTTTTTTTGCAAATGTTACTTTTGTCTCATTTGTATATCTCGGTGCACCAGTATAATTGTTATAATATAAAATAATAAAGGGGAAGAACTAGATTGAGAAAGATTAAAAAGGTTTTTATGTAAACCTTGCATCACGACTGGAAGGTGTTAATAAGAAGTATGGTACGGATGTAATTATAAGTGCATTTAACCTTGACAGGATAGTAAAAGAATCAGGCGGCCCGGAAAAGATTCCCTTCGCTTTGAGGGAACTGGATTCAATTCGTGTAAAGGGGAAAAGTGAACCTGTTTCTATTTTTGAACTCTACGATTTTAAAGAAAATACTGATAAGGCTGTAAACGAAGTTTTTGGTTTGTATGAAGAGGGACTAAAACATTACAGGCAAGGTTCGTGGGATAGCGCAATTTCCATATTTGAGAGGGTCCTTGAAATAATTACCAAAGATGGCCCGAGTAGAACACTCATTGAACGTTGCCGTTTATACAGGAATGAACCACCGCCCGCTGATTGGGATGGAGTTTTTGTTATGAAAACGAAGTAGCATCCTTTAATGGAAAGGCAGGATACTGCAATATATTTTTAGTTTGCATAGGAGGAATAAATGCATAGTAGAAGAGCAATTTCAGGCGTTTTTCTGGTTTTACTGTTTCTGGCTCCGGGGCTTATGAGTGCTGAAGGATCTTCAGCAGATCTGGCTACTCTGGGTTTTGAAACTCCGAATTTTTCTCTGGGTGCTTCGTTTTTACCCGGACTGGCTAACTCATTCTTTGTTCCCGATTACTTGGGATATAAATTACAGCCTAAAGAGTATGAGAAATTTTCTGAAGTAATGCTATGGACAAAGATTGGTATGGGTATGTTTGCATTAAATACAGCGGCTTTAATAGTTACTACTGTTATTGATCCCCTTGTCGGGGGTATTGTATCCATACTCTCATTTGGAGGATGGACTCTTTCAACCGCTTTTATGGCGTTCAACTATCGGGATATTAATACCATGCTTACAAAGAGAGGTGAAGATAGTATTTTGCCAACCGTACCCGCGATTTCATCCCTCATAGCCTATGCTTTCGGTATGGGTACAATAACCGCGATAGGTTTATCATTTTCAGATTATACGGGGGTAGCAGAAGCGCTTGCCTATGTATGCTCTGCAGTTTCCAGCATAAGCGGAATTGTTGCTATTGTAAGTACTTTTACATATTCAAATAAAATAAATTACAAAGAGTATAAGGAACAACTTTCCAGCCTTTACCATAAAAACCATTTTTAAAATTATACTCTAATTTGCAAGCTTCTTAATATGTCTGTCGGGATTATCAAGATGAGCGTAGAATTTAACCATCGTTAACCTCAATTGGCACGAAAGGCTGGAATTCTAAAAACCTATCGACTATTTTTCCCGCCATTCAATCAAGGGGGTTTTCCACTCTGTAGTCCTCACCTTTTTTCTTCGTAAGGTCAACAAGCACGGTTTTTCCCTCGTATCCGTGAAGGTTGCATCTTGCTCTTACAAGTACCTCTTTAACTCCTTCAGGCATCTTTATGCCGCCGAGACTCCTGGTGAAGGGTTGTTCATTCTCGTGGGGATGGGCAAGTACCCTCTCTGCAATAACGCTGTTATCCTCAGGGTTCACAACCTGCCAGACATTGGCATAGTGGTCCCAGCCCTCATCGTTGTGCCTTACCGTTACTTCGAAGTACCAGACATCTCCCCTACCGCGAACTGCCTTTACAAAAACGACCTGTGCATAGTTCAGATCCGGGTTGAACTGCGGTTTTTCCTTTCCCGCATTTCCCTCTGCAAAACCAAATGAAAGAAACATGGTGATAATTATTCCTACTATAAAGATTTTTTTGATAGATATTATCATGACTACAATAGTAATACTTGTACCTGGTAAATTCAAATAATAAAATAAATAAGGTAACTTGAAAAAGGCACTCTTCTATGGAATAATCCCTTCTATGAAAATACTCAAAATCCTTTTGATACCGACTCTCATAGTAATATCCCTGATATTGGGTTCATGTATCAGCAAGGCACCCGAAGGGAACAAAGCTAAAACTGCGAAGAAACCCTTAAAATTGGAGATACCGGTGCTTGAACAGACCCCCTTAAAGCAGCTCGACCTTTCAAAGAACCCAAACTACACCCGCTTTGCAAAGTATGCAGAGGCAGGGCCTGTAATTCCCGGCTTGATGGAAGGCTCCGTACCCCAGGGTTTGGCATACCTAAAGGAAAAGGGCTGGCTTCTCATTTCCAGTTACATGAACAGGGCTCTTCCAAGCAATATAACAGCGGTGGACCTTAAAGATGGCAAACTTAAAAAGACAATCTGGCTTGCAGAGGAAGGGGGAGTACCCTTTACCGGCCATGTGGGCGGAATCTGTGTAAGCAAAAAGCATATATGGGTGGCATCGGGAAATGGCCTCCATGGCATCCTGATAGAGAATTTCCTGAAGGCAAAAGACAACTCCACATTGATATTTTCCACCGATTTCCCTACCGAGGTGCGGGCATCATTTGCAACCTCAACGGACGGCTATGTCTGGGTCGGCGAGTTCAGTTACTATCCCGACGGTATTGCAAGCCGATATTCCACTAAAAAGCTGCATCACCTTAAGGCTCCCGACGGCAAGAATCAATATGGATGGGCTGTGGGATACAAGCTGGATGAAGAGACCGATATGCCCGTGTCTGCCCAACCGCAGTACGTTCTCTCCATAATGGACAAGGTTCAGGGAATGGCCTTCTATAGAGACTACATATTTTTAAGCACATCCTACGGGCGAAGTAATAACAGCAGGCTCCTTGTTCACAAGAATCCGATGATTGCTTTAAAAGACAAGCCGCATACCTACGTGGAACTTGGGGGAAAGAAGGTACCACTCTGGTTCATCTATTCTGGTAACCAGGCTAACGTACTAGTTACTCCCTCCATGATGGAGGGAATTACTATGGCAGAGGGAAAACTTGCACTTCTCTTTGAATCGGGTGCAGACAAGTACCGTTCAACCGGTATCTGGCCGCTCGACAAGATGTACCTTCTTGATATCGAGAGGTTCCTAAAAGAGTGACTTCGAAGAGTGAGCTCGTTTTCTACCGCCAGGAGTAGCTCTTAAGAAGAATGTCCTCGCTCTCGTTTTTCTTGGGGTCTATTCTTAACAGACCTATCTGCCTGCTCGATTTCTCACTGGTACCACCCACTATGTAGAGCATCCCATCGTAGGAAACCATGGCAACATCAGCCATGCCTCTGGGAAGAGTCATCAATTTTTTTACCCGGAGTTCCCTACCGCTTTTCCGGCTTATCAGAAGAAGGCTGTCAAGCTCACTTCCGTCCCAGCCTCCTGCTATTACAATTCCCTCCTCCGTAATGGCACCGGCCATTCTGACCACGGGAGAGGGAAGTTTTCCCCTTTTCAGAACTCTCCAGCTTCCAAGCTCTATCTCGATTACACTGTCCCTGTAATTCCTGTCCTCACCTTCCCCTCCTATTACAAAGATACTGTTACCCTTAACAACACTCGCATGGTGCTCGAGCTTTTCCGGGAGCCTTCCTGCTATGCGGCTCTCTCCTGCAACAGGGTCTATCTCCAGAATCGTATCCGTATAGGATTTTCCGTTCCACCCGCCAATATAGTAGAGCTTTCCTCCTGCAACAACCAGGGAACCGAAACATCTCGGTTCCGAAAGCTTCATTGCCACTTCCGTTCTTCTGGTTGTAAGGTCAAACCTTACCACCTCGTCGAAGTAACGCATCCCGTTAAAACCGCCGACGACATAGACAGCTCCCCCGAAGTATGCAGAGGCCGTCCCAAAACGGGGAGAGGGCAACGCGCCGGCATGTATCAACCTGTTATTCCTTAAGTCTATTGCCAGAACATCATCGTAGACCCTGTTTCCTCGCCCCAGGCCACCGAAGATGTATATCCTTCCCGTAACCTCGACGGCGGATATCCACTTTCTGGCAGTCCAGGGTTTGAATATCACGTGCCTTGCGCTGATACCTGCCAGGAGGAGAAGGCCTGCAAATACGGAAATGTAGATGAGGATCGTTAACCTGTCCCTTTTCGTGAAGCTTTGAAACATCCGCCCTTAAAATATAACAGCCCGAGATTGTAACTATCAACAATATATGATAAAAACATCTTATGTTAATAATACACGTAATACACGGCCTTAAGGAGGGCTATTAGAATGAGATACGAAGGTGTATCGATATTTACAGGGAAACCTGTCTCCGTGACCGTAGAGGGAGGTTTCATTTCTCAGGTAACCGAGCTTGATACGAGGGACAAGCTTCCCTATATCTCACCCGGGTTTTTAGACATGCAGGTAAATGGCTATGTGGGAAGCGATTACAGCCTGGAGGATTTCAACGAGGAACACCTTGGAAGTATAATTGAAAGCCTTGCAAAATCGGGAACCACCCAGCATGTTCCAACCATTGTATCCAGCCCGCAGGAACTCATAGTGAAAAACCTAAAGGTTATTTCAGGCGCCATGGAAAGGCACCCTGAAATTGCAGATGCCATTTCAGGGATTCACATAGAGGGCCCCTACATCTCATCGGAAGACGGGCCGAGGGGAGCCCACGATCCAAGGTATGTGAGGGACCCCAGTATCGACGAGTACAGGGAATGGCAGGAATCAAGCGGAGGTCGGATTTCCATTGTTACGCTTGCACCGGAGAGGAAAGGAGCAATCGATTTTATTAAGCTGATAGTCTCGGAAGGGGTTACGGCTTCTCTGGGACACACTGGGGCCTCGCCGGAGCAGATAAACGAGGCTGTCGATGCGGGTGCAAGCCTTTCCACCCATCTTGGAAACGGAAGCTATGCCGTTATACCGCGGTTAAAAAACTACATCTGGGAACAGCTTGCAAGGGACGAGCTTACAATTGGGGTGATATCGGACGGCTTTCACCTTCCCCCTTCCGTTGTAAAAGTCTTTCTCCGTGTCAAGGGATACGATAGAATGATACTTGTTAGCGATGTTGCCCTTCTGGGCGGGATGAAGCCCGGTATCTACAAGTGGGGAAACCTCGACGTGCAGGTCTACGATGACGGGCACCTGGGTCTTCCCGGTACCGAGTACCTTGCCGGTGCCGGACATCTGTTGGACTGGGACCTGGCGCACTTTATGCGATTTACCGGTAGCAGCCTTAAGGATGCCATAGGCCTCTGTACTCTGAACCCGGCAAGGGTACTCGGCCTGGGGAAGTCTTATAAGTCATACGGAAAGCTGGAGGCTGGCGCGCCTGCCAATATCGTTCTCTTTGAATATAACACCGGGGATGAAAGGCTTGAAATACTGAAAACCGTTACAATGGGGAGGGAAGTTTTTAACGCACCTGGACGATAAGACTCTGCCCCAACTGGAACTTTAACCGATAACTGGTCGCGATAGCCCCGTTTACCCGACAGCCCCTTTCACCCTAAAACGTTCACCCGATAAAGCGTTTTTTTGCACCCTCTGTCAATTTCTTCAGCAGAGCGGCAGGATTTTTCACCTTGGAGAGCAGCATGAATGCCGCTATCACGTACGGCTTGTAGCCGGCCTCCATGTAGGTTTCCTTTCTGTACCTGTCAAAAACGGAGGCTTCAACCTCTCCATGTTCACAGCTCACGCCGGATATATCCGCAGGAAGGCAGTGCATGTAGAGGGCATTGTTCGTTTTCTTCATAAGCTCCTCGGTGCACTCCCAGTCCATGAAACGCTTGTTGTTTTCCAGTGCCTTTCTCTCCAGCTCTTCCAGGCCCTTCGTATCTTTCTCCTTGAGAAGTGCAGTCCTCTCCTCCATTACCTCATACGGCGCCCAGCTTTTAGGATAAACCGCATCGGCCCCGTTAAAAGCCTCTTCCATCGAATTGGTAACCTGAAAGGTGCCGCCCGTCTTTCTGCTGTTTTCCTCTGCCAGTGTCTCTATCTCCGGAATAAGGTGGTAGCCTTCAGGATATGCAAGTGAAACATTCATACCAAAACGTGTCATAAGACCTATTATTCCCTGGGGCACCGAAAGGGGCTTTCCATAGGAGGGAGAATATGCCCATGTCATTGCAATCTTCTTGCCCTTGAGGTTCTCGATTCCCCCGAAGTAGTTAATGAGGTGGGCAAGGTCTGCAAGTGACTGGGTGGGGTGGTCTATATCACTCTGGAGGTTTACAAGTACCGGTATCTGGGGAAGCACCCCGTCTCTGTAGCCCTCCCTCACCGCCTTTGAAACTGATTCCATGTAGCTGTGGCCCTCGCCTAAAAAGATGTCATCCCTTATTCCAATGACTTCCGTAAGGAATGAAATCATGTTGGCAGTCTCCCTTACGGTCTCACCATGGGCAACCTGCGTCTTTGTTTCATCGAGGTCCTGAACGGCCAGGCCAAGAAGGTTTGCGGCACCCATAAAACTGAACCTCGTTCTTGTGGACTTGTCCCTGAAAATTGAAACTGCAAGGCCCGAGTCGAATATCCTGGAAGAGATATTCTTAAGCCGCATTTCCTTAAGAATGCCTGCTGTCTTGATTATTGCCTCTATCTCTGTCTCGCTCTTCTCCCAGGTAAGAAGAAGATCAGATTGAAACAGATTCTTGTAATTAAGATTCTCAAGTTCTTCTATCAAAGCTGGTAGTTCTTTCATAGGATACTTCCTCCAAATCTATATATTCTCTAACAGTTTAAATGATATCTGATTTGCCTTTTCCTTTATCTCGTCTTCGTCTGCATTTTTAAGTTTTCCCTTCTCGACCACAACCTTTCCGTTTACTATTGTGTATTCCGCCCCGTGATTGT
The DNA here is from genome assembly GCA_027021365.1 of Spirochaetales bacterium. Lineage (GTDB taxonomy): Bacteria > Spirochaetota > Spirochaetia > SZUA-6 > SZUA-6 > JALUUM01. Next base: position 33,076 of record JALUUM010000009.1, read on the forward strand.
AGCCTGCAAATACAAGGGCCGCCACAGGATCGGAGAGGGAACCTGCATACTCCAGCTTGTCGATATCAAAGAGCGCTAAGTCTGCTGCATAACCTTCTTCTATCCTTCCCGTTTTTTCAAAGCCAAGTATCTTTGCACCGTTCTCCGTTCCCAGCTTTATGGCCTCTCTTGCCGAAAGTGCATCCGAACCGTATTTTACACGCTGAAGAAGCATGGCATTCCTTACCTCTCCAAGCATATCGGATGAGTCATTCGAGGCAGAGCCGTCCACACCAAGGCCCACTGTTATCCCCTTCTCTATCATCTCCTTTACCCTTGCAATTCCGGAACCAAGCCTCATGTTTGATGTGGGACAGTGGGCAATTGAAGTTCCCGTTTCCTTGAGCCTTTCAAGCTCTTCATCGTTAAAGTGGATTCCATGGGCGTAGAAAACATCATCACCGATAAACTCGTACTTTTCCATGAACTCCAGGGGCCTTATACCGAGGTTGTTAAGGCAGTAGTCATCCTCGTCCCTCGTTTCTGCCAGGTGAGTATGGAGTTTTACACCGTACTTCCTTGCAAGCCTTGCAGAATCCCTTAAGAGTTCGGGGCTCACTGAAAAGGGGCTGCAGGGGGCAAGGATAACCCTCTGCATGGAAAGTTCATCCGGGTCATGGTACCTTTCTATAACCCTTTCACTATCCTTAAGAATTTCCTCCTCCTCCTGCACAACAGAATCAGGGGGAAGCCCTCCGTCCTTCTTGCTCCTGGACATGGAACCCCTTGTCGGTGTGAACCTTATTCCAAGTTTGCCCGCCGCTTCGAACTGGATTCCCATAAGGTCACCGCTGAAACCCTTTGGATAGAGGTAGTGGTGATCGGTGGTACAGGTAGCTCCCGTTTTAAGAAGCTCAGCCACGGCAAGCTGGGTGGAATAGTAAACAGCCTCTTCGTCTATCCCCTTCCATACCTCGTAAAGGTAGACGAGCCAGTCGAAGAGCTTTGCATTCTGTACTTCCGGTATGTTCCTTGTAAGTGTCTGGTAGAAGTGATGATGAGTATTTACGAGCCCGGGAAGGGCGACCATCCCGTTACAGTCTATCGTTGTAGTTTCAGTTTCGCCGGCCGGTTTTTCATCGGCTTCAAGCTTCTTACCGACTCTTACGATTCGATTTCCCTTTATAAGAATGTCACAATCGGGAATCCCACCCTTTTCGAATGACATATAAACGTAATTACAGTTCTTTAAAAGTAACATGTTATTTACACAGCTCCACTATGAATTCCTTAAGGAGTGACAGGGAAACCTCTTTTCTGTATGCAGCCCTGGACCGCTGGTCGTCAATAGGTGTTATCAGGTCGGAATACAGATAGACTGACCTTTCTTTAATCTTTTCTATAATCCTTCCTGCATTGTGGCTGCCATTTTCCCCACCGTTTCCCTTTCCTTTTCCACCTTTCTCGTTAAGTACTTCCAGCAGCGCTTCTTCGTTTTCCCTTGAACGAACCACCGTAGGAGCAACCGCTCCGAAGGCTATTCGAAGGTCTGAGATTTTTTTGCCGGGTTTGCCTTTACCGACCCCATCCGCGGAAACAGAATGGCTGGAGTATCCGGAGCGGCCAGAGTGGGCGGGGTTTTTTATTGCAAGGCCCATAAAGCTTACCTTCGACAGGGCATTGGCCCTTCTTGTTCCGACTTTCCTGTAGAAGGTCGAGGTAAAATCGATCTTCTCAAATGATACGGATATCAAGAGTTCATCCTGGCCAAGCTCCGTCTTTCCCGGGCCTTTAATAAATTCTTCTATTTTAACCTTTCTCTTTCCGTCGGGACCTACCAGCGTTAAAACCGCATTAAGACAGTAAAGCGGTACCAGCGTATCACCTGCCGGCGATGCGTTACAGATATTTCCCCCTATCGTTGCCATGTTTCTTATCCCGGGAGCAGCTATCTCACCGATTACCTCTTTGACATACTTAGGTATGATTTCACTCTTCAACAACTCTGAAAAAGTGGTAAGGGCTCCAATCTCTATAAAGGCTTTTCCTGCTTCCTCTCTCTCCTTAACGAATCGAAGCTCCGAAAGTTTTCCAAGGAGAATCACATTGCTTTTGAAATCGGGAAGCATGCCTGAGGGACGGCGGTACTTGACCATTAAATCAGTGCCACCCGCAAGGGGCACAGCTTGCTCGCTTGCTCGAATCGAGATGGCCTCTTCCAGGTTTTCTGGTGTAAATACTTCTATCCCCTTCATTTCTTCGCCTCGCTCTTCCAAAGCTCAGAAGCCTCCCTGGAAGCCTTTTCTATACCGGATACAATGGACTGGTATCCCGTACATCTGCAGAGGTTACCGGAAATCCCCTCTCTTATATCCCTTTCATCCGGTTCCGGGTTCTCGGAGAGTAGGGCTTCCGCCGCAATAACGAATCCAGGGGTACAGAAACCGCACTGCACGGCAGAGCTTTCTGCCATGGAATCCTCCAACACCTTATACCTCTCTGTCTTTCTGTAACCTTCGATCGTCGTAACTTCATGGCCTGAGACTGTGCCTACAGGGACGATGCAGGAATTTACTATTTTACCATCCAGTAGTACCGAACATGCCCCGCATTCACCCTCTCCGCATCCCTCCTTGACCCCGGTAAGGCCGAAGTCATACCTAAGAACATCTAAGAGACGCTTTAACGGATGAACCTCTATAGAGACCATTTCTCCGTTTAATCTAAAGGTTATTTCTTGTGTTTTACCCGATTTCATGATGGCAGGAACCTGTTATTTGATTTTTTCATTGCAGAGACGATTATAAAACAGCTTAGCAATTCTTGCAATGCTGTTTGAATGTATACTTTATGCTATTTTATATATGGATTTACCACCTTTACGAGTTTTTTGAATTATTCCCTTTCTTATAAGGCTGCTTATGCTTCTGGATAGTGAGGGCCTTTCTACTCCGAAATAGGCGGCAAGGTTTTCCAGTTTGACAGGTAGAGTTATTTCTTCTTCGCCGTTTTTCTCTTTAATCAAGGCAAGATAATTTATAAATTTCTCTTCAATAGTATTCAAAGTTAAAAAGGATACTCTTTCGGATAACGATATAACCATCTCTGATACGATACCTAAGAGATTCCTTGTAAAAAGAAGCGAACTTGATATTAAATAATTAAGGTCTTTTTCCGGTATAACAATAAATTGTGTTGTCTCGATTTTATTGTTGGTATTTTTTTCAGATTGATGTTTACCAACCGTTTTTATTGTAACCGGGCTGATTTTGTTTTTTGAAAAAAAGGTAGCCGGGGCTACTATAAAAGGTGCTGTTAGGTGACCGATCTGGATTACCCTGCCATTATAACCGGTAATTTCGGAGATACAGGAACCCTTTACTAAAATGAGTAGCTCTCTATATACATCACCCTGTAAAATAATAACGGAATCATCTCTATAGTTCTGAAAACGAATAGAGGAACCAGAGATAATTTTATTAAGCTGATCTGTATTGAAACCTTTAAAAAGCTCTACATTGGATAGAATCTCTGCCAATTTGTTTTTTTGTTTATTTTTCATTTTAATTGTAACAAATGTTACATACCTCGTTGTTTTTTGTAAATATACTGAAGTCAAAATCTATCAAACCCTATGTAGGAGGAGTTTTTATGGGAAACCCTGTTGTTTACGGCCTTATTAAGTCTTTGCATGATCTAAGTTCAATTGTCTGGATAGGAAGCCTGTTCTTTATAAGTCTCTTTTTAATTCCGGCAGCTAATTTAATTACGGAAAAAGAGAAAAGAACAGAAATTCTTAACAGTATTTTCGATAAACTTACCTATTTTGTCATTGCTTCTATTATTTTACTTGCAATTACCGGAATTCTTGAACACAACTTTGCACGGATACATGCCCTAAAAAATAGTGTAGAGCTGGCACCGGCATATAAAATTATTCACCTTATCAAGTATCTACTAACAGGTCTTATGGTCCTTTTTGCAGTATTAAGACAGATAATGAGAAAAAAGGCAAAAGGGAATAACATCAATAAAAAGGCTAAAAACCCCTTTTTATTAATCTACATCAACAGCTTTCTCGGACTAATAGTCGTTCTATTAAGCGGCATCCTCGCTGCTCTCGCATAACAGTTTAATGTTGTTTATCGAAATTAAAACTTTGTTCGTACATGATTCCAGCACACAACCTATGAATAATACGATTATGGAGGAAGACATTACATTTACCAAACATGTTTAAAACAAGCCGGATATACATGCAGAGTTGCTAGACCTTAATAAAGCTGAATGCCTCTTTTACGATTTTGGCCTTGCGACTCCCGATTATTTTTTCTACCATTCACTATTTCAAACAACCTTTAAAATGAGGAATAACAAAAGCCCTTACCATCGGATACAATATATTTACCATGTACCTTGAGGAGATGTTTTCGTATATAATTTTGGTATGCTTATGGTTTTTAATGTATACGCAGTTCTTGCACGAAGATATATTCCGCTGTAGAATCTATGTTAGTGAGCAGAAAATCGTATAAGGGTTCCTCCTTAAATTATATGGTTTTGTGCTATAATTTTGCCATACTCGAGCAGAAGACCTTAACAAGTGTGAAAATAGTCCATTTTACCATTTGTTTGCTACGTTCCTTGGTTGCAATTGAAAATTAATGTTAGGCTAGTATATAGGAGGCAATAAACCATGAAAATTCGGGCTCGCCATCTCATATCGATCTGGCTGTTTGGATTCCTTCTTTCATTAGTGATTCAAAGCCTGTTCCAAGGCTGGTTCGCTGCGGTTACGGTTTGGGGGCGAAATGTCGGATGGCAAACCGAGATTGCAATTTGGAATGCTGGAATGTCTTTGGTTCTTATCGGGTTATTTCGCCAATCTGAATCTGTACAGGCCAAGGTAATTCCCGGCCTTGTCATATTGTCACTAGCATTGGGTATAAACCACCTTCTTGTTGCTATCAGCAAAGCCGGCTACTTCGGTAATTGGCTGGGAGCGAGTTTGAACTTTGGAGGTGTATTGCTTGCTGTTCTCTACTTTCTTGGCCAGCGACGGTAAGCTCTGGTTTAAACCACTCACAAACTTTTGATTTTAAGGATTAGGATTATATGAAAGCAAAACCTCGTAAACAGACTACCTATCGAGATAAATCCACTGGTCACGGGTAATCAGGCCTGAATTTTCTCTCAAATACTCCTTTATGGCCATACCGATGCAACGGTTTAAAGACATCCTTTTTTCCCGCATCTGTACAGTTTGTCGGAAAAACTTCTCGTATATCTAAGCTAACCAACCAGGATATTTTGACTTTTCAATCCCGTTTCACTGTTTACAACACCGACAAGAATACCCGCCCCGAAATGAACATACAAGAATGTTTTTCAGGTTACGCCCCTTACCAAATATTCACTCAGCCATAATCATGGCATCTATTCTTGAGCCTTTTGAAAATTCAACCTTAAAATCCTTCTTTAACCGCGGGAGAACTGGAATTGGGCTTTCTTTCTCCAGATATCCCGTAAAAAAATATACAACCTTTCCGGCAAAATCAATTATTGTACCCTGTATGTGCTCTCCCTCTATCATTATGCCGCCGTAATAATTATAGTCGTTGTTAATCTTGAAATATGTCAGAGGACAGCCACCGGCTTGCTTTCTCTGGTCTTCTACTATTTTTCCTTCATCTATCAGCTCGTTTATTATCGTGGAGATGAAATTGGGATGTATATCAAAATGCCTGATAAAATCTTTCCTGCACTTTCCACTGTAGAAAATCTCCTCGGGGACCTCATTCTTCTGGTATCTTATATTTATATGTTAATTTACTTACCACAATAATCTCAGGAATAAAATCTGTAAATATTACATTTAGGAACAAAAAATTAATCTGAAAATTGCTTTATTTTGCCTGAAATAAAGGATTTCTATATATCCTTAAAACAGATCGAACCTTGACATATTTCATTTGTCTATGTAAGCTCCACTTTCAGGTTGCTTTGTATAGATAATCTGTAAAAACAGGTAGTGTAGGAAGTCATTATGCATAGATTTAAGACGGAAGAAATTCGTAAAGATCCAGGACCGCCACGAATGTTTGCAGAAGACAATTCTTCTACTTTCCTAATAACACTTGGTACAGGCACACCAAGTCCTAATCCATTCCGTATGGGACCAGCTGGAGCTGTTATCGTCAATGAAACTCCTTACCTCATTGATGCAGGTGAGGGAGTCACCCGTAGCATTGCAAAAGCTGCTTCTGCACACAATAATAGATTCGCAGACTGTTTTGATCCACAAAAACTAACTAACTTGTTTATAACTCATTTACACTCCGACCATGTTGTAGGACTACCAAGCCTAATTTTGAATCCATGGATTTTCGGAAGAAAATCTCCTTTAAATGTATTTGGTCCATCGGGAACAAAAAATCTCGTGAATAAGATTTTGGATGCTTATCAAGTGGATATTAAAGAGCGTCTGAACAGTCTGGATCCAGCCCCTCCTGAAGGTTGGAAGGTGAAGGTCCATGAAATTAAGGAAGATACGATTGTAATGAAAAACTCAAATATTACTGTCGAAGCATTCCATCATAAGCACGGGGATATGGATAATCTCGGATATCGTTTTACCACAAAAGATAAAATTATTATATGGGCTGGCGACGGGCAGATTAATAACGCCATGTTAAAGGCTTCTAAGGATGCGGATATACTTGTTACGGAACTGTGTACTGAAGATAATATAGACAAATCACCCTGGGGAGGAATGTCAGTAGAGGAAAAAAATAGGACCATATGGTCTTATCACCTGAAGCCATCAATTCTTGCCGATTTTGCTATTCAAGCAAATGTAAAAACTTTGGTACTCGTGCACGAATCCAATTATTCATTCCCCTATGAAGTTGACTCACTTTATAACGAACTAAAACGCTATTATCAAGGTAAGGTCATCAGCTCCCGTGATAGCGATGTATTTTAATACAACATTCCATTTAAACTTGAAGGGTAACATTCTGGGTTAAGAATATTTGATAGATCTTGCTTCCAATTCTTTGGCAAAGGGTCTTATTTTTTGTTCTATATGCTTCATAATTTCATGGTCATCTTCTACATTAAACGTTTGCAACTTTCTATTTTCCATTACAATTTCCCCATTGATAACTGTGGTTACAACATTAAAAGGCTGCGCCTGGAAAACCAGTGCTGCATAGTAATCATAACATGGAACCATATTAGGAGATTTTGTTTCAATTACAATTATATCTGCAAACTTACCCTTTTCCAAAGAACCAATTTTATCTTCCATCTGTAATGATTCGGCTCCACCTATTGTTGCCATTTCAACTATTTCTATCGGTTTCATTAATGTAGCATTCTTATACTGTGCCCTTTGCATCATTGCTACACCACGCATTGTTTCAAATAGGTTCAAGGAATTACAGCTCATTGGGCCATCAGTGCCTATTCCCATTCTCACACCAGCTTTTTTCATATCGAAAGCTCTAGCAATTCCATGACCACTTTTCGCATTGGCAACCGGGTTATGAGCCACCCCACATTTAATATTTTTTATTATTTCAATATCTTTATCATCCAAATAAATAGCATGAGCTAAATGAACATTTTTCTTCAAAAAACCTATGTTGTTTAGGTAATATATTGAAGACTTCCCTTTATACTCTTCCGGCAGCCTCATCGGCTCATCTGTTCTCTCGGAAACATGTATTAAAATAGGAGTCTTATATTCAGAAGAAAGAGATTGTGTTTCCAATAATTTTTCTTTCGATACACTGTATGGGGCATGTGGTGCTAAAGCTGGCACCACCAGTGGGTCATTTTTATACTTTTTTATTAAATCTATTCCATAGTCAAGCCCACCGTAGGGTTTAGGTGCATCAACAACGGGAAACCGGATAATGGTCTCTCCTAATACAGCACGGATTCCAACTTTTTTAATCGCTTTGGCCATTTCATCCGTATGGTAATACATATCGACAAAAGTAGTTATCCCACTCATTGCATATTCGATAGCACCATGGATTGTCGCATTGTAAATAAGCTCGCGGCTTAGCATATTCTTTTCAAGTGGAAAAATCAAATCAAACAATCTATCTTTAATGCCGTTTTCACCAAGACCTCTAAAGGCGATCATGGGAAGATGGCTATGGGTGTTAATCAAGCCCGGCAGAACAATGCCATTTTCTGCATCAATTACTTTGAAATCAGGGTATTTTTTAATACAAACCTCTGATCCTACCTCGGTAATTATTGATCCTTCAACGACTACAATACCTTTATCAATAATCCTCCGGTGTTTATCCATTGTTACTACAGTGCCATTTTTAATAATAACACCTGATTTCATTTCATTCATTCTGATATATATCTTTATGACTTATTATGAGTTTACTCAGAACCATCCAAATTCTGAGGGCCGAAAGATTTTGGTAGTAGATCTGTCAGTTGGAAACTCAATATTTTATCTCCCTCTTTGCGGACATAAATAGTAAGATCATTACAAAACTCCCGTAGTACCTGACGACACGATCCACATGGGCCATTGCCTCTCCGACTCGGAGTGGCAATTGCTAAAGCTTCAAATTCCGTTTCACCCTCTGATATGGCTTTGAATACAGCAACCCTTTCTCCACAAACAGTTAATCCATAAGAGGCGTTTTCAACGTTACATCCGAGGTATATTTTACCCGATTTAGTTAAAAGTGCTGCACCCACCTGATATTTGGAGTATGGCGCATAAGCCAACTTCCTAGCTTTTTCTGCCAAGTCCATCATTTCCTGAGGTGAAGGCTTTCTCTGTTTGAACTCATTCTGATAATCCACTATAAAACTCCATACATTAACTTATGATACTTCCTTCAATTGTATAATGAAAACACATTCATCCTCTTACTCTTCTGCCTTTTCAAGAGCAGCTCTATTTGCCTTTGCGGTCATGGCCCGCACCCATTTTTCCCGAAACGAAATGGTCATTAATATAATAACTATTATAGCATAGGGTAACATCTGAAGGAACTGAACTGGCATAATCTGCATACCCTGCAATCTCCATGAGATAGAATCAAAGAGCCCAAATAGAATACTACCCAGAAAAGTACCAATTGGTGTAAACATACCAAAGATTGTTGCGGCTAAACCCATAAAACCTCTACCAGCTGACATTCCCTCTGTAAACATTGTCAAATGTCCAAGAGAGAGGTAAGATCCCCCTAATCCGGCTAAAGCACCACTTGCCATCACTGCAAAAAAACGCATTTCATTACACCGTATTCCCATTACTTCTGCTGCAGCAGGATTTTCACCTACTGCACGAAGATGTATACCCAATTTTGTTTTATACAAAAAAATATGACTAAGTAATACTAGAATCCAGCATATATAAACTAATATCGAGTATCCACTTACCAGAGATCCAAGTATTGGTACATTATCAATTACCGGTAACTTTATCATTTCAAGCCCCTTTAGATCAGGGCTTGAAAAAGCACCTGCAACTCCAAAAATTGCTCTTAGTAAGTAAACTGTCAAATAGTTTGCAAATATATTTATAGCAATTCCCATAATGATAATGTGTGCTTTCCACTTAAGAGAAAATAAAGCAAAAATAAAAGCCAATGTCATAGATCCGAGCATAGAAAGTATTACACCAATAATAGCACTTCCAGTATAATAACTACCAACGACAGCAACAAAAGCACCAACGAGCATCATGCCTTCTACGGCAATATTAACGATTCCGGCTTGTATCGTTAGCATTGTGGCTAAACCTGCAAAGGCAATCGGAGTAGCCAGCCTTAACGTACTTCTAATAAGCTCCAAATCAAAAACCATTCTAAGCCTCTTTAGTAACCGCTTTCACTCTTGAATTACCTAAGTTCCATATAAAATCAAAGATGCTTTCGGCAGCCATAAAAAAGATGATAATTGCTACAATTGTACCAATCAATTCACGTGGAATATCCGATGTCCACTCCAAAACCATAGCGCCCGATTTAAGACCACCATAAAAAATTGCAGCAAATAGAGCTCCAAGAGGATTACGCTTTGCAAGTAAAGCTACGAGGATTCCATCAAATCCCAACCCACTTGAGAAATCTTCCATAAATCGTCTGTAGACACCTAATACCTCAATTCCTCCTCCCAAACCAGCGAAAGCACCACTTAGCAGCATCCCCATAAGAATGGTCTTATTCACGGGAATACCACCAAACAATGCAAAACGTGGAGCAAGACCTACATTTCGCATCCCGAATCCTAAGGTGGTACGAGATAGTAAAAACGCAGCCAGTAGTACCATAAATAATGCTATGAAGAATCCTGTATTAAGCTGGGTACCCTGAGCTAGTCTGACCAGTTCCGCTGATGGCTTTATCTGAGGAGTCATCGGAGCTACAGCTGATTCACGCAAGGGATAGTTTACTAAATAGCTGACACCAAAACGGGCAAGATAATTAAACATAATGGTAATTATCACTTCATCCGTTTTTAGCTTTACTTTTAGCAACCCAGGAATAAATGCCCAAATTGCTCCAGCTGCTACTGCACAACAAAGAGCCAATAGAACATGAAAGACAGGATTCAATCCGGAAATAGTAAAACCAATAAAAGTAGCTATAACAGCCCCTATAAGAAACTGTCCCTCGATACCAAGATTGAAAAGGCCAGTACGAAATGCAAAAATTGCAGCAAGGCTTGTAAAAACCAGCGGGGTAGCTCTCTGCAGGCTGGTTAAAAAATTTCTTTTTCCAAAGAAGGCACCTTTAAACAAAGTCAGGTACACTTTTAAGGGTTGATAACCGTTAATAAGCATAACCAGAGAACCAACTGCCATTGCCAGAATAACGCTAAAAAGAACCATTATCAACCCGCGTATTGTTTCGTTATCGAGCAGTCGCTTCAAAACGGTTTCTCCTTAAAAGAAGTATCTTTCATTTTTTTATCAGGCTTAATACCAGCCATCATAAGTCCTACCGTCTCTTCATCTGCTTCCTCTGCCTCTAATATTCCCACAATCCGACCTTCATACATCACTACAATTTGGTCACTTAACGATAGTATTTCTTCCAACTCAGCAGAAATCAAAAGAACAGCAGTTCCACTATCACGAGCATCAATAATACGCTGATGTACAAATTCAATGCTTCCGATGTCCAATCCACGCGTTGGTTGGGATGCAACAAGTATTTTTGGTTTTCCAGCCAACTCACGAGCCAATACAAGTTTCTGTAGATTACCCCCGGATAACGTATTAGCAACAACATTCAAATTAGGAGTTCTAATATCAAATTCCTTCACTAGCCTTGAAGTAAATTTCTCTATAACTTTGAAGTTAAGTATATTCAACTTAGAAATAGGTGATTTATAGTAAGAATTAACAATAGCATTATCCTTAAGATTTGCTTCCATATTTAAACCTGTGGTCATGCGGTCTTCTGGTATATGTGCCATACCTAGTTCTCTACGCCGGCGTGGATTAAACATTCCAATCTCTCGACCTTCCAGAACAATGTTACCACTCTCAACTTGTCGTAAACCGGTTATAGCTTCAACCAGTTCTGTCTGCCCATTTCCTTCCACACCAGCAATTCCCAATACCATCCCTTTCCTTACCTCAAATGATATTCTACGTACTGCTGGCAGACCTCTATTGTCAAGGACGGTCAGATTCTTTACTGCGAGCACCACTTCACCTCGTTTAGCCGGGGTTTTTTTCAGTTGCAACAACACTTCTCTGCCTACCATCATATTGGCAAGCTTCTGGGGAGTGGTTTCTTGGGTCCTGCTCGTATATACCACTCTACCACGACGCATAACAACTACCTGATCAGAGATCTCCATTACCTCTTTTAACTTATGAGTTATGAATATAACTGTTTTACCATCCCGAACTAATCCACGAATTACGTTAAATAGTTCTCTCGTCTCCTGAGGCGTAAGTATTGCAGTCGGCTCATCTAAAATCAGAACCTCTGCTTTTCTGTAAAGAGTTTTTAGAATCTCAACCCGCTGCTGAAGTCCTACAGGAATGTCTCTAACTCGTTGATCAGGGTCGATTTTCAGTCCATACTGTTCGGATAAAGCAATGACCTGAGCACGTGCCTTTTTCTTATCAACAAAAATACCCTTGCCCCAAGCAGGTTCGTTACCAAGAGTAATATTTTCAGTGACAGTAAAGGTAGGAACCATCTTAAAATGCTGGTGAACCATTCCCATTCCCAAGCGTATTGCCTTATCAGGGCTGTCAATTCTAACTTCTTCTCCTTTAATTTCAATCGACCCTTCATCAGGCAAGTAAAGTCCATACAGAATGTTCATTAAGGTGGTTTTGCCTGCACCATTCTCACCAACAAGGGCGAGTATCTCGCCCTTGTTTACGGTAAGATTTACATGATCATTAGCAATAACCCTCGGAAATACCTTTGTGATGTTTTTCATACACACTGCAATTGCCGAGTTATTTTGCCGTTTATTTTTATGATCAAGTATTGTTTCTCTTGGAGTCAAATCTGCCACCCACCATTTTGCTATAAGTGTTTTAAACTATTGAGCCTTATATACATCAGTTACCTTTATCTCTCCAGATACTATCTTTGCCGAATATTCCTTTAGAAGTTTAATCAAGTCATCCATTTTGGCAACCATATCCTTAGGCCCATTTTTACGAAACATTTGATCACCGTTTTCATCTACAAGCCATGAAGGCCCAACCATGTTTTGTGCCACACCATAAGAATGAACACCGCCCTTAAAATTACCATCAGCAGTATCCTTTATAATCTGGAAAACTGCACGGTTGACCATCTTCATCATACTGGTAATAACATGGCCGGGAACAATATAATCTTGGTTTGAATCGACTCCAATGGAATACAAACCGACCTCACCAGATGCGGCTAAAACCCCTTCACCGCTCTTGCCAGCTGCTGCAAATATTATGTCCGCTCCATTATTATACTGAGCAAGGGCAAGTTCCTTCCCTTTTGTTGGGTCATTAAAAGCACCGGCATAACCTATCAACACTTTCATATTCGGATCTATTGCATGGACGCCTTCTTCGTAGCCAACCTGGAATCGACGAATTAGAGGAATATCCATACCCCCTACAAAGCCAACGGTACCTGTTTTTGTAAGACTTGCAGCCACCACACCAACTAAAAAAGAACCTTCATGCTCACGAAATAGAAGGCTAGCTACATTAGGTTCGTCTACTGTATTGTCAACAATAGCAAAATTTATATTTGGAAATTCCGCAGCAACGACCTTAGTAGCATCTTTCATCCTCCAACCAACACTGATTATTATATCGTATCCGGCCTCAGCCATAGCACGCATGCTAGCCTCATATTCAGCAGCATCGAAATTGCCTTCAATTACTTTTGTTTTAACGCCTAATTTATCCTTAGCCCATTCCATTCCTTGATTTGCTGAATCCAAGAAGGAACGATCACCAAGCGGTCCTGGCAAAACAAGGGCTGCCCGCACAGTCGTTCCTGTCCCTTCTTTATTCTCGGATTTGGAAGGTTCTTGAGCGCCACCTGCAAAGCTTATGAAAGTGAAAACCATTATAAGCGCCAAAACAATAGAAGCTGTTTTCAACATTGGGAAACCTAAGATTTTTCGAAGCATATACTCCTCCTTATAAAATTAAAATGCAAATTAATATGAAATATTGTTATCATTCTTTAATCTCGTTCAAATCCGGAAAGCTTTCTGTCCAGCGCATCCATTCTCCATGTTGGTCGTTTTCTATCAAAATGCATGGAAAAACTTATGCGGTCCGCTCGATAGTAAAGCTTTTCGTAATCTATTGGAATCTTTTCTGTGGTGTAAGCAACTCTCGTAATAACAAAAATCGGATCTCCTGTTTGAATCTGTAAAAGACTTGCAATTTCTCCTTTTGCAATAGACGCATCAACTTTATAATCAGCCTCTTCAAGAATGATATTGTATTTATCTTCCAGTAAACTATAAATTGGATATCTATTAAGATCATTGGATATTATTTTTTGACCAATATCATTTGGAAGCCATGTAGTGTCAAAGGACAGTGGTACATTATTAGCAAGTCTCAATCGTTCAATATAAGTGACAACATCACCTGGAGAAAGGTTTAGTTGCTTGGCCACTACACTCGACGCAGTAACCTGTACCGCTTTAAGAAGTTGTGAAGAGGGAGAAAAACCTAGCTCCAACATATCTTCAACAAATCCAGTAAGTGCCGTTAACTCCTGACCAATCCTCTTATCACTTACGAAGGTCCCTTTCCCCTGGATGCGATAAACGGCCCCCTCAGCAGCAAGGACATCCAGAGCCTTGCGAACAGTGGCACGGCTGACATTAAATCTCTCTATTAACTCTGTCTCCGATGGCAGGCGTTCTCCAGGGGGTAGAGAGAAATTGGCAATTTCGTCGCGTATAATCTCTAGAATCTGATAATACAAAGGAACAGGACTGTTCTTTGTTATTTGTGCCCTTTCCTCTTTTTTATTAGCCATCTACTAATTCACCCCCCCATTCAAATGGTTAATTAATATAAGGTTAACCGGACAACCTTATATTATCACCTATAGGATAACCTGTCAAGGACTTATCCCTATCCATAAACTGAAAAACTAATAATTTGACAACTTTTCTTAACATAGCATTTTCATTACATTAACCGCACTCTACAGAAAAACTGAAATAAGAAGATTTCCTCCCAATACAAGCATAAGGATTTTTACTATAAGGCTAAATTTGGCCTCCGGGATATGCTTATGTAGAAAGCCACCAACAACACTTGTAAGAGCAATTACAGGTAATGTAAACAAAAAATAAGTTATAACCTTCCTTGTAATATTCCCTGCAACGAAATGAGCTATACTTGCAAAAATATTTGTGAATAGAAAAAAACTATGTAAAGTAGCTCGGAAGAGCACCGGATTCATGTTTATCAATGTCCCAAACATAACCACCGGCGGCCCGGTAATATTAAATGCTCCACCAAATAACCCTGCTAAAAAACCAAATAAAAATGCATATCTGTAACTCACTTTTTTTTGTTTTTTTATCTGAAAAAGGTTTATCAATGTAAAGACGATTATTGTAACTGCAAGAACAGCCTTAAGTATTTGTTCATCGGCTAGCCTAAGAAATATAATTCCTAAAGGAATCCCAATAAAAGCGGAAACAACAAGTCTCCATACAGCGTGAAAATTTATATCTTTCCAGCGTTCAATAACAATGATAATTGCAAGAACACTAAGGTCTAAAGCCATTAAAGGCACTGCAACTTTAATTTCCATAAAAAATGATAGTAATGGTAAAGCAATTAGGGCTCCACCAAAACTGAAGATGGATTGAACAAGGGTTGCAAAAAATATAATAACTATAACCGGCAGTAAATGTTCCACAACAGATCCTAAGCATTAATTTATACTACTAGTATGGTTGACCGGACGACCTTACATTATCAGATTTCAAAATTCCCGTCAATAATCTTTAATTCAAACAAAAATCTGCTTCTAACTAGCTTATTAATTGAAAAATATTACTATGGTAAAGATACCTCGACAAGCAAGATATTCTTATATATTAATTAATTCTTATTATTCAAGATGATATTTAATATTATTATAAAAAGAATATTAATAATCATATTATTGATATTTTATGAGCTATATAGTATAATTTAAATGTTATGAAAACAAAGTTGAAAAGAATATCAATCATTCTGGTTGTCCTTGCAACCATTATCCTGCCGGCATTTTCACTTGGAAGGGGTGAAGGAGGATTCTCCGGCCAGGGAAGCTCCCAGCCGCTAAAGAAACTCAAAGAAGTGGAGGTACGCCAGTACCACGGAAAGAATCTCTCTTCCATCGGTGACTTTAGAGAAAACTCCATAAAGGGTCCTCAGTACGTTGACAAGGAGAGCTACAGGCTTACTGTGAAGGGCCTTGTAGACAGGGAACTCTCCCTCCCTTACGACGACATTGTTTCTCTTGACAATTACGAAAAGGTTGTCACACTTCACTGTGTTGAGGGATGGAGCGTAAAGATTCTGTGGCAGGGTGTCCTTGTAAGGGATATACTTAAAAAAGCAGGCCCCAAAAACAGTGCAAAGATTGTAATCTTAAGAGCTGTGGATGGCTATTCAACATCATTTCCCCTGGAATACTTTATGAACAATGACATAATAATTGCCTACAAGATTAACGGCGTGGTACTCCCGCCGGAACGAGGATTCCCCTTTCAGCTCGTTGCAGAAGACAAGTGGGGCTACAAATGGATAAAGTGGATAAAAGAGATAGAGCTCTCTGACAACGAAAATTTCAGGGGCTACTGGGAAAGGTACGGCTACAGCCAGAAAGGGGACTTTAATGAACCGATGTTTGACAATCGGTAGGAAGACCGTACACTGGCTCTTTCTCGTTGTAACGGTTGTCTTTCTCTTCTCCGGCCTTGGAATATACTATGCAAGGGAAGTATCCTTGGTCACTTTCGGACTACTTACCAAACCGCTCTCCTTTAAGATTCATGTATTACTCTGGATTCCCTTTACCGTACTTCTCGGCCTTCATTTACTTTTCACTATTTTGTCTCGCAGAGTCTTTACTAAAAGGTCAAATCAAATATATGATTGAATTATGCCGGTGAGGGGTACAAAGCGAAAACTCGATGCTGAACGTTTGAACGATACACTTTTACGTGGTATCGAGAAGCAGCTCCTCAACTTCTTCGTAAAGATATTGCCCGTAAAGATAATGCCCGACCACCTTACCTATATAGGCCTTGCAGGTTCGGGAATGATAGCTGCCGGTTACGGCCTCTGTAACTACAGCATAGCATGGCTCTGGCTTGCAAACTTCGGCTTCGTCGTCAACTGGTTCGGTGACAGCCTGGATGGCAGCCTTGCACGATACAGAAAGATAGAGCGTCCAGTATATGGTTTCTTCATAGACCACAATGTAGATTCCATCTCGATGCTACTAATTGCCTTGGGCCTTGGCATATCACCGTACATGAGGTTCGATGTTGCGCTCTATACGCTCATTGGATACTACATGCTATCTATAAGCACCTACATAAATGCCTATGTAAGGGGAATATTCAGGATATCCTTTGCGTTCGTAGGACCCACAGAGGTAAGGACAATTGCCATAATAGGCAACACTGTACTCTTTTTCATTGGCAAGAATATCAATCTCGAGTTATTCGGATTGAAGCTGACATACCTCGATCTTCTGGGAGTCGTTGTGGGGACAACCTTCATAGTGGGCTATTTTGTATTCTACTTTTTAGATCTCAGGGAAATGGCAAAAATAGATCCGCCAAAGAAACCTGGTTCCGGGAAAAACTAACCAATTTCCCCCGGCTCGGAACATTTCCCGGCTTAAATGTCCTGCCAAGGCTCTGAATCGATTATTTTGCAGGGAGCTTATCAGCAAAAACCTTCCCCACTGCTCGGGAACCGAAATGATAGATTCCATTCGCCTCTAAAAACACACCGAGCACTAAAATAATGAACCTCGGCCAGTCATAAGGTTGAACGGAAAGGATGCGCCAGAGACAGAGAAGAATACTCACAACTCCGGACACGATAACGGCGCGGTAACCATCAATTTTCAGCCATTTCTTTACAGCCTGTGTGATGGGAAAGACAATCGATGCCAGTGTGAGAATCTCGGTAAGAAGCTGGGTAGTAATCATTTTTTAAAACCCCCTTTTACAATGATTATAAGAGCTTACCGAGCATTTTCAAATAATTATTTAAGTGAATGGGGGTTATGAACCTGGATAGTATGTATTTTCTTCCTTCTCTGCCCATTTCATCTCTCAAGCGGGGGTTGTCCAGTAACAGTGCAGTTTTTTCGACAGCTTCTTTCAGGGTACTAACCACAAAACCGGTCCTGCCATCGACAACCTGTTCGGGAAGTCCGCCCGCATCGGAAACTATTACAGGCTTTTCCTTTATGGAGGCTTCAGAGACTACGAGGCCGAAACCTTCTCTCGTGGAAAGCGCATACACAACGGTCGCCCCCTGTTGAACGGCATTGAGCTTTAAGACATCGAAGGGCATGGCTTCTACGGCAGTATTCGGTATTCCTTCTACCAGTTTCCGGATCTTTTCAAGATACGGTTCGAACTGCGGATCGTCCTTTGCCCCCGCACCTGTAAGGAGGAGCTGAATATCGGAATAATCCGGTTTTAGCTGTTTAAATAGCTCACATACCCTTTCGTAGCCCTTAGCAGGGTCAAACCTTCCTACCTGAAGCAGGACGGGCCTTTTGGGGTTCAATCCGAAGGACTCGATGGCCTCTCTTATCATTTCCCCGTTCACCGCATCTGGATCATTCTTCTCCTCCAAAGGATCGATTGAAGGGGGAATAACGAAGGGTCTCGGGGAGTCCGGCAGCACGAACTCCCTCCTGTGGTAAACCGCCGCATCGAATCGGTCTATCATTCCCTTGAAAAAATCTAGTACATCCCGGTTAGGGTTGCTCGTGTCGATGTGGCACCGGTAGATCCATATACCACTTCCATCGATACGTGCATCTACAAGGCCGAGAAACTGTGTGTCATGTATTATGATGACATCGTAATCCCTTATCCTGTTACCAATTTCTTCAATTATCCTTTCCTGGACATCCCTGTAAAGCTTCTTTTCTTCCATGGTAAGCTTCCCGGTTTCCTGGCCCTGGAACATGTTGTGCTGTTTTTTTGTGACGGAAAAGAATGAAGCATCCTCCACTTCCGGTACGTACCAGTGCGCTGTAATGCCCAGGGAATTGAAAGCCGGGACAAGCTTGGAGAGAATCGCTGAAACTCCACCTCCCCTTGCAACGGAGTTTACATTAAGTATTCTCAATCCCTTAAGCTTTAAAGCATTTTCTCTAATCTCATCGGTATCCACCCATTTTGAATAATCTTCCAGCCTGAAATTCTTCTTCTGGACATCCAATGTGTTGTTCAATGTTTTTTCGTCTCCTTTTCTCTCGAGCATACCTTAAATTCTCCTGCAAGTTTCACGTATCGAAAAATGGGTTGGCAGAAGTATTCTCTTATTAATGATACTCTCTCCTGATATTAGCTTTAAAAGAAGGCGTGCCGCTTCGGAACCAAGGCCTGCGGCTGGAAGGGTTATAGTCGAGAGGGGCGGATTCAAATACCTGGAAAGGTAATCGTCGTCGAATCCCACGATGGAAATATCATCCGGAATCTTCATGCCCCTGTCCCTTATCGCCTTTATTGCACCGTACGCAATTACATCGTTTCCCGCAAAGATCGCTGTGATGTCACTATTCTCTTCCAGAAGTTCTGCCATTGCTCCGTAGCCACTCTCCTCCGAAAAATCACCCTTTTTTATCAACCTTTCATCCACACTGTAGCCGGCTTCTCTTAAAGCCTCCTTGTAACCCTCGATTCTTGCACGAGCAGCGTAGAATAGAGTGGATGCATGGGATATCATCCCTATCTTCCTGTGACCAAGGCTTATCAGGTACTGTACCGCTTCCTTTGCAGAGTTTAAGTTGTCGATATCGACCTGCACGATCCGGCTGTCATTAATTGTGCCAATTACTACAAATGGAAAACCTCTATCCAAAAGTTCGGGAAAACCGTTGTCATTGTCATGGATGTTTATGAATATTACACCATTTAGCTCGTCCGACTCCGCAATATCCAGGTAGTTGAACTGGTCGATCTTTAAGGGCTGCAAAATCAGCCTATGCCTGTACCTGTTAAGAGTCTGTGCCACACCTTCGATCACCTTGGGAATGTAAGCATCTGAAAAGAGCGACTGCGAATGGCAGACGAAAACTCCTATCGAGTAATGCCTTATCCTGGCAAGGTCTCTTGCGTGTTCGTTTGGTTGGTAGCCCAGCTCCTTTGCAGCCTGTAATACTCGCTGCCTTGTTCTTTCTGAAATCTTCTTACCAGGCGAGTTGTTCAGGACAAAGGAAACCGTAGTTCTTGAAACTCCTGCCAGCCTTGCAACGTCACTGGCAGAGACTCTTTTAACCTCTCTGTTAATCATAGTTGTCATCCCTTAACGGAACCTGCAAGGATACCCCGCACGAAGTATTTCTGTAAACTGAAAAATATCACAATAGGCAAAAACATGGAAATGAAAGCTGCTGAGGTGAGGTATTCCCAGCCCCCGCCGTAGGAATTTACCAGGTTACTTATGGTAAGCGGCATCGGAGCTACCCGCGGATTCCCACCAAGGTAGATAAGGGCAACCAGGAGGTCGTTCCAGACCCACATGAACTGAAAGATCGCCAGCGACGAAAGGGCCGGCACCGACGTGGGAAGAACAAGGCGGAAGAATACAGTGTAGTGGGAAGCCCCGTCAAGGTGCGCGGATTCAAACATCTCGGCGGGTAGCTCCCCTATGAAATTACGGAGAAGGTAAATGGCAAATGGCAGACCATACGCGGTATGTGCAATCCAGATACCGGCAAATGTTCCCGTAAGGTGAATACTGTTAAAGAGTTGAAGAACCGGTATCAGTGTCATCTGAATGGGCACCACCAGCAGGCCCACAACCGTAAGAAAGAGGATGTCCCGCCCGGGAAAGGTCATCCAGGAAAATGCATAAGCTGCAAATGCAGCTATCAGTATCGGCATCACCGTTGCCGGTATGGAAATAAGGAGGCTGTTTATGAAACTCCTTCCCATGTTGGCAGTAGTTAAAACCTTCCTGTAGTTTTCCAGTGTAAAGTTGAGGGGTGTTTTAAAGGCCTTCCACCATCCGGATGAGAGGATTGCAGAGGCGGGCCGGAAGGAACTGACAAGAAGCCCCACAGAGGGAAGAAGCCAGACGGCACATATCAACAGAACGATAACATTAAGGGGGGCCCTACCGAGAAGCCTTATCAATTTACCTTTCCTGTTCGAAACTACTATGCTCTGAGGCATCATTTCACCCTCCTCTGCCCGAATTTCCTTATATTCACCAGCATGACAGGAATTATGGCAAGAAGAAGTATTACCGCTATGGCACTTGCCCTTCCGAAGTTGTGAAAGTTGAACATCTCCTTGTACATCCTGTTGGCTATTACCTCCGTTCCAAGGGTTCCGTTTGTCATGACATACACAATATCGAAGACCTTTAGGACGTTGATCACCATGGTAGTTGCAACCACGACTATCGTGGAACTCATCGTAGGAATTATTATCCTCCAGAATATCGTCCATTCGTTGGCACCGTCTATCCTTGCTGCTTCAAGGAGGGAATCCGGGATTCCCTTCAGAGCTGCGGAAAGTATCACCATACAGAAGCCCGTCCATATCCATATGTATACGACCATCAGGGCAAAGTTGTTGATGGGAGGATTGAAGAGCCAGGCTTTGGGCTCGAATGACGGATTTACAGTGGTGAGAATGGCATTCACGGTACCTATCTGTGGGGTTCCCCTGGGCCTAAACTCATACATAAACTTCCATATTACCCCTGCTGCAACTGCAGAAATTGCCATCGGAAGAAAGATGAACGCCTTTGCAACGGATTCGTAGCGTATCCTGTCTGTTAACACTGCTATGAGAAGGCCAAGTGTTACTGTAACGAGTGTGACGAATACGAGCCACAGAAGGTTGTTCCTGAGTGCTGTGAGCATCGTTTTGTCTGTGAATATGAACAGGTAATTCTTGAGCCCAACGAAGGAGGTGGAATTTGCATTCTTGAAGCTCAGTATGAAGGTATTGACAACTGGGTAGATGAGGAAGACAAAGAGGAGAAACAGTGCCGGAAGTATCCACAACCAGGGCCTTATTTTTCCCTGTTTCTTCTCTCCCCTCACCTTTGAAACGAGAAACTCGGAAAACATGGTATAAGCGACAAGCATGGCAGGCACGCCAACAATGGCAAGAACAGCCATTAATAATACCTTTACATCCATTCTTCCTCCTTTGGATTCCCTTTTGGACTTCCTTTTTAATCAAGATAGATTTGAAAGGCCGGGAAGGCCGAAACTTTGACAGCCTCCCCGCCTGATTTTAACAAATCTCCAGGTGCAATCACCTGTTGCTTCCTCTAAGGTGTAACATCGAGGTGCAATCACCTGTTGCTTCCTCTAATGCAACACATAACGCAACACGACTCTCAGTATGCCTCTTTTCTCACCTTTTCCAGATCTGCCAGTATGCTGTCGAGCTTGTCAGGATTCTGCACGTACTTCATAACTGCGGCCCAGAATGCCTGGTTCATCGATGAAGGCATCATGTCGGATGCATCGAACACGACAATCTCGGAACCCGAGAGAATCTTTCCGGCATTCTTAAGAAGCTCATCCGGATAGTCAGAAATCGGGACACTTCTGTTGGGAGAGAGACCCGCCTTTGCCTTCACCCAGTAACTCTGAGCTTCTGCACTTGTCAGGTACTTCATGAGGGCACGTGCCTGCGGCGTGTCGTTGAACATGCCGAAGAGGTCACCCGCCGCTTCAACGGCCTTGCTGTACTTCGGATTTATGGCAGGAAAGCCGAAGAAATTGAAATCTTCAACAGGCTTGAGGTTCGGAAACTGTTTCATTATGAATCCCTGAATAAAGGTTGCCTGATGATGAAAGTATGCCTGTGGCGGATTGCTGAAGAGGGGTGCAAATGCCTGGCCGAAGTTGGTGGAAAGTACATACTGCCTTCCTCCGTAGACCATCTTGTCGTTGGCAACGATTTCTCCCCACATCTGCCACGCTTTCTTAACCTCCGGGGATGTCCAGGCAAGTTTACCCTTGTACCATTCCATGTATTTTTCGGGTCCCGCTGTTCTGAGCATGATATCTTCCAGCCAATCCGTTCCGGCCCAGCCGCTTGCAGCCCCGCTTTCGAGACCAATTGCCCATGGTGTCTTACCCTGTGAGACGAGCTTTTTGGATATTGCCATCATCTCGTCCCATGTCTTCGGTATACTTATACCTTCCGCTTTCAGAGCCTTGGGATTGTACCAGATGGGGCCTTTAATGGCAGCCTTGATAAAAATTCCCACCAGTTTTCCGTTCACTGTACCGAGGTCTATCCAACTCTGGGCATAATCCTTTTTCATCTGCTCCATATCGAGAAAAGTGGAAAGATCGACCAGCTTACCCTCCTTGGCAAATTGTGCCATTTGTCCCGGACCGGGAAGACCCGCAATATCCGGAGGATTACCAGCCTTGACCCTTGTAGTAAGAACCGCTTCTATATCACGTGTTCCCTCGTGCTCTACCTTAATCCCCGTTCTTTCCTCGAAGGGTTTTACCATGTTCTTGAAAATCTCGAGCTCATTGCCACCCCATACGGTGAGGACACTTACCGTTCCTCCTATCTTACCCTCTTCCTTCTTTGCTTCCTGCTTTCCCCCCGCAAAAACGGCGGATGCAAGGAAGATAATAGCGGTAAGCAGGATGATCAGTTTTTTCATAGATACCTCCTTGTGTATTAGTTTACACGCATTTATTAATGCGCTTTACTAACACTATATCAGAGTATCAATATCTTTGCAAGGGAAAAATAAAAATAAATTGAATATTTTTAAGTTCGAATTCAAGTATAATTTTTTATCGCCTGTTTAATCATCTCAGTTAAATTATTTATGGTCCTGACAAAGGTGAAAAAACTAAAATATAAAGCACAATTATCCTAAAAAATGTAACAACTCTACAAGAAATAACAGAACAGGCCGATTATTATGATATTATTGTTATCAGGAACAGTAACGTAACAATTCCAAAGGAGAGTATCTATGGCTGATTACAGCGAACAATTTCAACAACTTTCACTGGCAATCCAGAAGGGAAGTGCGCCAGAGGCAAAGGAACTTACTGAGAAACTCTTGAAAGAAGGAGTAACACCGGAGGACATACTCAACAAGGGACTTCTCGATGGCATGAATATCGTTGGTATCAGATTCAAGAATAACGAAATATACATCCCCGAGGTACTTATTGCCGCCAGGGCAATGAGTACCGCAATGGATGTTCTACGTCCCCTCCTGACCAAAACGGGAGTAAAGCCGGTTGGCAAGATTATCCTTGGTACTGTAAAGGGTGACCTGCACGACATAGGTAAAAACCTGGTAAGAATGATGTCCCAGGGGGCAGGGATAGAGGTGATAGACCTGGGAACCGATTGCGGTCCCGAGAAATTCCTGGAAGCCTACAGGGAACATCAGGACGTCAAACTGATAGGGATGTCTGCCCTGCTTACAACCACCATGACAAACATGAAAACAGTCATAGATAAATTCGCCGAGGAAGGTCTTAAGGATAAAATAAAATTCATGGTCGGAGGTGCTCCCGTTACCGAGCAATTCGCAAAAGAGATAGGCGCCGACGGCTATGCACCCGATGCGGCGAGTGCCGCCGAGAAATTCAAAGAGCTTATCTTACAGTCCTGAGAGAATAGACTTGAGAGAACGGTCCTGATATAAGCTGCATTGCCCTTTAAGAACTATCCCTTAAGCACTTTCCGGCTCTTCCCCTTTATTGAACTTCAGGTTAAGAAGCTTCTCCGGCGTGATGGGAATTGAATCCATGGGAACGCCAAGGGCATCGGAAACGGCCGCCGCATAGGCCGGCGCTATACCGACAAAGGGAAGTTCTCCCGCTCCCTTTGCCCCGTAGGGACCGTACGGAGAAGGATTCATAACGAAATCGACCTCTATATCGGGAAGATCCATGGATGTAGGAATGATGTAATCTGTCAGGCTGTCCTGCACAAGCCTTCCTTCCCTTTCCTCCATCACCTCCAGACTTGCCCAGCCAATGCCCTGGGCTATTCCGCCCTGCATCTGACCGCGGGCAATGGCCTCATCCAGGGGGACACCTATGTCGTAGACCCCCCAGATCCCCTCCACGGTAACCTCCCGGGTTACAGGGTCCACACTAACATCCACTACATTGACACCCCAAGAATAATCCGGGTAAGCATCACCGATAAATTTCTCATCGTCCCATGATATCTCCGGCGGCTGCCTGTACTGTTTGAAAACCTCGATAGGTTCTTCAGGTTGCTTCAAAGGTTCCCCGGGAGCACTTTCCGCACTACCCACAACTCTATCCTCGAGCACACTCTTGAACTCCAGGGAAGCCTCCCTCACCAGCCCGCCAACTATCATCGCCGTTCTCGAGGCAACGGTGGGGCCGGAATCGGGAACCCTGTCGGTATCCGGGTTGTCATACACTACCGAGGATATTGGAATATCCAGCGTATCGGAAACTATCTTTCTAAGGGTAGTCTGGGCGCCCTGCCCCATTTCCACATTTGCCACGAGCAGTGCAACCTTGCCATCGGGCAGTTCCCTAAGTCCCACCCTGGCCTTTATCTTGTCTCTCTCCCCGCTTCCCGTGAAACCGCAGCCATGAATAAAGACGGAGATTCCCCTTCCGTGAAAGGGCCTTCTATTACTTCTATTACTTCTATTACTTCGCTTCTCCTCGTAGGAGGACATTCTCTTTGCAAGCTCGAGCATCTCATCGAGCTTCACATCGCTTCGGATTACTCCTCCCGTTACCGTACTGTCACCCTTCCCAAGAAAATGAGCAGCCTTGAAATCGGCAGGGTCCAACCCGAGCTCCCTCGCTAT
This sequence comes from Spirochaetales bacterium, assembly GCA_027021365.1. GTDB lineage: Bacteria > Spirochaetota > Spirochaetia > SZUA-6 > SZUA-6 > JALUUM01. The sequence goes on from JALUUM010000009.1 coordinate 58,619, forward strand.
TCTGTCCATCTGCATCTCTATGGCAAATATCCCCTGCGGCCCTCCGAATCCCCTGAATGCACCTCGTGGGACGTTGTTGGTCCTTACCGCCCTTCCCCTTACCCTCACATTGGGAATATCATAGGCACCCGTTGCAACGAATATCGAACGCTGCAACACGACAGATGAAAGACCCTCGTAGGCTCCTCCGTCGAGAACAATATCCACATCCATCCCTACGACCCTGTTGTTCTCATCCAGAATGCTTTTCACATGAGCAAGCGAGGGATGGCGTTTCGTGGTGAGCCTTATATCTTCTCTCCTGTCCAGCACTATCTTCACGGGCTTTCCCGATTTTATCGCTGCAAATGCCACGTAGCCTGCAAGCAGAGACGGGTAGTCCTCCTTGCCGCCGAAACCTCCTCCGGTAGTTGTCTGAACAATCTGCACCCTGTCTTCCGGCAATCCAAGTGCCTGGACGAGCGCTCCCTTCACATAGTAGGGACACTGCATCGAGCCGAATATGGTTACCTTTCCGTCCCTGTAGGTGGCAACCATTCCCTGGGGTTCAAGGTATGCATGCTCCTGGAGCCCCGTGGAGTAGGTTCCCTCGATCACCCTGTACTTTCCGGGTTCCCTCCCGAAAGCCTTCTCTACAGATTCGTAGTCTCCCTTTCTGATGGTATAATCGGCAAAGAGCCAGCCATCGGATTCCCCGGAGGCTTCAAGGGCATCCTCTATCGTATAAACAGGGGGAAGCTCTTGATACTCCACATGAATCTTCGAAAGTATTTCTTCAATCTTCTCCGGCTCCGGCCCCGCAACGACAAAAATCGGTTCGCCGTAGTAATTCACCTCATCCTCTGCGAGAAAGGGCCAGTCGTCGTTTATCATCTTCACCCGGTTCTTTCCGGGCACATCCTTCCAGCTCACTATCACGTAACCCTCGGGAAGCTCGGGCAGCCTTACGGACTTTATCCTTGCCCTGGAAACATCGGAGGTGTAGAGCCTGGCATGAATCAATCCATCGAAATCCATGTCATCGATGTATCTCTCAGATCCTGATATTTTCCGCCGCGCATCCACCCTCTCTACGGGAGTGCTTATATTTTTCTCTTGCTCCTTCTCCATGCGTTACTCCTTTAAGGTAGTTTCACCCCTTTCATCGCGGCCTCTATATCCTTGAGGCCGCTACCGGTTATCAGAAGGACAACTTTGCTGTCCCTGGGAAGAGACCGGCTTGCCTTAAGAAAACCGGCATACGCCGCAGAGGATGCAGGTTCTGCAAAAAGGCCCGCATTCGATGCCAGTTCGTGCTGTGCGGCAAGTATCTCATCGTCGCTCACAGTGATGCACCTTCCGCCGAACTCCTTTAAGGAACGAAGGGCATAGTAGCCTCCCCTCGGCACATCGACTGCAATGGAATCTGCAATGGTCTTCGAAGGAAGAGGCTTTCCGAAACTTCCCGTGGAAAGCGCCCTGCATATTGCAGAACTCCCCTCCGCCTGAACGGAATATACCGTTGGCATTTTATCGATAATTCCCAGGGAGAGCAGGTCCTTGAAGCCCTTGAAAACTCCGCTAAGTATAACACCGTCTCCGGTAGGAACGAACATATATTCCGGGACATCTCCAAGCTGTGCATACAATTCCAGGGAAACAGTTTTCTTTCCCTCGATGGTCATGGGATTGTAGGCAGTATTCCTGTTAAGTCCACCATGTTTCTTCGTGTAATCTATCGACATGTCGAAGGCTATATCGTAGCTTCCATCAACAAGGTTCACCTCTGCCCCGTACTGCAGGGCCTGAACCATCTTTGCCTTCGGGGCTGTTGCTGGAATGAATATCCTTACTTTAAGGCCCGAGGCAGCCCCGACCCCTGCCATGGAGGATGCTGCGTTTCCCGTTGAAGCTACCGTTACCTCGCCTATCCCATGCTTGCGGGCAAAGGCGGCAACGAGGTAGGAGGCCCTGTCCTTGAATGAACCGGTAGGGTTCAAGGTATCGTCCTTTAGAAAGAGCTTTTCGAAGTCGGTCTTCCTGCGAAGAAGCTCCGGCTGCCAGAGAGGTGTATTGCCCACAGGTATCGAGGGAAAGTATTCTTTCTCCACAGGCAGGAACTGGAAAACAAAGTCTTCTATGCTGCCGGTTGTATTTCTGCCCGTTATACTGCCATCGGCTTTGCCCTCTGCCACCACTTCCAATACGCCTTTAAGCGGTTCATCCGGTTTTCTCGTTTTTTCACAATCCGGGCAGAGCATGATTCCGGGCTCAATCTGATACTCCCTGCCGCAGTCTATGCATCTGTAGTGAAAATTCAGGCTCAATTTTTCCCCTCCTATTTGTCTGACTATCTATCTGACTCCAGGGCATAGGGAAGCATTGCATAGAACTTTGCCGCTATTACAAGGTCTTCTACCCTTGTAACCTCGTTGGGTGCATGAGCCTGCACCTCGTCTCCCGGCCCAAAGCCAATGGTCGGCACCTTGTGCCTTCCGCTTACCGCCACCCCGTTGGTAGAAAATGTCCACTTGTCTATAAGCGGAGTCTTGCCAAACAGCCTTTTATAGGCCTCGACACCACCCTGAACAAGGGGATGATCTTCATTAAGCTTCCACGTTGGAAAGTACAGTTCCTGCCCGTACTTCGTTCCCTTCCAGCTTACCTTGTCATAGTAAGGAACCTCAACAGAGTCGTAGTCCTTTACTACCGACTTAACCTCTTCCACGGCACTCTCCATTGTCTCACCCCAGGTAAGCCTCCTGTCCAGGTAGAGCATTCCAATGTCAGGAACGGCACACTGTGACGGCCCCTTTGCATTCATAATTGTAACTGCTACCGTTCCCTTTCCCAAAAAGTTGTCCTCATCCGGTTCAAGCTCTCCGTTCAACTTCTCTATTGCCAGGGCGCCCCTTGCAGCCATGTATGCAGCATTCCTTCCCCTCTCCGGTGCAGAGCCGTGACAGGAAAGCCCCTTGAAATTCACCTTAATCTCCATCCTGCCGCGGTGTCCCCTGTAGAGGTTACAGCTCGTCGGTTCTGTACTCACGAAGTAGTCCGGTTTGAAATGTTCCTCCTCTATAAGGTACTTCCAGCACATCCCGTCACAGTCCTCTTCCATTACAGTGAATGTGAAGTAAACGGAGTACTGCCCGTTGTAGGAGAGTTCCTTGAGTATCCTTCCCGCCGTTACCATGGAACCAGCCCCGCCCTTCTGGTCGGAGGCGCCCCTCCCGTGCACAAGGCCGTCCTTTACAAGCCCGGAAAAGGGATCAAGCTTCCACTGAGACCTGTCACCGACATCAACCGTATCTATATGTGCATCGAAGACGAGCTTCTTCGGCCCGCTACCTACACGTCCTATAAGGTTTCCAAGCCCGTCTATCCTTACCTCGTCGAAACCTGCTTCCCTGCACTGCCTCTCCAGCTCCCTTATAACATCGCCCTCCTCTCCGCTAAGCGAAGGTATCTTTACTATCTTTGAAAGATTCTCCGCAGTGTAATCCCTGTAGCCTTCAGCCTTTTTTGCAATCTCTTTCTCTATCATTTTATCTTCTCCATCCTTTTCCACATTTTTTCAGCCGCTTTTCTGGCTTCTCTGAATATATTATCCGTCTTTATCGTATATTCACCGTTCTTAAGCACCACTTTTCCGCCAACAATCACCGTATCGACGAGGCCGGAAAGACCTCCGAATACCATATGGCCTGCAATATTTTCGGAAACAAGCGGAGTGGGAGGAACATAATCGAAAACAGTGATATCAGCCACAGAACCCTTCTCTATCTTTCCGAATCTCTGGCCAAAGTACCTCTCCAGTATCCTGTTTCCGTTATCGAGGAAAGAAAGAAAATCGGGAGGCCACAGCTTTCCCCCTGCATCCCGGTGTTTGAAGCATGCTATCTTCATCTCCTCTATCATGTCACTTCCAATGCCATCCGTTCCCAGGGCCACATTCCTGTAGAGGGGCAGCTTTTCGTTGTAGCCGACGCTGTTGTTCATGTTGGAACGTGCGTTGTGAACGAGGAAGGAATCATGCTTGTTTATCCTTTCCACATCACCGTCTGTTAGGTAAACACCGTGTACCAGTATTGCCCTCTCATTGAGCAGGTCAAACCTCTCCAGCCTTGCAGTAACATCCTCGCCGTAGAGGTGGTGGCTAACAGATCCATCGTAGGTATCTTCACAGAGATGGATATGGATTCCCCTTCCTGTGGATTTTACTGCCTCTCCAAGCATCTCCATGCTCTTTTCAGAGAGTGTAAAGGGAGCGTGTGCACCTATTGCAGCCTCCAGGAGGCCCGAACTGTTCTCTAAGAGTGAACCTACAAAATCGATATTTTCACGAATACCTGCCTCCATTCCCTTCATGCCGTTCCTGTCCGTAACCTCGTAGGCAAGAATCCCGCGCAAACCAACTTCCTTGAAAGCCCTTCCGAGGGTTCTCAATGAACCGGAGATGGAAGAGGGTGATGCATGATGATCAATAACAGCCGTCGTACCGGCCTTTATCGCCTCCAACGCTCCTACCATTCCGCTGTAGTAAACAGTCTCATCGTCCAGTGCCCTGTCCAGGCGCCACCAGAGGTTTTTCAGTACGGAGACGAAGTCGTTGGATTCATCTATGGGAACAGTTATACCGCGGGCAAGTACCGAATAGAAGTGATTGTGACTGCAGACAAGACCCGGTGTCACAACCTTGTTGCTGCAGTCGATGATCTCGGCTTCATCTGTTTTCCTATTATTCTTCTGTTCTTCGGGTTTTCCCTTAAAGGTAATCTCCCCGTTTTCGATTACAACATCGATTCCCTCTTCCACGGGAGAACCATCAAACTGAACGACCGTTGCATTTTTCAAGATTAACATATAGCCCCCCTTATATGCATTATCAATAATTTATAATATCACTCCACATTGACCAAGTAGTTTTTACAAAAATATCAAGGCATTTTTTTGACATGTGACATACCAGCGTTTATGGGGAACAGGAAGATACACATAAAGACTACCATTATTGTACCCTCAACTTGAACTCTACTGATCTTTTCTTCGGTTTCTTCCCCATGAGGTCCTCCTACTTTTATTATCGAACCTCGCTCTACTACCGGTTTACCTATAGGGTCTCACTGCCCGTAATATTTCAAAGGGGGTGTAATTTTACGTTGACATAAAGCGAAATTGTTCTGTATTATCAATCGGTTATAAATAAGAAAATTTTGGTGTCATGTTAAATAATATTCAGACATTTGATATTAATTCCGACGACTATGCTAAATTCAGACCTAAATATCCAAGAGGTTTTTATGATTTTCTGATACAACAGCTTTTTTCAAGAGATAAAATGTGGGATTGTGCCTGCGGTAATGGTCAAGTGGCCATTGATATGGTGGAATATTTCAATCAAATATACGCTACTGATATTAGTGAGAATCAAATAATTAATGCTTTTAATCATCCAAAGATCAATTATGCCGTTATGCAAGCGGAAAAAACGGATTTTCCTGATAACTTTTTTGATTTGATTTGCGTTGGACAAGCTTTGCATTGGTTTGATATCAAAACTTTTTTTAAAGAAGCAGACAGAGTATTAAAAAAAGGCGGAGTTTTAGCTGTTTTTGGTTACGGTTTTTTTTATGTGGACAATGAAATTGATAATCTTTTGCAAAAAAATCTGTATTTAAAAGTTAAAGACTATTGGTCAGAAAGAAATCAACTGGTTATCAATAAGTTTAAAGGGATATCCTTTCCATTTACTAAAATAGAAAGTCCTGTATTTGAAATTAATTTAGCGTGGAATTTATCTGATATGATTTCTTATATAAGAACTTGGTCTGCCGTTAAAATATACAATAGCCAAAACAAAATAAAATTAGAAAATCAACTCTATAATATTCTTAAAAACGTTTGGAAAGATATTATAAATGTTAAAATGGAGCTTTTTTCTTTTATTAGAAAAAAATAGTGATTTTTTTGTTTAACCTTAAAAACAATTAATACTGATCACAAATACTACTAAAATGCACAAAGGTACTACCCATTAAGATACCGCTTCCACTAACAATTGGTGCAGTCACAAAACCAACATTTGCTTCTATGAAGCTGGCTTCCCATATTTCCTTTGGTTCAGTTGCTCTACCAACCTCCGGTTTAGCTGACAACAACCCCAAAGGATCTATCCGATTAACAGGATCATTACCTACATACACATACCAGTTTAACCCCGCATGTATGGGATCGACTGTTGTCCATCTACCCAACATAGGCTTGTAGTCCCGAAACCTTGCGGTCAGCTATCTCAACTGTCAGGTGAATGCCTTCACTCTACAACCTACCGTTGCTCATTATGACTCGATCTTGGATTACCTTCTTTGTCAAAAAGTTTTTCATAATCATCAAACTTGTAAAAATCTACTGCCAATTCCCCAAGATAATTATTATCTTTATCCCTTATCTGCTTCACTATCCGTATCTTCAGATTACTCTCATAATACCATTCTCGAAACCGCATCTGACCTTCTTTCCCTATATACTTGGTAGTAACTCCTTCAGGTAAATACTCAGCATCAAAGTAATAGTCGTTCCAATAAACTAATTCAAAATCTGGCCACTCTGCAGTAGAAGCATAAACCCCCTTCTCTATCTCTTTGCCTATAACAAAAAACTGCGCCATACCAAGACTCCACATAACCCTCGGACAATTTGCATAATGATTTAATATCTCTTTCTTTAGTATCTCTTTCAATTCCTGATATTTATCATATACCTTTTCATACCCTTTCCTCGGCTTCAACAAAAGAGAAGGATTAAAAACTACGCCATCCTCTTTGGCAAGATCATAAAACTCCTTGAATAACTTAATATTCTTTGAAATTACCTCTGTTATATAACCAGAATACTCCCTCACACTTCCTCTGTATCCTTTAGATATCTTATCTATATCAAATATTTCCCACTTGTATCCCTTCTCCACCCCCTTTAGCCCTTTAAACCGTACAAAATACATCTCATCATACTTGTAAAATATCTTTAGCTTTTCCTTATCCGTTTGCGAATATGCATCTTTAAAACATATTACCAGTACCATCACTGTTACAACTATTAAAACATTCTTTATCTTACTCATCCTTCTATCGCCCCTTATCTGTTTTCATTCCCTGCAGTCTATTAGCCAGCCTATAACCGGTTTCTCCCTTCTTTGAAGGCCCTATCGTCAACCACTCCCCACCTCTGGGCTCACTTCAGCGAAATCAATTAGAACCTAACGCTCCATTAGATTTCCTTATGCGGGAATAAGTGTTTTTATTCTCTGCCAATCTTTAGATCTCTGTGATGCGATCCACAAATCATAAGTGGCCTGTAAGTTTAGCCATAATTCAGCAGATGTATTAAACGCTTTAGATAATCGAAGAGCCATATCAGGAGTAATCGATCCTCTCTCGTTAATAATTTTAGAAAGAGTTTTTCTCGACACACCTATATTTTCTGCTACTTCTGTTATCGTCAGAGACAAGGGTTCAAAATAATGCCTTTTAAGAATTCCACCTGGATGAGTTGGTTGTCTTTTTCGTATAGTCATAATAACCCTCCTAATGATAGTCCTTATAATCCACCATATAGGCGTTTCCCTCAATAAATTTAAAGGTAATACGCCAATTCCCAGATACTTTTACACTCCAGATACCTTTCAATTTGCCCTTCAATTGATGTAGATTTGAACCAGGATAATTCATATCTTGAATTGTTATTGAAGCATCAAGCCTATCCAGGATATCTGCAGCTTTTTGCGAATGAGCTGGTTGAATCCCACTTTTATCACCTTCATAAAAGAATTTCTCTAAACCTTTATGATCAAAACTCTTTATCATCTATTAAATGTAACCTTTCTGGTTACATGCGTCAATAAAGAAAAACAGTTTTTCGGTGCTGAGCCCCATTTAGGAAACCAGTTTATATGGCAAATAGAGTGAGGTCATTTCCTGTTTCAAAAACTTTTCCGGTGTCATATAACCTAAACTAGAGTGATATCGACTGGTATTGTAATACCTTATAGCTTTCGATATCAAGCTCTTAAGCTCCTCCAGTGACCTGGCTTCATAAAATATGTCACGCCATTCCTCTTTTAGCCTCGAGAAAAACGATTCATTTACTGCATTATCGCCAGGCTCTCCCTTCCTGGAATAACTTAATACTCCTCCCTGGTTAATCACACTTCTCAAATACAGCTCACTTGTATAGGCACTTCCCTGATCTTGGTGGAAAATTATCCCCCGTAGGGAGCCTACGT
>JALUUM010000010.1 GCA_027021365.1 Spirochaetales bacterium
TTCGATGTTTTTAAATGTAACGGACCTTATAAGGATCTCTCCGCCTTTCCCGTGTTTTATGATATTTGTGGCAGCTTCACTTACCGCTATTGATAGCTTCCCGGTTTTATTCTCATCGAAGTCAAGTTCACCTGCCAGTCTGGCAATGGTTTGCCTTGCCTCGAAGACTTGACTGTTTTCAAGAATATCGAAGTGGTGTATCTGCCTCATAGGTACTTCACAATGGTAACACTGGTACCCTTTCCAGGTTCTGACCGGATGTGGAATTCATCCATCAATCTCTTGGTTCCGCCCAGTCCCAATCCAAGGCCCCCTCCCGTGGTGTAACCATCCTTCATTGCAGCTTCAATGTCCTCGATACCGGGGCCATGGTCGATAAAACTTATCTGCAGGCCCCTCTTGTCAGGCTTCTCGATGGTGGTGAATCTTGCTATTCCTCCGCCTCCGAAGACGATCGCATTTCGTGCTATCTCACTTGCCGCCGTTACAATTTTTGTCTGTTCGAGAAGGTTGAATCCGAGCTTCTCCGCATATTCCCTTGCCTCCCTTCTTACCGTCACGACATCATTGCTCTCTTTTATTTTGATCGTCTTTTCTTCGATTGCTGCTTCCATATTACTGCTTCCGTGAGGTATAATCCTGATCCTTCCCTGTCAGTCTGGAGAGGAGTTGCATTCCCTTTTCAACGTTGAGAGCCGTATGCATGCCCTTCAGTGAAAGTCCCAGTTCCACGAGGGTTATGGCGACGGCAGGCTGCATCCCGACGAGTACGGTTTCGGCTCCCAGGACCTTGGAGATAGATGCTATGTTTCCGAGCATTCTACCGATAAAAGAGTCAACGATGTCGAGTGCCGAAATATCTATCAGGACTCCCTTTGCTCCGGTTTTAGCGATTTTTTCAGCCAGGTCATTCTGAAGTGTTATGGCAAGCTGATCATGCATGTCGACCTGTATGGAAACTAGGAGATACTCTCCCATTTTTAGTATTGGTATATGTTCCATCTTTACCTCACCTGGATTCCTCTTACTTCTCTTCCCTTCTATCTTCCTTGATCTCGAAGCCGAGCCTCTTTAATGCTATGGAGAATGCATCGGCAAGTGTTGCCTTTGTTACCACATCGAAGGTCACACCCAGTGCCACCATTGTCTGAGCAATCTGGGGACGAATACCGCTTATTATGCAGTCGGCTCCCATCAATCTTGCAGCATCTATCGTCTTTATTATATGCTGTGCTACCTGGGTATCAACTGCAGGAACACCGGTGATATCTATGATTGCAATTTCAGAACCGGTTTCCACAATTTTCTGAAGCAAAGTCTCCATTACAGTCTGTGTTCTTGCACTGTCCAGAGTACCGATAAGCGGAACGGCAAGAATCCCCTTCCACAATGTTACAACAGGTGTTGAAAGTTCCAGGATTTCACGTTGTTGCCTTGCTATTATCTCTTCCCTGTTCTTTACATGTTGCTCGGCAACAAATTCCTCCAGTTCCGTCAACAGTTCTTCCAGTCCGGTGAACTCATCGAGGTTTTCTCTCTCCTCTTTGCCGAGTTCTTCCCTTATCCTCTCAAAGAGAACCCTTTCGAAGGTCAAGAGGAATGACAGAGTCTCTCTGATACTGAATCCCTGTGATGCCCACTTTTGAATTATCTGGGACAGGTGTTCCTTTAACTCCTTCCATTCTTTACCCGATAAAAGGTCTTTTTCTTCGGACCTGATCGTCTTTAGAAACAGAGTCATGAACCCATCGAGATTCTTGTTCAATTCCTTCTCTGTGAGGATATCCTTCTGGTATTCAAGGGCAACCTTCAACCGTTTCAACCACTCGTCGCGTATGATATCCTGCTTCTCTGAAATGATTTTTTGGTAGTTCTTACCGATTGCATCAGCCATTTCGGGGCCTCCTTATCGTGGAATCATGTGAAAAGTATCTGTTTGAGAGAGAACCTACTATAAATAATATTAATGGGAATAGTAGTTGTCAAATCAACCGGAAGACCGGTAAGCATCTTTCATTCTCTTTTCGATTTTGGTGAGTGCCTTTTCTGCCGATATTTCTCCAAGCCTCATTATTCTTTCCACCTCGTCGAACTGATACCAGTATATGTTTCTTACAGCGGGCCTTACTATTAGGTCTGCTCCGGTAAGGTGTTCCCGGGCGAGGTGGAAGGTTTACTATATGGACGCCTATACTGTCCGATCCCCTCCGCCTCCGAGAGCCCAGCCGATTTGCATAATCTATACCTTATAATCCATCCCTCATTCTGAATCATGTTTTTTCAGTCCAATTCTCATTTTTCTCATTCCCGTTGTTCTCGTTAATATGCATTTTCCTGTAATTCTTAAGAGCCCTAATCCTCGATTGGGTAATAGAATCGGTAACATTTTCTCTCGCCTCCCCGGCAAAGAAGGCTATGGCCCTTATCCACGATGCCAGCTCCTCCGGCCGCTTTTCTTCCCCCCTGAATTCCCATGAGTGTTTCCTTATATATTCGAGAAGGTTCATGTTAAGCTCCTTAAGATATTCCTTCGCTTTTTGTATCAGTGTAATTGCTGCCCCTTCCTCCTTAGCCATGGTCAAGGCTTCCCTTAGATGTGGCAGGCATAGCCCGTCTGAGAGGAGGTATGCTTCCCTGAAATCTGCTTTGGTAAGCCCCTTTACAAGCCAGCTTAGGTATGCATCCGCGGACTGTTCGAGGGATTTGCAAATGTGGCACTTGTATTTGGGATAGAGCCTTTTTGCAAATTTTAGCCCCGGTTTATCCCTTCTCAAGATTTTTCCCCTCTTGATACTCACACCCCCGGTGCTTTTCTTTGATATTGCTGTTAGAGCTTCTATCTCCCCTGATAAATCTTCAATCCTTTCGATTACGAGGCTTGCCAGGTCCTGGTAAATGATTGCGGCACCGAGGCCGTCGTTCCACTCCTTTGCCTCTCTTGCCTGCAATGCCCACGCGTGGTAGTTGCAGAGCCCGAGGCTTCCCCTTATGAGGTTCCTCGTCGGGCCATCATTCACATTCTCGTAGAGCAGGTTAAAGAGGTAACGGTCTTCCTGCTCCTTTACCAGCCTGCAAACAGGGCAACCTTCCCTATTGAATGCTGTCTTCAAGCTAAGATATATCACAAAAGCTGTTTCCTCATACCAAATACCATATCAAACGCCATACCAAATACCATATCAAGCAACATACCAGACGCCATGTTCAAGCCTTAAAACCACTTCTTCTTCTTGAAATAGACAATCATAACGACGGCTATTATGAGCATAAGAGAGAGCGCCACCGGATATCCCCACCTCCAACCAAGTTCAGGCATGTAGTGAAAGTTCATTCCGTAGATTCCCGTGATGAATGTGAGGGGAATAAAGATGGTAGCTATGATTGTAAGGAATTTCATTATGGCGTTCATCCTGTTGTTGAGGCTGGAGAGGTAGATATCGAGCATACCGGTTGCTATCTCCTGGAAGGTCTCTATCGTTTCAATCACCTGCATCGTATGGTCGTAAACGTCCCTCATGAATACATGTGTCTCCCCCTTTATGAGAGACACATCCCCGTGGGCCATCCTTCCCACAATGTCCCTCGTGGGCCACATATACCTCCTTAAGAAGACGAGGTCATTCTTGAGGTGCTGAAGCCTTCTCAGGTCGCTGTTCCTCGGCTCCTTGAGCACGGAATTTTCCAGTGCCTGCATGTTGTCCTCTATGTTCTCTATTATGACGAAGTAGTTGTCTACCACCGCATCGAGCAGTGCATACAAGAGGTAATCCCCGCCCCGCTTTCTTATAAAGCCGATGTCCTGCTCTATCCTCTCCCTTATCGGTGAAAAGATGTCTCCCTCCCTTTCCTGAAAAGAGATTACCGTATCTCCCATCAGGATGAAACTGAGCTGTTCTATCAGTATGTTCCTCGTCTTTTCCTCTTCGTAGAGCATTTTCGTTGTAAGGTAGATGTACCCCTCGTACTCGTCCATCTTGGGACGCTGGTTGATATTTATTATGTCTTCCAGCACCAGCGGATGTATTTCGAAAATTCTGCAAACCTCGGTAATAGTCGGAATGTCTGATATCCCGTCTATGTTAATCCAGGTCACACCTGAAGCTTCCCTGTACCTCCTGCATTGAGCCGCATCTTTTATCTCCGTAGAGGAGTATTTATCCTTGTCATATTGAATTATATTGATTCTTGCCGGCCTCGACTTTTCCCCGCTTTTCAAGGATACCGTTCCCGGCGGTGCACCTACATGGGAGGATCTGCTGGTTACTATCTTACGCATTCGACTTTCCCGTACCTTGATTTAACAATAACCCTGACATTATATTACCTTTGCACGAGGAAATAAAGTCCCGCCTCGATAGGGAGGAAAGCTTTTCTTGTTTCTATTGTTAAATTAAAAATTTGAACATATATGAACATTTCTTTACGTTTATTTGTCTATCCACTTGCATTTTTGTTCGTTACTTTTTATAATCTATATAGAAAATCATAAATAAAAGGAGTAGAGCCATGAAGAGAGTGTATGTAATCATTCTCGCCCTTCTCGTATTGCTGGCAGGTGTGGCATTTGCCGGTGGTACCAAAGAAGGTGCTGGAAAAGCAGCTCCCGAGAACAAGGTGCTGCGTCTCATAACATGGTCAGGTTATGCACCACCTGAACTTGTTGAAAAATTCAAGAAGGAGACAGGAATAACTGTCGAAGTCACACTCAGTAACAATGAGGAGATGATTTCGAAGTTGAGGGCAACAAGGGGTGGTGGATTCGACCTTGCACAGCCGTCGCAGGACAGGATTTCTGCAGTTGTAAAGCAGTACCAGCTCTATCAGCCGATTGACTATTCGAAGGTGAAAACCGAGCTGATAGACCCGTCTCTTCTGAAGGCTGTAAAGCAGAACACCCTTGTAGACGGTAAATCATACGCAGTACCCGCTGTATATGGAACATCAGGGCTCGTTGTTAATAAGGCTAAGGCACCGGATGTAAAGGATTACAAGGACCTGTTGAATCCCAAGTACAAGGGAAGGGTTTCCTACAGGATGAAGAGGCCGACCCTCATAGCAATGGGATACTCATTCGGTTATGATCCCTTCAAGTTGTACAATGACAAGGCAGCATATCAGAAGTTCCTCGATGACATTGCTGCAAAGCTTATCGCAGCAAAGCCGATTGTGCGTTTCTACTGGGACAACGGTGACCAGCTTCTTCAGGCAATGAGGTCAGGAGAGGTCTGGGCTGCAATGGCCTGGGAGCAGGCTGGTTGGAAGCTGCATGCCGAGAATCCGGACATCGACTATGTTGCGCCTGCAAGTGGTGCCCTTGCATGGGTAGATACCTTTGCAATTCCTGCAAAGTCTGAAAACGTGGAAGGTGCCTACAAGTGGATGAACTTCTGGCTGAGACCGGAGAATGCTGCAGTATTCACCAACAAGGAGAAGTATGGTACTGCCTCCAAGGATGCCGTTAAGTACCTGAATCCCGATATAGGAGACAACTTCAAGAGAAGCCTGCCTCCCGAGGTTCTGGCCAAGGCTCACTGGTATCCACCGGTGCCTCCTGGGCTGGAAGAAATGGAAGGCAAGGTGCTTGATAAAATCAGAGCGGCAAAGTAATATTTCAACCAATAAGCCGGCAGCAGTTTGAATTGCTGCCGGTTCTATTTGAAACCAGTTGCAAAGGTGAAACCAGATATGAAAATAGCCCTGTCAGTGAAAAATGTTTCAAAGTACTTCGGAGATTTCAAGGCGGTCGACAATGTTTCTTTCGACGTGGAGGATGGAAAATTCTTCTCGATTCTGGGACCATCCGGTTCCGGAAAGACTACCCTTCTTAGAATGATTGCAGGTTTCTACGAACCCTCCAGCGGAAAGATAGAGATCCGTGGTGAGGACATGGCAGGTGTTGAACCCAATAAGAGGCCGGTTAATCTTGTTTTTCAGAATCTGGCACTCTTTCCCATGATGAATGTCTTTGAAAATATTGCATTCGGATTGAAGAGAAGGGGAGAAAGAGGCAAGATTGTGAAAGACAAGGTAGAGGCCATGCTGGAAAGGGTCGGGCTTCCCGGCTTCGGTAACAGGAAGATAGGCCAGCTCTCCGGCGGGCAGAAACAGCGTGTTGCAATTGCAAGGGCCCTTGTCCTGGAACCAAGTGTACTCCTCCTGGATGAACCGCTCGGTGCCCTGGATGCAAAGCTCCGGGAGCACATGAAGGTGGAGCTCAAGAAACTTCAACTCAAAGTAGGCACAACCTTTGTCTATATAACCCACGACCAGTCCGAGGCAATGGTTATGAGCGACTACGTTGCCGTAATGCATGCGGGACGTTTCGAGCAGCTTGATACGCCCCAGAACCTCTACAATAGGCCGGCCTCATCCTTTGTGGCTCAGTTCGTGGGTAACAACAACAAGTTCACGGTGAAGGTGATAAAGGATGAGAGAGGAAATTTCTATGCAGCAACGGATTATGGGCTCAAGCTGAAGCTCGAGGGGAAATTCGACATAGAGCAAGACAACACTTACGAGATGTATATACGCCCTGAGTCGATCATCATAAATCCGCATGATGATCTCGACAAGCTCAATATCATCGAGGTGGATGTCAAGGCAATACTCTTCGACGGAGGGAACAGCAGGATACTGGTGGTACCAAAGGGAACGGACAACGAGATAGTGGTAATGCTTCCGCAGAACAGGAAGTATGACTATTTAAGGCCGAGTGATGCACTGAAGATAGGATGGTATCCCTCCGTATCCGTCTGTTTCAAAGGAATAGGGGAAAGGGCCTATGAAGAGATCAAGTAAGCTCAAGGTTAGGTGGGGTTTCATAATATTCTTTACCCCCGTATTTCTCTGGTTGATGCTGTTGATTGTTCTTCCCCATATCGAACTTCTTAGAATGTCCTTCATCGGCACCGATTTTTACGGAAAGAGCGGTTTTACCCTGGAGAACTACGGTGGCTTTTTCAAGGAACCTATCTACTGGAGGACATTTGCAAGGACTGCCATTTACTCGATACTGGTTACATTCATCGTACTTGTGATAGCTCTTCCCGTTGCCTTCTACATAACGAAACTTGCAAAGCCCAAGGCCCAGGGATTCTTTACCGTTCTCCTCTTAATCCCCTTCTGGGTGAGTGAGCTGATACGCATCTACGGCTGGATAATTCTCTTGAGGGAGAGTGGTGTGATAAATTTCGTACTCTTGAAGCTTCATCTGATAAAACAGCCATATGAGATGCTCTACCATGATGCCACGATGATTATGGGATTGGTCTATACATCGATGCTCTTTATGGTCGTTCCGATAATGGGAGTAATGGAAAGCCTCGACAATGCACTGATAGAGGCTGCCTACGACCTCGGAGCAAAAAAACTTGCAATTTGGAGAAAGATTATCATTCCCTACTGCACACCGGGAATAATGTCGGGAAGCATAATCGTTTTCATGCTTGTCCTGGGAAGTTACCTGACGCCAAAGCTCATGGGAGGAAAAAACGCCCTCTGGTTTACCGAACAGATATACAACCAGATAATCATTTACTTCAACTGGAACCAGGGAGCTGCTTTCGGGTTCCTGTTACTCCTCATGTCCTCCATTATCATATTCATAGCACTTAAGCTTACAAAACAAGAGTTTACGAAGGTAATAAAATGATAAGAACGTTACCAAGATCCACGGCCTATACCACCGGTTTCAAAATCTTTATCATTCTCTATTTTACATTTCTATTTGCGCCGCTTCTCGTAACGATGGTGCTTGCATTCAACGATTCGATGTTTCCCTCTCTCCCGTGGAATGGTTTTACCCTGGACTGGTTTTTCGGAAATGGCCCCAAGAAGTACGGAATATTTCATGATTCCATTAACCTGAGGGCTATATACAACTCTTTCAGGGTGGCTATCGGTGTGACGATACTTTCTACAATCGTGGGGACAATGGCCGCCTTCCTCTTCGAACAGGAAGACTTCAAGTTCAAGAACCTGCTCTACTTCCTAATGATAGCACCGATGGTAATACCGGGAGTTATTCTCGGAATTTCGATTCTCATGTTTTCCAATGCTGTTGGTACCTTCTTCGACAAGACCTTTGGGTGGAACATAAAGCTCTTCGATCCTGGCATCTGGCTTGTGATACTGGGACAGTTTTCATTCATAACGACGATCGTTGCACTATTGGTAATAGCAAGGCTGAAGAAATTTGACAGAACTCTCGAGGAGGCCGCATACAACCTTGGTGCCAAGAGATGGGAGGTAATCTGGTTCATCACGCTGAAGTACCTGCGTCCTTCGATAATCGGCGGTGCTGCCGTTGCCTTCCTCATGTCTTTCGAGAACTTCAATACCACGCTTTTCCTTGTAGGGCCCGATGCAACGCTTCCGATAACACTCTACCTCCAGGTCCGTGACGGTTCGACACCGGTGATAAATGCAATAGCCTTTCTCCTTATAGTTACCACCTCGACGATTGCGTTGATCAACCTCTATGCGAGCAGGAAGATAGAAGAATAATCATAATAGCGGAGTGAACAATGATAGGAGATTTTATTTCAAGGGTAGAGAGCGCACTGAAGGCTATCGAGGATTTTCCCCGGAGGGAAGTGAGTATCTTTCACCACAACGACTGCGATGGACTCACATCCGGAGCCGTTGTGGAAGAGACCTTTCGGAGAAAGGGCTATGTCACAAAGAGGTATTGCCTGGAGAAGCCTTATCCTCCGTTACTGGAGCGTGTTTTCTCGCAGTCTGGAGAGCTGATAGTGTTTGCCGATTTTGCGGGAAGGATTGCCCCGCTGATTTCCAGGCTAAACGGCGGTAAGAATCTTACGATAATTCTGGATCACCACGTGGCGGAGGAAGCAACGGATCCCATGGTATTCAATCTCGATCCGAGCCTCTACGGATTAAAAGGTGACAGGGATATAACGGCATCCACCACGTGCTATCTCTTTTCAAAGGCCTGGGATGAGAACAACATTGATCTTTGCCGTCCCGCTGCCCTCGGTGCCGTTGGGGATGGCTTTTTCGTGGATGGCAGGCTCGTGGATGAAAACAGGAACGTAGTGATGGATGCGGTGAAGCAGGGTTACATGGAAATTGTCAAGAAGGAGTGGGGAGAGGAGTATCTCATTCACTATGGGACGAAGTCGTACAAGTGCAGGGAACTGGGAAGTTACCTGGACACCCTGGGTGGGGTAGGTTACCAGGACGGCGGGCCGGATACGGGAGTTGAAGTTGCACTGGGTGGACCCGGGGAAACCTCCGACAGAAGGGTCAAAAGGTTACGTGTCTTGCAGGAGGAGATATTCGAAAGAGAGACTGAGAGGTTGAAAAGCGGTGCCTTGAAAAAGACGAAGCATATACAGTGGTTCAACCTGGGAAACAGATTCTCGCCCATGGGGGTAAAGATGGTCGGGGTTTTCTGTGAAAAGCTTAAGGGTGAGGAATTTATTTCTGATAACAGGTACATCGCCGGTTTCCAGGAGATACCCGGTGAGATACCGAAGTTCGGAAAGCTCGATATGCACCATACAAAGGTTTCGATGCGGGTTCCTTCGAAGATTAGGGAAAAGATAATAAGGAAGCAGATTCCAGGGCTGGACTACCTTCTGCCCGAGGCAACCGGAAGGCTGGGAGGCTTCTCCGATGCCTGTCATAGCCTTACTGCGGCAACGGTAGTCGAAATTGGTCAGGAGGAAGCCCTTGTAATGGAAATGGAAAAGATTCTGGAAGAAGAGAAGGGATTCAAAGAAGAGTTTTGAAGTTCATATTTAGCGGAGGATGAAAATGGGAAGAGGTGAAGGTTACGGAAAGACAATCCTTATAGGAGACCAGTTTGTCCTTAAGGGTGTTCCGGCAATAGTATCGGCTCTCTCGTACAAGACGGTAGCAAGGGTGGAGAGGCTTGAAGGCAGGGGAGGCTGGATACTGGAGGACAACAGGGTAGAGGTACCGGGTTACAAGAAGAGCAAGGAAAAGCAGCAGGTGGAATCTATCAACAGGATACTGAAGGTAATGGGTATCGACCCGGAGAAGCAGGGGTTGAAGATAGTACTGGAGGGGGATCTCCTTGCAGGAAGTGGCGTGGGGGCCAGTGCCGCAAGCTGTGTAGCACTGGCCAGGGCGCTGAACGACGAGTTCAAGTTGAACCTCCCGATAGAAAAGATAAATGAGATAGCCTGGGAGGGGGAGTTTGCATACCATGGAACACCGAGCGGCGTGGATAATACGGCCTCCTGTTACGGCGGGCTGATGCTCTTTCAGTTGAAAGAGGGTGAGCGTATTGTGGAAAGGATAAAGGTTCGAGAGCCTATAAACATTGTCCTCGGCAACAGCGGTGTTTCAGCAAACACCGCGGTACTCGATTCTCTCGTTGAGAAGCAGAGAGAGAAGGATCCGAAACTGTTCGAGGACAGGATGGAGGAGATAACGAGGCAGGCACTTCAGGTAAAGAATGCGCTCCTGGAGTATGACCTCGAACTGGCCGGGAAGGTTATGACGGAGAATCACAAGATACTGGTAGACATGGGACTCTCCCACGAGAAGCTCATTCACCTATGCGATCTTGCCCTGAAGAATGGTGCATACGGTGCCAAGCTGACCGGTGGCGGAATGGGTGGTTTCATGATAGCCATTGTTCCAGACAGAAAAACGCAGGAAAAGATTGCGGGCCTCATGGAGGAAGAGGGTTACTATACGATTAAGGCCACAATTGGCTAACGCCGTTATCAGGCGACTCGACTGAGATCTTCTTGCCGCAAGATTTTATTGCTGTGAGATTTTCTAACTCGTCTTTATTATTATATCAGAGATAACATTTGCCGCATCATCGCACCTGTCGGCGGAACGGTTTAAATGCCTGTATACCTCTCTTATTTTCATCATGTAGCCGGGCGTATTGGCCGAGTCATCGAATACCCTTGCCAGTGATTCGAGGTAGAGGTGGTTCATCTGGTTCTCCGTTGCCTTTGCGCGTTTTGCGTGCTCCATTGCAACACCGGGATAATGCTTTAAATTTTTCAATGCATCCCGTATCTCCAGTGTTCCGTTTTCCAGAAGAGAGACCATCTTTATAAGGTCCTCGGTAGGTTCCAGGTTGAATACCTCCAGTTCTTCTACTGTACTTTTAAGTGCGTCTATTATGTCATCGACAGCCCTGGAGAGGGTATAGATATCCTCCCTGTCAAAGGGTGTAATAAGGGTCTTATTGAGTTTGTCGATCAGTATTCTCCTTAAGTCATCCGCTTCTCTTTCATATGTCACTACCTTCTGGTAACCGTTCTTGTCATTCTTTTTAAGGCTTTTAACCATAAGGTTGTACGCTTCATAAACCTTTTCCGAATGTTCCAAGAGCAGTGTATAAAAATCGAGTTTTGGTTGACTCCTTCTACCGAAAATTGCCATTAGGATAAACCTCCAAATATAATTTCCCTTAAAATGATATAGACTATTGCAGCTACTGCACCTGCCAGTGGGATGGTGAGTAACCAGCTCAATACGATGTTATAAATGATTTTCCACTTTACACTCTTTGGCCTGTATGCACTGCCCACGCCGATGACAGATGAGCTGATTATCTGCGTCGTGCTTACCGGTGCGCCGAGCAAGTTACAGGCGAGGAGAATAGAGAAAGCCGAGATCTGCGAGGTAAAAGAATGTATGGGCCGTATCTTGAATATGTTGTATCCGACAGTTTTTATTATCTTTGTGCCACCCATTGTAATACCGGTTGCAAGAACAAGTGCGCTGACAGTCATGACCCAGAGGGGTATGGATATGGAAGGCAAAATGCCCGCAAGCATCAGGAGCAGTGCTATAATACCCATTGCCTTCTGGGAATCATTGGTTCCGTGTGATAGTCCCAGTGCAATCAGTGTGGCAACCTGGAATTTTTCCAGGTAGATGTTGGCCTTGGGAGTACTGTTCCGCAAGAGGTACGTGAAGAACTTGAAAATCAGATAACCAAAAAGTATTCCGAGCACTGGCGAAAGGAACATTGCACCGATTACCTTTACCAGGAAAACAGCCCATGGAACGGCATCCTTTCCGTATTTGAATAGCACAGGGCCAATCATCCCTCCTACAAGGGCGAATGACGAACTGGTTGGGAGACTGAAAAGCCAGGTAAGAAAGTTCCATATGATTGCACCTGCTACTCCGCTTAAGACAAGAAGAATAGAATCCATATTGCGGGGCAATATGTCGATATTTATGATTCCCTTGGCAACCGTCATGGCGACGGGTATGCCGAAAATAAATGGCCCTATGAATTCAGATATGGTTACGATAATAAGAGAATGTTTGCGAGATATTGATTGGGATGCGATGGCTGTAGCCATAACGTTGCAGCCATCTTTCATCCCATTGGTAAATGAAAAAATCAATACCAGTCCGATTGCTATGTAGAGAAGATAGATCATTAAATACCACTTGTTAAAAGTATTTTGTTGAGTAAGTCCTGGATATTATAGTCGACATTGGAAATGTTATCAAGGATTTCCATCATGTTGTACTTGAGTAATGAATCCTTCGATTCAAAAACAGTGTTGCTTATTATTTTAAAGTGTAACTGTGTAAGACTCTTTACCAGTATCCCGTTGTTCTTCAGTAATTCCTGTACATACTTCCTGCTGGTTTTGTACTCTTTCAGGAATTGGACTATATTTTTCATTATTTCAGACTGCTTTGTGAGAAAGGAGTTGAAAATCTCCGTATTTTCCAGGATGTTTCTCTTGTTAAAGTAGCGCATAAGATAGGAAAACACCTTTCTTATCTCCATGTAGAGATCGTAGAGTTCCTCCCAGTAGAAGGGAAGTGAATACTTGTTGTTTATGCTCTGGAGGAACCTATTGTTCTTGTCTTCCATCTCTGTTTCCAGTTCCAGAACCCTTACAAGGTCCTTCTCTGAATTTTTCCTTCCTCCGAGATCTATAAGCAAGCTGATCAATTTGGAAACGATTTCGATTTCCTCTTGAATCTCCAACTCTATCTTCGATTTTTGTTTGGTAAATGAACCTAATAATGATTTCATCTCTATTCCTCCATATTTTGGTTTTGTTTATTTTTAAGCAATTAACATGCCAATAAACCTTATTCAACCTGAGTATTTGATCATTATAATTCTATATGATATAAGAAATAATAGGTATAGGTTGCTTTGAAATAATGTAGCAGGGTCTGACCTGCCGAAATGTGATAAGCTCTTTTACATCAACTGTAAAGCTCTTTTAGCTTTTTCTGAACCGTTACCCTGCTCAAGCCAAGCTTTTTTGCCATTGCGCTCTTGTTGTAACCGAGTTTCTCACCAATCTTTTTGATGAGCCTCCTCTCTAGTTCGGTCGATAGAATTTCCAGAAGATTGTCATTCTCTTCATTTTCCAGAAGAAACTTTTCCAGAAAAGTATCATAGATATCTGTATCTTTGTCGATTTGCATTATGTACTTTTGAATGTTGGAGGGGTCTATTATATTTGTGTTGGTATTTATACAGAGGTTGGTAATCACGTTTTCAAGCTCTCTCACATTTCCGGGCCAGTCATAGTTTACAAGCATTTCCAGTGCCTTTTTTGAAATACCCTTTATGTTTTTTCTCAATTTATAACGTACGTTCTGGATAAAGTAATCCACGAGTTCTGGAATATCTTCTTTTCTCTCTCTCAAGGGGGGAATATGTATCGAAGTCACGTTTATCCTGTAAAAAAGGTCCTCTCTGAATCTTCCCTCTTTTATCTCTTTAAGCAGGTCCTTGTTCGTTGCCGTTATGATTCTTGCACGCAGTTTTATGTTATTCACCCCTCCGAGTCTCTGATATTCCCTTTCCTGAATTACCCGGAGGAGTTTTGTCTGAAGGGATATTGGCATGTCCCCTATTTCATCGAGAAAAACAGTTCCTTCACCCGCTGCTTCGAATTTACCGATTTTCCTCGAAGTCGCTCCGGTAAAGGCCTGTGCTTCATGGCCGAAGAGTTCGTTGTCGAGGAGAGTCTCTGTAAGTCCTGAACAGTTAACCGCAACGAATGGTTCTGCACTTCTGTTACTATTGTAATGAATTGCTCTCGCAACGAGTTCCTTCCCGGTGCCACTTTCTCCGGTTATGAGAATGGGAATGTCATTACCGACGAGTCGTCCTATCTTCTTAAAGAGATTCTGCATAACTTCGGATGAACCTATAAGTTTTTTCAAGTCATAGTTCTTTATCTGCTCGTCTCTTATATAGTTGATGTATTTCTTTATCTGTTTCAGTTCCAGTGCCCGTTTAGTCAGGATGTTTATCTTGTCGATGTCCAGTGGCTTTTCTATGTAATCGTAGGCTCCGAGGGAAATAGATTGTATTATCGTTTCAACCGTGCCAAAAGCGGTTATCATTATTACGGGAATATCCGGATCGATTTCCTTTATTCTCTTCAATACTTCCAGACCGTCTGCACCGGGAATTCGGTAATCGAGGAAAACGAGGTCAATGATATTTTTTTCGAGACATTTCAGCGCCTCCTCACCGTTGTAGGCATCTATCACGTTATGCTTATCTGCAAAGAGTTGCTTGAAACTCTCGATGATGCTTCTATCATCGTCTACGATAAGTATTTGTGCCATTTATTCTCTCCATGCGATTTCTTTAGATAATAATATCCGTATCAGTTCTGTTTATCGGTAACGTTATGGTGAAGCAGGTTTCCCCCTTCCCGCTCTCTACCGTTATCTTACCCTGATGTCTCTCTATTATGACCTTTACCAGAGGAAGGCCCAGGCCGGTTCCTTCTTTCTTCGTTGTGAAGAAAGGTTCGAATATGTTTTTCAAATTCTCTTCACTGATTCCGATGCCTGTATCGCAGATCTTCAAGAGGATATGCTCATCCTTGAACGTGGTTGAAACTGAAAGTATGCCACCCGTGGGCATTGCCTGAATAGCATTGACTGTTAGGTTTATTATACATACCTTCATCTTTTCCGGATCTACACTTATTCTGGGCAGGGAGTCCATTAGATTTGTTTCAACCTTGATGCCCTGATGTTCGATTCTATACTGAAAAAGCCTCAATACCTCGACTATTATCTCGTTTACATTCTTCTCCTGGAAATGCATGGCACTTGGTTTTGCGAATTCTATCAGTTCCTTTACTATGTTGTTTATTCTCTCTATTTCATTGAGTATTATTCCTATCTCCTTCTCTCCCTTTCCGTCTTTCAAATAGCTTCTTGCCATCTGGGCCATCATTTTTATCGAGCTCAAGGGATTTCTTATTTCATGGGCAAATCCTGCTGCCAATTGTCCTGCTGTTGCCAGTTTTGCAGATTGAACCATATCCTCCTGGAGTTTCAATATTTTTGTATTGTATATCTGCAGTTTCTTGGCAAGCTTATTAAAACTCTCGGCTATCCTGTTGAATTCATCGTTCCCCTTAAGGTTGATACGTGTACTGAAATCATTAAGGCTGAATCCATCCAATCCGTCTATTATGGTGTGCAAGGATTTGTTTATGTTCCTTGCAAGAAAGAAATATAGAATAAGTGAGAGTAGCACACCCAGTATTATCATGGTACTCAGGAGTTTCCTGTAGTATGTGAGATACTTGTTCTCGGATTTTTCCGATATGGACATTGCCAGTGCTCCCCAGTACGTGCCATCCGCAGAAAAAAGAGGCTTCAGTATGAGATATGATTCTTCCCCGTTCAAAATAGCGTTATCGATAAAAACCGTTTCCCTTGTCTTCAATTTCTCGACCGTGGTATCGTCCAGTCTCTTGTACCCAGTGTATGTGGATATGATCTTGTCGTGATCCCTGTATATTCCGTTGTTGATGCTTGTAAGCGATTGAATTTGTTTTACGAAGTCCTTGGAAAAACGTGAACCTGCCATTATAAGTCCGATTATCTTTCCCCGATAACTTATAGGTGCGACGGCCCTTATGGCGAATCCTGATCTTCCCTTTTCATAACTTACGATACTCTTCCCCGAGAGGCCGGTTTGAATAATTGTCTGCTGTATCTTTGTGTCCCCGGCAGCTTCGGGATTATGGCCACGCATTATTACCTTTCCGTCGGGGCTTTCGATTTCTATTATATCGAGTATCTTCATCGTATAGTATGCCCGCAATTTCTTCTCCAGCCTGTCATATTCTCTGTTGAATAGTAGTTCCTTTATCTCGTCTTCGGAGGAGAGATAACGTGCTATTGTAAGGCATTTGTCCTCTATGAACTTTATTTCTTCAGAGTAAGCCGAGATACTGTCTGTAAGTTTGTTGTGAATTTCATGCTCGATGGTCTTTATCACTACTCTGTATCCGATGATGATCGAGCTGATAGTCATGGTAAATATGATTAGAATGAAGTAGAAGAATATCTTGAGGTTCAGCTTGTAGCGAAGGTATTTTATCAATTCTCTTTCCCCGTACCTTTCCCCGGCTAAAAGAGAAAATTAACATAAAGAATGGTTTTTTGCAAATTATTCGAGTATCATGCGTATTGAAGACGGGGAACGGACCTGGCAAATTCCTCTTTCAATGATTCTATCACCTGATGAACGGAAACGATTTCCTTGTTTCTATATGCGTTATGTCCTGCAAAAACAAAGCCGTCTCTTAATTTTCCCTTCTGTGCATTTACCAGGGCCATTGCAATACAGTAAGGTGCCGTTCTGTAATCGCATGAAACAAGACATTTCCATGGGCATTTAAAAGGTTTTTTCTCGCCAGCTTCAACCTCTTCAAGAAATTGATTCTTTATGGCCCGTCCCGGGAGGCCGACAGGGCTCTCTATTATCGTTACATCGCCCTCTTCTGCGTCCAGAAAGGCTTCCTTGAATTTTATATCGGCATCGCACTCGTGGGTGGTTATGAATCTCGTTGCCATTTGAACACCGCTTGCTCCCATGTCAAGGAATTTTCGAATATCAGATCCCGTATAGATACCTCCCGCTGCAATCACGGGTATATTCTTACCGAATTTCTCCTCATAGACTCTTACCGCACTTACAACATCCGGTACGAGTTTCTCCAGTTCGTAGTTTTCATCTTCTATCTGTTCTTTCTTGAAACCCAAATGACCCCCTGCCTTGGG
>JALUUM010000011.1 GCA_027021365.1 Spirochaetales bacterium
TGAGAAGGCCGGTTACCGTGACATTTCGAATCTTTTTTACCTTTGCAGATACGGTAACCAATTTATCCTGTCCTTTTAACTTGTTTTGCAAAATCATTTTTTTATTGGTTAAAAATATAATCACTAATAGCCGAAATATCCAATAAAGAGTATTAAAAAATGTTGATAGCACAGAGTTACGTTCCGTACACTTACAAGACAAACAGGATAACGACCTTCTCGGAGAGAGAGATACTCTCTGTGATAAAAGAATTACGGGAAGTATTCGAAAACCACTTCGACAGAACTTGGTTTTCGATTCTAATAGATGGCCTTCCGATTGAACCAAGGACGTTGCGGGAGATAAGAGAACTGGTCTCTCTGGAGACGATCTATCCGGAGGATATCTCTCTTATATACAGCGGTGTACTTGAACTGGAAAATTTCATCAAGCATGTAAGAAAGTTTCTCCTTCCCTACATAAAGGACAGGCTGGGGGTTTCCGGCCTCTTCCCGGAGAGAATGGTGCGTGACAGGACCCAGTATATCTTAAGGCGGCTTGTAGCCTACACCTTTCCGTACAACCTGGAAAAGCTTGCCTTTCTTACTGCAAAGCTCAAAGGTTTCCTGGAAACATTTTACCCGGCCCTGTCAGGCGGGGTTGCAAGTTAGAGGGCAGGTCGAATTTCAAGATACCATTGCAGTATTTTTCCCATATTTCCCTGTCTATTGAATCTTAACCGATAAAACTGTAGAATTCACGTAGATGGCAAATCCCCTGGAGAGAGAAACAGTAAAAGAAGACACCTCCGGCTCAGAAGCTATGGCAGAGCTGAAAGGCATGCTTAAGAGTGCCCATGAACTCTCTGAAAAAATAGTGGACAACCTGGAAAGGGTGATTAGGGGAAAGAGGAATGTTTTAGAACTCCTTGTCAGCGCTCTCTTTGCGGGAGGCCATGTCCTGATAGATGATGTACCGGGTCTCGGTAAAACTACACTTGCAAAGAGCATTGCAAACCTCATAGCTGCCAACAGGAGGGGGAAGCCGGTTACATTCAAGAGAATACAGTTTACCCCTGACCTCCTCCCCTATGATATAACAGGTGTTGATATCTTTGATCCTGAGAACAGGAAGTTTACTTTCTCCCCCGGCCCGGTTTTTGCAAATATCCTTCTTGCAGACGAAATAAACAGGACTACACCAAAGGTACAGTCGGCTCTGCTGGAGGTAATGGCGGAAAACCAGGTAACCGTGGGAAACAGGACATACAAGCTGGATCCCCTGTTCTTCGTAATAGCAACGGAAAACCCGGTTGAAATGGAAGGGACCTACCCACTTCCCCTGGCTCAGCTTGACAGGTTCCTCATTAGAATGGAAATCGGATATCCCGATTTCAAGACGGAGATAGAGATTATAAACGACGACCCCTCGAGAAAGGTCCTGCCTGTTTTGAAACCGGTATGCCTGAAGGAGGAGATTCTAAGGGCCCAATCAGCCATGGAGGAGGTTCACTGCGATCCGAGGCTCATAGAAGCCGCCGTATCGATTTCCGCTTCCACAAGGAAACACAGGGCAGTGGAACTTGGGGTATCACCCCGGGGTAGCCTCATGCTGGTAAGACTGGCAAAAGCCTATGCACTTGTTTCCGGGAGAAACTACGTTATAGACCAGGACATACTGGACCTTGCGCCTCTCTGTCTTGCCCACAGGTTGAAAATGAAGGATATCAAGGTGAATCCCCTTAAGATCATCAGGGAGATTGCCATCTCCGAAATTTCCAAGATCAAGTATTGATAGATATGAAAGGTTGGAAGGCCCACAGTCTTATTCCCTTTACTGCAAGGGGAGCCGCTTTTTTCTTTCTGTCGATTGCCATTGTTGCAATTGGTTTCTTTAGAATGGATCTGGCATCTCTCCTATGGGGGAGTGCCTTCTTCCTGATAAGTCTCTATGTACTTGCAGGCAATGTGGTTGAGAGGGCTGTTACGGAGCGGTATATACGTGAAAAACCGGATTCTTTTGATATCTTCTTCACTGGCAAGGGGTTTTTCCCGGGAGAAATGGCCAATGTCAAGGTAAAGGTGCTCATTCCCCGTTTTTTCGTACCGGGGTTCACGCTGAGATTTTCAGGCAGACTGGTTTTCTCGGAGACCAGGGAGATAAGTATTGAATCGGAGTTAAAGGGCGGAGTGAATGACTTTTTTATCGATTTGAAGGCGGAAAAGAGGGGTTTGTACAGGACGGTCGAAACGGTTATACGATGCAGAGATTTCATGGGTTTCACAACTTCAAAGATTTATCTCGATGTTGATGAGTATTTTCGTGTTTTCCCATCCATTACAGAGAAGCGGGAGGGTCTTCCCCGGTTCGAGGGGGGAGAGGATACGAGAGAATACCTAAACCGGAGGAAGCGGAGCGATGAATTGCTCGAGGTGCGGAAGTACTTTCCCGGTGATGACTTGAGAAAACTCAACTGGAAGATATATGCTCACATAGGAGAACTCTTCTTGCGGATCGGAGAGGAGAAGCTTCAGAGGAAGGCACGTATTCTCTTTATTCTGGACAACAGCCTTTCACCCAAAAAAATATCTGCAAGGCGCGGGAAGCGGTTTGTCCGCCATAGCGAAATGCTGGAAGATTATCTGGACTGTCTGGTAGATACCTTTGGGTCCGTTGCCCTTTCGCTTATCGGAGAGGGCCTTACGATATCAATTCTGAAAGACTCCGGGGAGAGGATAGAGATATCGAGGGATTCCATCGAGGAGCTTTTGAATTTTCTATCCGAGGTGGAATGGAGGAAATCCTCACAGGCCATGCGAGTGATTCTGAAGGAAAGAATGCATGCAGTGGTCTTTAGTACCCCCCTCTCATACGATCTTGAAAGGATAATCCGAGAATTACGGCTTAGGAAATGCAGCATGAGCATTTTCGTAAAGGAGACTTTTACCGCTGCCGAAAGGGAAGGTTCCTCGATAAAAGAGCATCTCTTGAGACTGGTATTCAAGCGTGAAGGGAGCATAAGGGAGTACCTTGAACCGGTGATAACAGAAATGAATGCGGACTCAGTTGTCGAAAGTCTAAAAAACGCACCCTGGAGAATCAGAGATGTCAGAAAAGTCTAAGGGAAACAGAGTTATCCTTTTTCTCTTGCGTAATCTGATACTTTACTTCCTCCTTTTCAATGCATTTCTGCAGGTGAAAGATCAGCTCGACCTCGTTTTTGTATCCTCGGTTTTTTTCTTTGCGATTCTCGTTTCCCTGTGGATGCACAGGTTGAAACTCCGTTTTATTCCCGCCCTTTCCGTTGCCGTTATTCTGCCTTTTCTCATGCGGTTGCTCTTCTTTGCTGCCTTCACAATCCAGAGAAAGATAACCAGTACCTCAGGTGCCGATTTTCTATACCTGTTCTTCGATACGGATTTTTTCCCTTCACTTCTCCCCTTTTACATAGTTTGGCTTTTCAACTACATTGCACTTTCGGACGACAGGTTTCTCCCATACGAGATGGTTTTCGACTCGATTCTCCTGGTCCTTGTCTTCTGGCAGCAGGCCCATTTCCGGATTACCCTGTATCCCCATCCGGTAATTTTTGCAGTTTTGGTGATCATCTTTATAGTACTGGAAGTCTCGATACTTGTTCTTTCAGAGAGAATGCGGTTAAAGAGTATTCTCTCGTTCATGTGGGTATTGATTCCCCTTGTTATCATTCTCTTCTTTTTCCTCTTTGCAAAGTACAGCGAGGGAGCCGTGAAAACGGGAGGCGGCCTTATGAAGCCTACCTTTTTCCGCTTCGATTTTTCACAGTACATACACCTGGAAAGTGAAATATCACTATCGGATGACCTGGTACTCCTTTTCAGAAAACAGGGGCCTGCAAGGAGAATCCTCCTAAGAAGATTCGTACTTTCCGGTTACTCCGGTAGAAAGGGCTTCTACAGGACAGAAATGGACGGAGGACCCATAACGGTACCCGATTCACCTGTAAAGCTGAAAGACCCCGGCTACAAAGACAGGGTAAGCGTTTCCCAGGAGTTCTTCTTTGTAAACTTCGACCCTTCATCACTCATTGCCATGAACTATCCGGTCGAGGTTCTTCCCATGGTAAACTGGGATTCTTCCTCTTTCTTAAGGATATACAGGGCATTTTCAAGGGTTTCTCTTGCCGGAAAGGAAGAACTTGAATCCTTTCGGAATCCGAAAAGGGCCCTCGGGGAATCGGCCTACAGGTACTACACGAATTACGGGGGGGATGAGCTCATAAGGAAGCTTGCACTGGAGGTTACCAGGGGGAAAAGCTCATACTATGAAAAGGTAAGGGCAATAGAGAGCTATCTGCGGGGTAATTTCTTGTACTCTTTGAAACCGGGGATAGCGGAAGATGGGAATCAGCTTCATCATTTTCTCTTTAAGAGCAAAAAGGGCTACTGCTCGTACTTCGCCTTTGCAATGGCCCTGATGTGTAGGAGCATTGGTATCCCCGCGAGGGTCTCGGTTGGTTTCTTTGTGAATCCGAAGGCCGAGGTTCTTAACTTCTACGAGGTGCGCGCCAACCAGGCGCATGCGTGGGTGGAGGTTTTCTTTGGGAAGTACGGCTGGATTGAATTCGATCCCACCTCCGAGACCCTCGCGCCGGGTGAGAACCTTAGATTCGGAAGCAGCTTTGACTTCCAAAGCTTTGCAGAGTTAGTGCAGGAGATACTGGAGAATCAGAACAAGTTAAGGGTAGAAACGGGAAAGACTCCGGATCTAAAGGAGAGAGCAGAGAACCTGGGAAGAGGCATCATGGCCGGAATAAGGTATGTTGGAGCCTTCTGGTACCTGTTTTTGCCGGGTCTCTACGTTGCTTTCATTCTGGTAGTAAAACTTCGTTTCAAGGTGCTCTACCTTGTCTTTGGAAGTATAAGGAAGAGGACACGATTTCTCTACTGTGACATGCTCGTTATCCTGGCCGGGCAAGGAAAGACGAAAAGGCCCGATGAATCGCATGTAGAGTTTGCAGAGAGGGTTGAGGGTGAAGGAATCAGGCTTGTAAGGCTCTGTAACCGATACTTGGAATCGGTTTTCGCAAAAGAGTATGGCCAGGCAAGCTTTAGAGACGCCGTTACGGGGTGGCAGGAATCAATATCCTCCTACAGGAGGAAATACGGATTCTTTCTCAGGCTTCTGGGATTCCTGAATCCCTTGAACAGTTTGAAAAGGGTGTGCTGATGGAAACGGGAAGGTGTATCGTTGGGACTCTGGGGAGGGTATTGCTTCTCTGTGCCCTTGCCTTAATTGCCTTTAGGCCGGCTTACAGTCAGGAAACGGGTCCCGCAGAACACAGCGCCGACTGGTACGAGGCCGAGGCCAAGAGGGCGATAGAGGCAGAGAATTACGAGAGTGCCATTAAGCTGATACTCGAGGCGGAGAAGAAGTATCCCGGTGCCATCAAGTTCAACATTCTGCTGGGGGACCTTTATTACGACAAGGATCTCTACAAACTGGCACTGGAAGAGTACAGGAAGGCAGAGAAAAAGGGAGACGAGAGCTTCTACACACTTAACCAGATTTCAAGAGCCCTGGGAAAGTTGAATAGGAACAGGGAATCGATAGACTACTTGAAGCGAATAATCGATATGTACCCGGACAGTGTCCAGACCTACGATGACCTCGGATGGATGTACTTTAAGACACATCAGTTGAAAGAGGGCGAGCGCATTCTGCTTGAGGCGATAGAGAAATTCGGGCAGAACAGGGCATTTGCAATGACCCTCGGTACCATATACTCGGGACTGTACGACTACAAAAACTCGAAGAAGTACTACCTCGAGGCGATAAAGGATGCGCTTAAACAGAGGGACAATTACTTCGCCTCCATTGCATACTACAACCTCTCCCTCCTCGAACAGAACTTCTACCACTTCAATTCGGCACTGAAGTACACCAATGAGTCTATCAGGATGGCCGACAGGGCTCCGGGACATCTAGCCAAAGGAGAGCTTTTCGAATCGAGCCTGGATTACAGGAGTGCTCTCTCGGAATATATCGAGGCACTGTCAAAGGATACCACTCCGCTCTCCAAGGTAAACCTGGCAATTCTCTACCAGAAATTCGGAAAGCTAAAGCTTGCCGTAAAATACATAGAGGATGTTCTCCACTCGAAGGATCTTTCCTGGATGTTCTACTACGGTACAGACCTAGAGAGGCACTACAAGGACATTTTCGAGATACTGGCAGATTCCTACGAGGGACTTTCGCATTACGAGCGGCTCATTCCGTCTGCAAATATATTTCAAAGGATCAGGAATCTCTTTCTCTCGGTAAAATATGCCATTCTCGGTTACTACTACAGGGCCAAGTTCAGAATATATTCCGTAAGGGTGGGGAAGGCATACCTGAAGGAGAAGGACTTTCTCGATGCCTATTGGGAGTTCTACAGGGCAAACGAGAGGTACAGGGAGGTCGCTCTGAAGTACCTCTTTCTTGCAAGGGACATAGAGGTAAAGATAACCCCTCACTCTAAGGCCTACTACCTTCAGGAGGAGGGAAAGGTAAGGAAATCTGTCGCCCTTCTAAAAAAGTCCCTTTCGATGTTCGATCCCTTCTGGGAGAGAGAGGTGATGGTTGAATCCTTAAGGAGGATGGTTCCGCTACTACGGGGTAATGACAGTATTGAAAGGAGAAAGGCCATAAACAGGCTCTACGGGCTGAACAGGGGTGCATTGCTCCAGTATGGTTTCGGGCTGCCCCTTCAGCTTGGAGTTGCCATTGGCGGAGGTGCCGGAAGTGCCAGCGGGAGTGGAGCAGGCGGAAGTGCCAGCGGGAGTGCAGCAGACGGAGGTGCCGGAAAAACGGAGGGTGCGGGTAACGAAATGAGCAGGGAGGTCTCGAGAATCTTAAGGCGAAGTGCCCGGCTGTTGAAAAGGATGTTGAGGGGGGCAGGGTCGGAGGTGATTCTGGGAGGGACAGCAGGTGATGTTTCGGATGGTTTCAGGTACAGGTTGTACATTCTTTTGAGGCTCTCTGATTCCCCGGGAAGAGCCGCAGATAGGATAGGTGGGGCGATTGTCCGCCTGATCGACCTTGAGGGGAACAGAATCCTCTGGGAACTTGTGTGGCCAGGTAAAGACAACTCGAGGGTAGGAGAAGGTTCGGGAAGAAATGCAGGGAGTAGCTCGGAGAGCAACTCTGCCGGGACTTCTGAGGATAGTTCGACGAGGAACTCTCGGAAAGGCATTCGGGCTAAAAATAATGTCTTAAACAGCGTCTTAAGGGGTACTTTTAAAGCAAAAATCGCCGATCTTGTTAGTAGAATCATGGATAAAATGTACGATGTGGAATAGCTATTTTATCGATTTTGTAGTATATTAACGGTTGGTTGTTAGATGCCTTACAAGAAGAAACTGATACTTAACATTTCCAGGGGTATTCCCGAATTACCCGATGCGATTACCCGTGAAAATAACATAGTAGTCAAGAGGATATCAAAGATCTCTCCACTGAAGAAGAGTTCGAGAAACCTTGAGGCCTTCTTTCTCGATCCGAAATTCGTTAAGGAGAACTGTGAAAAGATAGCCTCTCTGAACCTCCTTCCCGGTTCGATACTTATATGGAACCCCCAAGGTGATTGGAAAGAGATAGAAGAGGCTATCGACAGGGAGCTGATCTGCCAGGAAGTGTATAATATCGACAATGACAAGTACCTCCTTACTACGATAAGGAACATGTACAGGAGCATATTCCTGGAGAGGGAGCTTCAGAAAAAAGAGAGGGTTCTTCAGGAAAAGGAGAATCAGAACAAGGAACTCCTTAAGGTGGGAATTGCCCTCTCAGCAGAGCGTGACAACAACAAGTTGTTGAACCTCATACTGCAGAAATCCAGGGAGATAATCTTCGCCGATGCGGGCAGTATATATCAGATAATAAAGGATCCGAAGACGGGGGAGAAACTCCTGCTCTTCAAGATTGCCCAGAACGATTCCAATCCCACGGATTACACCGAGTTCACCATGCCGATAAACAAGAAATCCATTGCAGGCTACGTTGCATATACCGGTAATGCCCTCAATATACCGGATGTCTACCGAATAGACGAAAAGGAAGAGTATTCCTTTAACAAGAGCTACGACAAGGCAACGGGTTACAGGACGAAGAGCGTACTTACCGTACCGATGAAGGATCACAAGGGTGAAATAATAGGTGTCATTCAGCTTATAAACAAGAAGAAGAGGCAGAATGTGCTCTTGAAGAGCGAGGATGATGTCGACAGGTATGTGATTCCCTTTACAAGCAGGTGTGAATCTATTATCTATTCTCTTGCCTCCCAGGCAGCAGTTTCACTGGAGAACAACCTCCTCTACCAGGAGATAGAGACACTTTTCGAGGGATTTGTAATGGCATCCGTAAAGGCAATCGAGCAACGAGATCCCACTACCTCCGGTCATTCCTACAGGGTGGCCGCATATACCGTATCCCTTGCAAAGGCTGTGGAAAGGGTTGAACGTGGCATATATGGAAACGTGAGGTTCACCCCCGAGCAGATTAAGGAGATAAGGTACGCCGGGCTTCTCCACGATTTTGGAAAAGTCGGGGTAAGGGAGCATGTACTTGTGAAAGCGAAAAAGCTCTACCCTGCCCAGATGGACATGATAAAGATGCGTTTTGCCTATGTACAGAGAACGATAGAGCTTCAACTGATGAAGAAGAGATTTGAAACCCTTCTCAAATACGGAAAGGATGCCTTCAAAGAGCAGGCCGGGAATTTCGACAAGGAAGAGAGAGCCTTTATGGAGGAATTAAAGCGTTACCTGGATGCCATAGTACAGGCCAACGAGCCCACAGTTTTAGACAACGATGTTTCCAATATAGTGGACGAGATAGCCTCCAAGGTTTTTACCGACGTGGACGGAAAGGTAAAGCCCCTTCTGACCGAGGATGAGAGGGTGAAACTGAAAGTAAAGAAGGGAAGCCTGGATGAAGAGGAGAGGAAAGAGATAGAATCGCATGTCACTCATACCTACCTCTTCCTAAAGACCATTCCCTGGACGAGAGAGATGCAGGATGTCCCGGAGATTGCCTATGGTCACCACGAAAAGCTGAATGGTGATGGTTATCCGAGGGGGATAACCGCAAAGGAGATACCCATTCAGACGAGAATGATGACGATTTCCGACATATACGATGCCCTTACAGCAAGGGACAGGCCGTACAAGAAGGCCGTATCCACATCGAAGGCTCTTGATATTTTGAAGTGGGAAGTGGAGAGTAACCATGTCGATTCCGAGCTGGTAAGGATATTCATAGAGGGCGGTATCTACAGGTTGAAAGAAGAACTACTTAAGAAGAACTAGAGTGTGTGCAGAGTTTGCGGGGTTTGTAGGATATATTCGCCTATATATCTTCGCCGAGACCAAAGGCCCCTGAGCTTATATGGAATCCCAGGGTACGAAGTTGAGAAGCTCGATTACGAAGGGTTCCTCGGCCCCCGGTTCGTGTGAAATCTTCGTAACCGAAGCAAGGCCCAGATCGAACTTCTTCATATTTTTCAGTTCCGTATTCACTATTCTTGTAAGCAGTGCCCTTATTGGATCCTTGTGTGAAACGATGAGGAGAGAATTGCCATTTTCGCCCTCTGACTGTGGAAATGAGCGGGAGCCTGCCCATCTCTGTAAGCCCCTGAACATCCTATCTGCCACATCAGATAGCCTTTCGCCTCCTGGAACTTCCAGCCTGTGGGGTTCGCTTCTCCATACCTTGAAGGCATCAGGGTAAGTATCTCTTACCGAATCGAAGTTTAGGCCGGTCCATACTCCCATGTACCATTCGCTGAAGCTCGGATCGATTTCCACATCCATGTTCTTCGTCTCTGCCACAACCAAGGCCGTCTCGTATGCCCTCTGAATGGGGCTGCTTACTATATGAGTGAAGGTTACATGTTTCAGGGCGGAGGCAAGGGCCCTGGCCTGTTCCCTTCCTTCGTTGTTCAGGCCTATCCCCGGTGTCCAGCTTAACACCGTTCTTTTTGCATGTGCATCGGTGAGTGCGTGTCTGGCTAAGTATATTTTCATTCCAGCACCTTTATTATTTCATCCCTATTGAAGATGGGAAGGGGCACCCTCGAAGAGCCCCTCTCAAGGAGGACTTCGCCTCTTTTTCCCGTTATCCTCCCTATAATGGAGGCATCTATCGATTCTCTTTGTAAGAGCTTCACAGCTCTTTCCGCCTCATCTTCTCTCGAGGTAAAGAGAAAGACCCCGGAACTCAAGAGCCCAAGAGGGTCTATTCCCAGTTCATTACATATCAAGCGCGTTTCTTCCCTTACCGTTATACTCTTCTCTTCCAAGATGACACCGCATTCCGATCGGGTCGCAATTTCATGTATTCCCGTCGCTATACCGCCCTCGGTGGGATCATGGGCAGCAGAGATCTCCACTTCTCTGAGGATTCTTCCCTCCTTTAAAATGGATATCCCCGGCCTGTATATCCAGTCTCTAATCTCTTCTGCTCTTTCGCTGTCAATAAGCCTCTCTACAAGTTCCCTCTTTTCCCTTGCAATAATTGTAGTTCCCTCGAGGCCTGCCCATTTCGTCATCACTATCACCTCACCTGGCCGGGCTCCGGAGGAAGGAGTGGCCTTTCCCCTTAAAAAACCGACTACCTGTCCCGAAACAACCACCCTGTTTACCGAATCTGTCACCTCCGTATGACCGCCGATCCAGGAAATGCCGGCAATTTTCGAAGCCTCTTTGAGCCCGCGAAAGAGCCTCTCTACCACGGGAACGGATACCCCCGGTGGAAGTAGTATGGTTGTCGTGAGGTAGGCGGGTTCTCCTCCCATCGCAACGATGTCGTTACAATTCACGGCAACGGTGTAAACGGCAATGTCCTCCTCTGTGAAGGTAATGGGATCAGCGGTAATTATCAATTTTTCGCTTCCCTCTACAAGAGCTGCGTCTTCACCGGCGTGGGCACCGATTAGGACACCCCTTTCCCTCGAGGTATACGATAGAAATCTTTCCAGAATGTCCTGGGGAAGCTTCCCTGGTTCCAGCTTGTCAGTCATAGGTAGTTAATAGGAGAATACTTTTTTTATCGCTTATGTCAATATATAAAGGCCATTCTCTTGACTTTCACGTACCGGCAAATAATAATGAAGGCATGGGAAAAAGTAGAATACTTGAATATCAGGCAAAATATGCAGACCAGATGATACGTTTCAACCCCTATGCGATAAAAAAAATGGGGTTGGTCCAGTCACAAACCCTTGTGAAAATAGAAGACTACATGTTGATATGTGCCCCATTTCAGATGTCCATGAAACGTGCCATCATGCTTGTTATCCTGAGCAGGGAAGAGACTACTTTTTTCCAGCAGTTTCAGAAAAAGATGTGCTCTATAAATTTCACCTTCCAGCGCCCCAACAACAAGACCCCGATAAATTTTTTTGTCCGCGGCATTCTTGACAGGCTGGGAGCAGTAAAGGGAAAGCAGAACGTATGCATGCTGGACATATCCTTTAAGAATTGCCCCGTGGACCTGGTGGAGATAATAGGTGATTACATAACTTCCTTCGAATCCTTGAAGGCCCAATACGAGAGTTTCAAGGGAAAAGAGATACCGATGAATCCCCGGAATGCCAAGATCATGCGTTTCAACAACTTCGTGGAATCACAGTTCGGAAAGAACAAGGTCCAAACGAGGCTGCTTGCAGTATCCGTGGACAAGTTGATACTTGCCGTGCCAGCCTCCGTTCCGGATCTCTCAGATGGTATGAAATTCGTGTCCAAGCTGTACTTCCAGGTCTACCAGTTCATAGTCGGAGGTATCATTTCGAAAATGGAAGGTCCAATGAACGGCTATTACAAGGTACACTATGACATTGATTTTTCACCGGAACTGGTGGAGATAATCGATGATTACTTTTTCAGGTTGAGTATGCAGAAAAAGGGCTGAACAATTTTTCCCATTGGTACCGGTTTCGAAGCTTCAGACTCATCAATTGAAATAATTCCCTGCATTTCAAAGAGTTACGGGTTGTACTGGATTCTCCGGGAATACGGCGGGAGCGGTTGTTCCTTTGTCGTTTTTACAGGCTCTGAAAAACTTCTACAGAGTACCTACAGGAACATCCTCTTAAGGAACAATTCCGATTCGGGATTCAAACCGGTTGTCCGTTCAGTTTCGGAAGGGCTCTCGGATTCTGAAAATCTTGCTGCGATCGGCTGGTTCGTGGGAGAGAAGAAGGAAGGGGAGAAGACTCCTTTCAAGATTCTGCTATTTTCGAGAAGGGTAGCAAGTGCTCTGCATAATCGGGTAAGAAGAGTGGTTCTGAAGAAAGGGGGAGTCCGCATGATTCATGTTGGTTTTCCAGTAGGCTTTTCCGCTGGTTTTTCATCGCCTTCCTTGTTTCCATCGTTTCCTCGGGGTGTAGGAGCCCCTGGCAGGATGAACCGTAGCAATTCCGAACCCTTACCGACCATCATTCTATTTTCACCCGAAGATCTGCAGGTTTGCAGCAGGAAGGCATCTGAGTTTATCCTTAAGGGAACCGGGAGAGGTGATCTCAAAGAGCCTGATGGTTTCAGGCAGATAATCTCCTTTATGCGGCACCACAACCGCCGCTTCGGCCGGGCTGAAGTGATAATGGCTTTAAAGGGAAGGAGAGATATAGAGGTCAGTGACAATTTCATAGATACGATAGCGGAATTCGGATCGATGAAAGATTGGCTTGAAAATGACCTTGAAGAGGCACTGGAGTGTATGATAAAATCCGGTATCCTGATTGATTCCAGAAAAGGTTTATGGAAGTATCGTTTGCGAACTGCAAGGGGTGAAATTTCATGGATGAACGTTTTAAAGAACTGCTTGAAAAATGGAGAGGAACCAGCGGGAGCGTGATCCCGCTTCTTCAGAAGACCCAGGCCCTCTACAGTTACCTTCCCAGGGATGCCATGAGCGAAATAGCAAGGGCAACGGGGAAGTCACCGGCCGAGATATACGGAGTGGCAACCTTTTACTCCCAGTTTCGATTCGAACCTATGGGGAAGCATGTTGTAAAGGTCTGTCACGGAACTGCATGCCATGTTTCCGGTGCCGAGCTTCTCGATGAGACACTCCAGTCGGAATTGAAAACAGAAGTGGGAAGGACAACGGGGGATGGCATGTTTACCACGGAGAGGGTGGCCTGTCTTGGCTGCTGTTCCCTTGCACCGGTAGTAATGATAGACAACGAGGTGTATGGGAAACTGACCGGTGAAAAACTCAAAAAAATAATACGGAAAATAGAAAAGACGGAAAAGGAAGAGTAATGGCTGCGAGAAAGGTTATAGTAGGTCTTGGTTCCTGTGGAATAGCGGCAGGTGCCAGGGATGCATACTCTGTTTTCGAAGAATCCTTAAAAGCTAAAGCCGGAGTTTCCCCAGGATTCTTACTCGAACCGACCGGCTGTATCGGGGCATGCCACAGGGAACCCCTCGTGGAGGTCAGGGAAGATGACGGAACAACCTACCTCTACAGTGAGGTGGACAAGAAGAGAGCAAAAGAGATTCTGGAAAAGCACGTTCTCGGCGGTGAGGTCATAGAGGATTGGCTTTTGCCGGATGACTACCCTTACTTCTCCAAGCAGAAAAAGATCGTACTTGCCCACTCGGGATTGATCGACCCGGAATCGATAGATGATTACATAGAAATAGGCGGGTATGAGGCTCTGAAACATGTACTCTTTGAGATGGAACCAGAGGCTGTTATCGAGGAGATAAGGATATCCGGGTTGAGGGGCAGGGGAGGGGCAGGCTTTCCTACGGGCCTAAAGTGGGGTTTTGCAAGAAAGTCCGAGGGAGATAAGAAATACATAGTCTGCAACGCAGACGAGGGGGATCCCGGGGCTTTCATGGACAGATCCGTTCTGGAGGGAGATCCGCATGCTGTAATTGAAGGAATGCTGATAGCAGCCTATGCAATAGGATCCGATGAGGGCTACATCTATGTTCGTGCCGAGTATCCGCTTGCGATAAAGAGACTGGAAATAGCGATCGACCAGGCTCACAGGCACAACCTCCTGGGTAGTGACATCATGGGAAGTGGCTTTTCCTTCGACATACACATAAAGGAAGGAGCCGGAGCCTTTGTCTGCGGGGAAGAGACGGCTCTAATGGCTTCCATAGAGGGGAAGAGGGGAATGCCGAGATTGAGGCCGCCATTTCCCGCCGAGAGCGGACTGTGGGGTAAGCCCACCAATATAAACAATGTCGAAACACTGGCAAATGTACCTGCAATAATCAGGATGGGTGGTTCGAAGTATGCGAGGATAGGAACGGAGAAGAGCAAAGGCACCAAGGTTTTTGCTCTTGCAGGCAAGATAAAGAGGGGCGGCATGGTCGAGGTTCCCATGGGCATGACCCTGCGTGAGGTTATATTCGATATAGGAGGGGGAATAAAGGAGGATAAGAAGTTCAAGGCAGTACAGCTTGGCGGCCCCTCGGGTGGATGTCTTCCCGAGAGCCTGCTTGATACGCCGGTGGATTACGATTCTCTCGTTGCAACCGGGGCAATTATGGGCTCCGGGGGAATGGTGGTTATGGATGAAACCACCTGCATGGTGGATGTTGCCAAGTTTTTCTTGAGTTTTACACAGAGTGAATCCTGTGGAAAATGTACCTTCTGCAGAATCGGTACGAAGCGTATGCTGGAAATCCTCGAAAGGATAACCGAGGGAAGAGGCAGGATGGAAGATATAGATGAACTGGAGGAACTTGCCGCCAAGATAAAGGTAACCTCTCTTTGCGGTCTCGGCCAGACTGCACCGAATCCCGTTCTTACCACACTGAAGTACTTCAGGGAAGAGTACATCGAGCATATAGTGAACAAGAGATGCCCCGCCAAAAAGTGCAAGGCCCTTATACGTTACAGGGTCATAGCAGATGCATGTACCGGATGTACCCTCTGTGCAAAGGCTTGCCCGACAGGGGCTGTTACGGGTAAGCGGAAAGAACCGCACTTCATAAACCAGGATGCCTGTATAAAGTGCGGGCTGTGTTTCGAGGCGTGTCGTTTCGATGCAATCGAGATTACCACGGGGAAGGAAGAGGTGGCTTCGACCAGCCTCTCAAAAGGAAGGTGAGGAGTAAGATGAGCGAGCAGAAGAGAAGAGTAGCTGAAAAACCGGCATCTTCAGGTACCGGCACGAAACTGGTTGAAATTACCTTTGATGGCAAGAAGATTCTCGTTCCCGCAGGGAAGACGATTCTCAATGTTGCCGAGGAGAGGGGAGTTGAAATACCCACTCTCTGTCATGACCCGAGACTGGAGCCCTACGGTTCATGTTGGGTCTGTGTCGTGGAGGTAGAGGGGGCAAAGGGGTTTGTTCCCTCCTGTGCTACAAAGGTTCGTGATGGCATGGTTATCCATTCAGGTAACGACAGGGTAAAGAGTGCAAGGAAGATGGCCCTGGAATTGATACTTTCCAACCATTACGGTGACTGCAAGGCTCCATGCACGCTTACATGTCCCTCCAATATCGATGTTCAGGGTTATATTGGCCTTATTGCAAACAGGAGGTACAGGGAAGCTTTGGAATTGATAAAGAAGGACAATCCCTTTCCTTCGGTTTGCGGAAGGGTGTGCCCCAGGCCGTGCGAGGATGCCTGCAGACGTAACCTCGTGGATGAACCGGTTGCAATCGACTGGTTAAAGAGATACGTGGCAGACCTTGACCTGTTCTCCGAGGATAGTTACGACCCGCCTCTGAATCCTCCAAACGGAAAGAGCGTTGCAATAGTGGGAGGCGGACCCGGAGGCCTCTCCGCTGCATATTACCTTGCACAGGCCGGGACGAAGGTAACAGTTTTCGAGGCCATGGAGAAAGCCGGTGGCATGCTGAGGTACGGAATACCGGATTACAGGATGCCGCAGGATGTTCTCGACCTGGAGATAAACACGATATTAAGGCTTGGCGTTGAACTGAAGACGGGAGTAAGGCTGGGAAAAGATATCAGTCTTTCTCGGCTAAAGCGCGACTACGATGCCGTAATTCTCGCAATAGGAGCATGGAAGGGAAGGAATCTTCGTGTTCCCGGTGAAAATCACAGGGAAGTTCTCTCAGGTATCCGGTTTTTAAGGGATATCGCTCAGGGAAAAGATGTTACGATAGGAAAACGTGTTGCCGTGATTGGCGGAGGGAACACTGCAATAGATGCTGCAAGGACGAGCCTTAGGGTAGGTGCCGATGAGGTTTATATCTTTTACAGGAGAACGAGAAATGAGATGCCTGCCCATGAAATGGAAATAGAGGATGCGATAGAGGAAGGGGTAAAAATCGAATATCTCGTTGCTCCGACGGAGGTTATTGCCAATGGAGACAGCCTGGAAGCCATTAAGCTTATAAGGATGAAACTCGGTGAACAGGACTCTTCGGGAAGGAGGAGGCCGATTCCCATTGAGGGTTCCGAGTTCGAGGTTCCCATAGATACCGTTATTGCAGCAATCGGCCAGTATTCTGATACTCTTCCCCTCGAGGAATTCGAGGAGCTGCTGGATGAGAGGGGCTACATAAAGGCGGACCCCGATACCGGTGTGACGGAGGTAGAGGGCATTTTTGCCGCAGGTGACCTTGCTACGGGGCCGGATATAGCAATAAGGGCGATTGCAGGCGGCAAGTATGCCGCAAGGTCCGTACTTCAGTACTTTTCCGGAATAAAGCCTTTCAGGAAAATCGAATTCCTTAGCAAGAAGGACGAGCTAAAAGCAGTAACATCTGAAGACCTTAAGGATAAACCGAAGATTCCCAGACATTCTATGAAA
>JALUUM010000012.1 GCA_027021365.1 Spirochaetales bacterium
GACTGCTTTGAATGAAGTGGGATTGACTGACGATGATGCAAGAGAGATATACAAACTTGTAGCGCTTGCAACATATCAGGAGCGGTTTGTTATTCCTGAGACTCATCGTGAGATTAAAACAACTGTCGATCCGAGAGAAGTATACGAGAAACGCGGTACTATCGGATTCGGTGCTAAGAAAATCGAATGGCCAAGGAGACAGTGGTAATTGCAGACACAAGTTTCTCAAGAAAGAGGATTGTATTCAATTCTTGCCAATATGTTTCAGTATCCGAAAGAGGACATTAATACTCTGGTTCAGGAGTGCAAAGAGTCACTTCTGAACCAGAATCAGTACTCCAAGGAGTTGAAGGGATCAATGCTGAAGCTGTTGGAAGAATTTCAGAGCAATGTAGAATCAATGACTCTTGATGATCTAGAGGGAGTATATTCTTACACATTTGAACTGACGTCCGAATACACTATGGATCTTGGACATCATCTGCTAGATGGATTTAAAAGGTCTAACAGCCTGGCGACCATTAAAGCTATGTACAGGGAAAATGAGTTTCCTTATGCCGAGGAAGCAAAAGGGGAGTTGCCTGATAATCTTGTTGTTATTCTGAAATTTCTGGATAGTCTTAGGGATGAGGATTTAAAGAAGAATTTTAGAGAGGATTTTCTGATTAAGGGATTGGAAAAACTTTCCAAAAACTTTGACGGCAATAAAAAGAACGCTTATTATCCGCTTGTAAAAATGATCCAAAAGGTAATCGAGGCTGATGTTCGGTTGGATTAGGAATCAATTTTGATAAAATGGTGTTTAAGAGAATTTATTTGGATATAGACTTATAGGAGGAATGAAATGTGGGATAATTTTTTATTTGCAGTATTTCCTTATATTGCTCTGAC
The DNA here is from genome assembly GCA_027021365.1 of Spirochaetales bacterium. Lineage (GTDB taxonomy): Bacteria > Spirochaetota > Spirochaetia > SZUA-6 > SZUA-6 > JALUUM01. The sequence goes on from JALUUM010000012.1 coordinate 892, forward strand.
TATCGGCATAGCCGGGACAATATACAGGTATAATACGAATAGATATTCATGGTCGAGTCAATCATCTCAGTTTTTGGAGAACAAGACACTGTTTTACGGTTCGGTGCCATGGCATTACGGCATGGTAATAATTCTGGTCATGCACATACTCGTGATTATATTCCCCGGGGTATTACTCGCTTGGAACGGCAGTACATTCAGATTGTATCTGCTTGAATTATCAGGTTTGGCGCTCGGATTCCTGACGTTATTCGGTCTAATTGTGCTGATTTACAGACGATTGACAAACAGCAGAATCAGAGTGGTAACAACATCGTGGGATATTGTCGTCCTCGTTGTACTAGCAATTCAGGTATTGACCGGAGTTATAAATGCCATATTCTATAGATGGGGTTCAAGTTGGTATGCAGCTACTGCTGTTCCGTGGATCTGGTCGATCTTGACGTTCAGACCTGATCCGTCCATGATTGCTACATTACCGGTTAACACCAAGATTCATATCTTTAACGCAATGCTTATCATCGGGCTCATACCTTTTACCAGGTTTGTTCACTTCCTGGCATTTATTGGGCCGTTGAAGTATATCAACAGGTCTTATCAGTTAGTAAGATGGTATAACAGAAATCCAAAAACTGAGGCTATTAGGCAGTATAAGTAAAATATATTTGGGAAGCGTGTATTTTACACGCTTCCCAGTTTTTACTACTATTTGTGAGAGCGGATATGTGTTCTCCAACGAAGTATCTATATTAATATAAGAAAAGGAAGGGAATATGGCAAATCTTTATGAATGGAATGTTGAAGATGAATCCTTTTGGAACTCAACAGGAAAAAGTATAGCAAATAGAAATCTATGGATTTCTATTCCCAGCCTCCTGTGCGGATTCGCAGTGTGGCTTATGTGGGGGATTATTGCGGTTCAGATGTTGAATCTCGGTTTCCCGTTTACTAAAACGCAACTATTTACAATGGGGGCTATCGCCGGTCTTACAGGCGCTACCTTAAGAATACCAAGTTCGTTTATGATCAGGATAGCTGGCGGCCGGAACACAATATTTTTTACTACCGCGTTATTGATGGTTCCGGCTTTTCTGGCATCAATATTCCTGCGTGATAAAAGCACACCACTGTATGCATTTTACCTTTGTGCATTTCTCTCAGGCTTTGGCGGTGGAAACTTCGCCTCATCGATGAGCAACATCAGTTTCTTTTTTCCAAAGAAGGTGCAGGGCACATCTCTAGGGCTGAATGCTGGTCTTGGGAACTTCGGAGTTACCACAATGCAGATTCTGATACCGCTTGTCATGACTTTTGCGCTTGCAGGACCGCTTAGTGGTGATCCGATGACGCTTATCAATACGAGCGGTACGTTGATAGGAAAGATACCTGCCGGTTCGGATACGTGGATTCAAAATGCCGGAATTGTCTGGTTTTTCTTTCTTATACCATTGGCCTTTGCAGGATGGTTTGGAATGAATAACTTGGTGGTAGAACATGTATCGCCTGGTATAGGTAATCCGATTGTCTGCATGGCAAAGATTGTGTATCTTCTGATACTTGCATTCATTACCGCAGCTATTGGACTCTGGTTCATTGTTCCTGCGCCTATAGGTATTGATGCGCCTGCGATCCTCAAAAACAAGTGGATTGTCTTGCCGATAATCATTTTCATTACTTTAATGCTCATGAGATATGCAACACCCGGTGCTATCAAGGAAAATCTTAAGCGCCAGTTCAAGATATTCAATAATAAGCACACATGGGTCATGACAGTTATTTACATAATGACATTCGGTTCCTTTATCGGATATTCCGCTGCAGCTCCTCTTTCTATCAAGGTTGTATTCGGATTTCAGCATATTGCCGATGCGACAGGTGTAATAACACATGATACTATTAATCCAAATGGTCCAAGCGCCCTTTCTTATGCCTGGATGGGTCCGTTCATCGGTGCGCTTATCAGGCCTGTCGGAGGATGGTTCTCTGATAAACTAGGAGGTGCCAGGGTTACACACTATGTATCTGTTATTATGATTCTTGCGGCTTTGGGCTGTGCTTACTACATGAAAGCCGCATTTGTCTCTGCCACACCTGAGCAGTATTTCCCTGTTTTCATGGTGCTCTTCGTCATTCTCTTTGCAGCAACAGGAGTTGGCAACGGATCGACATTTAGAACAATAGCTATGGTTTTTAACCAGGAGCAGGCAGGCCCTGTTCTCGGGTTTACATCGGCTGTTGCAGCCTATGGTGCGTTTATTATTCCAAAGGTTTTCGGTGAGCAGATCAAGGCAGCGACTCCTGAGTACGCTCTATATGGATTTGCAGTGTTCTATTTCATTTGTCTAGTTCTAAATTGGTGGTATTATTTAGGGCCAAAGAGGGATTATGATAATCCATAGAATGCAGTTTGGGCTTTTATCTTTAATTGAAAGGGACAGTTTTCTGTCCCTTTTTTTGTTGAAGATTGACTGTTTTGCTAAAAGTCAAAAATGTTATTGTTTTAAATGGCTATTCCCTTTCCGTGAATTATACTGTCCCCGATAACGGCACAAGCATTTAAGGTGTGTTAATGTTCCCATGGGAGGGCAAATTATGGGAAGAAAGAAATACAGTAAGGAGTTCCGCTCTTGATTCCTTAAGGGGGCGGAAGACGGTATAGGAGTTGG
>JALUUM010000013.1 GCA_027021365.1 Spirochaetales bacterium
AGGAAGGAGTTATCGTGGGACTCGGTACCGATGGTCAGACTCATTCCATGTTCGAGATAATGCGAACGGCTCAGATGATACACAGGATAAAGTATGAGGATCTGGAGATACTCCCGGATTCGCAAATCCTGGCCATGGCTACAACAAACGGAGCAAGGGCGCTGTTACAGGAGAATCAGTTGGGTTCCTTGGAAGCAGGGAAGAAGGCTGACATTGTCTTTGTAAGGGACAGGAGTGCAGTGCCAATTTTCGAGGCTAATGTAGAGAACTATATCGTCGGCACCTGTGAGCGCTCCGATGTTGATACCGTTATTATTGACGGAGAGATTGTTCTGAAGAATGGCGAGTTTGTCTCTCTCGATGAAGCGGAAGTCTATGAAAAGTGTAAAAAAGAGGCAATTGATCTATGGAGAAAGAATAATTGGCCTCTTCCGTAGTGTTAAACCTCTCTTTATGTCGTTAAGAGAGAAAAAATAAAGAAAGGATAGGAGGTAAAAAATGAGAGAAAAGAGGGTTGTAGTTTTTTTTGTTTCACTGCTTTTGATACTTGCATCTGGTTTCATGCTTTTTGCCGGCGGAAAACAGGAAAAGACTACAGGTACAAGTGCCCCGAAGGAAAAGAAAATGGTGATGGCCATGGTTACGAATCAGTCGGGGCTTGGAGATCAGGCGTTCAACGATGCCACATGGGCCGGGTTCAAACTGGCTGAGAAGAAACTAGGCATAACACCCAAGGTTATGGAAGCGAGAGAACAGGCTCAGTATGTGCCTTACTTGAGTACTCTTGCTGAACAGAAGGCTGACTTGATTGTGGGGGTAGGATTCATGATCCAGGATGCGGTAAAAGAGGTCGCTGAAATGTATCCGGACCTGCATTTTGGAATTGTGGATGGTACCGTTAAACTGCCGAATGTTGCAAGTCTTCATTTTCGTGAAGATCAGGGAGCCTTCCTGATGGGTGCTATCGCAGCTAAGATGACTAAAAGCGGAATAGTAGGTTTTGTCGGAGGTATGTCGACTCCAATTACGAATCGGTTCGAAGCTGGTTATCGTGCCGGTGTCATGACTGCGAATCCTAAGGTCAAGGTATTGGTATCCTATGCTGGTACCTTTGCGGATCCCGCAAAAGGTGAAGAGATGGCTATGGCTGAATACAACCAGGGAGCTGATATTGTATTTCAAGTAGCGGGACAAACGGGAATGGGTGTTATAAATGCAGCGAAGAAGGTCAACAAATGGGCTATAGGAGTTGACAGGGATCAGAATTATCTTGCACCGGATAATGTACTGTCCTCTATGGTCAAAAGACTTGATATTGCTGTTTTCAATGCAATTAAAATGGTTGTAGATGGAAAATTCAAGGGAGGTATCTACAGTTACGGGTTGAAAGAGGGAGGAATCGAGATAGCTCCTACTACCAGTAAGCATGTGCCAAAAGAGGTTCTCGATTATGTCAACATGCTCAAAGACAAGATAATCGCCGGTGAAATAACACCTCCTGCTACTCTGAAAGAGTTGGAGAGTTACAAACCGCCTAAGATTTAAATTCAAAGGAAGAGCCGTTTGTTAGAGGTTTGTTTTGTTTGTATGCTGTGCCGGAATTGTTTTCCGGCACAGATGATAATCGGATAATCTATTAGGAAAATAGAAGAAACGAGGGGAAAATGCCTTCCATAATCAGAATGGAGAATATTGTCAAAAGATTTCCGAGTGTTCTGGCAAATGACCATGTAAACCTCGAGGTAGAAGAGGGTGAGATTCACTGTCTCCTTGGTGAAAATGGAGCAGGAAAATCTACCCTTATGAATATTCTCTATGGCTTGTACAGTCATGATAGTGGAAAAATCCTTATAAGGGATAGGGAAGTCCGCTTTAGAGGACCAGCGGATGCGATTGCCAATGGTATAGGGATGGTTCATCAGGATTTCATGTTGATTCCCGTATTCACCGTAGTTGAAAACCTGATACTGGGTGCCGAACCCGTGAAAGGATTTTCTCTCGATCTCGAGAAGGCGAGAGAGGAAATCGCCAACCTTTCCGAGAAGTATAAACTCGATGTGGAACCAACTGCATATATTGAAAACATATCGGTGGGTATGCAACAGAGGGTAGAAATATTGAAATTGCTCTATCGTGGAGCTGAGATAATGATTTTTGACGAACCCACCTCGATACTTACCCCCCAGGAAGTAGATGAGTTGTATAAAATAATGAACTTTTTAAGGGAGAATGGCAAAACGATTATTTTTATCACCCACAAGCTGAAGGAGGTAATGGAAATCTCGGATAGGGTTACCGTTTTAAGGGATGGAAGGGTAATCGATACTATTGATACCTCTTCAACTAATCCCCATGAGCTGGCTAGGATGATGGTAGGCAGAGAGGTTCTTTTTCGGGTTGAAAAACCTTCTGTTAGGATCGGTAAGAGGGTGCTGAAAATAGAGAACCTCCATGCAAGAAACCAGAGGGGGTTGCCGGCCTTGAATGGGGTAAGCCTCGATGTCGCAGAAGGGGAGGTTGTCGGTATAGCGGGAATAGACGGAAATGGTCAAACAGAACTTGTGGAGGTTTTATCGGGTCTAAGGAAAATCGACAGGGGAAAAATATCTCTCTACGACAGGGATATTACCAATTTTACTCCCAAGGAATTAATAGACATGGGTATCGCCCATATTCCGGAAGACAGACGCTTGAGAGGGCTCATCTTGGATTTTCATCTGTATGAAAACCTGATACTTGGGTTTCAGGATAATAAGCCATTCAGGCGAGGAGTCATCCTGGATCTGAAGAGAGTCAAAGAGTGGTCTTCGGAGCTCGTAGAGGATTTTGATATTCGTCCCCGTGACATAGATGTTAATGCAGGATCCCTGTCAGGAGGTAATCAGCAGAAGGTCGTAATAGCGAGGGAATTTTCACGTAATATAAAATTGTTAGTTGCATCACAGCCCTCGAGAGGACTGGACGTAGGAGCCACTGAGTTCGTGCACAATCAGATAATGAGGGTAAAAGCAGAAGGAAAGGCTGTCTTACTTGTTTCACTGGAATTAAGTGAAGTTATGAATCTCAGTGATAGGATTCTGGTAATCTATGAGGGTAAAATACAGGCTGAATTTGATCCAAAGAAAACAACAGAAAGTGAGATAGGACTTGTTATGGCCGGAGGTCACGTTTAAATGTCACGTAATATCAATGAAAGTGTGTTGACAGCATTCAAGGTATTAGTAGCAATCTTTCTCGCCTTTTTATTCGGTTACATAGTTTTATATATAATGGGATATGATCCGGTTGTAGCATACGGGTCACTCATCAAGGGGGCTTTCGGGAGCAAGAGAGGTTTCGCAGAGACTCTGATTTCTACGACACCACTTATTTTCGGAAGCCTGGGGTTTATCCTTGCCTTCCAGTGCGGTTTATTCAATATGGGACTCGAGGGACAAATTGCAATAGGGGGGATAGTTGCTGCCTACCTGGGTTATACGATACCGGGGCTGCCACCGTTTATTCACATTACTATCTGTATAATAGGAGCAGCAGCGGGAGGTGCTCTCTGGGGGTTGGGGCCGGGATTCTTGAAGGCACGTTTTGGCATTCATGAGGTCATTGGAACCATAATGATGAACTATATTGCATTTGACGTAAGTTCATACCTAGTATCGACTCACGGGCCAATGAAGGATAGGCTAACCGATATGCCTGCCTCACCTTTTATCCACGATTCTGCGAAAATAATCAGAATCTGGAAGGGGACACGATTACACTGGGGAATATTCCTTGCAATCTTCTTTTCATTTGTCGTTTGGTTTCTGCTTTTTCGAACAAGAATTGGTTATAAGCTTCGTGCAGTAGGCAAGAACCAGTTTGCAGCGGAGGCGGGAGGTATAAATGTTCCTCGATATATGATTCTTGCCATGGTCTTGAGCGGACTCTTTGGTGGAATTGCGGGAGGAGTTGAAATACTGGGTATTCACTACAGATTATTTGCTGCTTTTTCACCCGGTTATGGCTGGGATGCGATAGCCGTGTCTCTGCTTGGATTGTTGAGCCCGATAGGTATTATTGGTTCTGCATTTCTTTTCGGATTCCTAAGAAGTGGTTCGATACTAATGCAGGCTATAGCAGGTGTGAGCAAGGATATGATTTCGGTTATAACGGGTGTAATAATATTCTTCATGGGAATGAGTGATCCTGTTGGCAATTTTATAAAAGATAAACTGTTGAGGAAGTTGTATGGGAATTCTGTTTAATATACTGAATCTTGCCATCTTTACTTCTACGTTAAGAATCACCACCCCGATTCTATTTGCTGCGCTCGGAGGGTGCATGACTGAGCGTTCCGGTGTAATCAATATCGGTCTTGAGGGGATGATGTTGATGGGTGCTTTCGCCGCAGCCGTTGGTTCCTATTTTTGGGGGCCATGGCTTGGTGTCCTCTTTGGTATATTCGTTGGTGGAATTATGGGGCTGCTCCATGCATTCATGAGTGTCACTGTGAAGGCCAACCAGATAATAAGTGCCACAGCCATAAACATATTCGCTCTCGGATTTCCTAACCTCATAGTTCCGGTACTGTGGAAGGGACATTATGCCATGACACCTGTGGTACCGGTTATAAAGAGCATACAGATACCTGTAATAGCCGATATCCCTGTATTGGGACCGATAATAGGCAACCTCAATCCCATTGTCTATATTGCCTTCCTGCTGGTGCCTGTAGTCCATTATGTACTCTTCAAGACAAGGCTTGGGCTAAGGATAAGGGCAGTTGGGGAACATCCCAAAGCGGCTGATACGGTTGGCATTAATGTGGCACTTATGCGCTACATTGCCGTAACCGTAAGTGGCTTGCTTGCAGGTTTTGGCGGAGCATTTCTGTCGGTTGCCTACCAGTCCCAGTTCTCACAGGCAATGACAGCCGGTCGGGGTTTCATCGGCCTGGCTGCCATGATATTCGGTAGGTGGAGACCTTTCGGTGCACTTGTTGCCTGCCTTATATTTGCCTTTGCAGATGCATTCCAGGCATCGGCACAGGCTGCCGGTGTGCCAATTCCACCTGACCTCCTCCTTACACTGCCCTATTTGCTTACATTGATAGCACTTGCCGGTTTGATAGGAAAGAAGGCAGTGGGGCCTGCTGCAAATGGGAAACCTTACTTTAAAGATTGAATGAGGTATTAATCCGGTGTTTGATATTCTGATAAAAAATGCAACTGCCGTAACGATGGACAGCAAGAGGAGAATAATAGAGGACTGTTCCATCGGTATCGAGGATGGCATGATTCGGGCGATCGGCAACTCAGTTCCGGGGGATGCAAAAAAGATGATTGATGCAAGTTACTGCTATGCTCTTCCTGGCCTGATAAATTGCCATACCCATGTGTATCAGGCACTTATCGAGGGTGTCGGTTATGATATGCATTTTCATCCATGGAATATCAAGTACCTTGCTCCCTTGGTGGCAAATATCAATCCAGAACATTCAAGGGCAAGTGCGGAGCTTGCCGCATTGGAGATGATAAAATCCGGTACCACGACTTTTTCCGATCACTGGTATCTCCATACGGATTTTGAGAACATCGAAGAGGTGGCGAAGGTGTATGATATGTCGGGGCTTCGCAGCCATTGCGTGTTTGGGTTTTTGAGTGAAAGCTTTGCCGGAGAGAAGGGTGAAAAGAGTGAAATGACGATGGTTCAGCGTGAAGAGCTACTGCTCGAGAAAGCCAGGAATTTTGCGGAAAGGTGGAACGGAAAAAACAGGACGACGGTGGCACTTGGGCCCGGCTCGACGGAAGATGTAAGCAGGGAGATGTTCAAGAAGATAATTTCACTGGGTAAAGAGATGGGCCTTTCAGTGGTGACTCATATTTCGGGTTGGATTGAAATTGTTTCTCGCTCCCTCGGGAAATATGGAATGCGGGATTTCGAATATGCAGATTCATTGGGTTTCGGCAGTGAGAACAATATTCTGATACATGGTACCTGGTTATCACCCCATGAGATAAAACTTGTTTCGGAATCCGGGGTGAAGGTTGTTCATAATCCTGTTGCCAACATGCATCTTGGCTATGGTATTGCGCCGGTAACGGAGATGATTAGCCAGGGAGTAACCGTTGGCCTGGGCAGTGACGGTGCTGCGAGTTATACGTATGACATGTTTGAGATAGGGAAAGTGGCATCGATGCTTCAAAAGGCCTCTAAATTGGATGCCGAGGCTGTTACTGCGGAGAAGGCTCTGGAGATGATGACAATTGAGGGAGCTAAGGTTCTAGGTTTGGAGGATAAGACAGGTTCGCTCGAAGTGGGAAAGAGGGCAGACATAATACTTGTCAATTACAGGGTCCCGCATATCATGAGCGGCGGGAGGCCTGTGCCAAAGATTGTCTACGGTGCAGGGGGAAGTGATGTGGTGACGAGTATAATTGACGGTAGGTTGGTAATGGAAAACAGAGAGGTTCTTTTTCTCGACGAGGAGAGGGTGATTGATAATGCGGATAAGATGAGAGAAGACCTTTTCCTGAAAGCGGGGGATGATGTTGACAGGTTGCTTCATAAAGGGTGGCCCGAGGGTGGTGCATCATGGAGGTCATAGTTGAATGTGGGTCACTGTCGATGGCTGGTGCTTGCTCATATGGGGGTTTTAATTAATGGCACGTTTTCATAAACTGATCAGGATCGATCTTGAATCCCAGTCGTATGTCAGGGAGAAGATACCGCCTGAGTATGAGAACAAGTTCCTTGGTGGCAAGGGAATAGGTACCGCTTATCTGGTAAAGGAACTGGAAAGGGGAATTGATCCCTTGGGCCCCGAGAACAAGTTGATAATTTCTACAGGCCCCCTTAACGGTACAATTGCCCCTGCCTCGTCTCGAATTGAGATAGTTACAAAATCGCCCCTAACGGGAATCTATTTGGATTGTAATTCGGGCGGTCATTTTGCCAATGAACTTAAAGCTACGGGAAATGATCTTGTCATCATTGAAGGTGTGTCTAGGAAACCGGTTATAATCTATATAAATAATAAAAAAGTTTCATTTATCGATGCATCGGAACTCTGGGGTACAACGGTTTACCAGACTGAAACGGCAATAAGGGAAAAACTCGGAGATCCGGGTATAAGGATTATGTCTATAGGTCCGGCCGGAGAAAACCTGGTTAGATTCGCAAGTATCTCGAACGATTATTCGAGAAATGCGGCACGTGGCGGAAGCGGGGCGGTTCTCGGATCGAAAAGGGTAAAGGCAATTGCCGTAAGAGGGACAAAGGATATTCCTGTCGTCGATCTTAAAGGTTTGAGAAAAGCGGTAAAAAGGGCGAATAAGATAATATTTGAAAATCCGTGGGTTCCCGAACAGAGGCAGTACGGAACTCCCAGGGGAGTGGTTCCGGTGAATACAAACGGCCTGTTGCCGGTGAATAACTTTACAGAGGGCCAGGTTCCGAATGTAGATTCCATCGATGCAGAAACCTTTGAAAGACTTACCGTTCAAAGGCTTTCCTGCGGTGAATGTCCTGTGGCATGTGCAAAGGGTTATGGCAGGGGAAAGATTGAACTTGAAGGTCCTGAGTATGAAACAATTGGCCTTTTTGGCCCGAATATAGGAGTTCTGGAGCCGGATACCATTGCCGAGTTCAACTATTACTGCAATGAATACGGGATGGATACGATATCGGCGGGTTCCCTTATAGGTGCCGTTATTGGAACTGGTAAGGTGAAAACATCCGGTTCATCATCGATAAGAGAAACAGTGATAGAGCTGCTTGGGGATATTACCTTCAGGAAGAATCTCGGTGATATCCTTGCCGAGGGTCTTATTAGAACCGGGGAGGAACTGGGCATTTCATATCACATGCCGCAGATAAAGGGAATGGGAATACCGGCATACGATCCCCGATGCTCCGACGGTACCGCACTGGTTTATATGACAGCAGACAGGGGAGCCTGTCATCTGAGATCCTGGCCGCTAGGAAGGGAACTTGCCGGCATGTGGGAAGAGGATGATGTGGATGGCAGGATAAGGTTTGTCAAGGAACAGCAAGATGAAAAGGCAGCGGAGGAGAGTATCATTGTTTGTCAGTTTGCCTATGGCATTGGCCTGTTGAATGAGATTCTTGCCGAAATGGTGAGTATCTCTACGGGTGAAGATTGGACGATTGAAAAGATGAAACTTGCCGGTGAGAGAATCTGGAACCTTTCCAGGATTTTCAATATGAGAGAAGGAATCGACAGGAAAGATGATTATCTTCCGGAAAAGTTTGCAAGGGAGGGGATAAAGAAGGGTCCGCTAAAGGGCAAAAAGATCAGTAAGTCGAAACAGAACTACATGCTCGACAGATACTATGAATACAGGGGATGGTCAAAAGATGGTTTACCTCTTGATTCCACTATCAGAAGATTGGAGATAGAAGATTGGCTTTGAAATTGAAGTATCTGCATATTGATAGATCTCTCTGTACCGGTTGTAGAATCTGCGAATCCGTATGCTCCATCGCAAAGGAAGGCGTATTGAACCGTGCAAGAAGCAGAATAAGGATATACAGGCGGAATGTGATCAAATTCCAGTATCTTGTCTGCGTTCAGTGCAGGAAACCTGTCTGTGTCGAAGCATGTCCCGAGAATGCCATTATACATGACGAGAAAGGAATACGGGTGAATTATGAGATATGCAACGGCTGTGGTGAATGTGCGAAGGTATGTAACAGGGTATTCATTTCTCCGGAAGGGGACAAAGCCCTTATGTGTGATCAGTGTGGTGCATGTGTTCCCGCCTGTCCGGAAAAGGCGTTGAGCATAAGGTAAGAAAAAACTGCTGTTTATTAAGGAAACCAAAGAGGTAGAAAGTGCTTTCAGTTGATTTTCTGGGATTTAAACTAAGAAATCCTCTCATGTTGACAGAGGGACCCCTCTCCGGTACGAAAGAGCTGCTGGAAAGGGCTGCAAATTTCAGGATAGGGCTCATCTTTACAAAGGGAATAAGGCCAAAACCTGCCCACTCTCCGGTACCGTATATCAGGAAATACGAGAGGAGCCTGATAAATGCCGACTGGTCCTGTATCGGCCTGGATGAATGGCTTGATACCATTGAAAACCTGAGGCTGGAAATTCCCGTGGTCACAAGCATAGCAAAGAACTATGTGACTCCGGATGTGGCAGTTGAAATGGCTGAAAAACTTGTAAAGGCAGGTTCAAAGATAGTTTCATTTGTAGATTACAATCCTTCGGAGCTTGTTAAAACGGTAAGTATTGCAAGGCCAAGGTTAAAGGTACCAATAATGGTTAAGCTCCCTCCTTTTCTTGGTGAATTGGAGAAGCTGTTGAAGGCTCTGGTTAAAGCAGGGGTAGATGCCATTGCCGCAATGGATTCGATAGGGCCAGTTCTCTCGATTGATATCGAGACCGGTGAACCGGTTATGGGTAGTGAAGACGGAAGTGGCTATCTTTCGGGGCGTTACATACTGCCCGTAACATTGAAGTACATATACGAGATATCGAGGTTCACCAACCTTCCTGTTGTAGGGGTTGGCGGGGTAACGGATTACAAGTCTGCTTTGCAGATGATAATGGCGGGAGCTACCGGTGTGGGTATGGTATCGGAACCGCTTTTGAAGGGATTGAAAGTATTCGACAAGGTTGAAAAAGATATGGAAGAATACCTGGTAGCAAGGGGAATAGATGATATAGGGAAACTCAAGGGTTTGACCCACAGGAGAGTTGCGGCTCGTGAGGTGTCTGTTTCGTTGAAGGCATTTATAGATATCGAGCTTTGTAACGGGTGTGATTTCTGTAGACGTGTCTGCTATTCACTTGCAATAGAAAAAACAGGGTCGGTTTATACGGTTAAAAGCGATCTATGTGTAGGTTGCGGATTGTGTGAAAGTGTTTGTCCGGTGGATGCAATTTCTTTCAGGTGAGATTTAATGGATTTTAATGTATCAATAGAAAGGGTTTTTTAAGAAGGGGGTTTTTAGAATGAGAGTCCGATTAACTGTTGAACAGTTGAGGGAAGCAGCTACAAAAATGCGAATATATGCCTTGACGAGTATTTTTGCAGCAGGCTCCGGGCATCCGGGGGGATCCTTCTCTGTAATGGATATAACGGCTGCACTCTATTTGAATGTTGCTAACATAGACCCAAAAAATCCTTCGATGCCGGAGCGTGACAGGATTATTTTTTCTGCAGGGCACAAGGCACCTGCCCAGTACGCTGGCCTTGGGATGGCTGGTTTCTTTGATATAGAAGAGATGGTTACGCTTAGAAAAATAAACAGTCCCTTTCAAGGACATCCCCATGCTTCACTGCTGCCGGGAATAGAGGTTTCCACAGGTTCATTGGGTCAGGGGATGAGTATTGCAAGTGGTATTGCCCTTTCAGGTAAGATGAGGGGAAGCAATTACAGGGTATTCTGTATCATGGGAGACGGAGAACAGCAGGAGGGGAGTGTCTGGGAAGCGGTAATGGCTGCAGGGAACTATAGGTTGGATAATCTGGTGGCCATAATAGATAGAAACAAGCTACAGATCGACGGAAGGGTCAATGCAATTATGGATATATCCCCCATTGCCGAAAAGTATCAATCATTTGGATGGCGGACTATTGAAATTGATGGTCATAACATGGATGAAATCTTAGGTGCTTTCAAGGACGCGTGTGAATGGGGGGGGAAGCCTGTAGTGATAATTGCAAATACGATAAAGGGTAAGGGTGTTTCCTATATGGAAGACAGGGCGGAATGGCACGGAAAGGCTCCCCAAAGGGAGGAAGAATTCTTTAAGGCTGTAGAGGAGCTTAACTCGACTCTCGATAAACCAATATCCTTGGATTATCTGAAGGAACTGCTTGAAAAATCAAGAAACTATAATGCTTTGCAACTATCGGAAATAGAGAAGAAGGTACCGGTTTTTTCAAGGGACTACTGGTGGCGGGATTCCGGGATGATGCGGGTTCAGCTTGAACCTAATAGAGTCGGATTTGGTAAAGGTCTCGCTGAAGTTGGTGAGGATAAGAGAGTAATGACTATTCACGCCGATATCTCGGATTCCATAAGGATATCTGATTTTGAAAAGGCTGATCCGGAGAGGAAAAAACGCGTGGTCAATGCAGGTATCGCGGAGCAGAACATGATAACCATGGCGGCGGGCTTTGCTTTGGAGGGATGGATTCCGGTTACGGGAACCTACGGGGTTTTTGCAGCGGGTAGGCCATGGGATCAGATTAGAAATACCGTTTGTAATGACAATCTTAATGTAAAGATTGTAGGGGCACATGGAGGTATTTCCGTGGGTCCCGACGGATGTACACACCAGGCCCTTGAAGACATTTCCCTGGTAACGATTCTTCCCAACATGCATGTGGGTGTTCCCTGTGATTCGGAAGAGGCAAGGAAGATGATAAAGTGTTTCATAGAGGAGATTGAGGGTCCCTGTTATTTGAGACTGGCAAGAGAACCAACCCCTGTAGTCACTGATAAAGGTACTCCATTTGTATTCGGGAAGGCTAATATTATCAGGTATAGGGGAGAAGCCTTGAATTTCAAAGATGCATTTACCATAGCCCTTTCTGATGATTACAATAACGAGGAGGAGGATATTACATTTGTAACCTGTGGCCCGATATTAACGGAAGTTATGAGAGCTGCATATATTTTAAAAGAAGAGTATAGTATTGAATCGAGAATCATAAACATGCATACGGTTAAGCCAATGGATAAGGATGCGATACTACGGGCTGCAAGAGAGACCGGCAAGATAATTACCTGCGAGGAACATCAGCGGGGTGGTTTCGGTAATATTGTAGCAGGGATATTGGCCACCGAAAGGGAAACTGTGGATAATCTCTCTAAGTTACCCTTTGACATGGTAGGTATAGATGACAGATTCGGCACTTCCGGGGGGTTGAAAGAGCTCTTTCACATGTATGAGATTTCTGCTGAGTTTATTGCAAAGAGAGCCTTGAAAATATTGTAAAATGTAAGATAAGGAGAATGTCAAATTGATAGATCCCATAAAAACACTAACAGTGGCAGATGCCGTTGCAGAAAAAATACTGGATATGCTTGCTAAGGGTGAGCTCCAATGGGGGCAGAGGCTGTACTCTCAGAGGGAACTTGCCAAACGTTTGAACGTTGGTATTTCATCCGTGCGTGAAGGGTTACAGATACTCCAGGCAATGGGTTTTGTTGCGATAAGGCAAGGGATGGGTACCTATATCACAGACAGTCCCTCCGTCCCGTTATCCAAGTTTATCAACCTCTCAATATATACGGAAACCAATATAAGAGATCTTATGGAAGCTAGAGAGGTACTCGATGTAGGTGTGGCGGTACTGTCTTCAAAAAAAGCAGATAGAGAGGACATTGAAAGGATGGAAGAATGTCTTAGGTCCCTTGAAAGATCTGTACGAGAGAAAACCCCCGATTACTACACCTATGACCTGGAGTTTCATTCCGCTCTTGTCAAGAGTACAAAGAATCCCTTCCTCGAAAAGTTTTCATATGTTTTACATGCCTCACTTGAGAATTTTATCAAGGAAATAAAGCACACGCTTAAAGGAGTAAATCTTCACAAGGTGGTGTTGGAGAAGATTAAGAACCGTGATCCCATTGGTGCCAGGGATGCAATGCTTGCACTGTTGAAACACACCAGGCAAGTGTATCTCGAATATTATTACAACAAGGAGAAAAGAGACAAGAATGAGAAAAATACTGATTGACAGACCCTTACATCCGAAAGCCCTGAAAATGCTGGAGGATTACGCCGAGGTAATCAAGATATACGATGATAACCTCGATGCTCTAAAGAATGCCCTTACCATTGTAGACGGCGTGATATGTTCTGCTGCCCTAAAAATGACCCCTGAAATGATATCGCTTTCCGGTAATCTTAAGGTAATCGGGAGACCCGGCGTGGGCTATGACAGTGTGGATGTGGAGTATGCTACGGAGGTGGGGATTCCTGTAGTGTATGCTCCGGATGGCCCTACCGAATCAGTTGCGGAGCATGTAATCGGATTCATGATAGCGCTTGCAAAGAAGATGAATATAGTGGAAAAGGCTCTAAGGGAAAATGGCGATTTCGGCATCAGGACAAGGGTAACGGGAATGGAGCTACAGGGGAAAATACTGGGTCTGGTTGGTGCAGGCAGAATTGGGAAACGGGTTGCAGAAATTGCAAGGCAGGGGCTTGGGATGAATATTCTTATCTACGATCCTTACTTTAATGGAAGTGAGAATTTTCTTAACGGAGAATACCTGCTGGTTCAGGAGTTGGATGAACTTCTTGAAAAATCCGATGTTGTTTCGATTCATATACCCTATAAGAAAGAAACGGAGAAGTTCATTGGCAGAGAAGAATTTAAAAAGATGAAAAGTAACGCCATTTTTATCAACACTTCTCGTGGAAAGGTAATCGATGAAAAGGCCTTGGTGGATGCACTGAAGAGTGGTGAAATACAATCTGCCGGACTTGATGTATTCGAAAACGAGCCGCCCGATCCGAATAATCCTCTCTTTAAATTGGATAATACCATTGTAACACCCCATTTAAGCAGCTTTACCGACGAGGGAAAGATGAAAATGGGAGTTGCCGTTGTAAAGGGTGTGATTGATGTCCTGGAAGGAGCCTTCCCTGATTTTATTGTAAATGGTGAAGTCTGGGACAAGAGGAGAAAGTAGCCGATTGGTATGGATGTTGTAGATGAACTTAAAAGATTGGTATCGATACCCAGTGTAACAGGAAATGAAGGTGATATAGGCAGATATATCTTTAACCGTTTTAGAGAACTAGGCTGCATGGCTGAACTATTCCAAGTGTCTAAAAACCGGTACAATGTTTTTGCGGTGCTTCCGGGGGATGGGAAGAGTGATGGAGACAGCTATGCCAGAAATCTTTGCCTTCTCTTCCATGCCCACATGGATACTGTTCCACCGTATAAGATGAAAAAACCCTTTGAACCTGTTGTAACTGAGGGGTATCTATGGGGAAGAGGTTCCGTGGATCAAAAGGGGGGGATAGCTGCGGTTATCGGGACTTTTCAAAAGCTTGCATCAGACTCCAAAAGAATGAAGCGTTTGCGTGAATCGGGAAAACGTATAGGTTTTATCGGTGTTATCGACGAAGAATCGGAACACAGAGGCAGCATGGCAATGAAGGAGATGGGAATAGGTGCAGGTTATGCAGTTGTTACGGAACCCTCCGGTCTAAAAGTTGGTGTGGGGTGCAAGGGTACCGTGCCTGTAAGGGTAACGGTACATGGCAAATCGAGTCACGGGTGCAGACCATGGCTTGGTAAGAATGCAATAGAGTATGCCATGCGGATAGCAAGGGATGTGATTGATAGCGAGCTGCCTGTAATGGAGATCTACGGGATGGGCAATCTGGAGGATCCTGTAAATCTTGGCAAAACGAGTGCAACGATAAATCTTGGAATAATTCAGGGAGGGGTTGCTTACAACATAGTCCCCGATGAATGTGTGCTGTGGTTTGACAGAAGATTGATTCCGGGTGAGAATCCGGATGACGCGGTTGAAGCTATTAAAGGGATTGCATCAAGGTACAACAAAATAAATAACATAAAGATCAAGGTAGAGGTGGCAAGGCCTGATTGGAATTGGGAACCTATAAAGAAGCGCGGGCTGAGGCCGGCATTGACACCTCTTGATTCTCGTATAGTTACCGTGGCAAGGGAAGCCCACGAAGAAATTACAGGAGAAAAACCAATTGTGTATTTCACAGATGGATACAACGAGATGGATTTCCTGGTAAACGATTTGGGAATTCCTACAATTCAGTATGGCCCCGGTGATGCGGCACTCTGTCATACCAACGAGGAAAAGATGAATATAGAGGAACTCAAGAGCTCGGTTGATGTATACTCATCTATTATAGAAAAAATATGCAGGTGATTGAGAGATGAAGATAAGCTTTCAAATAAACGGAAAAAGATACTCTTGCGATTCTGCAGAGGGAAATACAACGCTGCTATCCTATTTGAGAAATAAGCTTGGATTAACGGCGGCGAAGATGGGTTGTGATAACGGATCATGCGGTGCATGTACCGTGATAATAAACGGAAAAGCCAGGCGTTCATGTATGACCCGATTGAAAGATCTTGACAATGCGGAAATTATTACTCCGGAGTCTCTAAGCACACCGGAGAAGATTCATGCCATTCCCTATTCTTACATTGTCATGGGGGCTATCCAATGCGGATTTTGTACTCCCGGTTTTCTCATGTCCACAAAGGCATTGTTGGAGGAGAACCCGAATCCGAGTGTGGATGAAATAAAAAGAGCTCTCCAGCCCAATCTTTGCAGGTGTACCGGTTACAAGAAGATTATAGAGTCTGTACAGAATGCTGCTGCAATGATAAGGGAAAAGAGGATTTGGTTTGATCGCTCGGAGATTTATCCCGATATATCAAATCCTCTTGGTAGGCCTGTTCCCCGGGTCGATGCTTTAGGTAAGGCCACCGGTGAGCTGAAGTTTGCAGATGATATTACCTTTGAAAACATGCTCTATACGAAGGCGCTGAGAAGTGGTATTCCCCATGGAGAGATCATAAGTGTTGATACAAGTGATGCTTTGAAGGTAGATGGCGTTGTATCGGTGCTGACTGCAAAAGATATCCCAGGTAGGAATAGTTTTGGGTTGATTACCTCTGATCAACCCGTATTTGCAGAAAGAAGGGTGCGCTATGTGGGAGATGCCATCGCTGCCGTTTATGCAGAGACTCCGGAGGCGGCAACTGAGGCTGTTTCCAGGATAAAGGTAGAAATGAGGCCGCTACCGGTAGTTGGTAATGCAGAGGAGGCTATAACTGCAGGCGCTCCCCTGCTGCATGAGACCGTTTTGCAAGAAAGTTCTAGTCTCGAATGGTCCATTGCACGAAATCTAGCATCTCACATGGAATCTGGCAGGGGGGATGTCCAAAAGGGTTTCCTGGAAGCCGAACTGATTCTGGAGGACGAGTATAGAACACAATTTGTTGAACATGCCTATCTGGAACCTGAATCGGGTATCGCTGTTCCGGAGGATGACGGAAGAATAACGGTCTATGTGGGGAGCCAGGGGCCTGAGGACGACATTAAACAGATTGCTGCTGTGCTAAATATCCCGGAGGATAAAATCCACATTGCCCACCTTCCCATGGGAGGTGGCTTTGGTGGCAAGGAAGATATCAGTGTACAGATTATAATCGCCCTGGGGGCCATGAAAACGGGTCGACCGGTGAAATACACGTATACAAGAAGGGAATCTATTGCATCAAGTGGTAAGAGAAATGCTCAGATTCTAAGATACAAAACGGGAGTAAAGAAAAACGGAAAGATTACCGCTCTGCAGGCGAGGATACTTGCAGACGGAGGTGCCTATGCTTCGGCAGAGGAAGCGGTTATCTTACGCTCTGTTAGCTTTGCAGCCGGCCCGTATACTATAGAAAATGCCGATGTAAGGGCAGATGCAGTGTATACAAACAATCCTCCTACATGCGCGATGAGGGGATTCGGGAATCCCCCGGTAACCTTTGCCGCTGAGGTTCAGTTGAACAGGATTGCCGAGAAGCTTGGAATGGATCCCTTCGAGATTCGCCTTAAAAACATATTAGAGGAGGGTTTGCCCTCTCTTACCGGAGAGAGGATAAAGTCCAGCGTAGGGGCAAGGGAGTGCCTGCTTGCCGTGAAAGAGGCATTGGAGAGGACGGAGATACCACAGAGTCGGAAAGACTGGAAGGTGGGAGTAGGAATTGCCTCGTCCTACAAGAATGTGGGCCTGGGAATAGGGATGGAAGACTATGGCGGGGCTTACGGTGAAATTTTGGAAAACGGAAAACTCCTCCTAAGAATAGGCAGCGTGGATATGGGTCAGGGTTCCGATACCGTTATGGCTCAAATTGCCTCGGAAACTCTCGGCTGGCCGTATTCGAAGATAGTGGTTCAATCGGCCGATTCGGACAGAGATCCACGGGCAGGAATGACAACGGCTTCCCGTCAAACCTTTGTTTCCGGTAATGCTGTAAAGGAAATGGCTAGCCGGTTGAAGGCAAAAATCCTTGCATACGTGGGGAATAGGTACCGATTGGAAGAGAGGGAGCTTGAAATCAAGAATGGCGAAGTATATGAGGTTAAGAGAGAGAAACCCGTTGTTTCGCTTACGGAACTGTCTGAAATTCTTAAGGCTGATAATAAAAGGTTGTTCGAAGAATACAGGTACGTGGCACCGAAGACCTACTTCAGCTTAAAAGAGCCTCCGGAAGGGTACAAGCCCGGTGAAGACAGGCTCCATGCAGCTTACTGTTTTTCCGCTCAGGCAGTGATACTCGAAGTAAACGAAAAAACCGGTGTTGTAAATGTTATCAAGGTAATCTCTGCAAGTGACACGGGAAGAGCGATAAATCCCGCGGCCGTGGAGGGTCAGATAGAGGGTGGTATTATGATGGGCCTGGGTTATGCTTTATCCGAAGAATTCATAGTGGAGAATGGTAATATAGTAACAGGCACCTATGGCCGTCTTGGTTTACAACGGATAAAGAGTACACCTGAAATCGAATCCATTATTGTTGAAAATCCGCATGAAGATGGGCCCTATGGGGCAAAGGGGATGGCTGAACTTCCGATTTCCGCTATAGCGCCGGCTGTTATAAGTGCCATTCACGATGCACTTGGTGTGTGGATCACCTCTATTCCGGCCACCCCGAAAAGAATATTGAGGGCACTGAGATAAAAATATATTCCAAATCTTGCATGCAGACTACATAACGTTTCATCACCTGTATTTCGCACTTTGGATGCGAAATATAACCGTTCGGACGATTTTTCTTTTTCTTAAAGATTTTTCAAATAGAATGTTAAGGAAATATATCTAAAATTTTTAGGAGGTGTCATTAAATGAAAAACAAGGTTCTTGTAATTCTTGTACTTCTCCTGGTAACTGCAGGTTTACTGTTTGCCGGCGGAAAGCAGGAGAAGAGTACCCAGGAAAAGGAGCTGGTTGTTTACAGCACGATTTTTGCAAAATATGCAGAAACCATGAAAACGCTCTTTGAAAAGGAAAATCCGGGTGTAACGGTGAATGTTATTAACCCCGGCGGGACCGAGGCCATGATAAAGAAAATAGAGGCAGAAAGTGCAAATCCCCAGGCCGATATAATGCATTCGGGAAGTTCGTTGAACTATGCCTATGCTAAGAGCAAGGGGCTGCTTCAGCCGTATTTCCCCAAGGTGGAAGGTTTTAAGCCTTCGATAGAAATTGGTGGTAAGACACTCAACCTGAGTGACCCGGAAGGCTATTACCATGTATTCAATATGATGTTTTCCGGTCTTATGATAAATACAGATATTCTTAAAGAAAAAGGCCTTCCTGTTCCAAGATCATACAAGGATTTGACGAACCCCGTTTACAAGGGACAGATTATTTCTGCAAATCCGCTTAAATCTTCCACTGCTTTCACAAATGTCATGGCTATATATGAATCTTACGGCGATGCATCCTGGGATATATGGGATGGAATAAACAAGAACATTCCATACTACTCAAACAGCAGTTCGAAGATATATACACTTACAAAGAAGGGGGAATTTGCGATTGCAATTTGTTTAAGCCGGCCGGTCTTCGTTGCAAAGAATGATGGGTATCCTGTAGATTTCGTTTTCCCGGAAGACGGAAGCATGGTTGCAGACAACAGCATGGGAATAGTAAAGGGAGCGAAGCACCCTGAGCTTGCAAAGAAATTCATCGATTTCATCTTAAGCGATGCCATGCAGAAGTATGGTGCCCAGTTCCTCTATATTCCTGTAAAGAGTGGTGCACTGGACCCAAGTTCTCCATACTCTTTGGAGAGCATAAGCAAGAAGATAAAGAAGATTCTTATTCCAGATGCCAAGGTAGCTGACAAGGTAAGACCTATCGTTCAGGAGCAATTTGCAAAGTACATAAGAGCAAAATAATTTAAAAAAACTGGCTGCCCGCATGGATACTGTGAAAAGCTATGACAGCTAACAAGTCGGGCAGCCTTTTTAGATTGGTGTTTTCAGATTGATGCGACTTTGATATTTGAAGACTGATTGAATACATATTCTTGGAGAAGAAGCGTGGAATCAGGGAAAAGCAATAATGAAACAAAGCATGGCAGTAAAAGTCTGGGTGGTATCAATGAAACCCTGACCTCTATTGGCTCAAGCTCTGTTCTCTCAAATCTTTCTATTGTCCATCTCTTTTATTTGGCAGCCATCGTCTTTGTTACCATGTTTCTCGTGATCCCCATCTTTACTCTCATAATCTCCTCTGTCTCAATATTTTTCGAAACAACGAGACCGCTGCCTCCTGATTTTTTCGGGTACATGATGAAGGTAACCTGGAATACGATTCTTCTGGGAATTCTGACGACTCTCATAACTGTGGGAATAGCGATCCCCCTTGCATTGTTGATAACAAAGTTCGGGGTGAGCATGCCTTCTCTATGGATTGCCCTCCTTACAGTACCACTAATAACACCTGCGTTTATCTCGAGCTTTGCAACGATAATCCTTTTGGGAAGAACAGGTATAATCACCAAGGCCTTAAAACTGATAGGGATACAGTTTCCCTCGATCTACGGTCTCTTGGGGCTGGTAATTACACAGATTCTTCACACGATTCCATATGCCCTTTTGATAATTATTGCAGGACTCCAGACGATTCCGAGACATATAGAAGAGGTAGCACAGTCCATGGGGAGCAGTGTGCTCAAGGTGCAGTACACAATAGTGATTCCCTATATTTACCCGCATATCCTCATGGCCGGATTGATGGTATTTCTTACCTCGATAGGTGATGTGGGTGCACCACTCATCATAGGTGGCAGTTACAAGGTCATCGCCATGGAAATATACTCTAACTTCATATCCTTCCTTGGTGATGAACGTATTCCCCTTATATTCAGCACATGGATAATAATAATTTCGGTCGTACTCGTTTTTGGTCTCAACTATCTGATGAAGCTAACCAATGTCAAACACAAGTTTGAAACAGGCATCATGAAATACGACATAAAACCGGTTAAGCGCTGGGGAACCTTTGTAGTCGCCTTCATTACAATTCTGTTTCTTCTGCCCTATGTCGTTACAGTAATCCATTCATTCGGGACTATATGGGCAAACACGTGGCTTCCCAAGAGCTTCACCTTAAAGAATTACAGGACAGTCATAAAGGATACGGGACCGATCAAGAATACTCTCATATTGATATTTACCGTCACTCCCACCATTGTTTTTCTTGGCATAATATTTGGTCAGATGTTCAGGACCACAAGGTGGTTCAAATGGTTCAACTACTTCACTCTAATGCCATTCGTATTACCCGGCGTTGTTATCGGGGTGAGTCTTTTACAGACATACTCGAAGGTGAGAATCCTGGGGAAGGACCTTGTCTCTTCCGTTGTGATACTTATAATCGCCATAGCAGTTAGACGCTTGCCATTTGTGCTTAAGACTATAGAGGCGGGTTTTTCGAAGATAGATACGAGCCAGGAGGAGGCAGCAAGAAGCCTGGGGGCAAAGGATTTAAAGACGTTCTTGAGTGTCGTATATCCTCAGATAAAGCCCTCGGTCTATTCGGCAATAATAATAGGAATAGTTAAGGTGGTTACGGAACTTTCATCGGCTCTTATCATATATCCGCCTGGCTGGCAGAATATGTCACTCTACATAGCTTACTATGTGAGTGAGGGCTTTATTTCAAGGGCAGCAGCCATGAGTATAATACTTATTCTGATAGTCGGTGTCGGTACTGCAATATCCAATCATCTATCCAGGAGGGATTTAGAAAAGTATGCATGAGGAACGGTATGACATAAGGATTGTGAACCTGGTAAAGAAATTCGGATCTACCACGGCGGTCAACGACTTTAATATCGAGATAGAAAAGGGAAAACTGGTGGCACTGCTTGGACCTTCCGGGTGTGGTAAGACAACGTTACTTCGTCTTATTGCCGGTTTTGAAAAACCCACATCGGGTGATATTGTACTGAGGGGGAAGGTGATAAACGATGTACCTCCACAGAAACGTAACATAGGGATAGTCTTTCAGGACTATGCGGTTTTCCCGATAATGAATGTATTTGACAATGTTGCCTATGGATTGAGAATAAAGAAACTGCCCAGGGAAGAGATCAACTCAAGGGTAATGGAATATCTTGCACTCGTTGGGCTGACTGGATACGAGAAGCGGATGCCATCACAGTTGAGTGGAGGCCAGCAGCAGCGTGTAGCCCTAGCCAGAGCACTTGTTACCAACCCTGACTTGCTTTTACTCGATGAACCCCTTTCCAATCTCGATGCAGCCTTAAGGCTTCGCATAAGGAAAGAGATAAAGAAGATACAGAGAAAACTTGGAATAACTGCGATCTTTGTAACACACGACCAGGAAGAGGCACTTTCCATTGCTGACAAGATATATGTCATGAGGCGCGGTATACTGATGCAGGGAGGCAGTCCTAGGGAAATATACAACAACCCAAAGAATGATTTCGTTGCAAATTTCATTGGCAAGTCAAATATCTTCTATGGAAAGGTCGTCGATGCGGATGAAAATTATTATAAAGTGGGAATCGACGGCAGCTTTTTCAATGTTTCAAGAGGAAAGTATGGAGTTGATAGGGACATAGAAATCGATAGGGATGTCTGGGTTTCGATAAGGCCGCATTTCCTCTCGGTGAGGAGGAATGGCGATTCTTCTTCTGTAAATGACAATGATAACAGAATTAATGGAAACCTCAACAGGGGAGTTGCAAGGGTGAATTATATCGAATACCTGGGTTCATATACCAAGGGGGAGCTCAAGCTTGAAAGCGGCCTGGTAATGGAGTTCGAACTCAGTCATTCAAGTACAGAAGAGCTTGATGTAAAGGTGGATGATACTGTTTCATACTCCATTTCTCCCGAGAATATCATAGTAGGAGATACGATAAAAGGTACAGATTGATACCTTTCCTGATTGATATCCTTGCTATTGTAAAAAAGCGAAAAGCCATGTAGAAGTTTATATTATGCGGTTCCGAGTCACCCTAAGAAGTTTCTATGCCATCTCCTTGGCCTTTATCGTTGTTTTTTTGATCTTTCCGCTGGCTATCCTATTGAAAGATTCTCTTTCGATCATACTGGGTATCAATAAACCCCTGCCGGAAGGTTTTTTGAGATACCTGTTAAAGGTAACAGCTAATACACTTAACCTTGCATTTCTCACTACCTTTTTCTCTGTTATAATCGGTGTCCCGATAGCATTTCTCATAGTGAAGTTTGATGTCTACCTTGCAGACCTCTGGAGTGGCCTTTTCACTATTCCCCTGATAAGTCCTGCATTTATTTCAAGCTTTGCAGTGGTTATCCTTCTCGGCAAAAACGGTCTTCTATCAGGACCCCTTTCCGGGATAGGAATAGTCCTTCCGTCTGTTTACGGACTACTTGGCCTCGTAATAACCGAAACAATTCACTCGATACCATATGTAATTCTTCTTACCGCTGCAGGTCTCCGTACCGTACCGCTGCACTATGAGGAGGCAGCTCTCTCACTGGGCACCTCGGTGTTCAGAATTCAATATACCATAGTCCTTCCGTATATCTATCCTCATATATTGATGTCTGCCTTGATGGTCTTTCTTACCTCGATCGGAGACCTTGGTACTCCTCTAATAATCGGTGGCGGGTACAAGGTTCTATCACTGGAGATATACTCGAACTTTGTTACGTATCTTGCCGATAAGAGAATCCCACTGATATTCGGGGCGTGGGTAATAATCATATCGACAGCAATGGTAATACTCACGAATTACCTGCTCAAATTGACCAATGTGAAGAGAAAGTACTATCCCGAAGTAAAGATATATGAAAACAGAAGGGTAAAGCTGATTGGCATGATAGTTACACTCTTCATTCTCGTTATTCTGCTGATGCCCTATGTTGTTATACTGTGGAGCTCTTTCAAGGTTAACCTTTCAAACAACTTCCTCTTTGAAAACCTTACACTTGATAATTACAGAAGAATATTCAAGGATCTGACGCCGGTTAAGAATACTCTCATATTGATTGTTTCCGTTGCCCCTATAGCTCTCTTTTTAGGTGTTTTTCTTTCCGACTACATGCAGAGGGGTAAGGGTGCCTACCTCAATCATATAGTCCTTGTGCCCTTTATCCTTCCGGGTGTAATAGTTGGGGTGAGCCTCATAAAAAGTTTTTTCAACATACCTTTCTTGAAGATTGGTACTACCGGTCTCGTTCTTCTCATGATTGTCGCAATCACCATAAGGCGGCTTCCCTTCGTAATAAAGACGATAGAGACGGGTTTGAACAACCTGGACAGGAGCCAGGAAGAACAGGCACTTGCCCTTGGCGCGCCAGAGCTGAAGGCATTTCTTACCATAATTCTTCCGCAGGTAAAACCATTTATCTTTACTGCCACTATTATACTACTCTTTAAAGTCGTTACAGAGCTGTCCGCTTCCCTGACAATCTACCCGCCTGGCTGGCAGAATATGTCAATATACATAGCCTACTATGTTGAAGAGGGTTTCATACCGAGAGCAGCCGCAATGAGTATCATCCTGATTATAATAGTGGAGATTGGGGCAATAGTGGCAAACAGGTTTGCAAATAAGGCCTACGAGTACTACCATGAGAAGTTTCAGCTTAATCAGCTAAGCAAGGACCTGCTGACCCCCTCCTTCAACATTGCAAAACCATACAGGAAAAGGTTAAGGCCTTCTGGAAACGGGAATTTTCTTACAATCATCGGGGAGAAGATTTTACAACTGCCAAAAAGGATTCTAAGGGCAAGAACTGCCCTGATTGTCTTCGATTACTCTTCAAAACCTCCGAAACCGGTGGATGCCAACAGAAGGATGTTGAAACTGCTGGGCCTCCCGGATGTTCCTGCCTTGCAGCACATTGCCCCATCCTATCTTCTCCATGACATTATCCAGGCTGCAGAGGAAACTGCATCCGGCCTGCCACCTGAAAACACCAGAGGTGAATTGATAGATACACGGGGCAGGAGGGTGCTTGTAAACATTTCCGGAAGAATGATAGGTAGTAGAGTTGTAATCTATATTTCACCGGTATCCGAATATCATGGATTGAAGAGAGAAATAGAGGAGCTGAAAAGGCAGGCAGCAAAGTCGGAATTAAAGGCTTTGAAGGCACAGATCAATCCTCATTTCATGTTCAACACACTGAATACCATTATTCAGTTGATACAGACCGACAGGGAAGCTGCTATTCAAACAGTTGGAAAGCTTGCAGATCTATTTCGCTATAGCCTTTCATCCACCAGGGAGGAATCGGTTCCGCTGTTTCTTGAAATCGAACAGCTGAAGAAGCTCCTTGAAATAGAGAAACTCCGTCATGGTGACAGGTTGAACTACAGGCTGGATGTCGATTCGTCGCTTCTCTCTTTCAAGATTCAACCGCTCCTCATACAGCCCCTTGTTGAAAATGCAATCCGCTACGGCAAGGATACGGAGGGAAATGTATATCTCACAGTCAAGGTGGAGAGAAATAACAGGATGATTGTGATAAGTGTAAGGGACTATGGAAGCGTACAGGTAAATCCTCATGATATTATGAAATCTGGTGGAACAGGTCTAAGAAATGTCAATAATAGGCTAAAGAATCTCTACAACAGTCGTCTGCATTTCAGGAGGAACGATCCGCAGGGACTGATAGTAGAGATGCATATCCCAACATTACGGCGCATCTAAAGGGGCTGTATGTAAACCCTGTGTTCCTCTGTAGCTACACCGTTTTTATTGTCAGCTTGGAGCCTGGAAATCTTGGCCTCGTGGAATACAGTATGGCCCTCTTCTCGCAAAAGTTTTATGAGAGGTGCAGGGTAGAAATCGTTGATAACAAGAAGAACTTTTCCCTTTTCAAGGTTTTTCAGTTTTTGTTTTATCTCAGGCAGGAAGAAACCTTCCTTTTTCCTAACATCCATCTCTACTATTTCTGTTGCGTCTTTTACCCATTCTGGCATTTCTCCTGCTTTTTCTTCTCTTTCCTCTTCCCTGCACTCGGGTACCTTTTCGAGGAATTCCTTCTCATTACCCGTTTCCCTGTTGACCTTCTTAAGAAGCTCGCAGAGTGACAGACCTCCTGTCCTTGCTATGTCTTCGAATGTAGCTCTGTGTGAGACGAGCCTGTAGATGAAAGGGTTGTTCAACTTCTTGAATTTAGGGGATAATTGTATTAAGAATTCTTTTAATTCGGGATATTCTTCGAGGGCATGTTTAAGCTTTGTATTGGCCGTGATAATCATTGTTGCCTCTATACAAATCAATAATAAGAGATGGTGAGAAAGTAAAGTAAAGAAATTAATTTCGGAGAAAAATATGAAAATCAAGGCAATTATCGTTGAAGATGAAGAACCTGCCAGAGAGCTTCTTAAGAGAAATCTCAGTAAGTATGATTTTATCGAGGTAATAGATGAAGCGGTCAACGGCAGGGAGGCTGTCCTGAAAGTGGATAGTAAAAAGCCGGATCTCATTTTCTTAGACATAGAGATACCTGTTTTTAATGGCATAGAGGTTCTTGAACGACTTGTGCACAAGCCTGCTGTAGTTTTCATTACTGCATACGATGATTATGCTATCAAGGCCTTCGAGGTAAATGCATTTGATTATCTGCTAAAGCCCTATTCGGAAGAGCGTCTGGCCAGGACGATTGAAAAGGTGTATTCGGGTTTAAAGAGAAACGATTCAAATGGTCGTGACTATTCGCAGCTCATAAGGTACTATCGGGAAGGGAAAAAGTACCTGGATAGGCTTACGATAAGGAACAAATTCGAATACAAGGTTTTCAATGTCGATTCAATTGATTTTTTTCGTGCCGAAGACAAACTTGTTTTCATGTACATCGGAAATGTAAAATATCTTGTCGATATTCCCCTCTCAAGACTGGAAGAGAGGTTGAATCCCGAACATTTTTTCAGGGTTCATAGGAATGCAATCGTAAATCTCGATAAAATAGAGAGAATCCTTCCCTGGGGAAGGGGGAAGTATGTTGTCCAGTTTGCCTCGGGAGAAAGAATAAGGATAAGCAGGGAGAGGGTACAGGAATTCAAAATCTTGATGGGATTGAAACTCTGATAAATCACACCTGAATATGGCTGATCTTACCAAAACAACAGAATAATCCTCAGAATCTTGACAATCCAAACCTTTTATCATAAACTCATAAAATGAATTTATGAATTTATTTTGTATGGGTTGTACAGGATGATTGAAAGATGATTGAGAAGAGAAGTTTCGAAGACGAGATTGCAGAGGCCATTCTTACGAAGATAAAGGAAATGGGCCTCAAAGAGGGGGATAAACTTCCTTCACACGAACAACTTGCCAGGGAGTTACAGGTATCGGTTCCCTCCTTAAGAAAGGGCCTTCAGATACTGGTCGTTCTTGGGGCGGTTAGAATCAACCATGGGAGCGGTACCATAGTATCGAGCCCCTCTGTAAAGAACTATCTAAGGATATTCGATGCTACCGTTCGAACGAGGCCCTTTAAATACAACCATGTCCTTGAAAACCTGCGACTGGTTCTCCTTCCTATGCTGAAGGATTTATTGGGGCGGAAAAAATCAATCTATAGCTTTGAACTAATCGAGGAGGGAATGAAGAATGCCCTTGTATCGAAAGACTTCAACTCGCTCAACTCCATGATAGAAAAGCTCTTCATTTCCATAGTTTCGGATTCTGCGAATCCTTTGCTAATAGAGTTCACGGAGTTTATGAGTAAGCTCCTCGTAACTGATCACAAGGTTGTAAGGTATTTCAACGGCCATGCGGATCAGATTTACCCCGAGTACCTGAGATTGCTCCAGGCAATAAGGCGGGGAGAACGGGAGGAGTCGCTTCGGGTTCTCGAATCCCTGCTCTCCTTCAACCTGGAGGAGAGAGACAACATAGGACTCATCTGCGATACATTCGGGACTGGTTCGATAGGTGGAAGCTTTTATAGCGTTGGAAGAGAGATATGCAGGATTTTAAGGAAGTACAGCAACATATCCATCGATACAACACTTACAGGCGGGGGAATAGAGAATGTTGAACTCACGAGCGAGGGAAAGATCATGCTTGGCCTCACGCAGTCTGATATTGCAGATGCGGCCATAAAGGGGGAAGGGCTCTTTTCCGGTGAGAATAAGAACATCCGTGCCATTTGCGGGATACAGGAACTTGGCCTCTGGATAATCGCCAGAAAGAATACCGACTTCGATTCCATGGAGGAGTTGAAGGGTAAGAGAATTGCAATGGGGGCAACGGGAGGTGAAACAAGCATCGTTGCCGATGCGGTCCTTAAGATCTATGGCTACAGGGAGGGTGACTACAGGCCGTATTTTCTATCCATATCCAATGCGGCCTACGGGCTTTTGAACAGGGAGATAGACCTTGTTTTTTTCCTCTCTGCGGGAAAGCCGAGTGCAATAGAGGAGATAGAGGAGAAGGTAGAGATCAAGGTTCTCTCGATAGATGAGGAGAAGCTAAAAGCCCTTCTTACGGACCACCCGTACTGGTTCAAGTCCGGAATAGAGTATGACAGTGGTAAAAGTGTGAATACCGTGGGAGTAGCGGCTATTCTGATAACCCACGCAGATGCGCCCGAATCCGTTGTCTACGAGATAACTTCCTCGATATTCGAACATTCGGAGGACATTCTTCTGGACAGGAAGGTAACTCTGGACAATGCACTCCAGGGCGTCTCTATCCCGCTCCATCCCGGTGCAATGAGGTACTACCAGGAGAGGGGAGTCTTGAAAGAATGAGCGTGGCAGGTAACAGAGGGGCACATGGCCTTACAAATGGCGAAGTCAAGATTACAGGTCACCGGGGCGTGGCTGGTTTGCTCCCTGAAAATACGATTGCCGGTTTCCTGAAAGCCTGTGAAATAGGCTGTGATGCCGTTGAAATGGATGTAAGGCTTACCTCGGACAAAGAATTGATATTGATGCATGACGCCACGATCGACCGTACGACAAATGGCAGGGGAGAAGTCTCGAAACTGACAGTTAAGGAGCTTAAGCAATTTTTAGTTGGTGGCAGGGAGCCTGTGCCGACATTTGCCGAGGTGTTGGAGGCCCTGAAAGATGAGGATATAGCCATCCAGATTGAACTTAAAGGTCCCGATACGGAGAAGTTTGTCCATGCGGTTGTGGAATCCTTTGGTCTTACAGAGAGGGTGAGCTATACCTCTTTCTTTCACATGAGGGTGAGATACGTAAAGGAGAATTGCCCTAGTTCTACCGTGGGAATCCTGGTTGGTTCGAATCCTGTTGACCCCGTCTCTCTGATGGAACAGGCTAGAGCCTCGAATCTACACATACATTACAGAATGGTAGATACACGAATCGTCAATGAAGTCCATGCTTCCGGGAAAAGGGTAGTTACATGGGGAAGTGTTGAAGACACTGCTGTTTTCAACAGGTTACTTGGAATGGGTGTCGATGCCATTGGCTCGAACAGGCCGGACCTGTTTATCGACTATTTGCGAGAAAGGAAAAGGGGAATCAATGAGTAGCATTGTTGAAAAGACGAGAAGGGAGAGGCTGATTGAACAGCTTAGGATGAGAAAGGGGCTTCTCTTTATGCTTGCAATAGGGATGACCTGGTATGCCATCTTCCAGTTTTATCCCATGACAAAGATTTACTGGGCTTTCACCAATATAGGGCAGGTTCCTCCTTCCCAGGTTTCCTTTGTGGGGCTTGCCAACTTCATAAAGCTATTCAGGGTCACCCAGTTCAGGCGGTCTCTCTGGAATACCTTTTACATAAGTTTCCTGAAGATACTGATAGGATTTCCGGTTCCCATAATCTTTGCCCTTCTCCTCAACGAGATGCGCATCAGTTTTTTGAAACGAGGAATCCAGACAGTCATCTATGTTCCTCACTTTCTATCGTGGGTTGTTGTCGGAGCTATCTGGTACATAATGCTTGCACCTGCAAACAGCCCGAATGCTCAAATTGCAGAGATTCTCGGAAGAAAGCCGATCTTCTGGTGGGCATCCGACAGGTATATACGGGGATTGCTCGTTGCAACGGATATCTGGAGAAATGCGGGATACGGTACTATCGTGTATCTGGCTTCCATAATGTCGATAGATCCGGCACTGTACGAAGCTGCGATAATGGACGGTGCCAACAGGTGGCAGCAGACCTGGCATATCACACTTGCAGGCATACGCTCCGTAATAGTAATTCTCTTTATTATAAGGATTGGCAAGATCCTGAACCTCTTTAAGCAGGTGTTCGTTCTAACTACCCCAATCGTGCGCGGCCCCAGTGATGTGCTTATGACTTACGCATACAGAACCGGGATACAGCAGATGCAGATTGGTTATGCAATGGCAGTTTCTGTCTTCAAAACAGTGGTAGGCCTTGCACTGGTTCTTCTTACCAACTGGCTGGCAAAGAAGATAAAAGAGGAGGGGGTTTTCTGAAATGCAACCGACAAAGGGAGAAAAGATATTCAACTTTTTCAATTACCTCGTAATGGGATTCTTTGCCCTCACTATGATAATTCCTGTTATCTATATTTTACAGTTAACCTTTTCCGCGGATCCCAATCTTGATTTTCGCCTTCTCCCAAAGAAGTTCACCCTGTACAACTATAAATTTGTCATTCAGCAAGGTCTGCTCCTTCGTCCGCTGCTTAATAGTGTATACCTCTCTGTCCTGGGAACGGTTGTGAGCCTTACACTGACTTCGATTCTTGCATACCCCCTGGCTGACAAGAAGCTTCCCGGCAGAAGATTCTTCAATTTTCTCGTTGTTCTTACCATTATGATAAACCTTGGATTTCTTCCCAAATACCTACTTGTAAGAGACTTAAGGCTCATGAACACCTATTGGAGTTTGATTCTTGTCGGCGGAATAAACTCTTTTAATCTGATTCTGATGAGAAATTATTTCCAGAGTATTCCCGATGAATTGTTCGATTCTGCAAGGATAGACGGGGCCTCTGAAATGAAGATACTCTTTAAGATTGTTCTTCCATTAGCCCTGCCTATTCTTGCAACGATCTTCCTCTTTTACTTCGTCGCCTACTGGAACGAGTACTTCAATGTGATTCTCTATATAACGGATCACATGAAATACACACTTCAGGTTATTCTGAGGTCTATGATAATCCTGGAGGAAGACCTGGGAGCTTCATTTGCAGAGACT
Source organism: Spirochaetales bacterium (assembly GCA_027021365.1). Lineage (GTDB taxonomy): Bacteria > Spirochaetota > Spirochaetia > SZUA-6 > SZUA-6 > JALUUM01. Next base: position 30,171 of record JALUUM010000013.1, read on the forward strand.
ACCCTTCTGGACAACATAAAGTACACCACGGTAATAGTTGCGCTGATTCCCATTCTCATGCTGTACCCCTTTCTCCAGCGATATTTCACCAAGGGAATAATGCTTGGCTCGATTAAGGGTTAATGTATGTTTTTTAGCGATCAAATATTTTGGTCAAAATAAATATTTTAAAGAAAGGAGATGGAGATGAAAAAAATCTTAATTGCTTCTCTGATGTTACTCTGCTTGCTTCTCTACGGGGTATGGGCCGGCGGTCAGGAAGAGAAGAAGGCAACACCCGGCATGGACAAGATAGTTTACCTTGCCGTGGAATACAATGACCATCCCGAAGTTCTGCCTGCATGGGCAGCAGAGTTCAAACGAATTACCGGGGTGGATGTAGTGTTGAAAACGGTCAGCTCCAAGAATGCCAGTGATCTCATGATGGCTCAGTTTATGGCAGGCGAGCTTCCCGATGTTGTAAAATATGGGGCTGATAACTTGAACAACATTGCAAGGCAGGGGTTTATCATTCCGCTGGACAAGTTTATAGAGAACTCCCCGAAGATGAAGAAGCTCAAAGAGATGTATCCCAGTTCCTTCAAGGCGCATTCCGTTAACGGTGTTGTTTACGGAATACCTGCCATGGTTGGTGCTCAGAGGGGTCTGTGGGTGAGAACGGACCTCCTTAAGAAACTAGGGCTGCCAATGCCAAAGACTCTGGACGAGTTTGTTTCAACATTGAAGGCGATGCGGGACAATCTAAAGGGTCCCGACGGTAAACCGATGTATCCCCTTATTTCAAAGACCTACCACGACGGTTACCTCCCTGCTGTAATCGGTAACTACTTCGATGTATCGATACTTCCGATAGTAAAGCGTCCCAACGACAAGAAATACAGGGAGGGCTGGGATTCGCCTCAGTTCAAGGATTATGCAAGGTTTATAAAGATGCTCTACGATGAAAAGTTGATGGATCCCGACCATGCCCTTCCACAGAAGGCCTCGAAGACGCGTAGTAAATTCTATGCCGGTAAGGGCGCTTTCCTCATAATGTGGGTTTACAGGTATCAGGAGATGGTTTCAGAGCTCAGAAAGAATTTTCCCAATGCAGAGATTGCCCTTGTACCGCCGATTGAGAACCCAAAGACCGGCAACGTTATGGGTCTCTCCGTTGTTCCCGGTTACAGGCCCTTCTGCATAACATCCAAGGCCAAGGATCCGCAGTTTGTGTGGGATAAATTTATCGAAACCCTGTACTTCAATCCGGATGGTGCGATGCTGCTTTACAGAGGTATCCCCAATGTTTCATACAAGATAGTAAATGGAATGTTTGTGGACAACTTTAAGGAATCGGGAATTCACATGGGAGTAAGGGCCCCTATGGACCCAAGTATCAAGTTCCCCTATAAGCTTCCACCTCTGGCAGAGAAGGGACAGCAGATAGAACAACAGTTCAGCTCCTGGTTCTCGAAGTACGACGATCGGGTGGTATTTGAACAGCCGACGAAGGCCGTTCCCGAGTATGATGCAATAAGAAAGGACATGAAGGATAAGAAGAATCAGCTCTTCTGGAAGTACGTGCTTGGTGAATTTACTCTGGATGAAATGCTCAAAAAATTCGAAGATTACAAGAAGGAAGTGAACTTCGACAGCATACTCGAGCAGATAAACCAGGATTGATCAGGAAGTTATCGGAAGATCGGTTCCCGCCCCCGATATGAACGGGGGTGGGTTCTTGTAATGATGAAAATATATTCGAATCTCAGCCCATTTGTCGATGGTATACTTTCCGGTGAAATAGATGATTTTTCAAAGATTTCAGATGTGCTTTTAGATAATGGTTTCGATGGGATCGAGATAAATCAGGTTTATTTTGATATTTACCACCAGGGAATTCTTTCAACGGGTTTCGATATTGAGAGCATCGACTTTTCAGGTGAAAAGCTGGGTATAAGCATTCATTCCAATTACTTTGATTTCAACCTTGCATCGATAAATCCTTTCTCCAGGGAGGCAGCTATTGAACAGGTAGTCAAGGAATATAACTTTGCTTCTGAAAAAAATATCAAAATGCTAACTATTCATCCGGGACGAGTAAGGAAGGTATCCAGGGAGACAGCCTGTACACTGCTTATCGATTCTCTTGGCAGGGTGTTTGAAAGACTGCCTGAATCGGACCTAACGCTTTCTATAGAGAACATGGATGGAAAGAGGGACAAACTCCTTAACCAGGTGGAAGAGATAGGGAGCCTTTTGTCTGCTTTTCCAGGTCTGGGGCTTACCGTGGATTTTGCACACCTTGGCATGAATGGTGAGGATATCGACAGCTTTCTGGGTAAATTCTCTGAAAGGATAGTACATGTTCATTTGAGTGGGGTGAAGAGGGGAAAGAGGCACGGTGATGTGGCTCTGGATAAGAGCGAGATTGATTTTTCTCGGTACCTTTCCGGGTTTATTGAAAGAGATGTGGCAGTTGTCATAGAAAACAGGAAATGGGAGGATCTGATTTCAAGTAAAAGATTCCTTGTGGCCCGTATAAAAAAAACTTTGAGTAAAGGGGGATTGGCATTTTGAGTATCAAAGACATTTACAGTGACCCGAAGAGGATAGTCATTACCGCTCACAGGGGTTTTTCAGGGAGGTACCCTGAAAATACGATTGTGGCATTCGAAAAAGCCTATGAAGCCGGGGCAGACCTTATAGAGTTCGATGTAAGATTGACGCGTGATGAAAGAATCGTGGTCTCTCATGATGGTAACTTAAAGAGGGTTTGCGCGGAAAATATCAGTATAGATTCCCTTACATTGAAAGAGATAAGGGAGATGTGCTCTGCCGGAAAGAGGCCGATACATACCTTTGATGAGGTGCTGGATTTTTTTGAGTCAGCCAGAAGGAAAAAGCAGGAGATTGGTATGAATATTCAGATAAAGGAATCCCATGAAGTTCTTATCCGGCAGGCATGCAGGATATTCAGACAGCGTGATTTGTATAAGAGCGCCTATTTCACCGTTAGTACCTTCAGGGAGGCTGAGATGGTGCGGTCTTTTGATAGTGATATCGAGCTGTGTGTGCTCGAGAGGAAAAAGGTCTACGATAAGTCGCTTTTGAGGGAGATGAAGGATTTTGGATGCAACTTCCTTCAGCCGCACAGGAGGGACGTGACTCCCGGACTTGTAAGAATAATCAGGGAGCTGGGGTTCCTGGAAAATGTTTACTATTCAAATACGGATGGTGACAACAGGAGGTTCATATCCTATGGAATCAGGGGGATACTGACAGACTACCCCGATGTACTTGTAAAAACGGTGACGTCACTGGGGCTCTGAAAAGGTGAGTAAGTTCCTGGTTAGCTGAATTGCAAAATAATCAAGAAGGTTAAGCTCGTCCAGTAAGTTTAAAAGTGTGTACTTGTTGTTCATTTCTTTTGCACATATAATCATATCAGATATCTCAGTTGGAGAAAAACCCATTTTTATAGGATCAAAGGGGACGCCGGATTTATTCATTAAATCCCTGAACTGATCAATATCAAAGATATTATTTTTTACAGTTTTCTGCAGATATTTCCAGTTAACTGAAAGTAATTTAACGAGTTTCTCCATTCGTTTTCTATTGGATCTGTTCTTTTTCCAGTTGTCAATAATTCCTTTTGAATCAGCATCAAAAACACGAGAGAATATTTCTTCTCTGGATTCTTTGATTTCCTTTTTTTTATTTTTACTTACAAGCAGGTTATGAAAATCATTGTAACTAAGGGAGAATAAGTTATTATAGATAGAAGTCATTATGTAGGCACCCAGTGCCACTGTCTCCCCGTGGAAGAAAAAAGATGTTTTACCCAGATTAATATTATATTCAATAAAATGTGAGATTTGATGTTCAGAACCGCTTGCAGGACGAGAGCTTCCGGCAAGTGCAATTGAAAAACCGGAAACGATAAGACCATCCATGAGGGTTTTTATTGTTTCTTCATGGAAAGCACCGAGTTCATTTATTTTTTTTATGCATCTATTAAGAGGTTGTTGAATAATTTTCAACGACTTATTATTTATACTTTCATTATTCACTATATTTGAAATATACCAGTCGGTTTTTGGAATTCCCTTTGATAAGAAATCTCCGAAACCTGCAGCATTGACTCTCTTGGGTGCATTTTTAAGTATAGTTGTATCGGCAAATATTGCTTCTGGCATTTTGGCCTGCAAAGTCTTTTTAATGTTGTTGATAAATACCGGACTCACGGAAGATGCAAAGGCATCCGCCGAAGTTCCCGTGGGTATGGATACAAATGGGAGTGAGAGCTTGTATGCCAATATTCTTGTAAGATCCGTTATCGTACCAGTTCCAAGTGCTATTAGGCAATCTGCCTTTATGTCGATATCTAGAAGGAGAGAGCCAACAGAGGTTTCATCAGCCTTGCATATCTCTTTACATTTAAGCATGCAAACTTTAAGCGAAATCCTTTCTCGTTCCAGTCTTGTTAAAACTTCTCTCCCTGCCTTAAAGGTGTTTTCGTCACAGATTAAAGTGGGATGAGATATGTTAAGATTATTCTTAAGGAAGTCGGGAAGCTCATTAAGTGCTTCTCTAGAAATGATTGTCTTTATATTGGTGATTTCTTTTTCCATTTTTTCTTAATCTGTTGTTCTAGAAGACTTTTGTATGCGTAAATTGATTTTCTATGTTTGCTTTCGTAAATAGTAAAATACGTCATTCCAGCGTAGTTCCTTCTTAAACTCTTCCAGGGTGGTCTTATCGTTGATCAATAAATATTCTATTCCTAACATATCTGCAAAATCCTCAAGATACTCTGAATCTAAGGCCTGACTAAATCCCGTATGATGTGCACCACCGGCCAATATCCAGGCACTAGCAGCAGTAGGTAGATCGGGTTTTGGGATCCATACAGCTCTTGCAACAGGAAGTTTTTTTAATTCTAATGGAGGCTCCACCACATCAACCTCATTAACTATCATTCTAAATCTGTTACCCATATCTACAATTGATGCATTTAATGCTTTACCTGTCTTTGCATTAAAAACCAGCCTTACCGGATCAGCCTTTCCCCCGATAGATAGGGGATGGATTTCTAGTGATGGTTTTTGGGCGGCAATAGAGGGACACACTTCCAACATGTGTGCTCCAAGTACCATTTTGTTTTTTCCCTTAAGGTGGTAAGTATAATCTTCCATGAAAGATGTACCGCCATTTAAACCGGAAGACATAACTTTCATCGCTCGAACAAGAGCAGCTGTTTTCCAATCTCCTTCTGCTCCAAATCCATACCCAGCTTCCATAAGACGCTGAACAGCGAGTCCAGGTAATTGGGAAAGTCCGTGTAGGTTTTCAAATGTTGTGGTGAAACCTTTAAATCCGCCCTCTTCTAAAAAATGTTTTAATCCAAGTTCTATTTTCGCTGCTTCAATTAATGAGCTACGTCTTTCACCGTTTTTCTGTAATTCGGGAGATAATTGATACTCTTCTTCGTATTGTAAGAGTAAACTATTTATTTCGTTATCGGTAATTTGATCTGTATATTTAACAAGATCTCCCAATCCGTATCCGTTGACGCTATAACCAAACCTGATCTGAGCTTCCACTTTATCTCCTTCGGTTACCGCAACATCTCTCATATTATCACCAAAGCGGGCTATTTTTAATCCATGGGAGTCCTGATAGGCACAAGACGCTCGTAGCCAAATGATTAGTTTGTTTAACAAGTTCTGTTCCTGCCAATATCCCACAAGAACTTTACGGTTAATTCCCATGCGAGAAACAATATGTCCGAATTCTCTCCCTCCGTGTGCGGATTGGTTTAAATTCATATACTCCATGTCAATATTTTCCCACGGTATTTCTTGATTAAACTGTGTATGCAAATGCAATATGGGTTTTTTCAGCAATTTTAATCCGGATATCCACATCCTGGCCGGAGAAAATGTATGCATCCAAAAAATTAGGCCGGCACATTTTTTTGATTTGTTTGCTTCGTTACATAGGTTGATAATTGAACCAGCGTTTGTTAAAACAGGCATGTTTACGAATTTGACTGGAATGCTTACCGCATCAGCTATGCCCTTTGTTATTTTTTCCGAATGTTCTTTAACCATGTTGAGAATTTCTTCTCCGTAAAGGTGTTGGCTTCCAGTAATGAACCAGAATTCATAATCTTTCAAATCAATCATATCAGGCACTCCTTTTTAATTTTAATATTGTTAATAATCTTAGCCATTTTGTCCGTAGTAAGCACCAGAGCCATGTTTCCTAAAATAGTGCTTTTCCCTTAGACTATTTTTTAAGGTTGGGACATGCGGATTTATCATGATTGAATAGAAAGCTATCTTTGCTATCTCTTCTAAAACCCTGGAATTGTACACTGCTTTTAAAGCGTTATTGCCCCATGAAAAAGGACCGTGACATGCAACCAGAACCATCTCGATCTCTTTGTAATTGAGATTTTTAAAACATTTTATAATCTGATTACCGGTTTCTTCTTCATAATCTTTCTTAATTGCATCATCTTCCAGAATATCAGTCAAAGGTATGTCAGTAACAAGATGGTCAGCATGTGTTGTGCCCAAGATAGGAATCGGTTTTAATGCCTGAGCCCAGGCTACTGCATATGGAGAATGGGTATGACAAATACCACCGATTTCTTTAAAAGCTCTGTACAAAACCGAATGTGTTTTTGTATCAGAGGATGGTTTTAAATTACCGTCAACAACAGTATTATCTTCTATATTGACGATAATCATGTCATCAGGTGTTAGTTCGGCATAAGGGACACCACTTGGTTTTATGGCAAAAACTCCGAGGCTTGAATCGAAAGCACTGACATTACCGAATGTATAAATTGCTAGGTTCTGTTTAGGAATCTCCATATTCGCTTCATATGCCTCTCGCTTTAGTTCCGTATATTTTGCCATTTCAAACCTCTGTTTTTGTATATTTTTCAATGAGATTTCCTAATAGTTTATATTTCGTATAGAGACGATCATATATTTTAGTATTAGATGGATTTGGGACATATTCTGCATCGAAGCCACTGCCCATTGCTTTCTGAGCATCTTCTATGGTCTTAAAGGAACCAGAAGCAACGGCTGCAAATTCAGCAGCACCAAGGGCAACGGTTTGTTCTGTTCTTGCTACTCTTATCCTTCTATTAATCACATCAGAAACTACCTGAACAACAAAAGGGGATTTCTTGGAAACTCCACCTATACCAATAACATCTTTTATGTGAATACCTTCTTCTTCGAATCGTTCGATAATGCTCCTTGTTCCGAAAGCAGTTGCTTCCACAAGAGCTCTAAAAATCCTTGGGGCATCACTACCTAGTGTCAAGCCTGCTATTGCACCCCTTAAAAATTGATTTGCATAAGGGGACCTACGTCCATTCAACCAATCAAGGGCAAGTACAGATGAACTTCCTGGTTTTATCCTTAAAGCTTCCCTGGAGAGTTGGTCTATTATTATGGCATCAATCTCATTTTTTATTTTTTTGGATTTTTCCTTATCAATGATACTTATCTTATGCATTAAAGAGAGTGGCCAAGCCAGCATTTTTTTAAACCAAGCATAGATATCTCCGAATGCAGACTGTCCGGCCTCAAGGCCGATCATATTGGGAATAATTGATCCTTCAACCTGACCGCATATGCCTTTTACCAACCTGTCTCTTAGAATATCTTTTGATACAACAATCATATCACAGCTCGATGTTCCCATAACTTTTACCAGCGTGCCGGGTGATATACCACCTCCGACAGCACCCATATGTGCATCAAATGCGCCTGTTCCTACAACAACATTTTCTGATAGTCCTAATTTAGCAGCCCATTTCGGAGATAATGTTCCTGCGGGTATATCGGCGGTATATGTTTCTGTGTACAATCGTTCTCTTAGTATGGGGAGACGCTTATCGAGCCTTTCTAAAAAATCAACTGAGGGGAGTCCTGAAAAAGAGGGATGCCACATTGCCTTATGACCGGCTGCACAGCGGCTTCGTTTTATTTTGTGCAGATTCCTATTGCCAGTCAGCACTGCAGGAATCCAATCACAATGTTCAAGCCAACTATATGCTGCTTTGCTGATTTCTTCATTTGTTCTTATTATGTGAAGTATTTTCGCCCAAAACCATTCTGCGGAATAAACTCCTCCTTCGTATTTTGTATAATCGATTCCACCCCATGAATGAGCCAGTGTGTTTATTTCTTCAGCCTCTTTAACAGCTGTGTGATCCTTCCATAAAATGAACATTGCATCCGGATTGTTGTAAAAATTCTCAGTTAGAGATAATGGAATTCCTTCTTTATTAACCGGAACAATTGTAGAACCAGTTGTAGCAGCCGAGATTCCCCTTATATAGGAATGTGTTCTGCTGGGTATTTCTTGCAAGGCCCTTAATATTGCATTCTCCATTGATTCAAGATAATCAGAGGGGTGTTGCCTGAATTGATTTATATCTGCATTGCAAAATTCCCCCTTTATCCACCTTGGATAATTAACAACGGATTCACTTAGGATCTCACCGTCTGCCGTGTTTACGATAATGGCACGACATGAATCAGTACCGAAATCAAGACCAATTACAAAATTATCCATATTCATTTTAACTCCAGTATTCTCTTTTATTAACAAAGGGCTTTATATGAACTTGATCATAATATTCTTTATAGATCAGGTTTATATGCACTGCCGCCCTGCTGAATTAAATCTTTTAATTATTTTTATTATATTTTTACCGAAGATTGCGTCAATATCAAAAATAATGATTTTAATCATTATTTTTGATATTAATGGAGAAACTTCTAGGATTTTTAAATAACTTCGCTTTGAAGGTTAAGTTTTTAAGGTATGAATCTACCCGAGAATTAGAAGTAAAGGCGGAGTACAATATCGTGGTTGTAATTGCCAAACCCTCTTCCGAAAATGTTTATACCGCCAATATTTTCTGCATCTTCTTTAACACCGATCTTGACACGAATTGAGTGGTGATCTTGCAGATTAAGATCATTTATCCGAATATCGGAGACTTTAACTCCATCAACAAATGAACCTTCTTTATTGGTGCTCCAACATTTTTGCAGGCCATATTGTGAACCCTTAAGTTTCCACCATTCAGGAGTATAATTGCCTCTTCTATCACCGAAATCTCCGGGGGATGTCCAAGTGCCAATTTCTACTTCATTTACCCATACTGTTATATCGGAACGCCAGTTTGGATTCGTCCCGGGAACTTCAGATGAAAGTTCCATGATGATTTCCATCTTTTCAGGAGATTTATTTCTTGAAAGTGCATTGTTCGGAAATTGGTACTCGACAAATCCTTTTTCGAACCATAACAATCCTGCTTTTACACGTTCCGGTTCGAGAAAGGACTCAGGATAATCCAGATATCCTATAATTTTTTCAGGTGAGCATATACCACAAGGAGGGGAAATATCATATTGAATAAAAAGACCGACAGGCATTTCAACTTCAATAAAATTGTCTTCTTCTTTTTTGTTATCATAGAATTTTATAATATATTCTTCATAAATAGGATAACATGTTTTTTGATTTCCTCTTGATGCTTTATGTGTTTTCGTTTCGATAAGCCCTGCTTTTTCCAATGCCATAACATTTGTTGCGACAGTAGATTGAGGAAGGTTGAGATATTTAGCTAGTTCGTTAATATTTTTTTCTCCATGCATTAGAGCTTCTATTATGCTTATTCTTATTTCAGAGGCGAGAGCTTTTAAAACAGATAGATCTTTTTTTAATTCAATTATTAAAATGCGTCCTTGCCTTTTTGAATTAATCATAGATGATCTCCAGAAATATACTTTATTATATCCTGAATCCGTGTAATTGGAAAGCTGTAGTCAAAAAGAGTTAGTTTTAGTTTTCTTATAATATTCAAAGGCGTTAATTGCCAATATTCTCCGGAGCAGTTACCAGTATGAAAAGCTCCAGAGATCGTTTTTTTCTAATCACTATAGCTTATCCTCCCTTTAGTCTGTGCCGTTTCAAACCAGTATACGGGTAACTCCCTTCTCGAAGTTCACAGCTTAGCATGTAACCTTCACAGTTTATATAGCTGAAAATCGGATGATAGCCGTCAAACTGTTTGTATGTACGGCTTACCCCTTCTCTTTTACCTTTGGAATTATCAAAGGGTGAGTAGCCTGCATCCAAAGGAAAATAGTTGCGATCTTCTAAGAGGGCCCTTCCTAAAGGATTTGTGTTTGTAGTACATGCTTATAGTACATAAATAAAACAATAAAATGAGCAAATTGAAAACCTGTTCTAAATCTTTATCAATGATTCTCTTTTTATGAAAGGGGCGGGAAGCAAAACTTTTTTACTTATATTCTGTTTATTTACATATTTTTCATTTAATACAGAAATTAATTCACCGATAAGACATTTAAAATCAAATCTAAATGTTGTAAGCCCGGGAACTATTTCTCTGGCTAAGGGTATATCATCACAGCCAACAACAGATATTTCCTGTGGTATCTTTATCCCTTCTTCTGAAAGGCTTTGTATTAAACCGATTGCCATCCAGTCGTTTGCAGCAAAAATTGCTGTTGGTCTTTCGTTGCTGCTGAAATCTTTGATTATGGTTTTTCCGGCATTATACCCACAACTCCAGTTCATCTTTCCCGGAATTTCTTTTACAATTACCCCGCTACCTTCAAGTGCATCGAAAAATCCCTTTCTTCTGTAATTTGATGAGGGATACTTTGCAGGACCACTTATATGTAATATGCGCTTGTGGTTGTATTCAAGAAATTTTTTTGCTGCCATGTATCCGATCTTATAATCATCGAAATAAATCTGAGAGATATCTTCGTCTTCGGGATAACATTGTACAGCGATTATATATTTAAAAGTGTTTTTGATTTTTGTAAGGATACGGGTATTAAGGAGACCTACAATTATTAGAGGTATATGAGGGGATGCCCCGTTTATTCTGTCAAAATCATAAATTGACAATTGTATGGATTCACGTGAAAGCCATGTGGTAAGTTCTGCCAAAAAAGCTTTAAAAAAGGGGTCATTTGTTTTAATATCTGGTGCTATAATCAACTGTATGGAATTGATGTCTGAAATCGGAGTGATATACGTACCACTCCCCTGTTTCTGGATTAAAAGACCTTCGTCTATTAGAACCTTAAGGGCTGCACGTAGTGATAATCTACTAACGCCGAGTTCTTCAGCCAGAACCCTTTCTGGTGAAATACGTATAAGCTTGTCTTCACGGATAGCAAGTAACTGTTTTCTCAAAATCTCGGTCAAATTATCCTTAAGTAATGGTTTTGCCTTCACAGATGTTCGTTTCTCCTTTATATCTTTATATATAGATTTATATATAATACCAATATTAGATGATTTAATCAAGTAAATGCTTAACTATGACAAATCAATTGTTTTTTAAAGAAATTATCATGCCTAATTACTGAAAATATCATACAATTTCCTTTAGTGTATAATTATTACAGGGGAAAAAGTTAGAAAAGAGAATTTTTATAAAAATATTATTTGACATATTGGTACTATAATGGTATAGTCGTGTTCATGAAATTCGGTCACGGTATAATCGTGAATAAAGGTGTTAATGTTTTAAAATTAATTTTACTACTAAGGTGAGGAGAATAAAATAATCATGTTAAAAGCCAAGACTGTAATAGACAAAGAACGAATTATTGGAAAAATTGACAAACGCATTTATGGATCCTTTATCGAACATCTGGGAAGGGCTGTGTATGGTGGTATATACGAGCCGAGTCATCCCGAAGCTGATGAGCAAGGATTTCGTAAAGATGTGCTTGCATTGGTTAAAGAGCTAGATGTGCCTATCATACGCTATCCGGGAGGAAATTTCGTTTCAGCATTCAAGTGGGAGGATAGTGTAGGTCCTGTCGCTTTGCGGCCAAAACGGTTGGATATTGTATGGCGTGCCCTGGAACCGAATGAAATCGGTATTAATGAATTTGCAGAGTGGGTTAAAAAAGCTGGTGCAGAAACGATGATCGTTGTAAACCTTGGATCACGGGGTATTGATGCGGCTAGAAGTCTGCTTGAATACTGCAATCATCCTTCCGGCACGTATTGGAGTGATTTGAGAATTTCTCATGGTGTTAAGAATCCTCATGGTTTTAAAGTTTGGGGTCTGGGAAATGAAATGGATGGTCCTTGGCAGGTAGGGCAGAAAAGTGCCGAGGAATACGGGCGATTAGCAAATGAAGTTGGAAAAGCCATGAAGCTCTTTGATCCTAGTCTGGAATTAGTGGCTTGTGGTAGTTCTAATAGGGATATGCCGTTGTTTCCTCAGTGGGAAGCTACGGTTCTTGAACTTTGTTATGAGAATGTTGATTACATTTCACTTCATTCTTATTACGGAAATGAAAAAAATGATCTGCCTACCTATCTAGCGCAATCTATTGACATGGATGAATTTATAAAAGGTGCGGTAAGTGCTTGCGATTTTGTCAAGGCGAAAAAACGAAGCAAAAAGACGATTAATATTTCCTTCGATGAATGGAATGTCTGGTACCATTCAAAAAACAAGGATGATGATTTCGTTCCCTGGACTGTGGGTCAACATCAAATAGAAGATATATATACCTTTGAAGATGCCCTTGTGGTAGGATGTTTGATTATCACATTGTTAAAGCATTCTGACAGAGTAAAAATTGCATGTCTAGCACAGCTTGTAAATGTGATTGCCCCAATTATGACGGAAAATGATGGGCCTGCCTGGAGACAAACAATTTTTTATCCTTTTATGCATGCTTCGAATTTCGGTCGTGGAGTAGCGCTTGATATGTTGGTAGAATCGCCCGTTTATAGTAATAAAGAGTACGGTGATGTTCCTTATCTTGAATCAGTTGCCACTTATGACGAGGGGAGCAATCAGTTAACAATTTTTGCTGTAAATCGAAGTCATAATGAGCCTCTTGTTCTGGAATGCGATCTTCGGGATTTAGGTTCTTCAAAGATAATTGAACATATTGTTCTTGGAAATAATGATATAAAGGCAAGGAACAGCAAAGAACATCCTGATAATGTTGTTCCTTACTTGGCTTCGGATGCAAAAATCGAAAATGGAATACTAACAGTTCCGCTCTCCGAATTATCCTGGAATGTTATTAGGATAAGTACCATGTAATTAAATACCGTATAAGAATATTTTTTAAAACTATAAGAAATAGTTTGGGGGGTGATTATGAGAGGAAATGCAGGTTGTTATGATGAACTGAGAGAATATATGGAAGCAATACCTATTATAGACTGTCATGATCATACTGATTACTGTAAGCCCAGATATATTGACCCTGTGCAGGTTATTGTGAATGGCTATTTTGTCAGTGATATTCAGAGCGCTTCATCGGATAGAGATATACAGATTATTAATGACTATAATCTTTCTCTTGAACAACGATGGCCTGTTCTGAAAAAAGCATGGGAAAGAACATGTTATACAGGATATGCCAAAGTAACAAAACTTGTTCTGAAAAAGTTCTACAATGAGGATAATATTTCTCTCGATGCACTCAAGCGCATGAAGGATAAACTCCTTGATCTTGAAAATGAGGATACCTTCAAGAAAATACTTGATGAAGCGCGTATTGTAGCACGTATCGAAAATATCCTAGAAATAGATTACAGGCAGATTGCAGACGGCTCTTACAAACTCAGTCCGTATGGTAGATTAACCATACCGCTTCCTGCATATCATGCAGTATCAACTTATGAAGATGTGGAACGTATTGCTTCTCCTTTGAATAGGCGAATAACGAGTTTAGATGAGTATATCGATCTGTGTTTTGATATTTTTAAAGCCTATAAAAATTATGGAGCGGTAGCATTCAAGGATCAGAGCGCCTATCAGAGAAGTTTAGCCTATGGTAATCCGGTGAAAGCAGAAGCCGAAAAGGTGTTTAACTGGTTTATGGAAGACCCGAGAAGGAAAGCATCCTATCCGGATGGAATAAAGCCCCTAGATGATTTTCTCTTTCATGAGTTTATGAGGATGGCCCGTGATTTAGCACTTCCTGTTCAGATTCATACCGGTCACATGGCGGGAATACGAAATGATATCGTGAAGACCAATGCTGCGAACTTAAGAGGTATTATTGAATTGCATAGGGATGTACAGTTCGATCTATTTCATGCAAATTGGCCATACAGCGGTGAGCTGTTGTTTATGTGCAAGAACTATCCAAATGTTTCGATTGATTTCTGCTGGGCGAATATAATAGATCCAATTTACTGTCAGAATATGATTAAACAAGCAATCTCCAGTGTACCACATGGAAAGATACACGGATATGGATCTGATTTTGTAGGTATGGCAGACAGAGCCTGGGCACATGCGGTGATCGCCCGTGACAATATTGCGATAGCATTGTCCGATCTAGTCGACATTGAATATATTACTTTGTCTGAAGCAAAAAAAATCGCCTACAATTTACTTTTCAAGAATGCAAATGATTTTTTTAATCTTGGAATAAAACCGTAGAAGTTTTGAAAATTAATTTCTGTGAGGATGTAGATACAACTTTATTGAGTAAGAGAATTCGGAAAATCAATATTTGTTTTTTTGTACGAGGAGGAGAGGAAGATGATTGAAAAAAATAGTAAAGAGGATTTAGGGATAGGTATTATTGGCATGGGAGGGATAGCCAATGATTGTCACTTGCCTGCATATAAAAAGGCTGGTTTAAAGGTAGTTGCTGCGGCTGACACTAATACGGAAGCATTGGCCAAAGCCAGTAAACAGTGGGGGATAAAGAAGGTCTTTAAGGATTATCATGATCTTCTCATGCTACCGGAAGTTAAAATAGTGGATATTACCACCCCTCCGATGGTAAAGGTCCCACAGGTGTTGGATGCAGTAAAAGCCGGGAAACATGTGCTTGCTCAGAAGCCTTTTTCACGCAGTTTTGAAGAGGCCAAATTAATGGTGAAGGCTGCCCAAAAGGCAGGTGTATTACTGGCGGTTAACCAGCAGGCTAGATGGATTCCTGTGCTTGCTCCGGTTAAGGACTGGATTGAAGATGGTTATATTGGTAAACCGTATTTCTGTCTTATAAGCGAACGCTTCCGAGTACAATTTCCTAAAGGCACGTGGAAAACCGAAATGGACCCTTTCATCATAATACAGAATGGTGTGCATTATCTTGATCTGCTTCGCGGATGGTTTGGAGAACCGAAACTTGTAAATGCAGTTACAACACGTGATGAAACGAGTATAACAATGGGTGAACACATCTCCGTGATAACATTGGAATATGATAACGCTTTAAGGGTTTGTTTTATTAATGATTGGTGTAACCGCTGTGATAATGGAGAAAGATCGGTTTGTATTGAAGGCACAGGCGGAGGGATAAGGAGTGATATTGATTCCGGTACCATAACTCTGCACTCCGATAAACTCCCCGAAGGGGAAGTAAAAGAATACAAAACGGATGGTAAATGGTTTCCCGATGCTTTTTCCGGGCCCATGTTGGATTTAATGGAGGCTATTCGAGAAGGTAGAGAACCAAAAACAAGTGGCCGTGATAACCTTAAGACTTTACAAGTAATTTTTGCAGCTTATAAGTCAGTTAAAGAAAAAAGAGCAGTAAGACCAGAAGAAATAGTATGATGGTATAAGAAATGCTGCATAGTACAATTGCTATTATCTCCAGTCTCGATACAAAAGGTGAGGAAACTGAGTTTATTGTAAAAAAAATCCGGGAATATGAACACAAGCCACTGGTTATTGATACTGGTTTTAGAGGGCTTCCCATGATTAAACCGGATATTAAAAGAGAAGAGGTCGCTAAAGCAGCGGGAAGCGAAATTGAAGTACTATCCGCTCTTGATGATCGGGCGCAAGCAATCTCGACCATGAGCAGGGGATTGTCCCTGATATTAACACGGCTCTATGGGGACCGAAGAGATTTCAGGGGGGTATTGGCGCTGGGTGGTGGTTGCGGGACAGCCTTGGCTACAGAAGCAATGCAGGTTTTGCCGTTGGGATTTCCAAAGGTTATGGTTTCGACTGCGTTGAACGGAGATGTAAGTGGCTTTTTGAAAGGCAGGGATATTATTCTATATCCGTCTATAACTGATATAGCGGGTTTGAATCCCATTCTGTGCAGCGTATTGGCTAATGCTTCTGCAATCATATGTTCCCTTGCTGAAAAAGCTGTAATGCCTTCTCTTAAGGGTAAGAAAAAACTGATAGCTCTTACAATGTTCGGTATCACAACTCCATGTGTCAACGAAGTAAAAAAAATACTGGAGTCCAAAGGCTTTACCCCGTTGGTATTTCATGCCAATGGTGCAGGAGGCAGAATAATGGAAGAGCTTATTCGTTCCGGTTATGTAGCCGGGGTAATGGATATAACAACAACGGAACTTACCGATGACTTGATGGGTGGAATACGTTCAGCTGGTCCAGGACGTCTAAGTGCAGCCGCTGATAAAGGATTGCCGCAGATTGTTTGTCCCGGAGCAATAGAGGTTATTAATTTTGGTCCAGAAATGACAATTCCACCACTCTACAAAGATAGATTGACTTATAGGCATACGGCAAATGCAACTCTTGTCAGGATTAACAAGGAAGAAAGTGCTCAATTGGGACGTTTAATGGCGGAGAAGCTTAACGCTTCGACAGGGCCAACTTCGATAATTATCCCTCTTGGTGGTTTTTCCGAATACGACAAACCTGGCAGACCTTTTTATGATAAAGAATCCGATCTTGCATTTATAGAAGCATTGGAAAAGTATTTAGAAGGGCATATAAAACTGGTTAAAATTGACACTCATATCAATGACCCGATTTTTGCGCAAAAGGCAACAGAATGTTTTTTAAAACTGATGGAAGAAGCAGGGAAATCATAATTCTGGTAGAAAGGGGTAATGCAAATGGCTGCAAGGTTCAGCAGAGATGAGATATTATCAAGACTTAAAAAGAAGATTGATAACGGTGAAGCTATCATTGCTGCCGGGGCAGGCACAGGAATATCAGCCAAGTGTGAAGAAAGGGGAGGGGTAGACCTTATAGTTGTTTATAATTCCGGATATTTTCGTATGTCTGGTTTGCCTTCCGTGGTTGGAATGCTACCTTATGGCGATGCCAACGGTATTGTTATGCACATGGGAGAACGGCTCATATTGCCTGTAGTCAAGGATACACCTGTCATTGCAGGTGTAAATGGCACGGATCCTACACGCAATATCAAGCTTTTCCTGAAGAAAATAAAAGATACAGGCTTTGCTGGAGTAATCAATTTCCCTACGGTAGCTGTATTTGACGGCAATTTTCGTCGGAAAATAGAATTCCTCGGATTGAGTTATGCACGTGAAATTGAAATGCTAAAGGATGCAAAAGAATACGATTTGTTTACTATGGCCTATGTTTTTACTCCGGAAGAAGCTACTTTGGCCGGGAATGCGGGGATTGATGTGGTTATTGCTCACATGGGAACAACTATTGGTGGGAGTGTTGGAGTAACAGAGAACCTAAGCGTTACAATGGATACTGCGGTTAGTCGGATTAAAACCATTTTTCATGCAGTAAGAGATACGGGAAGTGAAGCAATTCTTATGATTCATGGAGGCCCACTTTTAACCGTTAATGATGTGGCACTGGTGTTTAAAAAAACAGGTGCTTCAGGTTTTGTCGGTGCTTCAAGCATGGAGAGAGTACCAGTCGAAGATGCCATAGAACGCACTGTTCGAAATTTCTGCAATCTTAAAATAGAAACCGATCCAGCCTGATATAGCAATTGAATTACAAGGCAATATTTAAGAATGGAAAAAAGAATTTGAAAGGCAATTACGGAAAAAACAATGATTTTAGCCAACTAAAGCAAATACTCCAGATAGGTTCAATTCCTTTTCTTGTCCAGATTGTTACTTTCAATTACAGCGCTATAATGCCACTGTTGCAAAATGAATGGGGTATGAATGCAGCTCAAGCCGGAGCGGTTTTTTCTGCCCAACAGGGAGGTTTCGTCCTGGCGGCAGTTGTACTTACTGCTCTTACAGACTTTGTACCGGCTTGGCAGATTTATTTTATTTCATCTCTGGGAGTAGGTATTGCAAATATTGCATTTGCCCTATTCGCAAACAGTTTTACACAGGCTCTCTGGCTCAGAGGCATTGTTGGTTTTTGTCTTGGTGGCACTTATATGCCTGGTCTTCGTGCCGTATCCGAAGGAAAACAAGCCGATCAGCGGGGCAGAGTGGTCGGTTTATTTGTTGGAGCACTTGTTCTGGGTGGTGCTGCTTCTCAATCATTGCCTGGTTTGCTTCTTAGCCGAATGGGATGGCGTTTAATTTTTGTTATAGCTTCTTTGGCTGTTTTTGTGGGAAGCTATCTGGCATGGCGACTTATGCCAAGGTACCCCTTGATAACTCAGAAAAAGAGTGTGTCCTATGATATGGGTATGATTAAAAGTGTATTCAGTAATGCGCCGCTTATTATTATAATTGCTATCTATGGGGCTCATATGTGGGAGCTTTATGGTGTCAGGGGATGGCTGGTAACCTATCTATCGGAAGTTTTAGAAAGTCCTGGTAGAAGTGAAATGCAGACTGTCAGTATAGCAGCAAACTGGTCGGGTTTTATTATAGCAGCAGGGGCTTTTCTTGTTTGGTTGGGTGGAGGATTCTCAGACCGCTTGGGAAGAACAAGAACAATACTTATATTCATGGCTGGAGGATCTCTATTCTCTTTTACATTTGGATGGATCATGAATTTACCGGTTTCTCTTGTAATCCTTACAGGTGTGGTTTATGGATTTCTTGTAATCGGTGACTCTGCCGTTATATCAACAACTGTAATAGATCTTGCACCTGTTCCGGTTAGGGGAACTGCGATGGCCGTCCAAACATTATTAGGCTTTTCAATAGCAGCTACATCACCTGTTGTTTTCGGGATAGTACTTGATGCATTTTCGAGAAAAATCATTTTCAATACAAAATTGGCGTGGGGAATGGCATTCAGTATGCTCGGGTTTGTCAGTTTGATCGGAGTAATGCTTGTTTTATTGTTGCGGTATGTCAAAAAAAGACAAGGTATTGACAATTGACAATATATGGTAATTGTACGAAGTTATTATTTAGTGAGGGAGATGACCATGCGGAGGATTTTTCTTCTCTTTTGTTTTCTTGTTGTAGCTATTATTAACGTATCATTTGCTTTCACAGAAGTTGTATCTTCTGAAAAGAATGAGAAAATTATAATAATGGGTGATATTGCAGGTGCCCTTGTATCCGGAGGATATTTGGTTCCAAGAGTAAGAATTGTATCTCAGCAAAAATTAATCGGTTTTGGCGGAGAGGCGATTTCTTTCTATGGTATTAATCAAAAAGATTTCTACCTGCTTGTTATGGGTTTGATAAAACTTGGCTGGTTTCATCTGGGTATGGGAGGATCCGTAATGGCAAGAGTACCTCAGTTGTCTAAAGAACAATCAGATATATGGGCTTCTAATCTTGGTAAGATTTATCCGGCAGTCTCATTAGGAATAAATGTACCAATATGGAAAATCGGGCCTGGCAAACTAGGCCTGAATTCATCTCTGGATGCCTTCTTTTCTGCATTTCCCGTTAAAGAAAATGTCCAGAATATTGGAGAGGCGATATTAATACCATTTGTTTTTACACTCCTTAATATGGTAAAGCTGACAGCAGGTATAAGCTATACCATCGATTTTTAGAGATTTTTTAAGTTTTTCCGAAAAAGATATTCTTTTGTACATTTTCTGAATTGTAAAATAGAAAATTGATCCGTTTGGTAATGCTAAAGCATAAAGTTAATGTATTGTAAACTTTAGAAGTTTTAACACACCTGTACTGGTTATAGTTGTGTTCCTTTTTTCTATTTTCCTCTGAAGCCCGCTATTTCTTGTTGCGGTACAATCGGAAACAAGAAAGCAATTGTATCCTTTAAGTGTAAGTGCCTTTAAAGTTAATTCAACGCATTGATCTGTGGTAAAACCGCAAATGAAAATATTCTTTATTCCTCTTTCTTTAAGCAATTGTTCGAGATTACTTCCCTCGCAGGCGTTGAAACTATATCTACCTTCGACTACAACATCACTTTTATTATAAACTCCTTCTGTAAATTCAGCTTTCCATGTGCCCGCAGTGAATCCTTTAAGCAATTTAGGTGGTAGAGGAATTCTTTTGTACCTCTCTCTATCTTGTTTATCTAGTATCAAAGGTGCATGTATAATCGTAAAACCATTTTTTCTTGCTTGATTAATTAGGTTAACCGTATTTTTTAAAACCTTTCTCGATGTATATTCTTTCCTTATAAGCCGGTGAAGAAAGCCTTTTTCTGTCCAGGTTTTTTGAAATTCAATTAGAAGAAAGGATGTATTATTAGGATTAATGGTTTCCAAAGAATTTATCATTATAGAACCTCCTGTTTTTCTTATTATTAATATTTAAGAATAGGAGAAAAGTCATTTACATATGTTGATAAAGAAGACTATTTTTTCATTTTTTTTCTTATTCTGCTTAGTTGTGTGGGTGTAATACCAAGGTAGCTTGCAATGTGATAATGAGAGATTATATTTTCAAGATTAGGATATTGAGTTTTGAAATACTTATAATTATCAATTGTCGTGTTGGATAGAAATCTTATCTCCTTTTCCTCTTTTTGTTTCAGATAACTAATAAAGAGTTTTTGAATGAAAATATTAAACTGATAGAATTCATTTCGTAATTCGAGGAAATCAGAATACGAAATACAGAGCAAGTTTGTCGTAGTCAGTGCCTGAATATTCGATATACTCTTTTTATCCAGCTCTATGCTTGCTGCAATAAAATTGTTATCCATAAAGAAATGTTTATTCCATTCTTCTCCTTTTTCGGATATATAAAACATTCTTAGTACACCATTACATACAAATCCGAATTCTTTCGGGAATTGATTCTCTTTTGAAAAATATTCCATTTTTTTTAATCGTTTATGGTATAGTAACGATTTTAATCTAATGCGACACTTATCTTCTAACGGGTTAAGGTACTCCACAGCTGCCATAAATTGAGAGATATATCTTTTTTCTGTCGGTTTTATTAGCATTTGTTTGAATGATAATTTGGTGCGATAAAAGTATCAAGACTGTTATTTTTGTAATACCATTAGAATACCGAATATTAATATTCTTTTATGCCTCAACTGCTAAGCCAATGTAAAGATATGAACCGTTTTCAACCAGAGAATGCTAATGGACATTAGCGAACATATTACCGATGCATTCAACAGAATCTATTAAAGATATCTTAAAAAATTGCTATTATTTTCAGATTCTAAAATCTTAATTCATAAAAAAAGATTAAAAGTTACATAAAAAGAGCTTGACACATTGGTATTCAAATGGTATAAAATAGCTGGTTATTGTATTATGCATTGTAAAGAGAGGTAAGTTTAATGAAAAAACTTTCAACATTTCTGCTTGCAATAGTGGCCTTAAATATCTTCTGTATTAATATTGTAGAACTTCAGGCTGATACCCTTTTTACTTTCACACGGAGTACCGGCAAAACCGCAAAACTCGATATTTATACCAAAAAAAAGGCCTCAAAGCCTATTAGCCGTTATCTTTATGGCAAATTTATAGAGCACATTACCACAAATATCTACGGTGGGATATGGGCGCAGGTACTAAACAACCCTGGGTTTGAGGGGTGGAAATATTTTTTGGGATGGGATCGAAGGAATATAGAGAGACGCTATAAAGATTATGTGGAATTTTTAAAAAAGGGTTCGAAGTGGGATGAAAGTAAAGATATAGAAAGCTTGTGGCTTAACCGAGATATTGCGCCGTGGTGGATAGCATACGGGGAAGGGGACATACAATATGAGCTGGATAAGAATTCATATAATTCGGAGATGAGCCAGAAGATTAGGGTTAAATCGTTAAAGGGGAAGTATGGAGGGATAAGGCAGGCGATATATCTTCCACTTCACAGGGAGAAGGAATATGAGTTTAGTTTTTATGCACGAAGTGTGGGAGGGGTAACAGTAACCGTAGTGATAGGGAAGGCAGGAGAGGAAGGGAAGCCGCTTGTTGAACGGAGAATAAAGGTAAGGGCATGGAGGTGGAAGAAATATACGGTAAAGTTGAAGATTGATGAAGATGTAAGTAAGGGCAGGTTACTGACTTTTGATATAGGTTTAACCGGGCGAGGGACGGTATGGTTGGATCAGATGGCACTGTTTCCTGAAGATAATGTGAAAGGGTTTGATGTGGATGTAGTTAAGCTTACCAGGGAATCGAAGCCTAGCATTATACGGTGGCCTGGAGGCAACTTTGCATCTGGATATCACTGGAAGGATGGGATTGGGCCAATAGACAAAAGGAAGACGACGATGAATGTGCCATGGGACATGGTGGAATACAACTATGTAGGCATTGACGAGTTTATGGATTTCTGTGAAGCGGTAGGAGCGGAACCGCTTATAGTAGTGAATGCGGGAGATGGAACACCTGAAGAAGCGGCGCAGTGGGTGGAATACTGTAATGGCGGTGTAGATACGAAATATGGGGCTTTACGTGCCAAGAATGGTCATCCTGAGCCGTATAATGTTACCTATTGGGAGATTGGAAATGAGTTATACGGATCCTGGCAGATTGGTTATACAACACCCGATGTTTATGCGATACGTTACAGGAACTTTTACGAGGCTATGACTGCTGTTGATCCGCGTATTAAACTTATAGCAAATGGTAGAGATCGATTAAGCTGGAACGGACCTATTATCCAGCAAGATTCTGATATTCTGAGATCTCTGTCTATTCATACCCTTATAGGAGGTGGTACTTCGAAATATGCCGATCTTACGGAGGTTTTTAAGTCCTTGGTGGCTTACACATATTATTATCCGCAATTACTAAAAGAACTTGGGTCCCAAATGGCTGAAAGAGTAGATAAACCGGAGTTTGCGATAACGGAACTGAATGTTTTTACAAACACAATAGATTTGCCAAATAACAAAAATCTAACAGAAGCCATATTTTATTCAGGAATTCTCAATGCGAGTATACGATCAGGAGGCCTAATAGGGATGATTACACATAGCGAACTGGTAAACTCCAAACGACGCGAGGTTGTATACCCAAATGCAGGTTACTATGCACGACGATTATATTCCAGTCTATCAGGTAATATTCCTATAAAAATAAATGTTAGTTCGCCGATGTATCGTTCTTCGGGACGGTACTCCCCCGTTATGGATGTGCCATATATTGATGCTATTGCAATGATCAATGAAAAAGGTGATAAGATTGATGTTATTATCACGAACAGAGAGCCTGATAAGGCAATAAAAGTTAGTATAGCATTACATGATTTTAATCCTAGAGAAACAGTTGATGTACAATTACTTACTGGTAAAAGCTTTATGTCTTACAATACGTGGGATAATCCGGATAGGGTAAAATTAAGAAAGTCATTTATAAAGATAAACACAGGGATTATAAATTATACAGTTCCTGCTCATTCAATTGTATCACTTACATTTAGCAGGAAATAAAACTCCGACTAGCACTTAAGTTTAGGAGAAAGGAGGTGATAGTAAAGGGTTTATTCTAAATTAAAGATGGGAAACCATAAAATTAAAAAAACCAAATTTATCAGGAGGAAAAAAATGAGAGTTGTCAAAAGAACGGGATTATTAATGTTGATTGTTATGTTGATGTTCATTTCCGGTACATCTATGTTGTTTGCGAAAGGAACACAGGAGAAACAAGGAGCTGGCGGAAAGAAAGAAGCAGCTGCTGGAAAACAGGTAGTTAATTATTGGAGCCGGAACGGGGCACCACTGGGCACCGTTATGGGTAACATGATAAAGGAGTTTAACAAGGCAAATCCGGATGTCCAGGTTAAAATGCAGATAATGACATGGGGAGGAGAATATTACAGTAAGATTCGTTCATCGATTATGGTAGGAAAGGCACCCGAGATATTCGATGTCGCAGTATATGCACCGGCTATGTTTCTGAAATATGTTGAATCGTATACAGCAGATGATTTGAAGCAAGTTGGTATAAATACCTCCGATTACCTGGAAACCACATGGAAGGCACTCAATTTCGGAGGTAAATACTATGGAATTCCTATAGGCGTTTTTCCGATAGGACTTTTTTATAACAAAGATCTCTTTCAAAAGGCAGGACTTGATCCGGCAAAGCCACCCACAAACAGGACAGAATTTATCGAATATGGAAAAAAACTTACCCAAGATACGGATGGTGATGGAAAGATAGATCAGTGGGGTACAATGGAGGTGGATTGGTATAATCTCGTAGGCTGGATTTGGGAAAGTTTCATGGTACAGAATGGTGGAAGTCTTCTGAATAAAGACAATACCAAAGCGACATTTGATAGCAAGGAAGGTGTCGAAGCCTTAGATCTCTACGTCGATTTTATAAGGAAGTATAAGATATCACCACCACCGGGTAATGTTCCCGCTGCTTTCGCTTCACAGAAAATTGCTATGAGTATAGATTTCATTCACGGCCTGTCAGGATTTAAAGGTAAGGTTAATTTTGGTGTAAACAGAATGCCTTCATTTTTTAACAAACGCCCACATATGTCCTGGTCAAGCATGAATATTTTCTTAAGCCCCAAAGGGTTACGTAAAGATGCGGGCAAATGGCAGGCTACGATGAAATTCGTAAAATGGGTAATGGGAACCGATTTTCAGAAGCGTTTTGCTCTTGAAGCCGGGGAGATGCCTTCTCGTCTTTCAGCTTTCGATGCTCTTAAGACCGATCCATTGCTTGGCGATATTGCCGGAACATTGGCAAGTAGCCAGATATTCTTTCCGCCTTCTATAAAAGATGCCACACAGATGTTTTCCATTATTGCGGATGCAATGGGACAGGCCTTTGCTGGAAAGGGTAGTTCTGAAAAGATACTTGCGGATGCAGCTAAAAGGGTTGATCAGGTATTGGCTGCCCAGTAGAACAATAAGTTTCTGTAGAATAACTTAGTTGGCTATAATTAGCTATATAAAAAATATCCCCGGGATGGAAAGCCCGGGGATATATGTCACATAAAATATGGAGGTAAATACAAATATGACAAAAATAACTAAAAGGCCGGGACTACTTAGGAAAAGGATGACACCGTATTTGTACCTCCTGCCTTTCCTTGCATTTTACTTTATACTACAGCTCTATCCCCTTATACAAAATTTTTATGTGAGTCTTACTGAGTGGGATATGATGAACCCACAAAAACCCTTTGTAGGTTTATCAAATTATAAGACTCTTTTTTTCAAAGACTATCTTTTTTGGGGAAGCGTAGGAGCAACTTTACATTATATATTCTTGAATGTTCCCCTAAAGATAATAATTGGTCTAGCTCTGGCAATACTATTAAACTTAAACCTGAAGGGCAAAATATTCCACCGTATTGCAATTTTTATACCTTTTGTCCTAAATACAGCCGTTGTGGGACTTCTTTTCAGGTGGATTCTTGATCCGCAGTTTGGTATGTTCAATTATTATCTTGAAAAAGTTGGGCTTGCCCCACAGAAGTGGCTTCTGGAACCAAAATGGACAATGGAGATAGTTGTTCTTGTAACAATCTGGTGGAGTATTGCTTTTAACACGATAGTGTATCTGGCCGGTCTGCAGGGCATCCCCGAGGAGCTTTACGATGCTGGAAAGATAGACGGTTGTAATGCCTGGCAGCGTTTTCTACATATTACACTGCCTTCATTAAAGAATACTACTATGTTTGTAGTCATCATGCAGGTAATCGGATCTTTTCAGGCTTTCGGAAATATCTACATGTTAACAGGAGGTGGTCCACTTAATTCAACAAGAGTCATGATGTTACATCTATATCAAGTAGGTTTTTACTATTTCAAGATGGGCCAGGCTGCAGCAATATCAGTAATAATTTTTATTATAGTTTTGATTTTAACAATAATTATGTTGAGATTGTTCAGGGAAGAAACAGCATAATTAAAAATTAGGAAAGGAGTCTTTATGTCTGGAAAAATATGGGAAACGAGGAATTTACATAGGTTGTTATTGTGGATACTTGTAACTGTAATTGCAATACTTTTCTTGCTTCCGGTAGTATGGATGATTTTATCATCGATAACTCCAAATGAGGATGTAATTAAATATCCTCCGAAATGGATACCTGAGCGACCAACACTAATGAACTATATAGATGTTTTTACAACAACCGAAACAACGACAGTCGGTCGTGCACTTGTAAACAGTACAATTGTTACCATACCCTCGGTCATTTTAACTCTGCTTGTATCTTCCTTTGCAGCTTATCCCCTTGCAAGAATGAGATTCAAAGGAAAAAAATTCCTTTTACTACTAATTCTAATGGGAATGATGATTCCTTTGCAGGTTTCCTTTATATCGCTATTTTTGATATTTAATTCTCTAAACTGGTTAAATAGTTACCAGGCTCTTATTCTGCCAGCAGTTATAAGTCCTTTTGGGGTATTTCTGTTACGCCAGTTCTTTCTATCAATCCCGGGTGAACTTGAAGATAGTGCCAGAATCGACGGATGCAGCCGGATGCGTATACTTTTTTCTATCATTTTACCTTTATCGGTGCCAGCACTGTCTTCTCTGGCAATATTTGTTTTTCTGGGAACATGGAATAGTTTTCTGTGGCCTTTAATAGTTATGAGCGATCCAAATATGATGACTATTCCTGTAATATTAAGCTATTATTTGTATACATTATCTGGCTTAAGAGAATGGGGGAGCATAATGGCAGTAGCCGTTGTGGCAAGTTTGCCGACTATTTTAGTATTTATCTCCTTTCAGCGCTATTTCGTCCAGGGGGTAGCTACATCAGGACTAAAGTATTGAATATGATTAATCGAATCAGAAAGTTCAAAAAAATAGCAATATGGGAGGTAGAAGAACAGTGAGAATATCGATAAGAGAAGATATTACGGGTAATGATCTTGACAAATTGTTTGGGTTATGTGAAGGCCTTGGAGTAAAAGATGTGTTGATATTATTGGGTGAAACAGAAGATGATGAACTGTATGATAATGAAAAATACCGGGTTTGTGAAAAAAGTTTTAAGGAGAGAGTAAAAGCACTAAATAGCGGAGGGCTTAACGTCTCTGCTGTTCAATTTCCACTGTCATCCTCCGAGGTTTTTCTGGGGGAAGCACCGGATGAATTAGATGGTATGTGTGAAAGTATTCGAATTATAGCAGACGCGGGGATAAAGACAGCTTGTATTCATCCCTGGCCTGAAACAACAGGGAATAGGACAGAAGATGAAAGGCGATGGAACAAATTTATACAAGTTTACAGCCGTGTTA
The DNA here is from genome assembly GCA_027021365.1 of Spirochaetales bacterium. GTDB lineage: Bacteria > Spirochaetota > Spirochaetia > SZUA-6 > SZUA-6 > JALUUM01. Next base: position 57,478 of record JALUUM010000013.1, read on the forward strand.
TTAAAACAGCAGAAAATAATAGCCTAAATGTGGCTACACACGGACATAGAATAAGAAAATACCTGCTTAATTCCTGTGAGGAATACAAAAGGCTTTTTAATGCATTGCCATCGCCTGTAAGTGGTTTTACTTTTTGTATGGGATGTTTGTACTATATAGGTGATGATCTAAAGAAGTGTATAGAAGAGTTAGCAAACAGAATATTCCTTGTGCATGTAAGAGATCTTATTAAGAAAAATATTGGTACACAAATAAAAGAGGTTGCTCTGGGTGAGGGAGAGGTAGATATTGCAGGTGCAATAGAAACATTGAATAAGGTTGGATATGATGGATTACTTTTTGTGGAACATATACCGTCAATTCCCTGGGAAGGTTACAGAGACCTGCTTGCTCATGTCCAGGCAATTGGATATATAAAAGCTCTTCTTAATAAAAATAAGAATGAAGGGACTTTTAAGGAAAATTAGATTTACTGGTCAACAATACGGTAAAGTTGAATATGGGCAGTTTTTAAGAAGGGAAGGTACGAATGTTAAGTAATTATAAGCTTGAAACAACGAAATTAGGCAAAACAGAGCTTACGGTAACTCGTTTCGGAGCGGGGGGACATTTTACAAATGGTCCTGTAGCCCATGACGATATCCCAAGACGAGTAGCTGAACTTAATCATTTACTTGATCTGGGTGTAACCTATTTTGATGTTCAATGGGAACCAGAAGAAATTGCAACAGCAGAAATTATGAAAACGCGAAAAGATGAGTTTTCTGTTGCCTGGCCACTTCATGGTGTTACAAAACTTGGTGGAGAGATTACAGAAAAGTATATTCTTGACTATTGCAATGAACACAGATTGCGTTTTGGTATTCAACATGTTGATATTTTACTTTGGGTGGCTCTGGAGCTTTATGAGAATACAAAAGAAAAAGTAATGGATGTGGTTTGTTCAGCTTTCAATACCTTGAAGTCACAAGGTTTTTGTGATTATCTGGGATTCTCCTGTCATAAATCTCCTGAAATGGCTAAATACGCTATTACTGAAACGGATGCCTTTGATGTAATGATGGTGCCATATTGTGCACTACATCCCGCAGCCGGCAGAGGTCTCTTAGAGCTTGCAAAAGAGAAAGGGATAGGAACAGTTGGCATGAAACCCTTTGGTGGTGGTGATGGCTTTTTCAATGCTGTTTGGTCAGGAAAGGTTAAGCATCCTGATGTTAAAGAGTGGTTCCATAGTGAGCGTACATATGAGGCTGCAATAAGGTGGGTAATGATGGATAAAAATCTGGACTGTACTGTTCCTGCTGCACACTCCATAGAACAGATAGATCAGCTTTTCAATGCCATACAAAAACCATTCAGTGATGAAGATAAAGATATCTTGTTCAGGATGAAAAATGTTATGAATGAAACTGATATGGAATTACAGATGAAAGGTCCTGCAGGCAAACCTGGCAACTGGGACTGAAATGAACAAAGATTAGGAAAGGATTGTCAGTTAGGCTAAAATCTACTTAAATAATTAAAAATTATTCTTTTTCTTTTTTTGGAATATCTAAGCCAACACGCCCACCATCGACACATAGGCATGTGCCTGTCACATATGAAGCGTCATCGCTTCCCAGAAAAGCAATGGCTGCGGCAATCTCTTCCGGTCTGGCAAGACGCCTCATAAGACAATAATCGGTATCCATTTCTAGAAGTTCCTTTTTTCGTTTTTCCGGATTTTCTGATCTCATGAAGTGCAATTCGGTTACTACCCAGCCCGGAGCAATTGCATTTACCCTTATTCCATAATTTGCAAATTCACATGCCATTGATTTACTTGCCTGAATGATACCGGCCTTTGCAGCATCATAAATCCAAACTCCCCGGCGTCCCCTTAATCCGCCTTCTGAGGAGACATTTACAATGTTACCTTTACTTCGTTTTAATAATGGTAAAAGCACATGAGTTACAAGCCCACAAGCACGAAGGTGAATATTAATGATTGGTTCAAAGGCAAAAAGAAAATCCTGTTCTACTAATCCTCCGCTGGAAGGGATTCCAGCACAGTTAACAAGTAAATCTAATTGATCAATTCGATCTGCCACTTGGTTTCCCATACGCTTTATAGCTTCCACATCAGCAAGATCACATTCGATAAAAAAGCCATTTGCTCCTTCTTCTTTCGCTTTTTGAATTTCTCGTTGAGCTCCTTTACCATCCTTATCAACAATAATTATTGTTTGTAACCCTTCAGCAACGAGCCTGTGCACTGTTGCACGTCCTAAACCTGCTGCGCCACCAGTAACAAGAGCGCTTTTACCTTTGAATCTTTTGCATTTATCCATTTTTTATCTCCTTAATCAATATAGAAAATTAACATACAGTAATGATTCTACTTTGCATAAACTTCCATAACTTTCATTTGATCTTTTTCTGTGTTTCTTATTGAATGTTTAATTTCAGGAGGTATGAATATTATACTTCCGGCTTGTACCGATGCCCTACGCCCTGCAATTGAAACTTCTCCTTTACCTGAAATTACATATTGAAACTCCTCTTTATCTGGGTGACTATGTTCCGGTATTGATCCGCTTTCTGATAACAGAAGTAACTGAAAACTTGCATGTTCAGGAGTTATTCCATCGTTAAACTTACCGAGCAAAGCTCCTGCAGATACCTCTTTGAATTGAAGATTATCAGTGCAGGTTATAAACTTATTTAAATCAATCATCTGCTTTACCTCCGTTTTAATTATTACTAAATACGCTAAGTATGTTATTTGTCCTTTAATAATGCTTTTATAAAACCTATTGCTTGAACCTGGGCTAACAATTCATTATTCCCTTCCCATGGTATTTGGGGTATATGTTCGACAAATAAAAGACCATTATAATTGATATTTTTCAGTGCTTTTATACCTTCTATGATATTAACTTCTCCTTCTCCCAACGGAACTTCTTCGATTTCTTCATTAACGTTCTTTTTTACTAGGTCTCTTACATGCACTAAGAATATTCTGTCTTTTAATTCCATGATACATCTTTTAAAACTATCACCAGTGTAGTAAAGGCAACCCATACAGAAGGTAAAGCCATTTGAAAGAGATGGTAAAGCTTTAAAAAGATTTTTGTAGCTATTACAGTCAGCTAAAAGGTACTTCTGCAGTCGATGTCCGTGAGTAGCTAAACGCAATCCACTGTCTTCTGCAGTGTTAACGAGATGACTATATGTCTGTATGAATCTATCCCATTGTTTTTTGTCTCTCTCTGGATTACCGGAGGCTTCGGGCCAAGGAAAGATAACAGCAGTTTTAATGCCAAGATCTGCCAAAATACGGATATTAGTGCATAATGCTTTTATTTCATCCGAAGTTTCATCTAGAAATATCCTTGAAGGCAGAAGAGGAAATTGCACCACTGAAACATTAAGCCCTCCGTTTTTTAGTATACGTATTTTCTTATTAAGCAAATTTTCAGAAAGTATATTATTTTCTAAATCATAAAGTTCCTGATTTAAAAATAATACCAACTCGTTGATATTGAGTCCTTCGCATAATCTAAATAACTTTTCGTAATCTTTTCCCGCAATATCAGCACTAACTGAAATATTCATTCTTGATCTCCTTGTTCGATAGATTAATTATCTTATACCATTATTATACCTTTTGTTCAATATTACATTAGTGGTAAATGTTAGTTTTATATTTTTTTTTTGATCTCAGAAGTTAGATATTTACTTTTTCTTGTTGTTTTCTATCGTATCATTGCTGATTAAAATCTAAATGGATGAACATGTCATTTTATAGGAGACTTATATGGAATTATCTTAGAATCTTAAAATGTTATGTAAAAACAGAAAGTTAACAACTTTTTAATTACATTTACAATTCAAGTGCCGGTTTTAAAAATAAAATTAAAACCAATTACATAATAATAGAAAAATTATCATAGCTGTCCAAATTAGAAAAAGTCAAGTTCAGGCTGAATGATCTTTGGTGGTGAATTAGAAGAAGCGTGGAAAGGTTCATTAAGCCAATCCCATATATCTCTTCTGGAAAAAAGGTTTGT
>JALUUM010000014.1 GCA_027021365.1 Spirochaetales bacterium
ATTGATCGGTGTGATACTGGGCTTTCTCATTTCTTTTGGTGCGACGAGATTTGCCGGTATGGCAGCTATAGTGACATTCGACTCGGTGCTGCTTGCATTCGGATTTTCCGTTGCTACGGGTCTGTTCTTCGGCGGATATCCTGCCTATAAAGCCTCCAAGTTGGATCCGATTGAGGCGCTTAGGTATGAGTAAAATATTAATAAAATTGTTAAAGGAGTTACGTATGAAAAAGAGTATTTTTTTACTGGTAGTGCTGGCACTCATGGTTCCGGCATTGGCAATGGCACAGACTTCGCCCGATGATCCGGAGATACAGAAGGCGAAAGAGGAAACAGCGGTGGTTTTTGCGCTGGGAAGATTATTCGGGTATCTCCAGACAATGGAAAAAGAGGCAAAGGATCTGGCTTTGAATGAGAGCCAGCTTAGAGAGATTTACAGTATCATGAGAGAACTGAAATCAATGGAGAGAGTGGAACCCAAGGTAGCTGACAAGATGCTCACGCATCTGGAAGATGATGTCCTTACTCCTGATCAGCTTATGTATACTGACCAGCTTGCCATCGAGCGAGAGGCTGAACGTGAAACCAGGACACCGGGTTCGGGTGGTGGTGGCGGACAGATAACATCGTACATAGCAGGGGGAGCCTTCAACCCGATGACAGCCCCGGAAAAGAAGATAGGAGCTGATTTCGCCTCCTTCTTCGCGTATGTTTCCAAGAAATTGGGTAAGTGAAAGGAGCAACTGGATAGGGGGTTTCCCAACTTATTCAAGGCGGAACGAGGATTAGCCTGCCATGCAGGCAGGCTTTTCACGTTCCGCTTTTTTTAGGACTTTTCAGGATAATGAGCGAAATGGATTCTTAAAAAAGCTTCTATTTTCCATGTAAACAGTATCTGTTAGCATGACGGGATAACATGACGGGGCGGTAGCAGAAAAGCTATCGGAAGCTCTTTGCAGTTTTTAGTGCCTTTTGCCAATTTTTAATAAGACCTGTACGTGTTTCCTCTTTCATCGAAGACTTGAATGTAGCTCTTGCCTTCCATTTTTTTGCAAGTTCATTCCTGTCATTCCAGAATCCCGTTCCCAGTCCTGCGAGGTAGGCTGCTCCGAGAGCTGTTGTCTCGTTTACGCTGGGCACGACGACGGTGGTGTCCAGAATATCAGCCTGGAATTGCATGAGGAAATTGTTCAATGAAGCCCCACCGTCCGCTTTGAGGAGCTTTATCTCGTTCCCAAGGTCACTTTTCATGGTAGTAATTAAATCTGCATTTTGAAAAGCGATGCTCTCCAGTGCGGCACGTACCAGGTGGTTTCTTGTGGTACCCCTTGTTATTCCCACAATTGTACCCCTTACGGAGGAGTCCCAGTGCGGTGCACCGAGACCGACGAAAGCGGGAACAAAGTAACCTCCCGCCGTATCATCAACTGAAAGTGCCATTTTCTCCGTATCCGATGCCTTTTCGATTATTCCCAACTGGTCCCTCAGCCATTGTACCACTGCCCCCGCTATAAAAACGGAACCCTCTATGGCATACTCGAGGCCATTCCCGGTATCCCAGGCAACGGTCGTCAAAAGGTTGCTCCGTGAAAAAACGGGAGTGCTTCCCGTATTGAGAAGTGTAAATGATCCTGTTCCATATGTAACCTTTACCATACCTTCCTCGAAACATGCCTGCCCGAAAAGGGCTGCCTGCTGGTCACCGGCAATTCCTGTTACAGGTATTTCTCTTCCGAAGAGTTCTTTTTTTGTTACCCCGAAGTTACCGGATGATCTGCCGACCTCCGGCAGAATAGAGGAGGGAACATCCAGAATGTCAAGGAGTTCATTGTCCCATTTCCCCTCTTGTATATTGTACAGGAGGGTTCTCGATGCGTTGGATGGATCTGTCATATGACTGCCGGTAAGGTTGTAGATGAGCCATGAATCTATCGTTCCAAAGAGCACCTTTCCCTTTTCTGCCTTTTCCCTTATACCTTCCACATTATCCAGCAGCCACTTCACCTTGGTACCTGAAAAGTAGGGATCGAGGAGTAAGCCCGTCTTCCTATGAAAAATCTCTGTCAGACCTTCCCCTTTCAAAATCTCACAGATATCGGCTGTTCTTCTGCATTGCCAGACTATTGCATGGTAGAGGGGTTTGCCCGTATCCCTCTCCCATAAAACGGTGGTCTCCCTCTGATTGGTTATGCCGATGGCTTCGATTTGACCGACATCAATTCCGGCTCTTGCAATGGCTTCCCTTGCCGTCTCTAGCTGGGTCTGCCAGATTTCACCGGCATCGTGTTCAACCCAGCCGGGTTTCGGGAAGTATTGCTTGAACTCTTTCTGGCTGCTGGCAATGGGAAGCCCTTCTTTGTCGAAGAGGATTGCCCGCGAGCTTGTCGTTCCCTGGTCCAGCGCCAGTATGTATCTTTCTTTGTATCCTGCATTGTATCTGTCCATGGCTGGTATTATACAGGTTTGGTGGACTTCGATGCAATAAAGTGCTATTTTATCTTGATATCGAAAATCGAGGTTGGTAATGAATAGAGCAATACATGTGACTCACGAAGCTGTGCAAAAGATAGGTGGTATAGGTGCTGTGATAAACGGCCTTTGTACTTCGGACAGGTACAAAGAGAGCTATGAGTCGACCCTGCTCTATGGGCCACTATTTGATTACGGAGAATCTGCCGGCTCAAAGCTTGGAAGAGACGGGGAGGTGTTTTACTCGGGACATGACAACTTCGATATGGACAATTACCATGCCATTTTCGAGAAAATAGAGGAACGTTACGGGGTAGATATAGTGTATGGAAAGAGAAGGCTGGTAAACGAATTCAATTCCAACAAGAGTAACCTCGTAGATACGGTGCTCGTTGGTGTAAAGAATGTAGACGGAAAGAAACTTGCTGCATTCAAGTTTATTCTGTGGGAGAAATTCGGTATACAATCGGACCTTTATCCGGAGTGGGACTATGAGCAGTACCTAAGAATTGCCCTCCCATACCTCGATATAATAACGGGACTCTACGGGGATGCAGCGGTGTATCATCACTTTGCTCATGAATACATGGGAGTGCCGGCCGGCCTGGCAGTTCTCGTAGGTTATTCAGGCGGAGAGGCAAAGGGGAATCCTGAGCAGAAGAAGCACAGGACAATTTTCTATGCCCATGAAATTTCGCCATGCAGGAATGTCGTGGAAAATAGTCCGGGCCATGATATGTCATTTTACAATCTCCTCTACAGCAACAGGAAGGTGGGTAAATCTTTCGAAGATCAGTACGGAAGTCAGAGGAGTAATTACAGGGCGGAACTGGTGAAGAGGACAAGAGAGTTCGACTATATCTTTGCGGTCAGTGACCTGGTAAAGGACGAGTATAATTATTTCATTCCGGATTCCGGAGCGGGGAATTCGGAAGATGAAGCGAGTGACAGGGTG
>JALUUM010000015.1 GCA_027021365.1 Spirochaetales bacterium
CCAGGTCACCTTCCATTCCGTCCCTACCTATGAGCTCTGCACCTACCTGATAAAACTCGTTGTGAGAAATATCCTCCCTGCTCTGATAACGTAGAATCGCATCGGAATAGCAGACCCGAACGGGAAGGTCCCTTTCTGTCAGTGCAAGACCCATCTGCTTGGCCATGAATAGGGTTATGTCGGAACGAAGCATCAAAAGGTCTCCGTCCCTGTCTATCAGTCTGTATATCTTTTCATCAGCAGCAGGGTCCAGAAGAGGCTTGTAGATATCGTAGAAATCAAAGAGCGGAGTTTCTATGGGGAGATAACCCCACGAGTAGAAGAGACCCGAAAGGGAGGCACTTATCCTCCTGTGAAGGTAGGCTTCTTCCAGGTAGAAACTTTCAGTACCCCTGGGAATCTGTAACAGTTTATCCTTCGATTTCATAAGAAGAGCTCCACAGTCTTTTGTCGTTAGGGCATTTTACAATTTAATAAAAAATAAAACAATAATATATGCCAAACTTGAATTCCGAGCAAACGGATAGTACAATTGTAGTTAATGAAAAAAGAAATAAAGAAAGAAATATTTCCATCCTCCATTTCCGCTGTAACAGTTTTCAGAAACGAGGCTCTTGTAAGGCGAACCGCTACGGCCAAACTTGAAAAGGGAAGTTGGGACGTCGTTATTACCCCAATACCCTCCAAGGCAAAGCCGGAGAGTTTTCGTGTCAAGCTGGAAACTATCAAGGGAAAGGCCACCCTCACGGGACTCAACTACACACAGGAGTACAAGAGCTACGGTGATCTGGGTAACAAGGAAATCCTTGAACGTGAAATCGAATACCTTGAAAGCCAGATATATGATTTGCAGGCGAAACTTCAGCTATGCGACGAGAAGCGTAACTTTCTGAAGTCGATAAAGACCAGGTCGATCAATGATGTTCAGATTCAGATGACCTCGGAGAGACCTACCCCGGAAGACTGGAAAGAATCATTCGATTTCATCTTTGCCACCGAGGAGGCCATACTGAAGGAAGAAAAGGATTTCAGGGAGAAGATGAAGGAATTCCAGGACAAGCTCTCCGAAAAGAGGAAGGAACTGGAAAAATTGAACACACCCTCCCTTGAAACCTTCTACTTTGCCCATGTATTCCTGGAGGTGGAAAATGCAGGTACTTTCAGCGTTTCCGTTGAATACCTCGTAGAGGACGTTTCCTGGTTTCCGGATTACGAATTGAGGGTGGACAAGGAGAAGGGGAACTGTTTTCTTACCTACTGCGGAATAATATTTCAGAATACCGGCGAGGACTGGCAGGATGCAAACCTCACACTATCGACGGCTCTCCCGTCAAAGGAGCTTCGCGCCCCGGAACCGGATCAATGGATAATAAAGAGCGGAAACAGAAAAAAAACAGAAGAGATGTCAGAGCCAACTACCCTGGAAAGGGACCTTACAGACGAGGGGGCTCCGGGAATAATACTACCGATCTCTCAATCCGTCTTGATACCAGCAACCGGGGAACCTGTAAAAGCCATAATAGAACACGAGAAACAGTTGGAAGGTGAACTTCTGAGAAAGGCATTTCCTCAACAGAGCCCCAATGTCTTCATATATTTCAACACGAAGAATCCCTTCGACTATCCGATTCTTCCCGGAAAGGTAGCTATTTTTCATGGTAATACCTTCAATGGCATGGGAAGGGTTGAAAGCATTATTCCCGGAGAGAGCTTCCTCCTGCAGGCAGGAATAGACGACGAGATGGATGTTACCTGGAAGCTCGGTGAAAAGAGTGTGAAGAAAAAGGAAAAGATGCTTAGATACAACCTCGTTTATCGGGGTACACTTACAAACAGATCCGAAAGCGATGCGGATACCATGATAACGCTCTACCCACCAATTTCAAAGGACGAACTGGTAAAGATCGGGAATGTAAAGTTTAAGCCGGAGGGTTTTGAGCTCCAGGAAAGTGGCATGGCAACGGAGAAGGTCAAGATAGAGAAAGGGGAAACTTTCGATTTTTCGCTTTCATTCTACCTGGAATGTCCGCCTGATACGGCGATATACGGAATAACACTCTTCTGAAAGAAACTTTTCAACTCTCCTATCAGGTCTTCTCGCCAAGCAGTATCTTGAGCTGCTGAATATTAGCCACGAGTTTTCCCCTGTCAAGGTTCCTGAAACGACGGGGAACCATCTCCCTGCTCGTGCATTCCAATACCGCGACGAGGTTCTGAAGTTCTATCTCGTGAGGATAAGCCGGTGGTACGAAATCCCTTATCGTCTCTTCCAGGTCTTTCTTCGTTATGAAAACATGGTTATTCATTGCGGAGAGGAATTTAGCCCTAATAAGAATCGCCTCCAGGTCTGCACCGGAAAAATCATAACGAAAGCGCCTGAACAGCTCCAGCATGTTTATGTTCTGTATTCTCAGCTTCAATTTCTTTATCAGTGTCTTCAGCAGATCTATCTTTTCATCCATTGTTTCCGGATAGAAGAGGGCCAGATGTTCCTCTGCCCTTCCCTGCCTTTTCAGGTCGATGGGTATCAGGTCGGGTCTGCAGGTTATGAGAAACCAGATTATTTTACCCCTGTACTCCGTGTTACCCATGAAAGAGGCAATCTGGGCAAATATCCTGTTGCTAGTCCCCGAATCACCCTCCTGGTTCCTGTCACCGAGAAAGGCATCGGCTTCGTCTATCATCACCCCGACAGGTGCCATTGCCTTGAGAATATTCAATATCTTCTCGAGGTTGGACTCAGTTACCCCCTGCCACTTCGAGCGGAAATTCCTGAACTTCACTATGGGGATCCCTATATCCCCGGCAAATGCCGTTACCATGAAGGATTTTCCCGTGCCAACAGGGCCTGAAATAAGGTAACCCATGGGCAGTACATCGAGCCTCCCCTGCCTGATGGCCCTAGCCGCGCTCTTGAACCTCTTCTTCACGAAATCATGGCCCGAAACCATTGAAAGATCGTGTTCAGATTCAATGAACTCTAGTAACCCGCCGGCCTCGGCCTCGATTATCTCTTTCTTCTTCTGCCGGAGGTACTGAAGGTCGATCTCCCTGTCCTCCTGATACGATTCAGCTACCAGTTGATTGATATCGACGAGGTTGAGTCCGCTGGTGATCTTTGCTACCTCTTTAATATCTACCCCTGGGGCAAGAAGCAATTTCTCCTCTTTATCCAAGAAGTGAAGGAATTTTTCTCTTACCTCTTCATCGGGAATGGGAATGTTAAGCTTTATCGTACTCGGAGAGCGTACCAGCTTAGTACTTATATCCGCAAGGTTTTCGGTGAGGAGAATGACAGATACATCCCCATGGGTAAAAATCGGGTCATTTGCCCACCTGTTCAACGTTACAAGGCAATATCTGTCTTCATCGGTATAGTGAGAGATGTCCGTATTCGGGACTATAGTCTCGGAGTAGTCTATTATCAGTACAATCCTTCTCTTTCTTGGAATGTTGAGGTAAAAGTATCTCTCCAGATACTGAAACACCTTCATCGGATCCCTGGACAGGAGCTGGGAGGCTGTTATGCCCTTTATCTGGGTTTTCATCTCTTCCAGATACTCTTCTTCCATTTCCGGTTTGCAGAATGTGACTCCCGAAGACCTGTCATAAAAAACGATGATATCCCTGTTACCGAAGAGCACCTCAGAGATGTAACTCTGAATTTTCACGAAGTTAAACTGCTCGGCATCCATCTTGTGGGGAAGAAAATCACGTATGTTGCCATGAAGAATATAGAGGTTTGCCGTTTTCGAACAGTACTTGTAAGAAAGCTCCTGTGCCCAGGCAGGAAGAATCTTTATAAAGGGAAGATTTTTAAGTATGAGTTGTTCTGACACTATCCCCTCCCAGAGACAGTCGGACTATCGTAACACAATACAGACATACTATTATCACACTAGCATATGCAAAAGTCAATATATTAAGTGTTAATCCCGCCTTATTTGAAAAAACTCTCAAATCATGGCCTTCAACCTGGCAGGTAGCTCTGCAAGCTCCATATCCAGTTCCGTCCTCTTGAAGAAGAAGTTATAGAGGAGAAAGGGAACAAGAACGATGGCAAGAGAGGAAAGAAACAGGACAAGCAGAACATAGAGATTTAAGACACCGTCAAGGCGCAATACGAAGAGAAACAGGCTTGCAAAAATACCTAAGAATATTGTCAAAACCTTGATTTTACGCACTCCAACGGCTATGGAAAGGGCAGACAAAAATCCGCAAACAAGAAAAACCCATACCATTATTCCGTCTATACCGGCCATTTGAGCTGATAGCCAACCGTAAAGAGGGGCCCTGCTGTTCACCACATAGGCCCATGCCAGGAAAAGGGGAAGGGGCATCATCACCGATGAAAGAGGTATCCAGTCACCCTGCAACAGCCTTAATGCAAAGAGGGTTACGATAGAAAGGCCGGCAAGAATTACCACCAGGGGAAGGAGAAGACCTATTAGCGAAGGAAATGAGAAATAGCCCCTGCCGCCAAAAACAGAGTAAAATATTTTGCCAATTTCATGAAATGTACTCTCCTTTATTAAGTAGGCAAAAGCAGTTATCCCTCCGAAAAGTAAACCTGCCCAGGAAAACATCCAATTGCCAATACCCTTCCTTATCCCCGCGAAAGTTACTGCAGCCATAAGAAGAAAGGTCACCGACAGAGGCACGAAGCTATGCCAAAGGTGAAAGCCAAAGAGAGAGCCGAAGAGAAGGTAGGGCTGGAAGTGAAGAATGACCTCCTCCCAGCTTGCCCTGCTATGCTCCCTATACATTAGCGTTGCAATTTCACGGGGATCACCCAGGGATTCGGTTGCTCTCTTTGCAAGCTTATCGTAAGACACGTCAGAGGAAATATAATTCTCATTTTCATTTATGGTATCTTCCAGATGGGTGTATATTTCCTTAAGTATTTTCTTTTCAGTTCTACTGTCCAGGTGTAAATGAGAATGAACCTCTTTTAGATAGTTTTCTATATCCCTGTTCATTGCTCAATCACAGGCATTTCGTATTCCTATGCATTCCCGAAAATAAGCCCCACTGCCCTCGAAAAATCCTCCCACATGCCCAATTTCCTAAGAAGGACCTCCCTGCCCCTCTCAGTAATACTGTAGTAACGCCTCTCCTGCTCGCCCCTCCTCTTTTTCCACTCGCCCTTCAAAAGACCATTTCTTTCCAGCTTATGAAGCGCAGGGTAAACCGTTCCCTCTTTGAATCTGAAGTAACCTTTGCTCCTTCTTTCGATTTCCTTTATTATCTCGTAGCCATAGGTTTCTTTCATTTGGTCAATCAAAAAGAGCAGCATCAAATCCGTATTGCCCCTTAAAAGGTCAGCCCTGTAAGAATTTTCCATGTGAATATTTTAATTTCGAAGAGGTTATGGTGTCAATGATCATTCCAACATTTATTCTGTTATTTAGCCTGTCTATATATAGACAGGCTATGTATTTTGAAATAGAATAGCATGAAGCGAGCCCACATCCAGTTTTCACGAGGATGCTAAAGAGGAGGTCACAATGGAAAGAGAGAGGGTATACTTGAAATTACTCGGGAAAAAGATTTTAAGTTACAAGATACTGGAAGATGGCACTATCGAAGGTACGGGAATCCTGAATCCGATACTCGACAGGATAAGGCTTTTCCGGATACTCGTGATGATGATACTACAGGCCGGTTTCTATGACAAATACAAGGACCTGGGCAGGTGGAAGGGAATGAGAGTCTCAAATCCCTTTGCCCCGCCGGTTGGCAGCAAACCTCAGATACGAGCCTTGAAAGGATTGGTGAAAAAGGAATTCCTTAAAAAACCGACACCGCTTGCCATGACATTTGCAGTTACCTACAGGTGCCAGTTGAACTGCATTCACTGCAGTGCAGCAAATCATTTTAAGCCTGGCACACCGGAGTTGTCTACGGAAGAGGCAAAGAACCTCATAGACCAGGCTGAGGATCTGGGAGTCACAGTAATAGCCTTTACCGGGGGTGAGCCACTGATACGCAAGGATATTTCCGATCTTATCGGGCATGTGGATCAGGACAAGGCAATTCCCATAATGTTCACAAATGCCCTTCTCATAGACGAAGAGAAGGCGGATGAATTGGCCGAGGCGGGTCTATACACTATTTTCATAAGCATAGACAGCCCTGTCCCCGAAGAGCATGACTCCTTCAGGGGACTGCCCGGATTGTTCCAGAGGGCCGTCGATGCAATCGAACTGATGAAATCGAGGGGAGTATTCGTTGGCATATCCTCCTATGCAACACGTTCCGGAACCGAAAAGGGATACTACAAAAGGCTCTACGATTTTGCAAGGGAAATCGGTGTGGATGATGTCATCCTCTTCGATGCCGTACCCACAGGGAGCCTCCTCCATGATACGAGTGAAGTCCTTACCCCCGAGCAGAGAATCGAGATCATGGAATACTCCGAAAAGATTTTCGAGAAGAGCATCATTCCGCCGCTCTCATCTCAATCGTGGCAAAACTCCGTGGAGGGCTACCTGTCGGGTATTGGCTGCCTTGCTGCGAATATTCAGTTCTATGCCAGTGCCTACGGTGATATAGCACCCTGCGACTTCACACCCCTCTCCTTTGGAAACATAAGAGAAGAACCCCTCGGAGATATATGGAAGAGGATGACCAATCATCCGGCCTACAATCACAGGGTAAGCTACTGTAGAATGCAAAACTCCAGATTCAGAAAGTGCTATATAGATCCTATTCCTCCGGGTGCTACCCTCCCGTATCCGATAGATGAACTGCCGGCAGTCGATTACAGACAGTGTAAACTCGATGAGAATAGTAAGGAGAAGACAGAGAGCAAGCAAAAGGTTGGGCAGGAGAAAAAACCTGACAGCGTAGTGCTGAATAATGATTGAAGCGGAGAGGCTTTGAATATTCTACATATTGTAATCGACCTGAAAACCAATTAGTATCGTTACAGTATGGAAAGAGAAAGCCTCTCACCATCCGAGTTCAGGAGAGGAAGGGAAACCCTCTTCAAATTTACATTTTTCAATGTACTCTCCTTTCTCCTGATAAGCAGTAATATAATCATTCTCTATGCTCTGAAGCTCGGAGCGAGTAGTTTCTTCATCGGAATGTTGTCCTCATTCCTCCAGATTTCCTACCTATTTATGCTTGCCGGAAGATTCCTTATCAAGAGAATGGGTGCTGTCAGGTTGATGGGCACCTTCTGGCTACTGAGATATCTCGTCATGCTTCCCATCTTTGTAACACCTCTCCTCTATCACAGGGGCTATGCATTCCATGCCCTGTTTATTCTTGCAATAGTCGTCTTCGGTTTCAACGTTTCCAGGGGTATTGCCATTACATCGTGGAATCCCATAATGGGGGAACTTGCAGGTAAAAAGGACAGAGGTTCCTTTCTTGCAAAGATTCAGCTGATAACCCACCTCGTAACTATCCTTGCCAGTATCGGAATAGCATTTTTCATTGGGAAAGACGCACCTCCCGAAAGATTCACCCTCTTTATCGGAATCGGAATACTCTCCGGTTTCATCGCGTGTCACTACATCTCCAGGCTGCCCGAACCGGTGGAATCGAGCAGGGGTATAGGAGAGAGGTTTACAAGGAGCATCGTAGAAAGCCTGAAGGACAAATCTTTCCTGAAATTCATCGTATTCTTTTTTACAAGCTCCCTCTCCCTTGCAATGCTCACACCCTTCGTTATCGTATTTTTCAAGAATGTATACGGAAACACTGACAGTGACATAATAATCTTCACCATAGCGGGAGGATTCGGAGCTCTCTCGATGGCCCTGATAAACGGTTTCATGATAGACAGGGTCGGTTCAAAACCATTCATCCTCATGTATTCCGTCTTGACCGCCGCAGTAACCATTCCCCTGATAATTGCCCCCTCATATACAAATCGTGAATTCCAGTTGATATTTGCCGCCCTGATCTTCTTCTTCGTATCCATGGGCAACAACGGCCTGTTCAACACCAGCCAGGTTTACTTCTACTCATTCATAAAACCGGAGGAACGTCTTAATCTCGGTATCATCTATTTTCTTGCAATGGGAGTATCAGGAACGATAGGCTCCATCCTGGGCGGCTCAATATTGGAGGTACTACAGACCCACATTGAGGGACCGGCTGGCACGCTGGAAGGGGCATTTCCCTTTCAGATGTACTTTGCCATAATTCTCGTTCTTTTCGTGATAAATTCCCTCATCATTCTATCACTTAAAGACACGGGCCTGTATACTGTACGAGATGCACTTTCAATCATTTTTTCTCCCCGTGATCTCAGGGCGATTGGCCTCTTAAACAGGCTGGACAAGTCGAAGAGCATTGCAGAAGAGAGGAGTATCATACATGCCCTGGGGAACTCCGGTTCCGTCGTAACGAGGGAAGAGCTTCTTTCCCGATTGAAATCACCAAGCTTTGTAATAAGAACAGAAGCATTGACTGCCCTGCACGGAATCCCAATTGACGGCAGAATAGAAAAGGTGCTCATCTCTGAAGTAAAAAACCATCAATTCACAACAGGTTACATAGCAGCTGAGCTTATCGGTGAAAAGAGAATTTTCTCAGCCATAAAACCGTTAAGGCTTGCGATGTTTTCCAACGACTACTTCCTTGCAGGCAAGGCCATGGTTGCCCTTGCAAAACTCGAAGACAGAGAAAGCATAGGTGACATAATCAGCATAATAGAAAAAACCACCAACCCGAGGCTCATTATACACGGCGCATGGGCCCTCCAGATTTTCCGTCACAGAGAGTCCATCCCCGTACTAGTTAAAAAGATGGAGAGAAAGACAGCCCCCTTCTTAAGAGACGAGATAATACTTTCAATTGCCGGAATCCTCGATATTTTCGATAAATTCTACCCGTACTACACGAGATTCCTTGAAAGTGCACACGAGGGAATAGGTTTGCTCGAAGACCTGGTAAGGGAAAAGCTTTCGAGCGAGAAAGGGGAAGAAAAAACAGATCGGGATAGTAGTCTTACCAAACTGCTGGAACTGCTCGAACACTTAAGAAGGGGTTCAGGGGCATTTTCCGCAGGGGTAATCTCTCTCTTCGATGAACTTGTAAAAAGCAATTCCTCGCTCAACTTCCTCAGGTTTTTCTACGGCGGCTTGAAAAATGACAGTATTGCAAGATTGGAGAGATTTCGTTTCCTCATTGCATTTATCTGCATAGAATTACCAAGCAAATCATCTATATATTAAAAAGATTGACATTTGGGCCACAATGCCTTATCGTGAGAAAAAAATATACGAAAGGAGAGCGTATGAAAAAACTTATTGCTTTTACCGTTGCAATGCTTTTTCTTTTCTCCGTGTCGGTAGTCTTTGCAGGTGGTGCAAAGGAAAAGACAGGGACAGAACAGAAAAAGGAAGCAACAACAGAAAAGGCTGAGGCTCAGAAAGAAGCTCCCAAGACAAAGGAAGCAAAAGAGGCCGAAGCAGGAATAAAGAAGACCCAGTTCGAGGGACTTAAGGACATCGATTACTCGGCATGGGAAATCGGCAAACCGGGCGGAACCATCGTTGTAACGACCCTTGGTGATCCCAAGAGCTTCAATGCCTTGATAGCAGCAGAAACATCTACGACAGACATCATAAACAGGGTCTACGACGCACCGGTAGACAGAAACAACCTCACATTGGAGTGGGAACCGGAACTTGTTAAGAGCTGGAAAATATCCGATGACAACCTTTCGGCAGTATTCACGATGAGAGAGGGCCTCAAGTGGTCCGATGGCCAGCCTCTCACCGCCGAGGATGTTGTTTTCACGGTAAATGACCTTATCATGAATAAGAAGGTTCAGAACAACATGATAGATGCCTTCTATGTAGGGGACAAACTTGCAAAGGTAGAGCTCCTCGACAAGATGCACTTCAAGGTGACACTTCCCAGTCTCTATGCAGGCCTCTTCAACATGATGAGCATTCCCGTAATGCCCAAACATATCATCGAACCGCTGATAAAAGAGAAGGGAGCCGAGGCATTCAACTCCTTCTGGGGTGTCGATACAGATGTAAAATCAATAGTTGGTTGCGGACCTTTCGTCGTAGATGAATATGTTCCCGGCCAGAAAATCGTTCTAAAGAAGAATCCCTACTACTGGAAAAAGGACGCAAAGGGACAGCAACTCCCGTATCTCGACAAGATAGTCTACCTAATAGTGGAAGACCAGAATACGGCTATTCTGAAATTCCAGGCCGGCGAAACGGATATCTACGGTCTCCGCGGTGAGGACTATGCAACATTGGTAAACAAGAAAAAAGAACTCAACTTCGAACTCTACAACGGCGGACCTGCTGCAGGAACCAACTTCCTCGTGTTCAACGAGAATCCAGCCGGTCTTCAGGAACCAAAACTCTCCTGGTTTAATGACAGGAGGTTCAGAAAGGCCATGGCACATCTTATCGACAGGGAAACGATAATCAACAATGTCCAGTACGGTTTCGGTTTCCCGCAGTACTCCTTTATACCGACATTCTCACCTTACTACTGGCCCGGAGTAGAGGAAATCGCTCCGAAGTATGACCCCGAAGCTGCAAAGAAGCTCCTCGATGAAATGGGCCTAATAGATCGTAACGGCGATGGCATAAGAGAGGACAAGGATGGAAACAAGGTTTCCTTCGTACTCCAGACAAACAGCAACAACACGGTCCGTGTAACCATCGGTGAAATGTTTGCACAGGAGGCAAAGAAAATCGGTGTCGATGTAACCTTCAAACCGGGTGATTTCAATGCTCTGGTAACTGCCCTCCTAAAGACCTACAAGTGGGATGCAATCATTATCGGCCTTACCGGTTCGGTCGACCCGATAAGCGGTGCCAATGTCTATCCTTCCAGCGGTAACCTGCACATGATAGAACCAAGGCAGAAAGAGCCACGTCGCGAATGGGAGAAAGAGGTAGACAAATGGTGGAACTATGCCAACCTTACACTGGACGAGAACAAGCGTAAGGAAGGTTTCATGCATATCCAGAAGATCTGGATAGAAGAGCTCCCATGGATCTATACAACCAACCCGGCCGTAATCTACGCATACAAGAACAAGATCGGTAACGTGAAACCGAGACCTGTTACACGTGGTTTCAACGGTATATGTGAGTACGTGTACATAAAATAGCAACACAGCATTTTCTATGATATTCAATCCCGTTTCTCTAGAGAGAGACGGGATTGATATTTTTTTGAGTACTATTTAGAAAACGGACGGACAAGTGAAAAACAAGAAACTTTACTTTGCTACATTTATACTCGACATTCTCCTTATTCTCCTCCTAACTGTCTCCGGCTGGAATGTTTTTGCCTCTATTTTTCTCGTTGAGATACTAATGTGGCTTGTGAGACTCATATGGATAAGCCCGCCACTTCTCCTTTTCATCCTTAGAAGGCTTGGCCACATGATTCCAATCATACTATCCGTAGTAGCTATAGGTTTTTTTCTCATACAACTGGCACCGGGTGACATATTTTCCATGATGGCAATGAATCCCGATATAAAGCAGGAGACACTTGAAAGATTCAGAAGAGCCTTTGGCCTCGATAAGCCATGGTATGTTCAATTCTTTAAGTACATATGGAACGCCCTCCATGGCGATTTCGGCTATTCCGAGCTTTTCAAGGCACCTGTTTTCACACTGGTCAGCCAGCGGGCAATGAATACACTGCTCCTCGCAATCCTCTCGTTTATCCTGGCCTGGGGATTTTCAATTCCCGCCGGGATAATCTGTGCAACGAATCAGTACAAGTGGAAGGACCAGTTGCTCTCATTTTTTGCATTCGCCGGAATGTCCCTTCCAAACTTCTTCCTTGCCTTCCTCGTAATATACTTTGTCTCCGTTACCGGAAACTGGTTGCCAATAGGAGGAATGTATAGCATAAACATCGATGAGATGAATGCAATAGGGAGGTTTTTCGACCTTGTGAAGCACCTTATCATTCCGGTCAGTGTCCTTGCCGTGGCAGTAACTGCCCAGCTAACGAGGATTATGAGGGCAAATATGCTGGAGATACTGGGACAGCAGTATGTAACAACCGCCAGGTCAAAGGGCCTGCACGAACGGGTCGTCGTTTACAGGCATGCCTTAAGAAATGCCATAAACCCCATGATAACAATATTCGGTTTTCAGCTAGGCTCCCTTCTCGGAGGGGCTGCGCTTGTAGAAACGGTTCTCGCATGGCCCGGCCTGGGGAAACTGATACTTGCCGCACTCCTTGCCCAGGATCTATACCTCGTTGTCGGAAGCCTCATCTACGGTGTTGCATTCCTCGTAATCGGAAACCTTGTAGCCGATATACTACTCGCCATTGTCGATCCCAGAGTGAGGTTGAGCTGATGAGAGAAAAGGCATTAAAGAATCCGAAAGGAATTACAGAGGAAAAACTGGAACTGGCAGAGGGAATATCGGAAAGGGGTGAATCCTTAACCAGGATATTTTACAGAAGATTCAAGAAACACACACTGGGTAAAATTGGTGCTATCGTACTCTTTATTCTCTATTTCATAGCAATATTTGCAGATTTTCTTTCTCCCTTCTCCATGACATGGACTGACAAGAGAAAATCATTCCATCCGCCGACACCTATTCATTTCTTCTACAGTAAAAATGGGAGAAAAATCTTCAAGCCCTTCGTGTACGAGATGAAGATAAAGAACATAGCCTTCAAGAAATACGCAGTAGTTCCGGAATATACACTAAGGGCAATATCGATTGAACCCCTTCCCGAAGTAAACGAGCTTCGCTCGGTTGCTACCGATTCATCGGCAACAGCGAGAAAGAGAAGAATAATGAGAGATGTCTCGAGAAAGTACTCTCTTTCTCCCGGTTCGCCTGTCCTTAAGAGATTATCCGAAACGATAGACAAGCTGGAAGCTTCTCCGGAGAAGGACAAGACCGTCGTATTCCGGGTGGGGGAAAAGAAAATAGGAAACAGGGAACATGTACCGCTTGAGTTGCTTCTCGTGAAAGGGAACAAGAACTTTCTCGGTTTTTTCTTCAAGGGCATCCCCTATAAATTCTGGAATCTCTTTCAAACGAGAATACACTTCTTCGGTTCGCCAACCGGAGGTTACTTTATGTCCGGAACGGACCAGATGGGACGTGACGTTCTTTCAAGGCTCTTTCACGGAAGCAGGATTTCTCTTTCCATAGGGCTTCTTGGAATTCTAATATCTTTCACTCTTGGTCTCCTTATAGGAGGAATCGCCGGCTACTTCGGTGGGGTGGTTGATGTTTTTCTAATGAGGTTCAGTGAAATAATAATGTCATTTCCTGCTATCTACCTTCTCTTTGCTCTCAGGGCAAGTTTTCCGCCCAATTTAAATTCAATACAGGTGTACCTCTTAATAGTTGTTATCCTCTCCTTTGTAGGATGGGCAGGGCTTGCCAGAATAATCAGAGGAATGGTTCTCTCCCTGAAAAACGAAGAGTTTGTCCTGGCAGCAAAGGCCATGGGGCTATCGCATCTAAAAATAATAGTAAGGCACATACTTGCAAATACAGTTTCATACGTAATAATACAGGCTACGATAAGCATTCCGCGATACATACTGGGAGAATCCGCCTTGAGCCTCCTGGGACTCGGAATAACCGATCCGCAATCAAGCTGGGGTCTTATGCTGTCGGTGGCAAGAAATACGAGAATAATCAAGGATTTCCCATGGATATTGATACCCGGATTCTTCATATTCTTTGCCATAATGGCCTGGAACTTTTTCGGTGACGGAATAAGGGATGCCGTGGATCCGCACAGCAGGCATCAGTGAAAAAGATGATGAGGAAAATGAAATGAAATACCTTCTTGAGGTGAAAAACCTAAAAACCTACTTTCACATGCACGACCATATCGTAAGAGCCGTAGACGGGGTGGATTTTCATCTGTTTCCCAATGAAACACTTGGTGTGGTAGGAGAATCGGGCTGCGGCAAATCGGTAATGTCCCTCTCCATTATGAGGCTCGTTCCCACGCCTCCCGGAAAGATCGAAGACGGACAAATCCTACTAGAGGGTGAAGACCTCTTAAAGGTTTCCGATGAACGGATAAGGGAGATACGAGGAGACAGGATTTCCATGATATTCCAGGAACCTATGACTTCCCTGAACCCTGTTTACACAATCGGATACCAGATAGCAGAATCTCTCGTTGTTCACAGGGGGATGAGCCAGGAGGAAGCAATAGAGGAGAGCAAAAGACTTCTCGACCTCGTGGGAATGCCGGATGCCGAGGAGCGCGTTAGTGAATATCCCTTCCAGTTGAGCGGGGGCTTAAGGCAGAGAGCTATGATAGCAATGGCCCTGGCCTGTGAGCCATCTATCCTCATAGCAGACGAACCTACCACGGCACTCGATGTGACAATCCAGGCTCAGATACTAAGGCTGATGCGCAGCCTGAAAGAAAAGACCAAATCTTCCATAATATTCATCACACACGACCTGGCAGTCATAGCGAGCTTTGCCGACAGGGTAATCGTAATGTATGCCGGAGTAATAGTGGAATCCGCCCCGGTACGTGACATATTCAAGAAACCACTTCATCCATACACCATCGGACTGCTGAATTCGGTCCCCAAACTGGGATCTACCAAGTACAACCCGGATGGTTCCAAGAATCTTCTGAATATCATACCCGGCACACTTCCGGACCCCCGGAACTTCCCCAGTGGTTGCAGATTCGCCCCGAGGTGCTCAAAAGCAATGGATAAATGTTTCGAGGGCGAACCGTCCATCGTCGATATAGAGAAGAATCATTCCATACGATGTTTTCTTTATTCGGACGAGATTGCGGAGAGTGCCAATAGGGAACCACAGGGGGTAAAAGATGCCTGAAACCAGCAAGCTACTCTTGAAGGTGCATAAACTTACAAAGACGTTTCCCGTGAAGGCAAGTACCTTCTCCAACAAAAAACTGATACTAAAGGCAGTCGATTCCATTTCCTTTGACCTCATAAAGGGCGAAACACTGGGGCTCGTGGGAGAGTCCGGTTGCGGCAAGACAACCACGGGCAGAACCATTCTAAGGCTCTATGAACCGGATCACGGGAGGGTTTTTCTCGACCCCGATGAAAATGTCATGGCAAAGGTACTGGAACTGGATGAAAAGGCAGACAAGATATCAGGGGAAATAAAAGAGCTAACCAGCCAGGGGAAAAAGGGTGAAGCTTCGCACCTCAAATCACAACTAAAGAAACTCAAGCGAGAGGCAGAGGAAATTGCAAGAAAAACAGACATATTCTCCATGCCGAGAGATATCCTTAAGCAGCACAGGAGAAAAATGCAGGTTGTCTTTCAGGATCCATGGGCCTCGTTGAATCCTCGAATGCTCGTAAAAGAGATAATAGGTGAAGGTCCCAGGGAATTCAAGTTGTACCGGGGAAAAGAACTGGATGACTGGATCAGGGAACTGATTCACAAGGTTGGGCTTCCCTCTCGCTCTGCAGAAAGATACCCCCATGAGTTTTCCGGCGGGCAGAGACAGCGAATCGGAATAGCCAGGGCTCTGGCATTGAACCCCTCGCTGATTATCTGTGACGAGCCCGTATCGGCCCTGGATGTTTCGATACAGGCACAGGTCCTTAACCTTCTTATAGAGCTTCAGGAAGATTTCGACCTCACCTACATCTTTATTGCTCACGATTTGAGTGTCGTTCAGTACATCTCCGACAGGGTGGCAGTGATGTACCTGGGAAGAATATGCGAGCTTGCCGAGAGCAAGGAACTCTATGCCTCACCGAGGCATCCATACACCATATCTCTCCTCTCAGCCGTTCCCGTAGCGGATCCCGATTACAAGCAGGAGCAGATTATTCTGGAAGGTGATGTACCGAGTCCCGTAAATCCACCCTCCGGGTGCACCTTCCATCCAAGATGCCCATATGCAACAGAAATCTGCAGTACCGTAATTCCAGAGCTCAAGGAGATCTCTCCGGGACATCTCCTTGCATGCCATAATCCGCCGAAATGATACACCAGGGACCACTGAAAAAGCTCAAAATAGAGGGAGATCTGCTTACCATCAAGACTGGGATCTACAAGAACATCTCCTTCTTCATCCTCTTCATCATCCTCCTTATTGCCGTCATAACAAACATCTCGTTCCCCGATGATTTCAGGGGACAGAGACTTACCGGTACACTGGTGATAATCATCCTTCTCGTTTCCTCCGCGCTCATGTCGCTGCACAGGTGGGAACTGAAGGCTAAAGGGGGCAGGATAACAATTCAACACAACTTCATGCTCTTCTCACTCTTGGGGAGAAGTTACTCCTATGATGAGCTCAAAAGTATCGAAGTAGAAGATATTCAACCGGGTGGAATTGCCAGGTACAAATTTTACCAGCTCTTTCTCTTTTTTCAAAGAAGTGATTCTGAAAAAAGAGAGGTTATCTATTCGACGAGTGATCAAGCAACTGTAAAGGAAATGGCCGAAAGTCTAAAATCATTCTTCCGGCTATGAGGGGGAGTGTATTCTCCTATTTTTCCTGCCAGATTCTGTTTAAACGGTTGAAAATATTCTCCTCCGATTCCTCAGGCATACCATTCTGGAGAGATAGTTCATATATAGTCTCCAGAATAATATCCCTCGCTTCCCTGCTCTTTATTCTCCTTGCATATTCATAAAAGGATTCCTCATCCTTTATATTCTCTTCGAAATCGACAAGACATTCCTCGTAGTCCCTGAATTTGAGCTTCTCCAGTATGCTGTCGATGTCATCCAGCTCTCCTTCATCTATAGTACCATCGGCCATCGTTACAGCCCTTATACATCCTGCGAGAAACACCCTCTCTTCCCTTGTCAATTTACCAACATCATGCATAACAAGACCTCCGGTTAGAAGGTAAACTGCATTCTCCTTCATGTCAACCGGAATCTCAACCTCAAATCCGGCACGAGACTACGTTTCGATGGCCAGGTTCTTCATCTTCCTCACCAGATTATTGGGAAGCATTCCCAGGGCAATGGCAGTTCTGGAGATATTTCCCCCGTGCAGTTCCAACTGTTCGATTATGTATCGCCTTTCAAGCTCCCTCTTTGCATCACCGTACTTCATTGTTTTTCGAAAGATGGATTCCCCGTATTGATCCTTAACGCCCCTCGACTCAGTTGTATAAATGGCAGAGACTTCCCTTTCCGTTATGACCTCGCCCTCTGCCAGTACGTAGAGACGGCTCACCAGGTTCTTTAGCTCCCTCACATTGCCCCTGAAGTGTAGCTTCCGTATGTATTCAAGTGCAGCTTCGGAAAAGGATTTCTCTCCCATCCCACCTTCGAGGTTAAGCTTTTTCAAGAAATACCTGGCAAGAATCGGTATGTCTTCCCTCCTCTCTCTTAGAGGCTTTACATCGATTCGTATTGCACTGATCCGGTAGTAGAGATCCTCTCTGAAACTGCCCCTCTCTATTGATTCCTCGAGGTTTCTATTGGTGGCAGATATCAATCTGAAATCCGATCTCCTCATTTTTTCGTCACCTACCCTGGAAAACTCGCCGTTTTCAAGGACTCTCAACAGTTTCACCTGCTGGGAAAGTGGCATCTCGCCAATCTCATCGAGGAAGAGCGTACTATCATTGGCACGTTCTATGTAACCGACCCTTTCCCGCAGTGCATCGGTAAATGCTCCCTTTACGTGGCCGAAGAGCTCACTCTCCAGGAGATTCTCCGGTATGGAGGCACAATTCACAGTTACCATCTCATTGTAGGAATGCCTGCTCTTCAGGTGAATCAAATGTGCAACATGCTCCTTTCCCGTTCCGCTCTCACCGGTAATCAATACCGGAAAATCCGTGGAAGCAGCTTTTTCTATCATGCTCTCGAGATCTTTCAAAAAGGGTGATTTTCCCACCAGCCTGTAACTGTCCCTCATATCCTCGATTATTTTCGAGTAGTTCCTGTGTTCAAGAGCATTTTTTACAGCAACAACGAGCTTCTGAAAGGATATGGGCTTTTCCAGGAAGTCGAAAGCCCCCTTTTTTATCGCCTTCACCGCTTTATCCACCGTCGAGTACCCTGAAATCATGATACATTCGGTAAGGGGATACTTCCTCTTTATGTGGTCAAGAACATCGAGACCATTCTCCTCTCCCAGCCTTACATCGATTATCGCTATGTATATGTCTTCAAACCTTTCAAATGCCTCCTTTGCCTGGCGCATACTCTTTGCACCTACAATGGTGTAGGAGTCCAATACCTTCCTAAAACTCCTGATAATATCATCGCTGTCATCGACTACCAGTATTCTCATTCCTGTACCTCTCTGCCGGAATCGTTACCTTAAAGCTGCTTCCCCTTCCTTTTATGCTTTCAACCGAAACGGCCAAACCCATTGCCTCTGCAAGAATCTTTACAACGGAAAGACCTATTCCCAGGTTTCCCTCTTTCGTTGAAAAACCAGGTTGAAAAACCTTCTCCAGAACCTCCTCATCTATTCCTCTCCCGTTATCACTAACAATGATATCGAGTGCCCCCTTCCTCTCCTCTGCAGAGAGGGTTACCTCTACCGGTTCACCATCCTCCCCTGATTCGGTGGCATTCTTTACCAGGTTCCGTATAATCTGCGAAAAGAGAAAACGATCTGCCAGCACCTCTATTCCCTTTCCTCCATGTTCGAGCCTGATACCCGGGTAGTCATATGATATCTCCCCAAACAACTCTTCGAGTCTGAAGAAAGATTCGGAAGGCTCGGGTAAATGCGAGATATCCTTTAGTGACATCAAGATATGTTTCATTTCTTCCAATTTCAGCAGGATGAAATAAAGGGTCTCCCTTTCCTCCTTCATTTCCGGGGCAAGCCTTTCATAGAGATAGCCGGAATATGTCTCTACAGGTGAAATAAGGTTGTTGAGCTCATGTACTATCACACGTGAAATCTCACGCCAACCCAGGTACCTTCCCCTGTCACCTATTATAGCCTCGTACCCCTTAAGGTTCTCAAGCATTTCGTTGAAAGAACGTGTCAGCAGGCGTACTTCCAGTGCACCTCTCTCCTTCAAAACCGTGTTTACGTTTCCAGGGGAAATCTTATCCATCCTGTTTAGCCTCTTCATAGTCTCCGTTAATCTTAAAAGTGGTTTCGTAACCTGAAAGGTAAACATCAGAAAAATCAGAGTCATGAACACAATTACAACGGAGTAGAGATAAAGGCTTCTTCTTGTGATGTCTATAGCCCTGTTTGCAGAGAAGGCCCTGTACAGCTCTATTTCCTTCAATGCCTCGGGATTCGATTCTAAAAGGGGAATTATCTTTGAAAACAGTGAAGAGTCGAGCATCTTCTCGCCCGTACTTACGGTATTGTAGGTGATCAATATGGAGAAAACGAGAATAAAAAACATGGTGATAATCAATACTACTGTAAATCTACCCCTCATTCGCTCAATATCCCTTTTTTGAAATCTATCTGAATTCCAGCTCGATCCTTGGTTTGTTTCCCCATAACTTCACAATCTCCGGTGTTTCAGGGCTGCTTAAGCCTATTCTTATAATTGTAATATATCTATCTTTATTGCTATTTCTGCTTTCCGAACCATCTTCATAACCATCCAGAATTATAAACCTGTGATGATTGACGAGATTCTTTAGTTTATCCTTGCTATCCACGGAAATACTGTTTACATGATAAAGGCCATTCTTTAGGTACACATGATCGATGTAATCTCTGCTGAAGACCAGTTTACCATTCTTCCTTGTAATCACGAAATACGTAAAATCCACGGCAACACCCGAATCTACTATCTGCATAATAGATTCGTTTAACATGGATTCTGTATCGAAAACCACGAAAACAACATTATTCTTGTTCTCTACCACAATATTATCAACGGTTACATCGGGAGAAATACTTGCAAGACCAATAACTGCAAAAATTATATTGAGGGAACGAGTAAGTGCAGAAACGATCTGCTTTATCATTTTACAAATTCACCTCTAAACAATTCGAGAAGATGGAGAGCGAATGCTCTCCATCTCCAATTATTATTCTTTTCTTTCATCCATGCGGTAGTGCATACTTTTCTCTCTTCCACCAAATACTACTCCTGCCGATACAAATACCGAATGGATTCCGGTTGAAGGTGCACCTGTAAGGTTTCCCGAATAGCCGGATATCTCCCATGTTTCAACCGGTGTAAAGAGGTAGCCAATCCTCGTATAGATCCCTACCTGACCAAACATTATACCCGTTTGTAACGAAAGGGACAAAGAATAGTCATTCGACTCGACTGTTGTCATGTTCCCCGGGTTTGCCAGCAGACCGGAAAATGTTGTGCTTGTCGGTGTTGCATTATAGATTTCGACAATGTTGCCACCCCATTGAAAACCGGCAGTTGGGATAACAATGAGCCTGTCATTTCCAAGCAGCAGGTACCCGAAATCAAAACCTCCGCCTCCGTATGTTTTCTTTACGTAGTTGGAATTAGTACTGTTATCCGACTGAAGTTTTATGACATCGCCATATCCCCATCCGCCGATGTAAAAATTATTTATTATTGCACCTCCGCCACCTCCGTATGCATAATCGAACTGACTGAGAGGTTGATATCCGGCCGATTGCAATGCACTGTTCAGCCCTGACATGTCACTGTGCCACAGGACTA
Source organism: Spirochaetales bacterium (assembly GCA_027021365.1). Classification (GTDB taxonomy): domain Bacteria; phylum Spirochaetota; class Spirochaetia; order SZUA-6; family SZUA-6; genus JALUUM01. The sequence continues at coordinate 20,573 of JALUUM010000015.1, forward strand.
CGGCACCGGAATAACCGAAACCACCAAATGCGCCTCTCTCTTCTGCAGAGAGACTCCCCAGAGTTACAATGAGAACAGTTACCAACAGTAATACAAATCTTTTCATTTTTTTACCTCCTAAAGACGAGTAAGCAACAACCATGCCATTGTCTCTACAATCGAGAACCAATCAATATTTGTTTATAATGGCAATAAATATATAATTTATAATTATCACACTTGGCAGCTTACAACAATGTTCCATATCAGAAAGTATCAATTTTGATATATCATAAATGATCATATTGAAATTACCAATCATTTTGCATAGAATCACTCCCACTATGACTGACATGTTAGGCGGAACACTTAACACCCTCTTTCCACTCTTCGTGGTGATTGGGGGAGGTTTCTTTCTCTCCAGGGCATTCAATCTATCGGAAGATACACTCGTAAGAATAGTTACGGACTTTTTCATGCCAATTCTTGTATTCAACTCGCTCTATTCAGCCAGACTCGAATCGGGAAAGGTTGCTTCGATACTCGGGGCAACTATTTTCGTCATACTGACCCTCCTTGCCCTATCCTACCTCTACGCAAAAATCTTTGATACTGACAGCCGTTCCTTCATTCCACCTGTCATCTTCATGAACTCAGGTTTCCTGGGAATTCCCCTGATGAATCTCTGGGGTGGAATCCTTCCGATGAACATGATAGTTATCTACGACCAGATTCAGACCTTCTTCATTTTCACCCTTGGCATTCTTATTGTTTCAGGAGGTTTCTCCTGGAAGGGACTGAGAGAAATGCTTCTCTCACCACTCCTCTGGGCGATACTGCTCGGTTTTGCGGCAAGATACTCTGGCATGAACATTCCCAGGAGTATTATCAATATCATGGACTTTGCCGGCAATCCCGCACCCTCACTGGCAGCCTTTGCCCTGGGCTCTTCCCTAAGCAACAGAAGGCTCATATTCGACAGGCATATAGTGAGCAGCATTCTCTTAAGATTCGTATTCGGTTTCCTTGCAGGATACCTTGCAACCCTCATCTTAAATATCGACGGAATTCTGAAAACAGTGGTCATAGTAGCTTCGTCACTTCCATCTGCCGTATTCTCCTTCGTTTTGCCAATGCGCTACGATGTCAAATCGGAGCATCCTGGCTCCATGGTATTCCTTTCAACCATACTTTCTCTGGTGACGATTCCTGCAAGTTTCGCGCTGGCAGCGCTCTTATAACTCTTCCAACGACCAGAGAAAAAGCAGACGAAAATTAAAACTGAAGGTCAAGGGTTATCACTGTAAGATCGTTCCGTGAGGACTGACCGACGTAAGATTCGAATCTTATATTCTGTTTTTTGCATTCTTCATGAAGGTATGATAGGTAATAGAGACCAAGCTCTATATCCTTTTTCTGCTCCGGAAGTTCGTTGTAGAAATCATGCAGGCTCTTTTCCTTTAAATCGATATCTGATTTATTCTCTATCTCTTTCTTTATCCTCGAATAGTCGTACTCCTGATTGAAAAGGATAATCTGAAGCCGATTTTCAGTACCTATTGAGGTACTCTTGCCACCCAATTTCCAGGTTAAATATAGATAATCCTCTTCACTCTTAAGCTTATTATAAATCTCGTTCCTCACTTTCTTGCTGAAAATGAGCTGTCTCAAGTTATCTGTCTTCGGGTACATAATTCTCGCTGTTTCTTCAATTCGTACGTTCTCTGCATTGGTTGCAAGTTCGACGACTATCAGCCCTATGTACTCTACGATTTTAGCTTTGCCCATATATTTGGAGAGTATCCCTCTTATCGCAATTATTATCTCCGAGAATCCTACCCTGTCCCGAAACTGCGAGAGCAAAACCCAAACAGGGTCTCTGACACTTCCAATATACTGTTCCACATAGGCAATCTGTCCCTTCTTCTCCCCATCTTCAAGTCTTTGTGTTTTCATGATTGCCTGCTTCATCGGATAGGTGATCTCATTCACTATACCCTCTATGATAGCTCTGTTTTCATTCATCATGCTCTGAATATAGAATTTGTTGAACCTCGTATTCCTGTCGATAATCTTGGAAGGATTACTACGATTCCATCTCTTTATCAGGTCTGAAGAGATGAATGCATCGAAAACCTCGTTGTCAAACTTCTTGAAAAGTATATTGTCCGTTATTATCTCTGAAAGTCTGAGAATCTCTTTTCGTTTCGAAGAAAACTCAACCCTGGCTATCTCTATCTTGGATACGTAATCAAGAGTTATCATGCTCTTTAGCAGGGAAGGGGTTACCCTGTCAAGGGCAATACCATAGTCTGTAGTTCTGTCAGCAAGGTTTATACGTCTGGGCGTTTTGCCATGCTTTATGAACCAATCTATTCCGTCCTCGTTGAGTATTATCTTCACGGGAAGTTCTATTGCAAGAGAAGATTTCATGTTCGTCATCAAGTTACAATACCAGATATTCCTTCGGGTGAATAGTAAGCTATTCTAACTTCAAACCACGTCTCTTTACCGGGAAGTATTTAGCTACTGCCACACAATTCTTCTTTTTATTGAAAACGATTCCTCCGTTCCAGTATTCAACGGCTGCAAAAAGCGCATTCCCACTGTCATTCTCATCGCTGTCTTCCGTTAAAAAGGAGACATACTTCGCCATTTCCTCGAAGTTCTGATTCTTGAAACATTCGTTTCTCTTTTTGTTGAATTCGTTCCACTCTTCCAGCCTCTTGAATCCCTCCCCCTCATCCTGAACGATAAGCCTTGCGTGTGTCTCACTAAAGGAGTACCACACATCCACATGTTTTTTCGGATCATTGTGATTTCCATGCTTTACTGCATTCTTTATAATCTCGCTTATCTGTTGTTCTAAAAGGTTTATCTCCTTTATCTCCGGCGGTGCTTTTTGAACTATCAACAGAGTGAAGTATCTTATCTGGCGAAAGTCACTCTTGAACCTCTTGTGAAACATCCCCTTCTTGTCAAAAAGGGGACTAGCCTCATCCACTCTTATCTCTTTGATTTCCGATTTCTCTTCTGCCATCTTCACTAACTCCTATTCATCCTTGATAATTCCGCTATTCCATCCTTCACCGTGGGAGCAATCTGAAAAAATCCGATAAGTTTGGTAAGCTCTATCACCTTCTTAACCGAACCCTTTACATTCACTATTCTCAGTGCCATGTTCCTCTTTTTCAGCTCCGAATGGACATATATCAAAGCCCCTATCCCGCTGCTGTCGATGTAATCCACATTGTCCAGATTGATTATGTAATAGCGTATATCCTTCTTTATCATTGTATTTATCAGGTTCTTTACGTCATTGGCGTTGTACATATCCATGTCACCGTATATGTCAACAATGTAAATTGATTCATACCGCCTGATCTTTATTTCCATATCTGTATAACCTTCCCCTCCTCGTTATTCTACCTTCATCAGCAGCAGGGTTTGATCATCGTGCTGCTTTGCCCTCTTTGAAAAATCAGAAAGTTCATCTCTTATCTTCTTAACCACTTCGGAAGCACCGAAAGAACTGTTCTTCTTTATCACATCTAAAAGAGCATTAAGTGTAAACTGGTTTCCCATTTCATCCATAGTCTCTACGATACCGTCTGTATACATGATAATGAAATCACCTTCTTCCAGCATGAAGCGCTTCTGCGAATAAATGGTATTCTTGTCAACACCAATGGGCAATCCCGGTGTATCCACCTGGACGAATTTCTCTTCATTCTTTTTGAATACCAAGAGAGGCATATGGGCTGCATTGGAATACACCACCTCGTGATTCTTTCTGTTGTAAGTAAGGAAAGAGAGAGTGGCAAAATGGTCGATGCTTATGCTTCCCGTTATACCTCTGTTGATCCATGTTACTATTGTAGAAGGTTCCTGGTGGGATGCGACGATAAGACGGAGTATCGTTCTTATCATCACCATAACAAGTGCGGCCGGTACCCCCTTTCCGGCAACATCGCATATAAAGAGCCCTACCTCATTGTCGTTGAGCTTAAAAATGTCATAGTAGTCTCCGCTTACACCCTTGGCAGGCTGATTGAGTGCTGCCAGTGAGATTTGTGGGATTTCCGGGAATCCGGATGGTAAAAGCTTCTTCTGTATTTCCGCTGCAGTATCCACCTCCTTCTCTATCTCACGCTTCTCCAGGACCTCCATGTATGTGTAGAGATTGTCGATGGTAACAGAAGCCGCATCTGCGAAAGTTTTCAAGTGTTCCAAATCCCTCTCGCTGAAAAATTGATTCTCTATCCTCTTTACCGTAGAGAGAACTCCCAGGATACGCCCCGAGACTAAAAGCGGGACAATAATTATCGAACTGACGAACAGGATATCATTCCTGGTATTGTTCTTTAGTTCTTCTACCCCACTCGTGTTTCTTATAAAAACAGGTTCACCGCTCCCTGCCACTTTCCCCAGGAGGGTCTCTCCAAGGGGAATTGGAGTCTCCCGAAAATGCCGCTTCAAGCTGCTTGCCTTTACCTTTACAACCTCGGGTACATTGTAAAGCGGCGGGAAAAGTCCGTATGTAGCCTTCACATTCAGCCTGTCTTCGAACTCGTCAACCATCAGTATGGTTCCTGCATCTGCGCCTATATTCTTAACAGCAGAGGTAACGATCAGTTCCAGCACCGTATCGAGATCTATCCTATTTGTTATGGCATTTCCAAAATTTTTCATGAAATCGAACATGGATTCAAGGTTAGATTGAAGAAAATTGATAGTTTCCTCTCTCTGCAAATCGAAGAACCGAATATAACGGTAGAGAATATATGCATGGGTAAAATAGAATAGGGGTACGATAATAGACTGAATCGCTTCGTTGTCATACCCGTATAGAAGAGCTATTACATTGAAAATAGAAAAAGCTGTAATAAGAACATAGCGGGTTGATGCAATCATCTCGAAATCTTCGGTGTTATACTCCGAAACCAGGCCAAGGACAAGTGACATGTAGATGATGTCAGCAATGATAACCAGGTTGAATACATACTGTCCCAGGTTTAGAATAGAGAGAAAAGAGTCAAGAAATCCAAAAGTAAAAATAGCAAGGTTGAATATTATAAAAATGAAATCCCCTCTCCTTCTTCCCGTATAATTCCTTATCCAGAAAAGATATATCAATATCACGAGAAAATCTGAAAATGAAAAGATCAGGGGGATTTTAAAAATTGCAAAGAGGATATCGCGGGATACGAGGAGAAGAATGATATAGAGAAAGAATGTTAAAACCCTCTCCTTCCTCGTTTTCCTTGCAATAATGTAGAGAAAGAGCAGAAAGAGTTCCACAAATAATTTCGGAAGAACAGTAGTAAAGAGCATTTGCTACTCTTTCTCCTTGAGAAGGACAGATACAGTCTCCATCAACCTGTTGAAAGACCTGGCAAGTGTGCCGATCTCATCCTGTCGCTTCACCTCGATTCTTTCTATATCGGTAAGTCCTCTGCTCACCTTGTCCACGGCTACGGTAAGCTCCTCCAGAGGTCTGGTAATCTGGTTGCTCAAGATCATACCGAGAATAAGTGCTATGATGATTATCAAAGTGAGAGCGACAATTATCAATTTCCCGCTTTCCTGCACCGGTTCCACAATTTGCTCTCTCGGAACGATAATACCGACACCGGACATTATAGTAATTATAGGGGCATACGAGAGGAAATAGGTCTTTTGTCTGCTATCCTTGAACATTCCAATACCGGACTTTCCATTAACCATCTCAGAGACAATATGATTGAAGGCATTATTCTTGGTTCTGAGATAGTTGTCATGCCCGAAAATTCTCTTCCAGCGGTAATCTTTTTCATCTACTCCGGGCGGAACAACGACATTTCCCTGCTTGTCAACCATGAACGTAAGACCCTTATAGCCGATTCGCATGGAGATGATGTCATGCCTTATGGTATCCAACAGTACATCAAAGCCCACAACCCCCAAGAAGTCGTGATTAACGTCGAAAATCGGTGTTGCACATGTGATTGTCATTTTCTTTGTATTTGCATCCACGTAAGGATTGGTCCATATGGTTCTCTTTAGTTTTTTTGCCTCGAGATACCATGGCCGCTTTCTTGCATCGAATCCCTCTATTTCTTCTATTGTCTTCACCACCCCTTCGTCACTGAAAACAGTAATTCCACTCTCACTGCCCATATAACCAAGTGTTATGTACTGATTGTTATCTACAATCGATTTAAGAAAAAGCCCCACGCGCTGCAGTTTCAGTATCTCATCACCGTTTCTATCGATAAATTCTTTACTTCCGTACCCATTCCCCGTCCATGGAAAGAGCATCTTCGTCCCGAGGTTGTTCTTCGGTACGGGATACGAATATACAAGCTTTACAAAATTTCCGGTGGACAGCGCTTCCTGCGTTATACGCTGAAAGATGTGGTCATACCCTATGGATTTCTCGTAGATCAATTGTTTTAGGTTGCTCTGTGCCTGTGATAGCAGTGCATTTTGATTCTCATAGATGGCAATTCCACCTACGATTCCTAAAGATATCAATGGTAACAGAACGAGAACCAGAGTGATCCTCGTTTTTATAGATCTCATTCTACCCGTTTTCATCATATTTAATTAATATATATATTCCATTAATTTTCAAGGTCTCTAATATATAATTTCGTAAAGCTACTTAATCTTTTAAAATAATATCCGATAGATGGGTTCAAATCAACCTGTTGGTAAGTGCCGCTTCGTAGAGCCTGTTGTTCCAGTAATTATTTTCCATATATTTCCTTCTCATCTTGGCATCACCAATCCTGTTTGACCTCTCCTGAAGCATCTTCCATGCTCTGTTTAAGATGGTAAACTTATCACTGACCTCGCTCTGCCCGTGAGAAGCAAGTGATTCCGAGTAGAGAAAGTAAAGTATGTGCAGGTAAGGATTGAAAGAGGGATGTTTTCTGTTCCTGATCAGTTCTCCGTGCAGGGAAAGAGAACGGTCTCTATGACCCAACAGAAATCCCGTATATGCACGCAACGATGCAGCATAGTAAATTTTACATCTCTCCGCAAGCTCATAGGTCTTTCCCTCCACAGATTCAAAACCATCCCCCCAGTATACTCTCAGACCGGGGATATAGACTTTTCTTTTTTTCTCGAAATCAGAATAGAGGTACTCTTCAAACAGCTCAAGAGAATCATATGCCTTTTCGTACTGTATTGCAAAGAGGTAAACCTCCGAAAGAAAGATTTTTTTCAAGGGACTCTCTTCCAGCGGTTCCAGTATCATCATGGCTGTTACGGGATTCCTCATGTAGGTGAAACACCTGGAAAGCCAAGCATAGAGAACATGTCTTGCGCCTTTCATCCTGTAAATCGAATCAAAGGCAAGCGAAACCTCAAACATTCTTGCTGCTTCTCCGTATTCTCCGAGTTCAAAATAGATTCTCCCTTTGAGAAAACGCAGGAACAGCCCCCACTCCCGGGAAAAACTGTTATCAGCCTCTTTCATCCCCCTCTCCACATATGTGAAAGAAAGAGCCAGATCTCCCTGCAGAAAATTGGTAACAGAATGAAAGGCAAGAGCTTCAAGTTTTGTAAGATGACAGTATCCTGAGCTTACATTTCCTGCCATTGAAAAATAATCCATTGCATCATCCAATCTGCCTCTGGCAAGCATATTCAGGCCAAGAGACTCATGTGCCCTTGCTTCATTGCACGGATTACCGGTTTCTTCGGCATAAAAGAGAGCCTCCTTGCCGCACTTCAACGCCTCTTCCGGCCTTCCTGCGGATATCTTTAGAAAGGATCGGATAAGGTTGAACTCTGCAATATCCCTCTCTTCAAGATCATTCTTCCTTTCTTCGAGCTGTTCCAAATGGGTTTCTGCACTCTTGAAATCATTCCTCAGGAATGCAAGTTTCAACTTGAAGAGTTCTCTTATTGCTTTCTCCTTCCTCGTTTCCCATTTTAAAAGTTTTATAAATTTCTCCTGAAGAAATACCTCACATCCTGTAAAGTCTCTCTCCCTGAGCTTTCTTTCAATGATTTTACGGAATAATTCTCTCACCGTCTCTGTCTTGCGGGTCTTAGAAAGGTAATAGAACAGAAGGATGTAATTGGAGTATTCACCATTTTCATAGAGTTCTATCATATACCTTGAAAAATCCTCGAGAAGTGGCCGGGTTCTCTCTGCCAGTCTCTCTTCCAGGTACTTCCTTATACCAGCCACCGACAATCCCGCTGATTCACCTACAGAAAGAAGCAAACCTCTTCGAAGAAGGATAATTATTTTCTCAAGTTGTTTATTCTCGTAGCCAAGTCGACGAAGATACGATATTTGACTATCGTAATTCAACAGTACCTTTGAGTTCTCGAGAAGATAAAGAACAGTCACAGAATCTTCATCGAGGTTTTCCACAAGATACCTGAAACACTTTTCCCTTCGGTTTATATCCACATCATTGCTCTTTCCGATATAATCCAGACACATTACAGTCTGAGGAATTCTTCCTCCCGTCATCCTTCTGATTCTCTTAAGGCGTTTCTCAGAGAGTTTTTCTTTTACATCCATTTCCTCCGCTACTCTCTCGATGAATTTCCAACTTAGGGGATGTATGTATATTTTTTTTATATTGAACTCTTCAAAATCTCCCAGTAGTTCCTTATCCGATGAAACAAGTAGAGGGATAAAACTGTCATAGCAAAGGAAATCCCTAATGATGGTTCTTATGTGCCTTCGTGTAAGAGGGTGATAAAGTTCTATGTCATCGAAGACAACAAAAGCGGGGAGATTATCATCCTGCATCCTTCTTATGAACGCAAGGATGTAGAGATTGAATACTGTCATATAATCTTCAAGAAAGCGATCTGGCACGATATCTACCGTATGCTCGTAGGGGATTGTTAAAAGTATGCTTTTATCTTCCCAGATTTTCTCCTCAATCGAATTGAGATACCTGGTTATTCCGTCAAGGTAATCCTCTTTTATACCCTTCAAAAAAGGATGAAGAGGGGAGGAACCTTTTAGCATTGCAGAAAAATATAGAAATGAATCCTTCCTCCGTTCCCCAAGAATCTTTCCCAATGCCTTCACAAGGGTGGTTGTTTTACCTACCCCCCTGTAGCCAAAAACATAGACTATCTGATCATTTTCAGGATTGTTCAATCTTGGTGAGATTCCATCCAGTATCTTCTCTACGTCTTCTTCCCGCACTAAACTTTTCAGTTCAATATCGACTGTTACTCCTTCTTTGTTTTCAGTATTCTCTTCGATAGGAACATTAATGGCTTTTTCCACATTTAAAACAATGAATCTCTCCCCATCGGTAGTAACAAGACCTTCAAAGAAATCCCCGTGAGAACCCTTCTTTAGGAACTCATTGTAGAAAGCTTCACAAAGATAGAATCGGTTATCTTCCTCCAGTTTACCAACCCGATTACAGATTCTTTCTCTTTCAGCATCAAGTGTCTCTCCACTCGTCTCGGTAACAACTGCCTTGAAACCGAATAGCTCTTCTTCGGAGGCAAGGAGCAGTCCGATTCTGAAAATTGTTTTAAGAAAGGGGATTGCCAGGGAATCCGAGGAAAATATCAGACAATCCTCCATTCTCTTCATGTGAACAGGAACATCACTCTCTCCCACAATCTCATCTATCTTCTCAAAGATTTTTGATATCAATTCGCTATCAATGATCTCGATTTGTTTTATATTATTAATCCTGAAAAATGCAATTCTCATGTTACAATTAAACAATAAAAATCATTCATTGACAATGCAGCACCTTTTTCATAACATAACAGCGTGAACCCCGAAAATCCCTCATCCGAAGAAAGAGGAAAAAACAAGAAAGATAGTCTATTCAAACGGATACTAGATCTCTTTACAGGCGCCAATGATCCTGAAAGAGAGAAAAAGAAGCTGCTCAAACAGATAGAAAAGAATCTAAAGAAACAGAGGGTTAAATTTTACAATGCAAAAAAGAGAACTGTGCTGCCTCCTCTGGCTAAGTTATTCTATGAATATTACAGGATACTTGGTCCCGCTCAGCTGCTAGTAAGAACTTCAGAACAATCACAGTCCCTGAAAGCCCTGATCGTTGAAATGTCACTGACAGATGAGCAGATTTCAATCAGAGAAAATCTCTCGGAAAATGCCCTTAGAAAGAGAATGGAGGAAAATCCCAATACAAAACAACTCCTGGAAAATGTAAAAGATGAGTTGAAAACATTCTTCTCCTACTTTGAGACTGAAAAGATACACGAGATAAATGCGCTGTACAACAACCTCGCAATCCTTCTCGATTTGATACACTTCGATTTTTATTTTCTGCTGAAAAAATTCGATTCCACTCTACCGGAAAACGATTTCGTGTATAAACCACATTTCGAGGAAATAGATGCAGAATACGTTTCAGACGATCTCAAGGATTTCCTGGAGATTCTTCCCGCAATCGATCCCACAGCAGACTGGCCGAAAATAATAGGCATGCTGAACGGTTACAGAAATATTGAAATCATTTCCGATGTCAACTGGAAAAAACTCCTGCAGACAACAAAACAATTACAGAAGAGTCATGTTCTGGAAATGCTCGTAAGGCTTATCGATCAGGATCCCTTTTACAAACCAAAACCAAGGTTCCACAAGGAAAAAGTAGTGGAATCATACCTCAACAAGTTGAAGGGCCAGATAGAAATGACCGTACAGAGGATAATACATGAAAAGAGACGCTCAAGAATAAATGAACTTTCTCAGATGCTATTTGGTTCCACTGCAGTGATAAGGTTAAAGAATTACTCCGAAAAGGCAAACCTCACATTCTCAAAGAGATTGCTTGGAGGTTATTCATACATAGCTCCCCTGAATTTCCTTAAAGCTTTCCTTCTGGATTTTATAAAAAAGGATGTTCGTGAACTGGTTGATCTTTTGCTAATCAGGGGTAAATGGACTACAAACAAAATATCTCAACAGCTCTCAGAATCCTACCATCAGCTCTTGAAACTGTCGGATGAAATCACAGAGTTTGACAACTCTTTGGATGAGGAAGAGGCCCTTGGTAAAAAAATCAAGGCACTTCTCGTAAAGACAAGCAGGGACAAGCAGGCAATTACCCAGTTACGACTTCTCCTAAAGGAGGTCAACGATACTGCAAAGGGCTTCCTGTTCAGAGCATCGGAAAATCTTATAGAGCTGGCCAGAATGTTAAAAATTGCGCTTGAAGATTACAAGAAAGAGCATCCTGAACTACTTTTGAATTGGAAAGAGATAAAATCACACACTGACAAAGACATAAAAAACTTTATTGCAAAGGTCTACAATAGCATCTATTACTTTCTGCAACTGATAAGGCTCTATAAATAATTAAATAATTTGATAGATGATAGGGAGTGATTGTATGCCTGAAGCCAAGGTTTATTTTGTAGAACTACCAAATGACAGCGATGAAAGGGAAAGGTTAGCCGCTTTACAAAAGCTTTTGAATGAGAGCGGCTTGTTAAGAATCTTTGATAAAAGTGACAGAGTGGGAATAAAGCTCCATGTGGGAGAGAGGAACAATGATACACATGTGTCTCCCTCTCTTGTAAAAGAGGTGGTAGGCAAACTAAAGGAACGAGGTTGTGTTCCCTTTTTAACAGAAACATCCACACTATACAGGGGAAACCGTTCAAATGCCATAGACCATTTGATAGAAGCCTTCAGTCACGGTTTTACCTATGAAAATATTGGGGCACCCTTCATAATGGCGGATGGACTTACCGGTAACACGGAGATAGAGGTACCTATTCCAGGTATACTCTACAAGTCTGTAAACATTGCACGAGAAATCACCCTTGCAGAGGGGCTTGTGGCAATAAATCATCCAACGGGTCACGTGGAAGCGGGTCTTGGTGCCTGCCTTAAAAATCTCGGAATGGGCCTTTCAAGCAGAATCGGAAAGATGAGGCAACACTCATCCATAAAACCGTACATCGACGAGGATAAATGTACCTTCTGCAAGCGCTGTATGAAATGGTGCCCCGTAGATACGATAATCGAGAGAAACGGGAAGGCTTTCATAATTGAAGAGAGGTGCATAGGTTGCGGGGAGTGCCTGGCGGTATGTACGTTTGATGCTGTAAAATACAACTGGGGTGTCCAATCGGAGGAACTTCAAAAGAGAATTGCCGAACACGCCCTTGGTGTAATAACGGATAAGCGTGAAAAATCCCTCTTCCTGAACTTCATGACAGACATGACAAAGGATTGCGATTGTCTTGGAAGCAGGCAGAAACGGATAATACCGGATGCAGGTATCCTTGCATCCAGAGACCCCGTAGCGATAGACCAGGCAACACTCGACATAACGAGGGAAAAATTCGGCAAGGACCTGGGAAGAAAGAGCTGGCCCAGCCTTTCGCCTGAGAAACAGCTTGAACACGGTGAAAGGATAGGCCTTGGCACAAGAAAATACAGACTTGTAAAATTATAACGGTAAATCATTGGAAAGGGGATCACCGATGAAAGAAATCCTAAAAGGTATCTACATGATGGAGAAACTATCAGGGTGCAATGTCTATCTTCTGAAAGGTGATGCGGGATTGATTCTTGTTGATACGGGGCTTAGGGAAGACGGGCAAAAGATAGTTAAGCAGATAGAGGAAGCTGGCTTTTCACCAACTGAAGTAAAAACAATCGTGCTTACTCACTCGCACATGGACCATGCCGGAAGCCTTGCAGGGCTTGCCTCCGTAACGGGGGCAGAGGTTTCAGCTCACATAGATGAAAAACCCTACATAGAGCAGAAAGCTGGTCTTCCATACAAGAGATTCACAAAGAGGCTCATGATGTGGCTTGGAAACCGTATCCTCTACGGGCACAAACCAGCAAAGGTAACGAAGGCTCTGAAGGAGGGAGACGAGATTCCGGAGGCTCCCGGCTTTAAGGTTATTCATACGCCGGGCCATACCCCCGGAAGCATATGCCTTTACAATGAAAAGGAAAGAATTCTAATCTGCGGTGATACACTTTTCAACAAGAACCCCTTTACCGGAAAACCCGGACTGATGCTCTCACTGCCGGCAGCAACCGTGGATATGGAACGGGTTAAAGAGTCTGTTAAAAGGTTGCAGCAACTGGAGCTAGGTGCAATTCTCTTTGGCCATGGGAGGCCGATTCTGGAGGAAGCATCCTCAAAACTTAAGGCCCTCGAGTTTTAGGAGAAATTCCTTCCTATCTACCCCGCCGCCGTAGTTACCAATACTTCCGTCTCCCTTTATCACCCTGTGGCACGGGACAACGATACCCAGCCTGTTTTTCCCAACTGCCGTTCCAATAGCCCTGTATGCACCTGGATGGCCTATTCTCCTGGCAATGCTTCCGTAGCTCTCAGTCTTGCCATAGGGAATATCAAGGAGAGCCTTCCATACCTTCTTCTGAAAGTCAGTACCAGAAAATGAGAACTTAATGTCAAATTCCTTCCTCCTTCCATCGAAGTACTCTGAAAGCTGCTTCTTTATTCCTTCAAATAGTCCAGGCCTTTTCTCAGCCTTTTCATCCCTCCTGTGAAAGGAAATTTCAACAACCTCACCCTTCTCGTTCATCAAGAGATACATACTACCAATGGGGGATTTATAAACATCACTGTATAGCATGGCAGCCTCCCGTTAATATTCCCGTTAATATTTAAACCTGAAACCGGTAAGAAGGGCAAGATCACCGAACCTCTCCCAGCCCCATATATCGTTGGAATCACCCACCTGGGCACTCGCCTGGAACATGAGGTTTAAACCCTGGTAAATATTCCAGTCGATGCCGGTAAAAATAAGTGCCGACCTGTCTATCGGTGAAACGAGACTTCGAAGATAGTAATTCACCGAGTCACTCCTTGCAAGTGACAGCTCCCCGTAGAGAAAGAGGGCATAGCCGGGGTCTTTTCCCGGGAGGGCGGTATCCTGTTCCTCCCACAGAGAATCCGGAAGAAGCCTCGATTCCAACCTGAAGGAGAGCCTGCTTCTCCCTCCGGCCCTCCACATCCCGAAGGCTCCAACGGAAAAGAGGGGTTGTCCTGCCGTAAAATCACCGTTGCCTAAATCAATGGGCAGCCTTGCCGATGCATTCCAGTCGAGAAAGAAATGACCCTGGATGCTTGCATAGGGGGTAACCCCATCACTTTCATAGAGAGCTCCCCCTTCCAGTTTGACACCTAAAAGCTTTGTTACAAGCCTCCCTGCTATTCGTCCGAAATCGAGGGGCATAATGGCAATTGCCAGTGAACTGGCAGCAAGGCTCCCCGAAGCTGTCTCGATCGTCTCTTTCGGAAAGGGAAGGCCTGTCAATTCCAGGAATGAAAAGGCACCCAAGGGAATATACACATCTGCCAGCCATGCGGTTTCACGCCTTAGGCCTTCCGATAGACCCCCGGAAGAGTTTCCCGAAATGTCAGATTGCAGTTCAACACCTTCGAAAATAACGTCTCCCGCATTGAAGAAAAAGCCCTCACCCCAGGAAACCCTCGTCTTTCCCAGTGTCACCCTGAAAAGGGGAAACCTTACCTTTACAAATGCCCTGGATACATCGAGGCTCACCCTGTCAGATATATCGGCATCTATCTGAAGGTTAGCCCTTACATTGCGGTTACCCTTCGACTTAAAGGAGACGGAGCCGTAGAGGTAGCTGACAACTCCTACATCACTGTCGGTATCAATAACCCCGGATAGGGCAGTAAGAGAGGCCGTCGTAGTTACCTCTCCGAATAGCCGACCAAAGATAAATATCATTAAAACAAGCGGCAATATTCTTTTCACCAGGACAACTCCTCCAGCGAGAAAAGTTTTTCATCTACGGGAACATCAATCTCTATCTTTGAAATTATAAACTCAGTCTGGGAGTTCTTCTTTAGAAGGTCCCGCATCACAAAGTGTACAGGCACTGCCCTTCCCTTGATCATTCTTACCTCGCCTATATCGAGTTCCTTTATCTTCCTTCCGGAGAGCGCATAGTAGTAGGCCCTCCTTAGGGCATAATTCTTCTTGTCCACCCATAACTCCTCCATCGGGTAGACCACATCGGGTCTCTTTGCCTTCAGTCTCAGCTTGTAGCAGGATTTACCCTCTATCGTATCCTCACCCTCCAGTATTGCATCGTAGGAATCGAGCAGGTCCTTCTGTCCCGTCATGTCCTCGTATGAGAAATCGGAACCTAATACTGAATCCCTCATTGCACTTCCCTCGATACGAATAACCTCTTCGGCATCGGGAAAGTAGAGGTAAATCTCGTTACCTACCCTTAGTATCTTCTGCCCCTCCTCCTCCGGGTTTGTAAACACTATCAGTGTTTTTTCAGTTCCCAGGGAATAAACCTTAAATGTCTTTTCCCTCGTACCAAAGCGGTCCCTTATTATCCATGAGCCCTCGGAACGCATACTGCCGTAGATTTCATTTCGCTGCATTCGCCTTAGAATCTCTCTGCCGGAAAGAGCCTCCGAAAAGAGGGGAAGTATCCCACCTGAAAGAAAGGCTAAAAGCGTGGCAAGTATCAATATTTTTTTCAATTTACACCTCCTGAAATTATTCATTCCAAA
This sequence comes from Spirochaetales bacterium, assembly GCA_027021365.1. Taxonomy (GTDB): domain Bacteria; phylum Spirochaetota; class Spirochaetia; order SZUA-6; family SZUA-6; genus JALUUM01. Next base: position 36,067 of record JALUUM010000015.1, read on the forward strand.
CTCACCATTTTTATACTGAGCGCAGCGCCTCTGCCGGCTCCACCCTGGAAGACCGCCACGAGGGTATCAACGAGGCAAAAGACGAAACGGCTACCGCATAAAAGAAAACCATTATCACGGTTCCCGGCTTTAGTTCCGGATATATGACCTCGGATATCTCCCAGCTTATTCCTTGAAGCATCGAGGAAAAATCGAATCCTGTCTTTACAAAGGGTAGCACCAGGGCAACCCCGACCAGCGCTCCCGCAGCCGATGCAATTAAACTTATAAAGAAGGCCTCGAGAAAGAAGAGTAATACTATTTCGGAACCTGTCATGCCCATTGCCCCGATCGTGCCTATCTCCCTTCGCCGCTCAAACACCACCATCATCGTTGTATTCATAATTACGGTGGATGCAAGAATAAAGAATATAAGACCAATAAACTGATACGCTACATCGGCATACCTCTTTAAAAAATACCAGGTGCCAATATTTTTCCAGCTTTTAACCTCGAGCCCGGGAGTTTCTTTAAGGGCAGTCTTTAGCTCATCAACCGTCTCATCGAGCTTCCCCTCATCCTTTACAAGAAGCTGCATCTCCGTTACCGAGTCTCCCATTTTCAGGAAACGCTGAACCGTAGTAAGGGGAATAAATATGAAATTCTTGTTAAAGGAGGCTACATTAAATCGTACTATACCGGATACTTTAAAAGTCATACCGGTCATACCCATGTACATGGATTTCGAAAGAAGCGTAATCTTGTCTCCGACTCCCACCTTCATCTCACCCGCAAGCCCCTCTGCAATTAGAATCTCCCTGCTTCCCTCTTTCGGGATCCTTCCCTCTTTAAGGCTCTTTGAGAAATGCTGAAACTTCTCGGCCCTCGCAAAATCCACGCCAATGCCAATACCCCTGTAGTTGTTACCGCCCCTGTAGATAGCCGTATAGAAGCTTATTTTGGGAGAAATTGCAGCCACGTTTTCATTTTGACTGCAGATATCCATTACCTGTCGGTAATTCTTAATCCTCAAGTGCAGGGGATTTAGCCTCTCATTCTGCGAGTACCGGGCGTTTCTTATTCTAATAGAGCCTGTTACAAAGCTCTTTACATTCCTCATAAAGTCATCCATCATACCCTCTTCCAATGCAAAAAGCATCACCATGGACATTACCGCTATTGCAATTGCACTTCCGGAGAGGATGCTCCTCCGCTTGTTACGTCTTATATTCCTGAAGGCTACGGTGCTCAGTTTCATAATTCACTCCTCAGGCACTCGGTGATTTCCATTTTAAGTGCCCTTGATGTCGGGACAAGGGCAACAAGCATCGATGCAACTATTCCGAATACAAAGGCTACAACAAACACCTTTAAATCCCAGGCTCCCCGCATCAATCCGGAGGTTCTGTAGCCCACATCCATGTCACCTATCATGCCTGTAAAGTCTATGCCATAGTTTACCATGTAGAAGGAGAGAACGGCTCCAAGTGCTATGCCGATAAGTGAGCCGATAAAGCCTATTCCCCCTGCTTCCAGGAGGAAGGAGAGCTTAACCTCCCGGTCATTCATTCCCATTGCGCGCATCATGCCTATCTCACCCATCCTCTCGTACAGTGCCATAAGCATGGTGTTGGAGATACCGACCGCCGCTATTATGAAAATGAGAAAGAGAATAATCTTCGTAGCCCCGCGCTTTCCCTCTGCAATAGCAACGTAGTCCTTCCCCAATTCCCTCCAGCTCTCCACAACAAGATTCTTTCCGCCCGGGCTTTCTGTCCCTTGCATGCCAGAGAGCTTTCTTTGCAACTCTGCCACCTTCTTTTCGGGCGACTTCCATTCGGGAAAGTGAAGTGCCATCTCCGTTACCCTTCCTTCCATCCGAAGAGCCCTGTTAGCAACATCTATCGGTATAAAGGCAACGCCATTGTTTATCTGAGGGTTGGGACAGTCCATAATGCCTGTAACCAAGAGGTCCATTGTCTGAAAGGCCCCGAGCCTGCTTCTCGTTTTCACGATAACGACATCACCCACATCGACATGCAGGTCACGTGCGAGGTTTTTACCGATGAGCACCTCATCTTTCCCCTTCTCGAGGTATTTGCCACGGCTCAGGGTCTCCTTCAACCTGAAGACACTTTCATCCCTCTTGGGGTCTATCCCAATCATCTTAACGGGCAGGGAACCCTCGCTGTCATACATCTCGACAAGGAATGATATTCGGGGCGTCCAGGTAAAACCGGAATCTTCAACAGCCCCGATAAGGTCCTTTTCGGGTATGAATGAGTTTTTAAGGGGTAGATAATCTATATTCTTCCAGAAATCCTTTTCCATAATCTTTGCTGAGGCTGTTTCATACCACACGAGGTTACGTTCCGATTCCTTCTCCAGGCCCAGGAGCATGGAATCCACCCATATATACATTGCAATACCGGTAGCTATTGCAATGGCAGTTATTATCGTTCTTTTTCTGTGACGGGAAAGGTTTTTCCAGGCAAGTGCAAGGAGAAACTTCATATTCAAGCCTCCCTGCTTTTCTCTTCCACAATACGCCCATCGTGTAGAAGTACAAGGCGCCTTGCAAAATCCATAACCATAGGATCGTGAGTGGAAAAGATGAAGGTGATTTCGTGTTTTTCATTAAGCCCAGCCATTAGTTCAAGGATATCCTTACCGGTCTTTGAATCCAGATTGGCGGTAGGCTCGTCTGCAAGTACAAGTTCCGGTTCCTTTACCAGTGCCCTTGCTATGGCAACACGCTGCTGCTGGCCCCCGGAAAGCTCTGCAGGAAACCTCCTCTCAAGACCTCCGAGGCCCACCTCTTCCAGAATCTTCATCGTCCTGTCACGTATTTCCCTGTCGCTCAAACCCAGGAGGGAGAGGGAGAAAGAGACATTCTCGTATGCCGTGAGCACAGGAATCAGGTTGAAGGATTGAAAGACAAAGCCAAGTTTTCTCCTTCTTAGAAGTGCAAGCTCCTTTTTGTTTTTTTCCGCTACAGCCTCATCATCGATGAATATTTCACCCTCAGTTGCCTTGTCGAGGCATCCGATTAAGTTTAAAAGTGTCGTCTTACCGGAGCCTGAGGGCCCTGCAATGGAGATAAACTCACCCTCTTTAACCTCGAGAGTTACACCCCTAAGTGCATTTACAACTGTTTTTCCCACATGATAATCCTTTTTAACATCAACTACCCTAACCATACCTGCTTACTCCTTTTCCTCTTCTTTGCCTTTTCCTTTGACTTGTTCTTTGACTTGTTCCTTGCTTGCAGCCTCGATGCTCTTGCCAAGAGCCACAGTCCCCAAGGCAGAACCCATCGACATTGTTTCTACTGCACTCGAGGGAAGAAGTATAATGGAACCCTGCTTCTTCATCCCCTCGAATATCATGTTCATTGCCCGAAGGTGAAGGGCAGTCGGGTTGTCCCTGTACCTCTCAGAGGCCTTGGCAAATTTCTCTGCAATCTCAACCTCGGCGGTACCAAGTATCACCCTCGACTTTCTCTCCCTCTCAGCCTGAGCCTGTTTGGACATGGCATCTTCCAGTTCCTTTGGAATTATTATGTCGCTTATCTCTATGGAGAGAATACTAATGCCCCAGGGATTTGTCTTTGCATCCAGTATCGCCTGTATTTCCTTACCCAGCCTTTCGCGCTCAGAGAGGAGCACGGCAAGGTCATTCTTTCCAATGGAGTCACGAAGGGCAGCTTGAGATGCAAGTATTACCGCCTCTGTGAAATTCTCTACCTCTAAGACGGCCTTCTTTGCATCCCACACCATCCAGAATGCAATGGCATCCACATTGGTGGGAACGGTGTCCCTTGTTAATGTTGTCTCAGCCCTGAAATCCGTTGCGCGTATCCTTGTATCAACATACTGAACAACAGAATCTATTATCGGAAATATAAGGAAAAGCCCGGGGCCCTTTAAGGACCTGTACTTTCCGAGCCTGAATACAACTGCCTTCTCCCACTCGCGGGCTATCTGGAAGGAGGGAGAGACTAAGAGCCCTGCAGAGAGTATGGAAAAAATCGTGTAGTAATCCTCACCTATAAAGAAAAACATGGCACCCCATGAAACCACGAGAAGCTCCAATACTGTATCCCAGGAGGGAAAGGCGATAAGCAGGCCGCCTGCAACAAGGCTGCCCAGTGCAATATAGACAATTATTGTTACGCTTGTGTCTCCGTAGACCTGGAACTGAAGGGTAATGCCTATGGCGAGAAATAAAAGGAGAATCAGAAATCCAATGGAATTGAAAATAAAATCCTTCTTTATGTGGAACAGCTTCTTTGAAAGGCCAAGATTCTTGATAAGCGGTTCTTTCTTTCCTTTAATTTTAATGTTTGTCATTTTTTTTCTCCATATCTATTGGTTTTGTATTCCTTAAGGTAATTTGTGAGCTCGTCTATTGAAAAACCGTAGGAGGAAGCCTTGGTTATGAAGTCTCTTGTCAGCTCGGAAAGCACCCTTTCCCTCTCGATGTCATCCAGAACCACCTCTTTGTCACTTATAAACGTTCCAGTTCCCTGCTGGCTGTTTACAAGCCCCCTTATCTCAAGCTCATTGTAGGCCCTTGCTACAGTATTGGGATTAACCTGAAGTTCTACGGCAAGTCCCCTTACCGTGGGGAGCTGGTCGCCCGTTGTAAGCCTGCCATCAGCTATTGCCATTTCTATCTGGAGAATTATCTGCTTGTAGAAGGGGATACCGCTTCGGGGATCCAGGGTAAAGCTTAATGTTTTTTCATTTTCCAATCAGCCACCTCCCCTGCCTTTATTGTTTATCAACCTTAAAAGCTGCTTCTTTGGCCGGCATAAAGCATCTCTTATTTCCGCCGCCTCATATTACGGTTCAATCCTCATACCAACCCCATATTGTACTATTGTATTAATACAATATACATTTAGTACATTAATACACTTTTGCCTTGGTTGTCAATGGATTTTTCGATTTTAATATTTTTCAGAAACTCTGAACGTAATCAACCTACGGGAATCATGGCAAAGATAAAGGAGACGAATTGATATTATCTAACCGGTTACTAACAATAAAAAACCTGCGGTATCTTACCAGGGATACCGCAGGTAATTTTAGTCAGAGGCTTTGCAGTTTATTTGGAAGGTATATGGAATGAAACACTCAATCCAAGTGTAGATATGAAAGTATTGGGATTGAATCCTCCCCCTCCTCCGAAAATACTGAAATTAAGAGCATTCATAATACTGTTGCCAAAGAAATCAACGGTCATGCTTTCATTTAGCATCCAGCGCAGCATGAAGCTCATAATTCCATTCCAAGCAGTTGTAGTCTTCCATGTAGTTTCTTCCACCTGTGTCGTTACGCTTTGTCCGGTTTGTGTATAGACCTCATTTCCGGCAGTATCATTAATAATCGTATCGACATCAACAGAACCACTTGGTGTCCTTACATACTCTATCTTTATCTCATGATTGAGCGTGTAACCTCCAATAAGTTTTAGCTTATCCTTTTTGATGTTGAGAGTTATTCCTACGGGGATATAAAAATCATGCTTGTATGTATTTGATATCTTATTCCCGTTGTAGGTAGTTGTGGTTACCCTGGTACTTGAACCCTGATGCTCGTTTCCGGCGCTTGCAGCAATTGAACCGGAAGGACATATCCATGAAGCATCGGTTACAGTTGCATCTGCAACAGGATCCGTTCCAGTGGTATCTGTCCAGCTGAAAGCTTCATTGGTTACAGCACCTGACATATCAGTAGATGAAAGTACTATAGAAGGATCGTAGAAGAATCCAGCTCCTATCTGCACAAAGCCTGAAGGATCATTAAACTCGAGAATACCGCCAACTTCCGAAGCTATGGTGTGGGATGTATTCTTTGATGGAGCCGTTACCGTTTTTGTATAGGTAAACACTGAGGGATTAGCCGCTGAATTTGATTCTGAATAATTTATCGATTGCGTTGCAGCCTGAGTATTGTCGCTCACAGACAAGTTATACATGACATCGACTCTTGTTCTTACTTTAAATACATTGTTTACCTCTATCTGAGGATCAGCCTGCACCTCCAATCCGGTGGTGAAGTTAGTATTCTTATACCCTGTAGTATCCAGTGCGGCACTTGATGCGTAGGCAGTATCAATATCGCTTCGTAACTGCGCCGTTGTTCTTGTCTGTTGTGAATTAACGGCAAGTACACCTGCTGTAGTATCAGGATCCCAGCCTGTATTCATTACCTGTCCCACTGTATAGCTAAGGGTCGAATTGTCCGTTGCTGTTGATGCACCTGTTACATTGGTCGTTGTATACGCCACCGTCATCGGAGGATTGTATGAAGGGCTTCCTGATGGGAGTCCGCCGAAAAGAATATTTCCTCGTAATGGTAACAATATCCCAAACACCTGTAGAGGTTTGAGGTCTCCGTTTATCTGGACGAACCAGCTTGATGCAGCAGATGGCCATGATATTACACTTCCGTCTGCAGAACCGAAATACACCGCCTTTCTCGTTATCTCATCATTAAGGGCTGCCGTCGCTCCCTCAGCCCAGGTATATACGTAAGAGCCTCCCAGAGCCCTTCTCTGAGAAGTCAATGATGCAGTTAGGGAAAGGCCAAGGAAACCAAGATCTATACCTGTTGTTCCTCCCGCCATGTTAATTGAATAAAAATCCGTATAGTTTTCCGTATTGCTTGAAGTCCAATCTGCAGTACCATCCAATGGTGCGGAATCCTCCGTGTGGTTCTGGGTGTTTGTCCAGACACTCTGAGTTCCGGTCGTACTGTTCGTGTCAGCCCCAATTGCCATACCATCTACAGTTGTTAATGAAAAACCCGTTCCGAAGCCCAGCCTGTAACTCATGAATGGCATAATAAGCCCAAGCATATAAGAACCACCCGGTGTAAATGTTGTTGTTGCAAAGGGATTCACATTAAATGCAGCGGTAGGGCTATTCCACTGGTAATAGTTTCCATATGCTGTGAAAATATTGTAACCGGAATAATTGGAAAGCTCACTTGTGGCAGGACCAAGAATATCGATCTCGTCATACCAGATTCCGGATGAAACAAAGCTCAGCATGGATGCAGGGTATGTTCCAATGTTGGTATACGGATTTATCCACGTGAACGTCTGAGCAGAAATCCCTGCCAGCATCACAAAGAATACCAGCACAATCAAAATGAATCTTTTTTTCATTTGAAACCTCCTAAAAAATTTATTCAGTTATACATTATACCACAACGAATAAGAAAAGCTTGTTTTCTTCTTAAATTGCTAAAAATTGACTATCATAAGTATTGGGCGTATAATTATAAATGGAGGGTATATATATGAAATAATCTATATTTCTCTTTGGTTCAGTCGCTTTCTTGCTTGTTCTCTGTACCTTTCTAGCCGCTCAACCTACATTTCAGGCAGGGTTAGGAGCACAGATAATGCCCGGCCAGTATTATTTCGCCCTTTTGTTCAATTATATCGATATGAAGAACAACACTGGAATAGAATTACTCGATTCTAACGAGGTCATGCCTGTCACATATCTGGGGGTAAACGTCTTTGCCTCAATTCGTATTTCAAACCTCATGATCATGCTTTTCGGAAGCCTAAATCATCCCAATAAAATTACCATTGCATATGAGGATACGGGAGTTCCCTACACCATTGAGCACAAGGCTCTTTTTCTTACAGGCACTATCTGGATGGGGCTTGTCATTGATATAATGAATAAAGGCTCAATTTACCTTTGTACAGGTCTTTCTTTCATGTATGGAGAATGGAGGGATAAAGTAGATGCAGGTGAAGCAGGCAGCTTAATAGCAAACCAGAGCAAAGACAGGCAGTATAAAGGAATGGGAATTATTTTCCCCTTCATGCTTGGCAGTGAGGGGCTTATAACAAAAAAGATCGGAGTTGGCCTTGACCTTATAATGATTACCCAGCAGATTATGCTTGAAACATTCTCTAAAAAATCTTGACCCTTCCGACAATACCTACAATATTATTGCCTTTTCCATTGGTTCCAGCAAAATGGGAACGCCAATCAGCTCCGCTGTTTTTCTGACACGTTTATATGTTGTGTATCATATAAATTAAATTACCCGGGCTTCTTTTTTATTTTCTTAGTTTGAAAACTTCAGTCTTTTTGATAAGATAAACTTAAGCAATATCTTATAAGTATTCTATAGGATTATGAAGAAACAGATACAAATGATTGATATAACAGAGGTAACAAGTAAAAGGGATATAAATGATTTCCTGAACCTGCCCTACAACCTCTTTCACAACCATGAGAACTTCATAGCACCGCCAAAGATACTCATAAGAGACATCCTGAAGAAGGAGAACAACCCCTACTTTAGGGACGGTGAGTTGAAAATCTTCCTTGCAAGAAAAGAGGGTAAAATTGTTGGAAGGGCAATGCTCGGTTACTCAGGCTCTTTCGTAAACCTCATTAACAAGCGGGAAGGAATCTTCTCGCTCTTCGATTTCACCGAGGACTACGGGGTTTTCAAAGCCCTTGTTGATGCAATGAAGGAAGCAGCAAAGAGGTGGAACCTCCAAACAATTAAAGGGCCCATGGCTCCCGACGGGGAGGACAACTTCCGAGGGCTCCTTACTGAGGGCTTCCATTATGACCCGTACTTTCTAACAAACTGGAATCCCCCCTACTACGAAGGCTTTTATGAGAGGTACGGTTTTTCAAGCTACAACACCCTTTACGCCCTCAAGCTGAAGCCGGATGCCTTGCTCTTTGAAAGGTTCGAGAAACTTGCGGAAAAAACCAGTAAACGTTACGGGCTTACCATCAGGCCCTTCGAAAAGAGATACAAGGAGCGTGAAATATCAATTATCAAACGAATAATAGACGAAACCTTCACGGAAGATTTGATAGAGGACTGGGGTGACTTTCTTCCGCCCGATGAGGAGGGAATCCGCTATTTCGTCAACTCACTCTCGTGGCTCGCAGAACCCAGACTCGTTCTCCTTGCCTTTGCAAAGGGAGAACCTGCCGGCCTCGTTGTCGGAATTCCCGATTACAACAGACTATTCAAAGGCTTAAAGGGCAATATCTTTCCCAAAGCTGCCTTCAGACTTCTCTTTGCCAGGAAAAGAATAGACAGGGCACGAATCCTGATATTCGTCGTGAGCCACAAGCACAGGAACAAGGGAGTAGATTTGAACCTTATGTACCAACTCTTTAAAAACGGTATGGAGCTCGGATACAACGAAGCTGAAGGCTCTTCCATCGGAGAGGAGAACTATCCCATGTGGAAGGCAGTTGCCCATATAGGGGGAAAGGTGTACAAGAAGTACAAATTCTATGCACTGGATACCCTCGATACCCGGGCATGATTCTTTCCCGTTCCCCCTTAACAACCTGCCAATGTCCTAAATAAACTCGGCTACTTCCGACAGGCTCTTACGTTTCTTCTCTTTTGCCTTGTAACCCTCCCTCGGATATCCCAGCGGGGTTATGGCAAAAACCTGTTCACTCCTCTTCAAGCCCAGCGTCTTACGCAGGCAGGCCGAATCGAAAGCACCGATCCAGCATGTTCCCACACCTTCGTTGGCCGCGGCAAGAATCAAATGATCCATCGCTATTGCAAGATCGGTTTCCAACGAATTGTACCCGTCACTTCTCACCCAGGAGGCATTGTAATCGCCGGCTACTATCAAAACCTGCGGTGCATCCTGAAACCACGATGCGGTATAACACTTCTTCACTTTCCCAAGCATCTCGTCGCTCTCCACCACGATAAAACGCCATGGCTGACTGTTTACCGCAGAAGGCGCCATCCTTCCCGCATCCAGGATACGCTCGAGAACTTCACGCGGAACCGGCCTGGAGGGATCGTAGTCCCTGATACTCTTTCTTTCCCTGACAAGTTCGTAATACTCCATTTCTCCTCCCCCCGATAGATATACAATATACCCTTAAAAATGTAAATAACGATTGCACATCTATATTATTATTACCATTTACCATAAGGGTTTGCCATATCTGCCCTGTCATACTCTGCAACAATACCGAAGGGCATCAATGATACCAGAACCACCCATACACCATACGGTAAAAAGAAATCTTCGATGGCGCTCTACCCTCGGCCAATTCGATCGCCCTTCTCGATCTGTTGATACTGACAGGCCTTACCGGAAATACCCGATACAGGGATATGCTCTACCCTGCCTTCGAGGAGGCACTTGCAGTAAAGGGAACGGCATCCTACTTCCCTGCCTGTTACAGATAAGGATTCACTGGTAAAAATTCTAGAGAAATAACAAGTAAATTCAAAAAAAGCTCAAAACAGGTACTTGACTTCTCATTTTCGATATATTAGTATAAATATAAGATTCCAAAAACGTTTTTGCTACATTGTGTTATTTATTTTAATATATGTGGGTGTATGTCCGTCAGACTTAAAGACCTTGCCAAACAAACAGGTTATTCCATATCTACCATATCCAGGGCTCTCCTTGGCTATTCAGATGTAAATCCGGCAACGAGAAAGAAAATACTGGAGGCAGCCAAGCGTCTCGACTACTATCCTTCCCAGATAGCCAAACAATTACGATCCGGACGAACCAGAACGATAGGATTTCTCATTCCTACATATGGGGAACGTTTTTCAGATCCCTTCTTTATCGAACTACTCACCGGCATTGGAGACATGGCATCGTTGATGGATTACGATATTCTCGTCGGAACTTCCGGAGACGGGGAGAAAGAACTGGAAGAGTATAGGCGGGTAGTTGGCGGAGGCAGAGTGGAGGGTCTCATAATAACACGAACAAGAATAAGGGACCAAAGGGTCTCCTACCTGTTAAAGACTCATACACCTTTCATACTACTTGGGAGGGTACTGGATCATAAGAATGTCCCATACATAGACATAGACAGCAGGAGTGGGATAAAGATTCTCACAAGGCACCTCATAGAGAGTGGCCATAGGAGAATAGGTTTCATAACAACACCCGATGACCTCGTTTTTACAAAATTCAGAAACCAGGGTTACAGAGAAGCACTGAAAGAAGCAGGAATACCCTATGACCCTGACATAGTTGAAATAGGCAACCTCACATTGGAATCGGGAAAATCACTGGGTCTTAAACTACTCTCTCGTAAGGACAGGCCAACGGCCATAGTAGCGGTAAACGACCTCATGGCACTGGGCACTTACGGTGCTGCCCAACAACTTGGCCTTACCATTGGCAGAGATGTCTCCATAACGGGCTACGATGGGATTTCTCTCTCCAAAAATGCACATCCTCCGTTAACTACAATCGAAGTACCGATTTATGAAATCGGCAAACAGCTCTTTGAAATGCTATACAAGCTAATAAATCACGAAAACCTGGGAGAATCACAGATACTTCTCCCACCCAAGGCGGTTTTCAGAGAATCTGTGGGGAGTCCCGCATGATCATAGTATTGGTTAACTTCCCCGTTGGGGAATAAAAAACGTCTGATCTATAAGGAGGGTTCTATGAAAAGAACAACCACATTGCTGCTCGTTATTCTGCTGGTTTTCCTTGCATCCGGTCTGCTCTTTGCCAAGGGCGAACAGGAAAAGAAGGTACAGCCGGCGAGTATCGAGTTCTGGACGACAGAAACCCAGTCTGACAGGGTAAGTACCATTCAGGCACTGGTGGATATCTTCCAGGGATTGAATCCGGAAATAAAGATTACAGTTGTACCAGTCGATGAAAATGACATGCCAAAACAGGTTGCAGCATCATCCGCTGCGGGTAATCTTCCTGCTTTAGCAGAATTCGGATCGGAGAATGCCATAGATTTCGGCTCATCAGGCCTGCTCGACACATCCACGGCTACAAAGATTATCAACTCGATAGGTAAGAGTGAATTCTACGCAGGGCCTCTTAAGATGCTGGAGAGCACGCAGAGCGGTGTCTACTACGCCATGCCCTACCATGGATGGATTCAGGGCCTCTGGTACAGAAACGATTGGTTCAAGGATGCAGGTTTGAATCCACCCAATACCTGGGAATCAATTGAAAAGGCAGCCAAGACATTCTACCAGCCATCAAAGAATCAGTACGGAATTCTCGTGGGAACAAAAGCCGAGGTCTATGCGGAACAGTGTTTTACTCAGATCGCAATTTCAAACAAGGCAAGGCTCTTCGACAAGAATGGCAACCTAGTATTCAACTCACCACAAATGAAAGAGGCCATTCAGTACTATGCGGGACTTGCAAATTACAACCCGCCGGGACCTCAGACCTGGAGGGCAAGGGACTACTACATACAGGGCAAAATGGCAATGTTCTTCTACTCCACATATATAATGGATGATCTTGCACTGGCCGAAGTAGCAGCCAGCTCATTGACAGGAAAGAATTTCAAAGAGTTGAAGGGAGCTCAGTTCGATCCCCAGCTTGTCGTACATACGAGTTTTGCACCCATCATCACTCACAAGCAACCTTCGTCCTACGGCGTAATCGTTGCCCTCGGCATTTTCAAGCAGGAAAAAGCCGCAAATACGGCAGCCGCAGAAAGATTCGTAAAGTATCTCTACGGTGAAGATGCATATGTTACATTCCTCCATATGGCACCAGGCGGAATGAATCCTGTTCTTAAAAAGATTGCTGCAAGTGACAAGTTCATGAAGGATCCAAAGGGAATCTTCGAGAAATACGGCAAGAAGAAGATAGAAGAGATAATAGCAGGACTGGAAAGCATCCAGAGATTCGGTATCGTAGAGGGTCACCTCATTACCGCATACGGCAAGATATTCTCACAGCAGATAATTCCTCAGATGATCTACAAGATAACACAGGAAAAGATGGATGTTGACGCAGCAATGAATTGGGCTGAAGGTGAAATGAAAAAGATAGTCAACAAGTAGAGTAAACCGATGCAGGGCAGGGGCATGTAAGATGTCCCTGCCCTTTTTTTGGAGGTTATCATTTTGACAATACAGGCAAAAGGTTTGAAAGCGGAGGAGGAACGGTTCGGATGGAAACTGATTCTTCCGGCAATCATAATAATTGCGTCTCTCATCTTTTACCCGATAGGATACAACGTTTTCCTTAGCTTTTTCGATGTGAAACTAAGAGGCCCCAATACATACATCGGGATAACAAACTACCGTGATATAATAACCGACCTGGCCTTCTGGCATGCAGTATGGACAACATTCCTCTATGTAATATTCACAACCATAGGAACCACCCTTGTAGGACTGGGTGTTGCGCTTGTCATGGTAAAGGAGTTCCCTTTAAGAGGCCTTGTCCGGGCAATCATTCTGCTACCCTATATTGCTCCTGTAATTTCTGTGGTATTTGCATGGCAGTTCTTCTTTGATCCGGTGAATGGCATATTCATGCACCTTACCTACGAAAAGTTTCATCTATTCGATCAACGTTTCAACCTGATAGGCTCACCACAGAATGCAATAATAGTTGCCATCATCTTCAATATCTGGAAAAACTTTCCCTTTTCATACCTCATGATTCTATCCAGACTGCAGTCGATAGATGCCACTCAATACGAAGCAGCTGAAATCGATGGTGCTTCCGGATGGCAGAAATTCTGGTACGTAACTCTTCCCGAAGTGTACTTCGTAGTAGGTTCAATAGTAATTCTTAGGGTTATCTGGAATTTCAATAAATTCGAAGAGGTTTATCTTTTAACAGACAACGTTAAGGTTCTCTCCGTCTATACCTACTTCAAAGCCTTTACAGGTACAATGGACCAGGGACAGGGAGCCGCACTCTCTGTAATTCAATTCCTTCTCCTCATCGGTTTCATACTATTCTATGTAAAGAGGGTACTCAAATGGTAGTAAGGAAAAAAAATATTCTGAAGAAAACGGGATTTCTCCTCATAGTTCTTCTTATAGTGACATTCTCAATTTTCCCCTTTCTGCAAATGCTCTCTACATCGTTGAAATATCAATTCGACTGGGGAAATCCGTCACTGATTCCGACCAAGATCAACCTCGAAGCATATAAGGAGCTCCTCAATATCAGCCAGACTACCAGGAACATTCCCGACTCGATAAAGAGATTGCTCGACAATCCAAAGCTATCAAAGGCTCAAAAAAGGGCTATCATTAAAAAATACGAGGAGACAGGTAATGTATTTCCATTCCTCAAGTACTTCAGAAATTCATTCGTGCTTTCCTTTACCGCCTCCTTCATCTCCCTTATTATTGCGGTACTCGGAGCCTACTCATTCAGCAGGGTCAACTACAGGGGGAGAGGAACGATCCAGCGCGGGGTACTGTTCGTTTATATGTTCGGAGGCATACTCCTTCTAATCCCCCTGTATCAGATGGCGGTAAAACTTGGACTTGCAGGTACCAGGGGCGGTACATTCTTCTCGCTTCTCATAATATACATGGTACAGACTCTGCCCGTTTCACTATACATGCTCGGAAACTACTTCAGGACAATCCCCTTTTCAATCGAGGAAGCAGCCCTTATAGATGGTTGTACCCGTTTCGAGACGATAAGGCGTATCATCGTTCCACTTTCGCTTCCCGCACTTGCAACGGTCTTTATCTATGCCTTCATGATAGCATGGAATGAGTATCTCTTTGCCTCAGTATTCCTAAGAGCATACAAAAACCTCTATACGCTTCCCATAGGTTTGAAATCGCTCTTCGTTTCGAAAAACGCTATCTGGGATAGAATTATGGCAGCCTCGATGCTCACAGCCACCCCGGTGGTCATTCTGTTCCTTCTCATCCAAAAAAACCTGGTAAGCGGCCTTACATCAGGAGGGGTGAAAGAGTAAAGTTTAAAATTAGCCCATACTCTGGATATTTATAATTGCAGGGATGGTTCTCAAGTTTTTCAGCACATGTGAGAAATCATCCCTGTTGTCCAGTTCTACGGTAAAAAAACCCTTCAAGGTCTCACCATCGCTTTCATCGAGCTTGCCCTCGATCAGATGGCCATTATACTTCTTAAGGGCTCCTTCTATCTCTGAAAAGAGATTGGGAATCATCCTGGAGGTGACCTGAAATCTTCTAGTAGCCCTCGGTGAGACAGTTTCCCATTCCACCTCTATTTTCCTCTCTGAAAAATCTTTTATATATTTGAGGTTCGGGCAATCGGCACGATGGACAATTATTCCGCGTCCCCTTGAGATATAGCCTATTATCCTATCTCCGGTGGTAGGATTGCAGCACTTTGCGAGCCTTATCATCATGTTGCGCTCGCCATCTATCCTTATTCCTATTCTCGATTGATCCAGTATCCGTTTTTCCGTTTCCTCGATACCCTTCTTTTCCGTTCCCCTCCCGGAAATCTCATAGCGGAGGCTCTCTCTTGGAAGCCTTTTCTCGGCATGTGAGGTTTTAGCCGATTCTTTCCTCTTTGCAATTATGTTTCTATCGATTATCAGGCCCGTATCATTCTGATTCAGCCAGTGCCTCACCTTGGAGCGTGCCCGTGCTGTTTTCACATAACGGAGCCAGTTCAGGTGAGGGTGAGCCGTATTGGAAGTAATGATCTCCACAACCTGGGTGCTCTTAAGCTCCTGCTTGAGGGGTATTATCACCCCGTCTGCCTTTGCAGCAAGACAGTGATTCCCGATTTCAGTATGGATATGGTATGCAAAATCAATTGCCGTGGAGCCCTTTGGAAGCTCTATGACGTCACCCCGAGGTGTAAAGACATAGATAGAATCCTTTAAGAGTTCCCTCTTTATCTCTTCTAGAAACTCACTGGAAGCGGCCTTTGCCCCGTCCCAGCTTTTCAGCTTGTTTATTATCGGGAGATCCTCCTGCTTGACAATCTCCCTGGAAGAACCCTTCTTGTATATAAAGTGAGCCGCGATGCCATTTTCCGCCGTCCTATGCATCTTGTGCGTCCTTATCTGTATTTCCACCATCTTACCGTTGTATCCCATCACCGTTGTGTGAAGGCTCTGGTAACGGTTCGATTTTGGCATCGCAATGTAGTCCTTGAACCTCCCCGAGATGGGTATGAACAGCTTGTGAACAAGACCCAGAAGTTCGTAACACTGGCTCGTTGTCTCAGTAAGAATTCTTATTCCGAGAAGATCGTATATTTCCTCTATGGGCTTACCCCGTTTGCGCATCTTCTGATAGATCGAGTAGAAATGCTTGGCTCTCGTTTCGAGGTCCACGGGAATTCCCGCCTTTTTCGCTTCTGATGCAATATCATTCTTGACCCTTTCAAGAAATTCGGCTCTCGATTTCCTATTTTCAGCGACGAATCTCTTTATCTGTTCATAAACGTCGGGGTGAAGATATTTAAGAGAAAGATCCTCGAGCTCAACACGTACCTTCGATATTCCAAGCCTCCCTGCAAGCGGGGCATATATATCGAGACACTCGCTTGCTATACGTTTACGTGACTGTGCATCGAGGTACTGAAGAGTTCGCATATTGTGCAACTTGTCGGAGAGCTTGATAAATATAACCCTGATATCCTTCACCATGGCAAAGAGCATCTTTCTTATCGTTTCTGCTTCCTGAATCGTCTTGCTCTTGCCCCTGAGGAAAGAAATCTTTGTGACACCATGAACGAGTGATTCCACCTCCCTGCCAAATTCCTTTCGCAGTTCACCTCTCGTTACATCGGTGTCTTCTATTATATCGTGCAGTAGTGCTGCAATAATGGCCTTGTAATCGAGGTTCAAATTGATAAGCTGTTCGGCAACGGTTACGGGATGAATGATGTAGGGTTCCCCGCTGGCCCTCTTCTGGTCCCTGTGAAGCTCAGCAGCCCATCTGGCCGCTCTTATTATTTCGTTTCTCTCCTTTTCACTGTAATGGTCAAGCTTGCTGAAAAAATCTTCAAGGAGCTTCTGCACATTATTCTCTATCCCTTTATCCGTCTTCTCAGGTGGAGATTCAACTGTTTCTAGAGGTACCCGACGTACCCTTTTCTCTTTGATCATTTACCCTTCTTCTGACCGCAGATTATCCTCTCCCTGTCTCCGAGATCCCTGCGGGTGTAGATGTTCTTGAAACCCCGCGCATCCATCAATCCGTAGAGTTTTGTCATTTGCTCCGGTGAAGCCTCCATAATCAGGTAACCGCCATCCTTCAGGTAATAAAATGCTTCCCCTATAATTTTACCGGCTATTTCTGTACCCTCTTCGCCACCGAGAAGCGCAATCTTCGGTTCTCTCCAGCCGATTTTATCCAGATTGTCCACCTCTGTTTTCTTCAGGTAGGGCGGATTACAGGTAATCAGATCGAACTCACCATCGATTCTATCAAATAGATTTGATACATGAAAGTCTAATTTGTAACCCAGTATCTTCAATGAATTAAAATCAAAAACAGCCCTTACATCGTGGGAAATATCTGATGCATGTATCTCTATATTGTTTACCCCAAGGTTTGCAGCAATGGATATCGCTATACACCCCGAACCTGTGCAGAGGTCGAGGATCTTCGGTTTTTCATCACCACTTGCCTTCGGAATCGGAACGACATCGATGCAAAGGTCACTCGCCGGTTTTCTGAAGAGCAATCTTTCCCTGAAACCGGAGTTTATCAGAGCGAGGGCCTCCTCTACCAGTACCTCCGTATCTGGCCTTGGGACAAGCACCCTCTCATCCACATAGAACTCTATGCCATAGAACTCCTTCTTGTGCCTTATGTATGAAACCGGTATCCCCTCGCACCTCAGTTCCAGATACTCCCTGTAGCGCAGGTAACAATCATCATCAATAGGTTCCGGAAGGCTTGCAAAGAGTTTTTCCTTGGACATTCCGGTAGCCTCGCAGAGGAGCACCGTTGCATCCAGCATCGGTGTGTCTACCTCTGCATAGAATAGTATCGAATATCCCTCACGAAGTGCCTTCTGGTAGGTCATGACAGTACACTCTTCAGGTATTCCTCCCTCGAGTTTAGTTTCAATGCTTCTATTATCTCGTCGAGATCACCCTGAAGAATCTCTTCCAGCTTGTATAACGTAAGATTTATTCTGTGATCTGTCACTCGATTCTGGGGAAAGTTGTAGGTTCTGATCCGCTCGGAACGATCACCACTGCCTATCTGGTTCCTCCTCTCCTCCGAACGCTCCTGCTGCTTCTTCTTCTCCTCCATCTCGTAGAGGCGTGCCCTCAAGACCCTCAGAGCCTTTGCCTTGTTCTTGTGCTGGGATTTTTCGTCCTGGCAGGTCACTACGAGACCAGTGGGAAGATGGGTTATCCTCACTGCCGAATCGGTGGTATTCACGCTCTGTCCGCCCGGGCCTGAGGAGCGGTAAACATCAACCCTCAAATCCTCGGGGTTTATTTCAATTTCCGTCTCTTCTGCCTCGGGAAGAACCGCAACTGTAACGGCGGATGTATGTATCCTTCCACCTGACTCCGTAACCGGAACCCTCTGTACCCTGTGAACACCGCTCTCATACCTCAGGTTCTCATATACACTCTTTCCCGTGACGGAAAAGATTATCTCCTTGAAACCTCCTATACCAGTTTCATTGGATGACATTATCTCGATTTTCCATCTCTTCGATTCCGCATACCTCGAATACATCCTGAAAAGATCAGCAACAAAGAGGGCAGCTTCCTCTCCTCCGGTACCGGCCCTAATCTCCATTATGATGTTTTTCAGGTCCATCGGGTCTTTGGGGATCATCAGTAGCTTCAATCGTTCGATAGATTCCTCTCTCTCCCGCTCGAGGCTCTTCAATTCCTCCCTTGCAAGCTCACGCATTTCGCTGTCAGTTGTTTCCTCGATGAGCTTCTTGGTATCCTCGATCTCGCCGGTTATCTTTTTGTACCTTTCATACTCTTCCACCACATCGGAAAGAGCCGAATATTCCTGCGTAAGTAACTTGTACCTGTTTGTGTCCTTTATTACATCAGGATCGGAGACGAGTTTCTGCAGCTCCTCGTAACGTTCAACCTTCTTATCCAGCTTGTTGAAAATACCCTTCAAAACTTCTCCTCGAAAAGGGGACAATTATACACCACGATCTCTAGTCCGCTCTTCTCGGGGTCCTTTATGTCCCTCATTGTCTCTCTCATCTTGACGAGTATTATGCACCTGTCATTCTTCCTACAGAAGGGACAGGCTCCCGTTCCCCTGGGACTAATTTTGACATCCATTGCTATAAGATAGCAAAAATATTATCCTCTTTCAATCCATACTTTATTGAATATATAAAAGAGTAAATGTAAACTACGCCTATGCCTAATCCCGATTTCGATGCCATTAGCAAGAGACCCTCTCCCCTGAAGCGTGCCCTTTTGTGGTTTGCGAAGTACTCGATCCTGGCAGTCATCATCTTTCTACTCTGGAATACCACTGTCCTCAAGTACTTCAAAATACTCGTCGTTTTTCTTCACGAGACCTCCCACGCATTTGCAGCCATCCTGACGGGTGGCCATGTTAGGAATATAGCCGTATCCTCGACAGAGAGCGGAGTGACATTCGTTTCCGGCGGCCTATCCGCCATTATGTACTCGGCAGGATACCTCGGAACATCACTGATTGGTGCCCTCCTCATTGCCTCCGGTAATTCCAGAAAACTTAAAAGATACGTATTGTTGGTTCTGGGAATCATATTGATTCTTTCCACAGCTCTCTTCGTAAGAAACCTCTTTGGCATTCTCTACGGAACGATTGCCGGTACAATATTCATATTCCTATATATAAGAGACTTTTTCTTCTCCGTTTACGTAACTGATTTCGTAGGAATGATGTGCGTGGTATACTCCATATACGATTTTTTAGATTTTCTGGGACCTGGTGAAAATGATGCTACTCTCCTTGCAAAACTATCGGGATTGCCCTCCCCTCTCATCTATGGTACATGGATTACAATAGCCCTTGTTTTGTTCATTTGGGCTTTCAGAAAATCTTTTAGAAGTGCTGTCAGAACAACCGGAAGAAACTCAGAGACCGGCTAGAATTCCTCCATCCACGTACAGTATCTGACCTGTAATAAAATCCGAGGCTGCCGATGAAAGAAAAAGGGCAGCTCCAACGAGGTCTTCCGGTTTACCCCACCTGGAAAGGGGTGTACGTGCAACTATCCACCTGCTGAAGTCCTTGTCATCCAGAAGCTTTCTGTTCATCTCCGTTTCTATGTATCCTGGCCCTATGCCGTTGACCTGAATATTGTATTTGCCAAGCTCCACGGCCATAACCCTGGTAAGCATCTTCAGCCCACCCTTGGAGGCTGTATAGGCAGAAACCGTTTCTCTGCCAACCTCACTCAACAGCGAGCATATATTGATTATCTTTCCCTTCTTTCTCTTCACCATGAAAGAGGAAACTTCCCTGGAAACGAGAAAGGCACCTTTCAAGTTAACGGACATCACCCTGTCCCACTCTTCCTCGCTGAACTCGACGAAGGGTGCTCGGGATTGTGTTCCCGCATTGTTTATAAGAATATCGATCGGCCCCTCGTCCCTTTCTATTGCCGATATGTTCTCTTTTACCATGTTGCCATCGGATATATCAAAGGCATAACCTGTGACATTTACTATTCCCTCTTCCTGGAGTTTCATGACAGCACTTTCCAGTGCATCCTCCCTCCTACCATTCAGTATGACTCTGGCTCCTGCCTCTGCAAGACCTCTGGCAAGGGCAAATCCTATTCCTCTGCTGGAACCCGTAACGAGGGCTGTCTTACCTTTCAGATCGAATAGAGAATCAGTCTTCATACTTCCTCTTCCTTCTGTACGCTTCTATCTCTATCATTGGCGGTCTTTCCTCCTCCATTATCTCGTACTCTACACTCTGAAAGATGTTGTCATCCGTCTCGAACTGCCTCAATACATGATTCAGCTTGGGAATGCCCTTTATCACTCCAAGTGTTTCAGCCTTGGAAAAGAATGTCTGCATTATGCCAAAGGCCATTTTCCCCAGGTCTCTGGTGCTCTGGTTCCTGTGTACTCTCTGATCGAGGTCTGTCTGTGCCAGAGCCCCCATGCCAAACATCTGGTAGATGTCTATGAGGTGTGAAGTTTCAACTCCGTACCCTATGGGAAAGGGAATCCTTTCAAGCACCTCCCTCCTTGCTGCATATTCTCCCGAGAGAGGCTGAATGAGAGCGGTTAACTCGGGGAAGAAGAGTGAAAAAAGTGGCCTAACAAGTATCTCCGTAACCCTTCCGCCGCCAGAGGGCCTTATTCCGTGTGAGGTTGCAAGGGGCCTCTCATAAAAGGCCTTCACATACCGTATCTCGCTGCTGTTCAGTAGGGGGCCTACAAGTCCATAGACAAAACGGGGATGAATATTCTTGATATCCGCATCTATGTAGACGATTACGTCTCCTTTCAACTGATATATAGCCTTCCAGAGGTTTTCACCCTTCCCCCTCCTTTCACCAAGTTCTGGCAGTATCTCCTTGGCGAGGTACACATCGGCACCAAAGGAAGCTGCCACCTCCCTCGTTGAATCGGTGGAACCGGAATCGATAACAGCTATCTCATCGACGAGACGGTTTTTTATCATCAACTCGGATTTGAATATAACGATCTCCTTTCCTATAGTTTTTTCCTCGTTCAAGGTAGGAATACATAGGGATATAGTGAGTCCCTGTTTTTCCTTCAACCTCACGAGTTCTGCAACATCCTCGAATTTCGAATGATGAAAGGTGTTTTCCTTAAGCCATTGATCGATGTTCAATGCCAATCCCCCTGTCAATCGAAAGAATCAAGCCTATTATCTGGGCAAGTCCGGTAAAGATCGGTTCCACCTCTATCACCTCTTTCCCGTCATCCCTTCTTTCCCCCGTAGTGATACCAAGCGTGACAGCTGGTATCTTCTGATCGATAAATGCCGCAAGCTCTGATGTGCTCGGCGATATTCTCGGTTTTATATTCAGTGCCCTCATTATCTCCCTCACACTTCTCGTTAAGGGGTGTGAAAAGTCTATGCCTCCGGGCTGGCGCTGCGAAAAGATATCTATGGAAACCTCCGCTCCCGACCTGTATGAGACATCTGCACCAATATCCTCTATTCTCTGTAAAACCTCGTGTACCATTTCTCCGGATTCACTTCTTATTTCAAAACGCAGAACTGCCGATTTGGGAATCTTTGCAAATGTCGTAGTTCCGCCTGTTATTGAACTGAATACGATTGTTGTCCGCGGCCTCTTTGGAATCGGTATTTCCAGTATCCGGTTTATCACCTCGTTCATCGTTATTATTGCACCAACCGCACCGAATCGAGTCCAGTCATACTCTTCTGGAACTATACAGGAGATTTCACCTCTGATCATGCCTATGGAGGAGTAACTTATCCTTCCAAGCTGAATCCCCTCGATCGAAACACCGGAGACAATCGGAAGCTCCGTATTGGAAAGAAAGAAACGGAGTCCCTCCAGGTCACCGCGGCCGAGACTGCGCGAAGCTCCAAGCAGGACGAGATTGGAATCAAGTTCGATGCCGAGATGATTCAGCATAAGCGGAAGGGTAAGGATTACCGCCAGACCAAGTGAGTTGTCTCCCACACCGGCTCCTATTATGTGATCCGGTTGAACCGTTATAGTATGATCCACCTGCTCCGAGTAGATCGTATCGAGATGGGCTACCACAATTATATTATTGTTTCCAACCTTGCCCGGAAGGATACCTACGGCATTCCCCGCTTCGTCCGTCGAAGAATTCTGTAACTCGAGTTCGCCGAACCTCTCCAGCATGAACTCCACCCTCTTCTCCTCGGAGAATGTAGGAGCCGGAATTTCCCCCACCATGACGAGGTTGGAAATTATGATGTCCTTGAGATCCTTAAGTTTCTTTCTGTACTCCGGCAGGTTGCCTATAATGCTTACAAGTGTATCTGTTTTCGTTGACATCTATCCTCCTGTTTCCTTTCCCCTCCCTCAAACTATGAAACTTGCTTCACCAGATTCAAAATCTCACTCTTCTTGGATTCGACTGTTTCTCTGCTCCGGCCTTCCAAACGGATCCTCAAAACAGGTTCCGTATTACTTGGCCTTACATTGAACCAAACATCATTATAGGCAACACTAATGCCATCGAGCTTGGAAACCTCACCGTCTGAGAAGTGTTGTTCTATGAGCTTCAAAGCATCTTCCTTTCTCTCTATTTCCACGTTGATCTCTCCGGATTGATAGTACCTGCCCATCAACGGTTCGATCA
>JALUUM010000016.1 GCA_027021365.1 Spirochaetales bacterium
GAAACTGCCAATTGCATGGAATAATCCGCAAAAACTTAAATATATAGATGCTCTTTTCACGTCGACTTCAGCTGTTTGTGTTACAGGATTAATAACTGTTCAGACATCAGACTACTCAATTTTCGGACAGATAGTAATACTCTTACTGATACAGTTCGGGGGCCTTGGAATAATAAGTTTCACAACGCTCTTTGTAGCTCTGCCTGCTAGAAAATTATCTTTAAGTGACAGGCAGAATGTGCAGGAGTATTACATAGATTCACTGGAAACGGATCCCATAAAGATTGTAAGACAGATACTGATAATGACTCTGGCGCTCGAGCTGATTGGTGCAGTTGTCCTTATAAAGCCCTTTTCCGGTTACAGCGGTGCCTTGCCGATATTCAACGCTGTATTTCATTCGATTTCTGCATTTTGCAATGCCGGTTTTTCACTGTTTCCTGAGAGCTTGATGAGTTATAGGGGTTCTCTTACTGTTAATATTACTATTATGGGTCTGATAGTTCTTGGCGGGCTCGGTTTTGTAGTAATCAAGGATATTCTTGGAAGAATAACGGGCAGAAAAAAGAATTTGATGTTGCATACGAGGATAGTGCTTCTAATGACCTTTTTTCTGATAATCGGAGGCGCCCTCTTGTATTACCTCTTCGAGGCCAACAGGGCACTGATGGGTATGAAAAATGGCGAGAGAGTTCTCGCCTCGCTGTTTCAATCGGTAACTACGAGGACCGCCGGTTTCAATACGATAGAGGAAGCATCCCTTTCAGTTCCATCCAAAATGCTTACCCTCCTGTTGATGTTCATCGGGGGAAGCTCCGGGTCAATCGCCGGCGGTATAAAGGTGACAACCTTCTTTCTCGTAATGCTGATAGCTATTCATGAAACTGATTCGAAGAATGAATTGGAGATTTTCAACAGAAAAATCACCTCCAGAACATTAACCAGGGCCATGGCTTTCACACTTAAGGCAATAATAATACTATTCCTGAGTATATTCGCCCTGAGCATTACGGAACATTTTTTTCCTATATTGAATGGAAACAGGGTATCGGAGAAGAGCTTTATATCCATAGTTTTCGAATCATTTTCTGCATTCGGTACGGTGGGCCTCTCTCTGGGAATTACCCATCTGCTTTCTCTCGGTGGTAAAATTGTAATAATACTTACCATGTTTGCAGGAAGAGTCGGCCTCATATCCATTGCAATGCCCAAGTTT
Source organism: Spirochaetales bacterium (assembly GCA_027021365.1). Classification (GTDB taxonomy): domain Bacteria; phylum Spirochaetota; class Spirochaetia; order SZUA-6; family SZUA-6; genus JALUUM01. The sequence continues at coordinate 1,217 of JALUUM010000016.1, forward strand.
AAACGTTATCCTGAACATCTGGTAGATTATCCGAAAGGGGAGGTATTGATAGGCTGATGAAACAGTTTGCAATAATTGGGCTGAGCCGGTTTGGAAGAAGAATACTCGATGAGTTGATAGATGCCGACTGTGAGCTCCTTTTGATAGACAAGAGCAACGCGGTAGTGGAACTGTATAAGGATAAAGTAAATGCGGCATACGTTGCAGATGCGATAAATGAAGAAATAATAAACAAGTTGATACCAGCCGACATAGATGCGGCTATTGTAGATCTTGGTGACAAGCTAGAGGTTTCAATTCTCGTCACTAACTACCTAAAGAAGATGGGCGTCAAGAGAATAATTGCCAAGGCTGAAACTGACGAACATGCTGAAATATTAAAGATAGTCGGGGCAACGGAAGTGATTCTTCCTAACAAGGAAGCTGCCATGCGGGTGGCACCGCTTCTCGTTTCATCATATCTTTTCAGCTATCTTCCCATAAGCCGGGAACTGGTAATAGCTGAAATGATGGTGCCGGAGGAGCTCGTTGGAAAGACTTTGATAGAAGCGAATATGCGGCAGAAGTATAAATTGAATGTGATTGCCTACAGAAAAGAGGATGAATTCGAGTATGTGTACTTCTCGCCGGAATACAGATTGGAAGCAAATGATATTTTTCTTGTAGCAGGTAAAGAGGAAGATGTGGAGAGATTTGTAGGCAAACCTTCGGCGACAGCCTCGAAGCGTGGCATATCGAGAATATTCAGGCGTTTTTTCACTCGATTCAAGTAAAGAGAAATCAAATAACAGATCAGTTGAATGTACTAGATTTTGTTTGCTCTTGATTTCCTCTGGATAAAGAGCGACCAGATGACAAAAAAGACCGTCAGGATCACGAAGAGCAATGATATTGGCCTGGTAAAAATGGGCAAGACCGAGCCGTTGCTCAGGATCATGGTTTGAACCAGCGATGTCTCAAGTAGTGACCCGAGAATATAACCCATCATCAGAGGTGCAACAGGGAAGTTGAATTTTTTCATGATATAACCAAGGACACCGAAGAAAATCATTACATACACGTCGAAGATGTTGCTGTTTACCGTATAGGAGCCGGCTACGCATATCATTATGACAATGGGAAAAAGAATTGCCCGGCTTATGGAGAGGAGTTTTGTAAAGAGTCTAAGGCCAATAGATGCTATAAAGAAGTGGAGTATATTGGCAACAATCAATCCTATGAATATCGCATAAATGATATTTGCCGATTTCACAAAAAGGTCGGGACCGGGCACTAATCCGTGAACGAGAAACACTCCAAGCATGATTGCAGTTATGGCATCTCCGGGGATTCCCAGTGTAAGGAGTGGTATAAGAGCACCGCCTGTTACCGCGTTATTTCCTGTTTCAGCGGCAAAGACCCCCTCAAGGCTGCCTTTACCGAATTTCTCCGGCTCTTTTGAAGAGTTCTTTGCTGCACCGTATGAAACAAATGCAGAGATGGCAGATCCGCTTCCCGGTAGTGCACCGATACCTATCCCTATGAGTGTGGAACGGATGATGGTTTTGATATTAGCCTTGAACTCTTTCCAGGTAACTATGTTATCCTCCCTGTTTTTCGAAACAGGTGCCACTATGTCCTTTTTTGAAGAACTAACCTTACGCTCGATCTGGATGAAGAATTCAGAGACTGCAAAAAGGCCGATGAGATGAGGGAGGAAAGGAATACCACCTATCAGGTTGAAAATGCCAAAGGTAAATCTCGATGAGCCGGTAATGGGGTCGGAACCTATAGTCCGTATGAATATTCCGAAAAGAGCGGCAGAAAGTCCCTTGATCTTGTCTTCACTTGAAACAACGCCGATTGTACAGAGGGCAAAAAATACGAGAGAAAATTTTTCGGTGGGGCCAAACTTAAGGGCTATGGCAGCAATCTGTGCTGCAATTGTAATAAGTACAATATCACTGATAAACTCTCCTATTACAGAACCGTATATAGATGCGCGTAGAGCTTTTCCTGCTTTACCCTGCCTGGCCAGTGGATAGCCGTCCATGCAAGTAGCCGCGGCTGCTGGTGCACCTGGTGTATTTATAAGTATTGCTGATATCGAGCCTCCGTAGGTACCACCCTTGTAAACACCAAGTAACAGGCTTATGCCTGCAATAGGCTGCATATAGAATGTTATTGGCAAGAGGAGTGCTACCGTCATTGGCACGTTCAGACCGGGAATAGCCCCGATTGTAATTCCGATAAATAAACCAAGTGATACAATGAGAAGATTCTGTATCGTGAAAAATAGTTGGGCTGCCGGAACGAGATGGGTAAGCATCAGAAGAGAACTCCATGCGGCAATGGTATGTTGAATAGCTTTTCAAAGAAAAGCCAGACTATAACGGATGCTGCTATACCACCGCCTGTCATTTTTATTAGATTTCGCATTCCGAAGAGGTATGCATAGATGAAGAAAAAGAGTGCACTCGTGGCTACGAAACCAATAATGGGAAAGAGGATAGAATATACGATGAGCAATACTATTGAAAGAAGAACACGAAAAGTACTCTCTCTAGAAGTGAAGGTACTCTTGGATTCTACGGGCCGGGGGGGCAAGATGCCCTGAATAACCAGTGCCAGCCCCATCAGGATGAGCAGTATGGCAACTGTTGAAGGTAAAAAGGACGGAGATAATTTTGTCTCCATCCCGGATATCCTTTGTATTTCAACAGGAATAAGGAGGAGTATTGCACCCCCTAAGAGAATCAATACTCCCCCTTCGATTATTCGTCTTGGATTAGTGTGCCTTAAAAAAGGCAGTTTCACTTTAGAAGCCCCATCTTCTTTACGATTTCTGAATACCCTTCATAGTCATTCTTCCATACAGCCAGAAAATCGTCACCTATTTTCGGATCGATAGATTCACCGATTCTCTTCATTATCTTTATAAAGTCCGGGTCTTTCATTACCTTTGCAAATACATCTCGCAATTTCTTAAGTACATTCGGAGGCAGGCCTTTGGGGCCGGCAATACCGGTAAAGGGGCTTGCTACAACATTATAACCCAATTCAACTGCCGTTGGTGTATCAGGGAGATGAGTGTCGCGTTTCTCTGAAAAAACCATAAGAGCATTGAGCTTCTTGGCATTTACATGGGAGATTATCGTTGCCACACTTGAAGTCATTGCAATATCGACATGGCCTCCAAGTGCTGCTTCTACGGCTTCAGCATCATTTCCTACGGGAACGAATTTGAACTGCAATCCGGCCTTGTCAGCCCATCGGAGGAATCCCAGCTGAGGTGCCTTTAATGGTACACAAGCATACGTTACCTGTCCGGGATGTTTCTTGGCATACTCTATCAATTCTTTGACGTTTTTCCAGGGTCTGTCAGGCTTCGAAGCTATTGCCATGGTACTGGAACCTATCTGCCCTATGGGGTCAAAGTCGAATGTTCCATACGGGGCCTTTTTGAAAATCACAGGAAAGACATTGGTACCAGGTGTGATGGCAAGAAGTGTATAGCCATCGGGTTTGGCCTTGGCAACATATTCACCACCTATCACACTCCCACCGCCTGCCTTGTTGATAACAACTACGGGCTGGCCTAAATACTTGGGTGCAATCGAAGCGAACATCCTTGCATTTATATCGGTTCTTCCGCCTGCTCCCCATGGAACAATAATCTGGATTGGTTTGGTGGGGTATTCTTCCGTGGGTTTGGGAGCAGCAGTCTTTTTCTCTGCTGTTCCTGTTGCGAAAACCATCCCAAAGGTAACAAGCAGAATTATTAATAGCAATAAACCTTTTTTCATTTACTTCCTCCTAAATATTTAAAATTTTGTTTGTTATATTTTAATTTATCTATTATATGCTGTCAAGCTTGCAATTTTTTCTCTATGTTTACTTTTCAGGTTGTGAATTTATTGAAATATTGGGAAAAATAGTCTCGATGGAATTTATCCGAGCAGTGTGAAATAGGTGTTATTCAAACACACAACCACATTTTCCGTAGAATTGTTCATCAAGATGGTATAGGCCGTTACGCGGCTCCAACCACTCCGAGTTCTTGCAAGGGTGATTTTGCAACATAGTTTTCCAGTTTTTATAGTACTGTGCACCATTGGATTCAATAAGACTGAAAGTGATACCGGGAAAAGCCGGTAAAAGGGAAGCAACGTTTCTGTTCCAATCCAGTAGCAGAGGTACACATGCCGAATCAGCAACAAAACATGGAATATCTTCTTTGTAAGCCTGAAATGCCATCATGATTGTCATGCTTAGAGTTTTTCCGGCAGGTTTCAGTGCAATGCCCCTGTAGCCGAGTTGTGCCTTTCGTTTTATGTCTTCCAGTTCATTTAGCGATTCATCAGCGGCGATTCTTACTGGTATACCATGAACATCGATCTCACTATTTTCCGGAAAGGGCTCCTCCACTATAATTACCTGATCCAGTATTCTTTCCCCTCCCATGGCATCGATTAGCCTTAGAAACAATTCTTTACTTCCATAACGACCATTGGCATCCAGATAATAGGCAATTTTCGAATTCTCAGTGTAATCGGTTCTGAATTCTTTCAGGAGGTTGTGGATGTTCCTGATTCTTTCAATATCCCTTTCCAACATTTCAGCCTGATTACCAGGATGTCCTATCTTGATCTTAAAAATGAAATGTCCCGATTCAGCCAGTCGAATTATTTCTCTATCCGGTAGGTTGTAGGTTATCAATGGTACTCTTGCGAGTTTCTCCTGTTTTGAATTGAATGCAGTTCTGTATTTCTCAGGTATCATCTCATGGAATGATTTGATACTTTCCACTTTCGCATAGAGTTTCCAGAGGGCAAAATCCAGACTAACCAGAGAATTAAGAGTGAAGGTTTTTCGTAACTTATTGTTTTCGGTAATCTTTTGACCGAAAGAATGTAATTTCGGAAAGATATACCGAAAGGCGTCGATCGGATTAGGAAATTCCTTGTTGGAGAGCAGACTTACGGCCTTTTCCGCCATCAAGGACATAATCATATTTCCACCGGTCTCTGAGTGGGAAAAAAAGACATTAGGATCGGACCAGAGGATTGCATTCCCTCCAATGGATTTTACTCTTCCATGGTTCCCGGAAAAGATTGTTACTTCGTTCAACCACTTTTCAGTAAAGAAACTTCCCTTAAAGTGGAAGGGTCTCGAGAGGGGTTCCCTGATTACTTCGAAGTGGTACTTCGTATATGAGATCATCTTACCCGGATTCCACCCATATTGGGCTTGACCATGCCCATTGATTGTTGTGCCCTCGAACTCGAAGAAAGTACATATCCGAGGATGCCGGGTCACATGTATCATCTTCCCCTTGAAGCTCGACCTTGTATTCATCCTGCAATGTCAATCGATGGAGGATAAAACTCTCAGAAGTGAATACCCCGGTAAAAAAGACCCTGTTCTCGAATAGGAGGTCTGCCAAAGAAACCTCGATCCTCTTGATTGACGGCTTGTTAAATTCGAGTATCAATTTTGCATCGGGCTCGGCCTCGATTTCGAGGATAATCGCCTTTGTAGGATCTTCCAAGTATGCCTGTTTTCGTGAGGTATACGACTTGAGATGAAGAGAGTTTTCTGAGATTTGTTTTAATCTGTCACGAAGCTCCTCTGCAAATGGGCCTGATTGAAAGTGTTTCTCTGCTCCTGTAAATCGCCCCCCACTGATACTTATGCGAACATCCCATAGGCAGATTCTTTCCAAATCGAGGGCTGCCCAAGGCCCCCAACCGTATTGAAACTTAAGCTTTGCCCTTTTAGGTAATTTATCCGGGCGGTGGCAAGAATCATCGGGAAAAAATCTTTTTATTACTCTTCCGTTTTTCACGAGCTCTGCAATTTCAATTGAATCCGGGGATTCCACCTCGATATCAAAAATACGCCTGTCCGTGTATGGAAGCTCACTTCCCATGGGATGTTCATTCATCGAAAAATCAACCTTTACCCTGTCGCCTGTTACTGCAATGGTTCTTCTTGCCCGGATGGCTTCGAATATTGAATCGGGGGTCAATTCCTCTGCCCATATACCGGCAAGGCCTTCCCCGAATGCACCGGGGTAGCCGAAATGGTCATCAGTAGAAGCGACAAAACCAAAGCGTAAGCCCTTCGAGAGTCGATATTCTATGGTGTTGGTGATGCCCCGACCGCCATTTGAGTGGAGGATCATGGGATACGGAGCACGATCCGACATGGTGCAGCCGTGCTCGGAAAATACCTCCACTACAGGACTCAATTCGGGGTCAAAATAATCCCAATTGTAACCGCGCCAGTTAAGCTTGTAGGCAACATGATGTGGTATGGCAAGTGCTTTTTTTGAGCGCGCAAAGTTCAGCAGCTCTGTTACGTGATCGGGAAGGAAGAGATCGGGTTGATCCTCTCTGAAGATAAGGCAGTAGTCACCGAAAGCACTGGAGTGCCATTCATAACCCAGAAAGGCCACAAAGTTCTCGTCGTTAGCATCTTTTATCATCTGACGTGTCTTTGGCCAGTGTTTCCTGTGGGCTTCGAAGCCCTTAACCCAGTGCATGTGCCTGTCACCGGGCATTAAGGGCATATCGTGCCACGAGGCATGGCCTGTGAATGCAAAGAAGTCCAGGTGTTCCCTTGCTATGTCGATTGTTCGCTTGAGAGAACCCTTTGCATATCCTACAGCATTATGATTGTGAAGATCACCCCAGAAAAGCCTGTATTTCTTTTTCAAAAAACCCATTGTGCCTATAGTTCTCCTTTTTTCAGTTTTGCCCTGATACTTTCGAAGCATCTCGCTCTTTCGGCATCGGAGGCATATCTTCCACCACCGAAAGAATGCACCTTGTTGTTGTCCAGAAGGTGTTTGATTATCCTGGAAGTGAGTTCTTCCCTGATATCCCTGTATGCAGCTTCGTTGAAATGGTTGTGCACTTCCAGTGGTTCCTCTGACAAATCGTACAATTCACCTTCACCGTTGTCACAGAGAACAAGCTTGTAACTACCTGACTTTATCATGACACTTCCCAGTAATTCGCTGAATTGATCTCTTTTTTCTCTGTCTTCATCATTAAATATCAATCCTTCAATATTTTCTCCCTGTAAATGATCCGGTTCTTCAATGCCGGTTATAGAGAGGAAGGTTCTGTGCAAGTCGAGCCAGTTCACGGGATATTTCACACGTTTTCCTGCTGGTATCCCGGGTCCTGAAATTATAAGCGGAACCATTAGAGCACCTTCATAAAAATTGGATTTGAAGGGTAATCCATGATCCCCGAGATTATCCCCATGATCGGATGAGAATACTATCAATGTGGTATCCAGAAACTTTCGCTTCCTTAGTGACTCTATTATCTTTGCTACCTGCCTGTCTATAAGAGTTACTGTTGCAAAGTAATGTTCTCTTATTTTGATGATGTCGCTATTTGTCATCCTACTGTAATCGGTGAGGTACAGGAGGTTCTTTTTATAGAAGTCGATGATTCTCCTCTGATAGGTAGGCTTATTCTGCAGTTCACTGGCATCACCGACAGGAGGAGGAATCGGTGCGCCTTTGTACATGGACGCCATTTTTTCGGGTGGATCATATGGGTCATGTGGGCTGTTGAAGGAGGCCCAGAGGAAGAAGGGCTCTTTGGCATTATGCTCGATCCATTTTACAGTTTCATCACCTATGAAGGTGTCGATGTGAAAGTCTTCCGGAAGCGGGCTAACAGGAGCACCGAGGTTTTCTCTGTAACCCGGAAGACTGGCAGGGTGATCCCTCGAGTAACCATTTTTTTCCAGGAAAAGCGTGTAATCATCCCTTCTGAAATAGTGTCGCTTGTCCTCCGCTATTATTCGGTATTTGAATCCCTCGCGATTGTTCCACGGATGAAAGTGCATTTTTCCGATTGCTGCTGTGTTCCAGCCAGCCTCATTGAAGATTCTTGCAATTGTGGGTGAGTCTGGTGTTATCCAGTGAAAGTTATCCGGAATATTATTAACGTATGGATACTGTCCGGTTATGAATGCTCCTCTTGCCGGCTGACATACCGGTGAAACAGAGTAGCAATTGTCAAATACAAGACCATTTTGCGCAAGGGTATCTATTGCCGGCGTTTTCATGAAATCCAGTTCGTAGCAGGGAAGGCTGTCCCTTCTTTGCTGGTCCGTGGTAATGAAAAGGATGTTCTTAATCTTAGCCATAATTTTAAATTATATATTTTAGATATTTTCGGTGCAAGGGAGGAAGGATTTTTTTCCTGCAATTTCTTTGTAGTAGTGATATAATTAAAACTAATATTATTGAAATAAGTGGGGGTATGGGTTATGAAGCGTCTTCTGAATGTATCCGGAGGAGTTGTTCTTTTTCTTATTCTATCTCTTGCTTTCTATGGTTGTCAGCTTTTCGGAATAAGTAAGTACAGTGAAAAAGAAAAAGCCGAACTTGTGGGAGAGGCAGTAGCAGGTGGCGGGGCATTGGCCGATAGCAGCAGCAAAGCGGTGGTAACCGTTACTACTGATACGGGTGGGACGATAACCTATGACAACAGTGTAGATGGGAGCGGGCTTCAAGGCTCTCAATTTTACAGTGATATAAGTTCATGGGGTGCAGGCACTCAGTATTTTAGTCTTACATACAGTGAACTCCAGGAAACAGTAAAGGATTCAAAGGGGAATGATGTTACTGTTGTATTAAACGGAGACCTATACTGGGCCACAAATGTTACTGTTGATTTGCAAACGGGTGATCTGAGCGGAAAAATGATTTTCTACGGCAAAACATCAGGAACGGTGGATGGTGAAGCTTTCGAGAATTATACGATAGACATAAAGTTCGAATATACATATTCAGCCGGCAGTCATAGCTTTAATGGAAGTATCACTGGAACTGTCAATGGTGAAACGGTAAGTAATACTGTTACCTACAGCGTGACGACAAGCGGGGCCTAGAAGAAATATACTTAAAATATATCATGTGGAAAGTATCAAACTGAATCAGGATTATTTGCCTGCCTCTCCTGCATTTCTGTAACGCCTTGTTAGTAGCCAGTCAACAACCGGTTGCGGGAACAGTTCAAGGAAGGCTGCGAAACCGGACATGTATCCTACCCTGTATCTGCTGTGAGGTTTCGTTTCTGTTAGTGCTCTATGAATAACCCTCGCAACCCTCAGTGGGTCAGTCCTTTTCTTGTCAAATTCGGTAAACTCTTTTTTTAAATTTTCGAGGGTGGGTTTGTAATATCTAAGTTTTTCATATGGCCATTTTGACATCGATTCTTTCAACTTGTTCATTGTTTTTTGAGGTGAAGTGGTATCTATGCCGCCACAACGAATAAGAATCGATGATATCCCCGATTGGGAAAGTTCCAGCTTTAGTGTTCGGGCAATAAAATTAACGGCAAAGTCACATGCATGGATATCGGTCAGGAAGGGTGAGGGAATAAGTGCCGGTGTTGCAATCCATAGGATTCTTCCCTTTGCTTCCCTTATCAGTGGAAGCAGATGTTGCAAGAGAATAACCGGGCCAAGGATACGTGTTTTAAGCTCACTATGAAAAGCATGGGTATCCAGTAGTTCTATGGGAGCTATACTTCCACCTCCTGCAATATTTACTATTCCGTATAGCCCATTGAAATCCTGTGAATGTAAGAATCCTTTTATTTTTTCGGATGTTGATTCTATCTGGTTCGGTTTTGTAAGGTCTAGTGGAAAAAAGGGTATCAGGTTAGGGTTACCCATTTCCCGCAGTCTGGTTGCATCACTTTCCTTTCTCACTGTGGCAAGGACTGTAAAACCATTTTCTGCCAGATACATTGATGTATGATAGCCGATGCCAGATGAACTACCTGTTACAAGAACCGCTCTCCTTTGTTTTGTTTTAATCATCTCAAATACCCCCATTGCACTGAATTAATTGCTTGGTAAAACACAAGTATTAAACAATCGTTTAAAACTATTGTTATAATAATATGCTATTGTAAAAAAGTCAAACAAATGTTTAAATATTTTTATGAAAACTAAAAGAGAGGCTGCAAAGGAAAAAATTATTCTTGCCACGATCAGTTTTATTGAAAGAGAGGGTATAGAATCTCTGACCGTGAGAAAGATTGCAAAGAATGCAGATGTGAATGTAGCCGCAATTAACTATTATTTTGGTAATAAGGAAAACCTGTTAAGTGAAACATTTCGTATAACCATCAGTCATTTTTTTGATGACCTGGAAACTATATTAAAACATCGGGAACTTCATGCATATTCACTTCTAAAAGTCTTTTTGCTTTTCATACTTAAAGGTTCAATCAGATACCCGAATTTCATGAAGGTTATACTTTACAACGAAAAATATTCTAAACTCTTTGGGACAAGTTATGTGGAGGGGATAAAATCATTTATAGATAGGCTTAAAGAGATGCTTTCGGAGGGTGAAACTTTATCTGGCAGGGCACAGCTTGAAAAAAATAATTTTCAAAATGCAATAATGCAGATGTTCTTTGCCGTACTTACACCGGGTTTACTGCTTTCGTTTTCGCGAAGTATTTTTAATATTGAGCTTTCCAAGCATGAAAGCCAGGTTGCCTATGTTGATATTTTAATAAAAAATAATCTTCCCTGGCTTATGGAAAAATCAGAGAAAATTGATTATATTCTGAGGGAGTTAATGGATACTGATTAGCCAATCAGGAAAGCTTTAAGTCCATTCGATTTTAAAATAAGGTGTTACAGATGAAAATGATATCCAACCCTCATATTCGAAATATTGCTATCATTGCGCATGTAGATCACGGAAAGACAACCCTTGTGGATTCCATGTTCAGGCAGAGCGGGCTTTTTCGTGAAAACGAAGAGGTGGATGAGAGAATAATGGACAGCATGGAGCTTGAACGGGAGCGGGGGATCACAATTGCAGCTAAGAACTGTGCAATAAAGTGGAATGATATAAAGATAAATATAATTGATACTCCCGGCCATGCAGACTTCGGGGGAGAGGTGGAAAGAGCCCTTTCCATGGCAGACGGTGCCCTTCTATTGGTAGATGCCTCAGAAGGGCCGCTACCTCAAACGCGGTTCGTACTGGAAAAAGCATTAAAGATGAATCTCACCATAATCGTTGTGATAAACAAGATAGACAGGCAGGATGCAAGACCTCTGGAAGTCCTGGATGAAATATACAGCCTGCTGATAGACTTGGGTGCAACAGAAAAGCAGCTTGATTTTCCAGTGGTTTATGCCGTGGGTAGGGATGGTATTGCATCCACCGACCCGGATATCAGGACAAAGAATCTTGATGTTCTTATGAGAATGATTATAGAAAAGATTCCGGCACCGGTGGCAGAGGAGGGTAAACCCTTCCAGATGCTTGTTTCGGACCTAAGCTACTCGAGTTTTCTAGGAAGGCTTGCCGTGGGCAAGGTTGTAAATGGAAGCGCTTCCTCCAGCGATGAGCTTGTCTGTATTAAGGCCGATAGCAGGAAGCTCCCCCTTAAGGTTTCCAAGCTTCAGGTGTACGACGGTACCAGCTTAAGAGAGACCAATTCCATTGCAGCAGGTGACATAGTTGTTCTTTCAGGAATTGATAATGTCCATATTGGCGATACCATATGCACAAGTGAAGCTCCCAGAGCACTTCCAAGGATCGTTGTGGACGAACCGACTGTTTTCATGCGTTTTACAAGGAACACATCTCCCTTTGCAGGGAAAGACGGAAGGTTTGTCCAGCCTACAAAGATATGGGAGCGTCTTGTAAAAGAGAGCCTTACGAATGTATCCATTCAGGTTGAAGAGGCAGAAGACAGAGAGGGATTTATTGTAAAGGGGCGAGGTGAGTTTCAGATTGCAATCCTCATAGAGACGATGCGCCGTGAGGGCTATGAGTTTTCAGTGGGAAGGCCAAGGGTTATCTTTCACTATAAAAAAGGAAGGAAGCAGGAGCCGATAGAAGAGGTAACTATTGATTGTGAAAATACCTACAGCGGAATTGTTACGGAGAAGCTCCTTAAAAGGAAGGGCCTTCTTGTTAATATGGAGCATACGGGTAATAGTCGGGTGAGGATGATTTTTTCAGTCCCATCAAGAGCGTTAATAGGTTACAGAGACGAGTTTCTAACGGATACGAGAGGTACGGGAACAATCAACTCTTCTCTCTCAGGTTATGAGGACTTCAGGGGAGAGTTTCCCTTACGGTTTACCGGAAGCCTCGTTTCGGACAGGCCGGGAAGGGCAGTTGCCTATGCACTTGCAAACCTGGAAGCAAGGGGAAGGCTATTTATCAAGCCAGGTGACGAGGTGTATGAAGGAATGATTGTTGGCGAGCATAACAGGGAAAACGATCTTAATGTTAATCCCTGCAGACCAAAAAAGCTATCAAACATGAGAGCTGCCGGAAAGGACGATGCTGTAATTCTGACACCTGTTATTCCGCCCACACTTGAGCAGGCAATTCAGTATATTGGTGATAACGAGCTTGTTGAAGTTACACCCAATTTCATACGGATGAGGAAGGCTGTTCTTCAGGCCAACGAAAGAAAACTGAGCGGGAGAAAGCCGGATGCAAGCAAGCCTAGCGGTAGAAAGCCGGGTGAAAGGAAAATAAGCGAGAGAAAGTCCTTAAGCCTGACAGGGTAGGGTTGTCTGACACCTTAACCCATCCATTATGTTTATTCTATAATTACAAAACCATTTCCGGTTTCTATATCAATAACTCTGTTACTGTTACCCTTTCTTTCAAACCTGTCTTTTTCAACAAGCATGTCCTTGTACCTTATCTTCCTATTACCTGCTTTCACGGATATCGAATATTCAGTCTCCAGCCCTTTGACAGTTATATTCCCTCCATTGCTTTTTATTTCTATCTTTGTAACTGATGTATTCTCAGGAAGTGATACTTTTACCGTTGTAATCCCTTCATGACGAGAGATAAAGTTCATAAATGGCAACCTGCCGTTGGGTGTTTCTTTGAATGTAATAATTTCACCTCTTTTCTCGAGATTTCCGGAAAGCCAATCGGGTTCCTCATAGGTAATCTGAATATCATTTCCAATGTTTCTTTCGATAACAACCATCGAATTCATAGTTGTAATGTCTATGGCTTTTATTTCATTGGCGCTAAAGGAGCTCTTCTTTACTGTAACTGATACAGGCCTCATGCTGTTCCAGATAGAGAAATATCTCTGGGCAAGGCCTGAGGGAATTATCAATATAAAACCGGTTATAAAGAGAATCAGAAATATTGTTATAACTTTTTTCCTACTTTTACTCTTAAGAGAGGTACTTTTAACAGAGGCAGTAGTGTCTTTTTTCAAACTGATTTTCTGTGTCTTAATGCCCCTTCTTAGAAAATGCATTGTCCGTACCGAAAGAATATTTGCAATTTTCCAGATAAGATAACCTGTAATACCGAATATTGCTGTTGAAGAAAAGGCAAGGCCAACCATACCTATAATTCCTAAGGAATAATCGGGTGAAATTTGTTTAATCCCCGTTATGGCAATAAGGATTCCTCCTGCTATTCCCATGTAAGAAACGAATGCGAGAGCATACAACATAAATGCTATTAAAAAAGAGACTATGCCTCCGATGAATATGGAAGTCTTAAGTGCAGGCATTGCTATAAAGCTTTTTAGAAGATTTAAGGGGCCCGGTCTTTTTTCTACATTTTCTATTCTACTCTCTGCCTTAATTGTCTTTACAATACTATCAGGCATACCCAACCGGCTGATAATTTCATCTTCTGAAAGCCCTTCTTCCAAGGCATCCTCTATAAACTCCTCGTAAAAACTGATTGCCTCGTTAATATCATTCTCAGGCCATTCTTTTAGGCTGTCTTTTATGGATTGTATAAAACCCTTTAATCTTTCAGTCATTTACTTTTCTCCCTCGATTATCTTTTCTATAATCCTGTTAAGTTCTATAAGTTCCTGAACCCTATCCTCTAAATGAGATCTTCCTTTGTCCGTTATCCTGTAATACTTTCTAAGCCTACCGTTATGTTCCTCTGAGTATGTTTTCAGGAAGCCCTGGATTTTAAGCCTTCGTAGTACAGGGTATAGAGCTGTCTCTGCGATATCAACAATGCTATTTATTTCTTCAGATAGCTTGTAGCCGTACATGTCTTCCTTTTGAAGCTTTGCAAGTACCAGTGTTTCCAGCAATCCCTTTTTAAGCTGTATATCCATCTATTACCTCTTTTTAATGGTCTTTAGAATAGTTATCCCAAGCATCGCTACAAGAGCAATCCAGACTAGTATAATGAACCAATCTCCCAGTGTACCATAGATTGTCCGGATACCTTTTATCGGAACATCAGCAATCATTATACGATCTTTGGTATTAAAGTAATCCTGGTATGCTAACACATTTCCATTATAGTCGGTTGCAATAGAGGTGGATTTATTTGCCTGGCGAAAGATAGAAAATCCGTACTCTATTCCCCGAAGGCGTCCGATCTCTGTATGATATGGGCTGATAAGCTTGGTGTCGAAACCCGGTACCAACAAAATGTCTACCTCCCTCTTAAAGGCTTGTCGAAGAAATATGGGAAAGTCCAAGTCAAAACAGATAACTGCTGACAATATGCCCCATGGGGTTTTAGCCGAAGGAATAATACCGTTTGAATCCGTCGGATACCAGGAATGGGTTTTTTCGTATCGAAAGAGTTCCTTTCCATCCGGGCCAAAGAGGTATATTAGATTATCATTTTTTTCCTGGTTATAACGAAGGACAAGAAGTGTCGGTGCAAGATACACTTTGTGCTCACGGGCGAAGGTGCTTGCCCGTTTTAAAAAAGCTTTCAGGTCATCCTGATACATCACAGCATTTGCCTCGCTCCAAAAAATGATTTTGGCACCATATTCTGCGGCTCGCTGGCTTAGAGCAAAGAGACGGTTCTGCAAGGCTGTCAGCTCAGAAGCATACTTGGCTTTGCTCTCGGGTGGTGTTCCATTGTCAGTTATGGACCAATAGTCACTATGGTGAGGTTCGGTAATACCTGCAATACGAACCGTCCCATTTGATGGCTGAGTTAGTAGAATCTTTCCATATCCATAGGCTAAAAGAAAGGCAAATACGGCAACGAGAGTGATAACAGAGCGACTTGTCTTTCTTAAATCAAAACCGTTTTCCCATACATGATTCACAACTGTTGCTGTTAAACCGATTATGAATGTAATTCCCCATATACCCGTTAAGGAAACAGTTTGTATGAGAGCTTCAAAACCAAATTGACCGATTGCCGGAGAAAAGACATCTCCAAGCGGAGAAAATCCTAACAGGAAGTCACCCGCTGAATACACCAAAGGAAACATTAACAGTGCACCAAGTTTTTTCCCGGAACGAGCATACCACCGATCAATATACAATGCTGCCCAGAGAGGCATTAACACCAGAATGCTAAAAACCAGATTCAGGTAGAAGGGTATATCCCAACCACCGGTAATACTAAGAAAACGAAAGAGAATAGTTGCAATTAATACCGGAATTGTTTTATACCATCTCTCTGTAATCCTGAAGGAACGTATCAGTAGTATTACAGACAGCCAGATAGCGATGGCAACATGCCAGTGCCAACCGACAAAAAAGATAAGAATGGCACCGACAATTCCTGTGACAAGACGCTTAATATCGTTACACTTTAGTTTCATAATTACTCCCTTTTTGTATAATATTAGCTCATGAACTATATTATACAATAAACAATATTAATTGTCAAGGAATATAAGAAAATCATTGAAAAACTGTTACTTAAAAATCGAGCTCTACACTAAGTGATAGAGAAGGGGAGAGATCGTTAATTCCTGAAGCTGTGTAGTGCATAAAGTCCATGCCCAACTTTGAGTGAATGGCAAGGGTGTCCGAAAGCGAAAAGTCGAACTCAACAGAGGGCACAATTTCTAACGAGGGATTGTACTGAGTATCTGTGGTACCGTCTGTAAGGGTCACAGTGTCGTAGGTTTTAAAATTGACATTACTATCCAGTAAAATAGTTACTCCCCTTATGAAAAGTAGAGACAGCTCGGGCGACCAGTTAAGTTCAATGTTGGGTGTGTCAGAGCCAGCCGTTGAATCCGTATAGAAGCTGCAGCCCAGCTTACTCTGAAAGGAAAGGGGCAGGCCGGGATACCAAGAAAGGACTAATGTTGGCGTTATAGTGGTATTATCAGTGCTATTCCAATCTATCGAGACTGAGGGTTTTAGAAGAACCTCCTCCGTAACGGCGACCACGGCACCTGCTTTGGCACCAAAACTGGTAGACGTAACAGAAGAGTATATAAAATCAATTTCAGGTTGAAGGAAAACAGAAAAAGTATAGTTTCCGTATGAGAGAAGGATATCCGAATTAAGCTCCCATGCAGATGTAGTAATACCTCCCGTATTTATCTGTGAACTTAAGTCCTCGATAACATCATAGTATCCGGATATTCCCCAGCGAATAAGAAAAGCTTCTTTCCTGTAACTTGTGTATGCATCACCGGCAAAGATTCCCTCATAAATCTTATCAATAGGAGTTCCCACTACCCTTGCAGATGAATCTGCAAAGAGGCTTAAAGAATCTGTAAAATAGTGGCTCCCGTTCCAGTTGACTCCTATCCAGAGATTGGAGTCAGATATGTCGATAGGTGGCGCCGATTGGATTGAGGAAGAAATTAATTCCAGGCCACTCTCAAGGGATACTTCACCGTATAGAGGGGCAGAAACCACAGAAACTATAAATAGAAATGTTAAAAGAAAAACGCTGGGTTTTATTCCTGTTTTAAATCTTGATTTAACTTTTATATAACTCATCTCTTCCTGTACCTTTCAGATATTTCCTGATCCAGTTGAATCAAGCCTCCTCCATGAAGAAGGGTGGTTTCTATTAGTTTAAGTAGTTCTGTTTTTCTAACTCTTCTTGCCCTTGCTGAGAGATAGAGTGATGCAAGGTTTGAATATGCTGCCGGTTTCAGTTTGCTTAAGAGTAATGATTTACCAAGGACATACATTTCGTCCTGGGTCAATATGTCAATAGAGTTGAACTGAACGAGTACATCACAGGCTAGAAGAACCACATTAAAATCGACTGAGGTACCAGGTGAGGTATCGATTGAAATATCAATCAGGTTTCTAAGAGTTTCCTCCCCTACACCGCCTAACAGAATGATACTCAGGTGTTTAAGGGTATCGTAGTAATCCTCGGTTTTTTCAAACTTAATACCGTAATCTTCCAGTATCCCCCTGGCTGTTTTAAGACGCTCTTGCTCCTTTGAAAGAGCTGCGATAAGCCTCTGGGGTGGTACGTTCTTTGCGGCACCCTCGCGAAGTTTGTTCATTAAAAGTTCGGCCGGTATTCCTTCTTTAGCTGCCGAATCAAAGAGTCCGCTTAAAAAGTCCTCATACCCCAGGTAACGTCTACCTCTCGAATCATTGTTAAGCCACTTCAAAAATTCCTGGCGATAGGTGTTCTGCTCGGTAAAAATCAATATGGGGGAGAGGAGAAATATAATGGTGAGTGTGGTAAGTATCAATTTTTTTATCATTGCATTCCTGGAATTTCCGGCTTGTTACCGGCGCCGGCTTGAACAGGCGCCTTGCTATGAAGCCTCCCTTTCACCGATTTTTTATGCAGCTCCTTAACCTTTTCTAAAGCAGCATTTGATTTCATTGTGTTTTTCACATTGTTAAGATGCTGCATTTTTGCTTTAAACTGATAACGGGCCTTAACTCCAACCTCTGTCGGCTCTACCCCACGTTTCAGTGCTTTATCTGCCTGCTTGATTGTATCGGCAAAATCTCTGGCAGCCTCTACGGGATCGGCCGGGAGTTCATCGGAGAGGTAATGGAGCATAAGTTTAAGACTGTATCGGGAAATCTTGGAATCTCCGAGAAGCTCCAGTAATTTATTGGTGAAGGTTGTTTTCCATGTATCGTCATATTGAATTCTCTGAAAATACTTATTTTGAAGGATTATTGAATCCAGCGAGTTGTTATCCGAATAAACCAGCATGGTTGATAGCGTAAATAGTATAAGGGTAAAAATTAGAGTGCGGGTAAAGCCTTTCATATTGCCCCCTCTATGCGAATAAGTGAGCTTTCCCCTCCGAAATCGTCCTTAACCTTCATTGGCGCGTTGGGGTCCGCTATCCACTTTTTCCCATCTATTAAAAAATTGTAGGTGTAAACCTTTCCCTTTTTCAGTTTTATTCTAACCTCCCATGTGCCATCGCCATCGGGGTCTTTAAGTATCAATTTGGAGGGTTCCCAGTTGTTAAAATCACCGACAAGTGAAACTGAGTGAGCCTCTGGGGCTGTTAATTCAAATTTCACAAGCACCTCGTCACTATTTTGATGGAAAATCGGCATAATGAAATACCCAGCAAATAGAATGATAGCTGCCGCCGCAGCTGCCAAAAGTAACCTGGAGGGCCTTACTTTTGTTGATTGAGGCTTTGAATTACCTATCCCTTCCATTACGGCGGAAACTAAGCTTTCCGAGGTTTCACTCATTTCCGGTAGTACTCCGAATCTACCGGTAGCATCCCTCTCTAAGAAGGGAAGCAGGTAAGAAAATCTCTCTGAACAGGCTGGACAGCTTTCAATGTGGTCTAAAACAGATTGATACTCATTAACCGGAATGCTTCCGCTCTCTGTCCATCTGTCAATTATTCTTTCAATTTGGCTGCAATTCATTACTTCCTTCATACTATTATATATCCTTATTACTCTACTACGGTTTCATTTTTTTCAAAAATTTTTCTTAGAATTTTTCTTGCCCGAAATAATTTCGATTTAATGTTTTCCTTCCCCAGGCCAAGAATCTCTGAAATTTCCTCTATGCTCATTTCATCAAAGTAATAAAGTATAACAACCTCCTTAAGACCCTTTTTTAGTGTATTAACTGCATTTACAACATCAGTCTCTGTTTGATTTTTTAAAAGTTTAATAGCAGGGTCAGAACTTTCTTTTTCGTCCGGAAGGCTTTCCAGAAATTCAGATTCTGCTGTTTGAAATTGAATTATCCTGCTGTTCTTTTTATGTAGCCTTCTAAGGTGGTTTATAGCTATAGTGTAAAGCCAGGTTTTGAAATTCATTCCGAGTTTAAAGGTATTCAAGTAGCGATAGGCTTTTATGAAAATTTCCTGAAGGGCATCTTCTGCCTCTTCTCTGGAACCAAGGAAGGCAAAGGCTGTTCTGTAAAGGTAACTTTGATACCTCTCCACTATCATACTGTATGCTTCCCTTTCCCCCTGCAGAACTCTGCCAATGATGTCTATGTCTGAGATGTTGTTAAATGCTTGCTTTGATTTTTCCTTCATCGGTTTTTCTGCCACGAAAAATAAAAGTAACACTGTTTTTAAAAAAACGAAAGTTTTCTTGAGATTTCATTAGAATTTTTTACGACCATTTTGCAACCGGAAAGAGAGTTTAGGTATATAAAAGGGTGAAAAAGATAAAAACAATATTTTTGGAGGTTAACGAATGATGAAAAGACTAACGATTTTTTTCCTGGCAGCCGGAATTGTTCTTATGGTTTTTGTAGGCCTTTCTGGTTGTGATCTTTTTACTCAGAGCGGAACTTTAAGGCTAAGCCTTACTGATGCACCAATTGATGCAACAAATGTATCCGGTGTCTGGATAACAATAAACGATATTCAGTATCACCGCTCTGATAGTGGTGATGAATGGATTTCGATACCAGGCTTTAAGGGACCTCAGACTTATAATCTCTTAGAGCTTACAGGTGGGGAGAGTGCACTTCTTGGAAATTTGCATCTGTATGCGGGCCATTATACCCAAATTCGATTTATGCTGGATACTCAAGTTGAGGGGAGTGTACCACCACAGAACCCGGGTTGTTACATAGAGTTTACTGATGGTACGACTTCACCTCTTTTTGTTCCGAGTGGCGGAGAATCGGGGTACAAGGCAACGGGTGCCTTTGATGTTCCGGTAAACGGGGTAGTAGAGATGACGGCTGATTTTAATGTAAGAAAGGCTGTGGTCGAAACTGGAAACGGACAGTATATCCTTAAGCCGACGATAAGGCTGGTTGTAAACAATGAAGCGGGAAAGATAACGGGGGGCGTTACAGGATACACGGGAAGTGGCAGTCTTGTTGTTTATGCCTATGAGTCTGGAACATGGACGGCAACTGAGGATGATACTCCTGCTATAGAAGAATCGAGGTTCCCAAATTCTGTAACAAGTGCGAAGGTAGAGGCGGATACCGAGGGAAACATGAGCTATGTTCTTCCATACCTTGCAGAAGGCACTTATGACCTGATTATTGCTGAGTATGATTCTGATGGTTTATATGTTCAGACACTTGGTATGGTTTCAGGTGTGACCGTAGAGAGTAAAAAGACAACCAGTGAACTCATAGATGTTTCAAACCTCGAGGCTGTTACTCAGTAGTTCGGGTTTATAACAGTCTACACTATAAAAAGCCCTGCACTTCAATTGGTGTAGGGCTTTTAAAATCCGTTTAAAAATCCTATTGCTTGAAATATATTCTGACATCAAAACAATTCCCGGATCTATCCCAATATTGACATTCTAGTATCTTGCCATTGTAATCGACTCCTTCTTCGTAACCGGAACCAAAATCATCGTAATGAATACCGAGGGAGGAGAGATCAACCGTGGCACTCTCATAGTATGGAATTCCAAACTCCTCATGTTCATTATCAGTACTGATTGACCAAAACTCTATTGGGGTTTGGCCCTTCGTGTACCAAGAAGCTATCTGCAAACGAACTTCTTCAGGCGATGCCGGTACGTAAACATCATTAACAATCTTGTACCATTTCCTGGTCAGACTCAAAAGCAGTCCATTCTCGTCAAACTCCAGTTCACAAAAAGGAATCATCATTCCCCCGTTGCGGTATTCCTCGGTAGAAACATATTCTACATTACGAAAATAATATAACTCTCCTCCTATATCCAGGGTATAGTCACCGCTATAGGGGGGATCAGGAGAAGAAATGGATTTTGCAAGAGTAAAATAATATTGATTCATGTTCCCTATGTCGTTTCCTATTGTATCGGGTTCATTCTGTGAGTCAGGGTGAACAGCGGTAATCACTGCACCATTATTGTCATAGTATGTATAGTTATCCGGTAAAGTCAAAAGCACATCATCGCAAGAAGGATGCGGAAAACCCGAACCACCCCAGAAAACCAGGGTAAAATCATCAGCCTGAAACCGGTCCAGGGGAACATTAATGTTATTTGAGCCAAGGTTAAACTCCGAATCATAAAAAAT
Organism: Spirochaetales bacterium; assembly: GCA_027021365.1. Lineage (GTDB taxonomy): Bacteria > Spirochaetota > Spirochaetia > SZUA-6 > SZUA-6 > JALUUM01. The sequence goes on from JALUUM010000016.1 coordinate 22,401, forward strand.
AAAGGTCCTGAAAGAAGTTAAGCGCCATACCAACTCCTCTTCATCATCGTATACCCCGTTTTTGTTTATATCCGGATTCATCACCTTCAGAAGCGATTTGTCAAAGATACTGTATGAAGCAAGTGCCTCTGAGGAGTAGGAAAGTGCATCTTCCACCACCGTCGAATCAATACCCGAATTATAGGTTCCATCTCCCTTTAAAAGAGTTCCCAGATCTAGACTGTCTCGACTTTCCCCTTTTACGGGCAGAGAATCCAATCCGTTTGATACTATCGAGATATTTCCAATCATAGATATGGCATCGGATATACTTCTGGGTTCTACCGCAGAGGATGTCTCTGATGCTGCAGCTTCACGTCCCACCAATGCCAGAACATAGATTCCGTCCTTGGGGAGCTCCACCAGGTTTTCTCCTTCCACAAGAGGGGCATGAATGTATTCAGGTAGTTTCTTTGTTATGTCCACATAGACTACCTCCGTGGGTGCGGTTGAAGTTTCTGTTGCTTTCCCGGTAAGAGACCGTTCATTATCAAGTTGAAAACTCAAAGTGAGTGTATCACCATCGCTTGGAGCATTGTTGGGAGATACATCATTTCCAAATCCACATCCAGCCAGCATACATACCATACCGACAGCAAATATTGCCGGTATTGTATTTTTCAACCTCATTCCTATAACCTCCTCCATTGCTACAATTCAAAATCTCTCTCCTGCAGTAAGGCCGAATCTTACCGGATAACAGTAAAAAGTAGCTTTTATCTTGGGTAAAAACAATTTCATCGCTTTGTTATTGAGAATAAAATATATGATATTATTGTTGTCAATGTATCCTACTTCACAGATATCCATCTTATGTATTTAAAGATTTGCTGAAACGTCATATAATAATCTTTAATGTTTATTGTTTATCCCCAGGGTATCTGAAGATACCGACAAAACCGTTCTTGATGTACATCATTGTTTGGATAAATGCCATCATAGCCCTCCAAATTAGAAAAAGTCAAGTTCAGAGCAGTGCGCTGAATTCATACAGAAGGTTAATGAGGCAAAGGTAGCAAGGCGCTATGTAGTGAACACTAATCAGCTATCTTTGGGAAGGAAGTAATTCTTTGAGACAGGCTCTAAGATCGTCAAATGAGCCACGTGGAAAGGCAGTAGAAAAGTACCGGAAACGTGATGGTAGAAATGACGGCTGATTTCCAATGTAAGAAAGGTTGTGGTCGAAACGGAAAGCGGACAAGTACATCCTTATACCTACCATAAGGCTTGTGGTAAACGACGAAACAGGAAAGATAACCCGGGGCGTTACAGGATGTACGGGAAGTGACATTCTTGTTATTGATGCTTATGAGTCTGGAACATGGATACCAACTGAGGATGATGATCCTGTTTCAGAGGAATCGAGGTTACGAAATCAGTTACAAGTGCGAAAGTCGAGGCTGGAACTGACGAAAGGATGACTTATACTATTCAGTAACTTACAGCCGGAAACTATGACCTCGTTATTGAAGAGTATGATTCGAATGGTGTATATGTTCAGATACTTGGTGTTGTTTTAAGAGTCGCTGTGGAGAGTGAAAAAACGACGAGTGAACCGGTGGATGTTACGAATCTCCAGCCAGTTACTCGATAACCTCTAAAAGTAAACCTAAGAAATGTATTGTGTGGTTTCTTAAAAGCCCTACGGATAAGAGAGCAGGGCTTCCTTCAAGAGAGCCACTTGTTTAGATTGGCTTTTACGAATTCATCGTCTGTAAGTTCCGGGTATGCCTCTATCACCCTGGTAATCTCCTCAGCCTGACCGGGTGAGAGGGTCTCCTTCGGATCGAGACACCAGATTCCCTCGAGAAATCCCTGCCTTCTAAGGACTTCTAGTACCCCCGGAATTGTTCCCCTGAAATTGTGAGAAGCATCGAATATTGCACCGTCTGCATCCGTGAGCTTGCTATTCAGGGATATGTAAGACGCGGGGATACACTGTGAAGGTTCATCGGAGGCTTCCCATTCTGGCCTGCGTTTCTTTATCTCTTCCAGAATCTCAACTGCCTTGCTTGTCCAGACGGCCCACTGGCCAAGGAGGCCACCCCTTATGGTAATGGTTTCTTCCTTCCCGTTTACAGAAAACCTGTGGGGAGTAATGAGATCAAGGATGATGTTGTCATCGTTACCTGTGTAGAGCGAAACCTCGCCGTTCCTTCCTGAAAGGGAAAGAGCCCGCACCACATCTATTGAATAGTACCTGTTGAAAGTGGCGATTTTTATTGCAAGAAGATTGTCTATCTCCTCGATGAACCGCCTCCAGAAGTGATGGGAGAGGTATATACCACCGAGAGCCGGCTGGAGGTAGAATCCAAAGAGGGGAATGATTCCTGCAACTTCTTTGCAGTGGGAGAGTATTTCATCTTCTGTCTTAAGTTCGAATCCACCGAGTTTCAACAGTACCGCATCGTATCCCAGCCCTGCTGCAATCTCTGCTTCTCTGCAAGCCTCTTTCGTTGGACCCAGTGCACCTGCTATCTTTACTATCTCCTTCTTTTCTCTCTTTTCGAATTCGAGTATCTCTTCCATGGTTATCTTTAGAAGGGGTTTAAACATTCCGTGTTCTCTTATTGCAAATTGCGTAGTATGAACACCTATCGCAATTCCTCCCGCACCTGAATCGAGGTAGTACCTTGTAAGGGCCCGCTGTCTTCTCTCATCAATTTTTCGGTTGGAATCAAGTGCCAGAGGATGTGCAGGAATAACCACCCCACCGTAAAGAAGTTTTCTTAAACTCCTCAATTTTTCTTTTTTCATGGTTTCCATGCCCCCTTTAAAGATCAATTTTAAATAAATCTTGCCCGTTGTAAGAGCAATATAACAAATTTTTGTGTTGACAGATGCAACATGTCACTCTATAATAATAAACAAAATTTAAAATTTAAAGGGGGAAGAGAGGCATGTTGAAAAAATTTGCACTGATTCTGGTTCTTTTTGCTACTGTGGGGCTTGTCTTTGCAACGGGTACGGCGGAAAAGAAAGAAGAACTGCCATGGAAGCCTACGAAACCGATTCAGATCATTGTTCCGTGGGCAGCGGGTGGTTCCACGGACCAGGTGACAAGGGTCGTTGCAGGTGAACTGGAGGATCACCTGGGGCAGAAAATAGTAATCGTCAATCAGCCGGGGGCTTCCGGTTCCGTTGGTACGAAGAGTTGTCTCGACGCACCGCACGATGGCTACACCTGGACAGCCGGTGCTGCCGCAGACCTCGGTGGTTACAAGGTACTTGGTTTTCTCGATACTACTCTGGATGACTGGGTCCTCTATCTCGATGTTGCAAACGTAGCAGTGGTGTCGGTAAATCCAAATACTCCCTACAAGACCTTCGATGACCTTCTTAAGGCTTTCAAGGAAAAACCCGGTCAGATTTCGGTTGCTACGGCAGGCCAGAGTTCTGCAGGCCACAATGCAATCGAGGCAATAAGAAAGTATACAGGCATAGAGTACAAGCATGTGACCTATGACGGAGGTAATCCGGCAGTAATTGCAACGGTTGCTGGTGAAACCGAGGTCGTGACACAGCTTGCAGTTGAACAGGCAGATATGCTTCGTGGTAAGAAGCTCAGGGCTCTTGCAGTTCTTGCAGATAAACCCCTGGAACTGAAAGGTTATGGCACGATCCCTTCAATAAACAAGTGGATTCCGCAGTTGAAATCTGCTCCGAATTACTTCGGAATCTGGGTGCCCAAGGATGTTCCCAAAGAGGTAATAGAAACCTTCAACATTCTGTGGGACAAGGTGATAAAGAATTCACAGAAACTTAAAGACTATGCTGCTCAGAGAGGCGCTATCTTCGATCCGGCCTACGGAGACGAAGCAAAAAAGAAGGTATTCCCATTCCTCCAGCAGGTATTGTGGATCTACTATGATGCCGGCAAGGCAAAGATGTCACCGGAAGCCATAGGGGTACCAAGACCACAATAGAACTCAAATTCATAATCCTATTGAATCTTTAAAAACGACAGCAGGGTATCTGTACCGGTGCCCTGCTGTTGAATATAACAGGGGAAAGAGATATGAAAGAAAAGAACATGGCGAAGGCTGACTTTGTTACCTCTATTTTTCTTATCCTCTTCGGATTATTTGTGCTCTACCAGTCCCTACAGATGCCACGATTCGAGGAGAGACACGTAAATCCGTACTCTGTTCCGGGGCTCGTTCCCGGATTTCTGGGTATTGTGCTTGCCTTTCTGGGGCTAGTTCTCTTTGTAAGGTCTATATTGAAAGGGGGCCACAGATTGGAGCTTACAGCTTCGAGGATAAGAGATTTCTTTCTCGACGAGAGTACCAAAAGAATACTGATTACAATAATTTTGAGTGTTGGCTATGGAGTTTTTCTCGGAAAGATAAAGTTTTCTATTCTTACTGCTCTCTATGTTTTCCTGTTTATCGTTATTTTCGACTACAAGAGGCAGAAAACCCTGAAAGACCAATGGAAAATATTCCTTTCGGGATTTATAGTTGCAGTGCTTACATCTGCTTCTGTCACGTATGTTTTCCGGTATCTCTTTCTTGTTAATCTTCCATAATCATTTACAACAGCGGAGGCAAAAATGCTTGAAGGATTAAGAATGTTTGTGGAGGCTCTGGGAGGATTCATGACTCCCAAGGCCCTCTTCGATGTACTGTGGGCCACGCAGCTCGGAATAATTGTTGGAATGCTCCCCGGTCTTACTGCAACCATGGGAGTTGCACTGATGACGACTCTCACTTTCAAAATGGCAACGAGTAATGCAGTTCTGATACTTATTTGCATGTATATCGGAGCGATATACGGTGGTAGCAGAAGTGCAATACTCTTGAATATTCCGGGTACACCTGCAAATGCCGCCACTGCTGTGGACGGATACCCCGCGGCAAAGAAAGGCCTCGCCGGCCAGGCAATAGGAATTGGTACTACCGGTTCCTTTTTGGGCTCTCTTATCGGAATGTTCATGCTTGCTCTCTTTACACCGCTCATAGGAAACTTCGCCCTAAGCTTTCAATCCTTTGAATTCTTCTGGCTTTCTGTTTTTGGGGTTGTAATCTGTGGTAACTTGACAGCTCCCAAGGATCCTTTGAAAGGCTGGATATCAGGTTTTCTTGGCCTTTTCATTTCCATGATAGGAATGGAGAATATGTATGCCTACAAACGTTTTTCCTTCGGGTGGGTTGAACTTTCCGGAGGCATAGCACTTATTCCTGCTATGGTTGGTGCCTTTGGATTTGCAGAAATAATAATGGTAATGAAATACCCCGTCATGGAAGTGGTAAAGACAAAGATAGAGCATGTAATTCCGAGGCCACGAGAGATAGCCAGGTACTGGAAGACGATAGTGAGATCGGGCATAGTGGGGACCTTTATCGGTGCCGTTCCCGGTGTAGGTGAGGACATAGCGGCATGGGTCTCTTACGACCTTGCCAGGCGTTCCAGCAAGGAAAAAGAGAAATTCGGCAAAGGATCCTTCGAGGGCTTGATAGCGGCGGAGACCGGCAACAATGCCTGTGTTGCCGGTGCAATGATACCTGTACTTTCACTGGCCATTCCAGGTTCAGCACCGGCTGCCGTGCTCCTTGCAGCCATGTTCATACACGGAGTTCGCCCGGGTCCGCTTATAATGCTAGAGTTTCCCACCTTCATCTACCAGGTGGTGGCCATGGTGCTCCTTGCAACAACGGCGATGTTTATACTGGGGTTGTCATTGGTTAGAACGCTGGTAAAGATACTGCTCGTCCCAAGGCAGAAACTCATGCCCATAGTTTTCGTGCTGTGCATGGTAGGTTCATTTGCCATTCACGGAAGGATATTCGAAGTGGGAGTGATGATAGTTTTCGGTATCATCGGTTACTACATGAGAGTGATGGATTATCCGATAGCACCGCTCGTATTGGGAATAATCCTGGGGAAGATTCTGGACCCGAATTTGAGAAGGGCACTTGTCATTTCCAATGGAAACCTTATCCCCTTCTTTACAAGGCCGATTTCGGCTGTAATCTTTGTTATTACCCTTCTTACCATATTCAGCAGGATGCAGTGGTTCAGAAACCTCGTATCTTCGGCCACAGGTGGGATAAAGCGCCTGTTGAAGCGCTCTTAGCATAAAGTGCATAAAGTGGTACAGTACACAGTGCATGAGAGGTTGCAACGGATAAAAGGACATACAAGTAAAAGGACATACAAGGGGTAGGCGTATGGAAGAAATAAGAGTCGGATTCGTCGGAGCGGGTTTTGCAGCAACTTTTCATTATGAATCGTTGGTAGAGGCAGGTCTCTCCTATGTGAAACCCGTGGGTGTATATTCCAAGAGAAGTGAAAGCAGGGAGAAATTTGCCTCGGATAGAAACATGAAAGCTTTCGATACTCTGGAAGCACTTTTCTCCGAGGTGGATTCCGTTCATGTGTGTGTGCCTCCCGCTCTCCACGAAAGTGTGGTTGTAAAGGCACTTGAGAAGAATGTGAATGCCATAGTTGAAAAACCCTTCACCGGCTTTTTCGGCCCGTCGGATGTTTCCGGTTTCAGGGGTAATGCTTTTCCCAAGGAGGAGATGAGAAGGGGAGCCCTGGAGAGTGCAGAGAGGATGCTCGAAGCGGAGAGGAACAGCGAAGCAAATATTTACTATGCGGAAAACTGGGTGTTCGCACCTGTCATTCAGAAGGAGGTTGAAATAATAAGAAAAACGAAGGCCCAGGTTCTGTGGATAATGGCCGAGGAGTCACATTCCGGTTCACATTCACCCACCTACGGAAAATGGAGATACTCTGGTGGCGGATCTATAATGGGTAAGGGAACCCATCCCCTTACCACGGTTCTCTATTTGAAAAGAGTAGAAGGAATCGAGAGAGAGGGGAAACCTATTCGTCCTGTAAGCGTTACAGCCAGGACCCATGAGATAACGAGACTTCCCGGATACATGGACATGGGGTTTTTGCGCACTAATTACGATGACGTGGAAGATTTCGGGCTCCTCCATGTGACCTTCGAGGACGGAACGATAGCGGATATCTTTTGCAGCGAGATCGTGCTCGGGGGTGTACACAACTGGCTCGAGGTATTTGCCAACAACCACAGAACCAGATGCAACATCAACCCGATCGATGCCCTGGAGACCTACAATCCGAAGGAAGAGCAGTTTGAAGATGTCTATGTGGTGGAAAAGATTGGAACGAAGCAGGGTTGGAGCAAACCGGCCCCCGATGAAAACTGGATGAACGGGTATGTCCAGGAATTGAAGAATTTCTACATTTCAATGGGGAGGAGGGAAAAGTCTCTCTGTGATTCGGAACTGGGTTTCGACACGGTTGCTGTTATCTATTCTGCCTACCTTTCTGCTGAGCGGAGAGGGGCGGAGGTGGAAACCATCAACCTTGGATCCTAGGATTTATCTTCTCGGAAAGTGTATCTCCTATTATATTGAAGGACAGTACTGTTAGTGCAAGGGCAACACCGGGGTAGATTGCCATCCAGGGTGCCTGTACGAGGTAGTTCCTTGCATCCTTCAGCATGAGCCCCCAGCTTGCAGTGGGAGGCTGTGTTCCCAGGCCGAGAAATGAAAGAGACGCCTCTATTACAACCGAGATGGCAAATGTTATCGAACCCTGTACGACGACCTTGCCGAGGAGGTTGGGAATGATGTGGAGAAAAACAATCTTCAACTGAGAGCTGCCCAGTGCACGCGATGCTTCCACGTACCCTTCGGTCTTAATAGAGAGGGCTTCCGCCCTTACGATTCTGGCGAATACGGGGCTGAAGATCACGCCTATTGCGAGCATTACCTGGAGCAGGCCATAGCCGAGAAAGGAGACCACTGTTATTGCCAGGAGGACCGTGGGAAAGGAGAGTATGCTGTCCATGAGGAGCATAAGTATATTGTCCACGAGACCTTCGGATAGAGCCGCTATCATGCCCACTGTAAGACCAATTACAACGGCTATGGATACGGAGACTATTCCTACGAGAAGGGCGGACCTGGAACCGTAGATTATTCTGCTAAAGAGGTCCCGACCGAAGTTGTCCGTTCCGAGCAGGTACTTTCCCGACGGGGGTGCAAACCTCTCCTCGAGGTGCTGGTCGTTGGGATTGTAAGGTGAGATTATGGGAGCTGCCAGTGCGGCAGCTCCCAGTATTACAAGGTATATGATAGAGGCGTAGAAGAGCCTGTTTCTCTGTGATGCTTTACTCCTTGGTGGCTTTATTAGCGGCTTTTGGAGTAACTTTTCTGATGCCTTTTGTCCGTGGGAATTCAAGTTACGACTCCTCCATCTGTTATTTCTTCGGTCATCTTAGGATGCCCACCTCTTTATCTTTCATTTCTCATGTTATCTTTTGTTTCTCATGTCAGGATGCTATTTCTTGAACTCTGTCCATCTGAAATCGAGCGTGTCGAGCTTTGGTGTTACCCTAAAGCCTACTACGTCGTTTCTTATGGCATTGTAAACGTACGGTGAACCGAGATACATAAAAGGTACTTCCCTTGCCATTATCTCCAGAGCCTTGTCGTAGAGAGCCTTTCTCTTCTCGAATCCGATGGTGACCCTTGCCTGGTCTATAAGGCTCTTGCACTCATCGTTGACCCAACGTACGTATCTCTTTGGTCCTCCGTAGCCGGCCAGTGTTCCGTCGGGATCGAGTTTTCCCGTATGCCCGATAACTGTTAGGTCGTACTTAGCCTGCCTGTATACATCGCTTATCCATGTGGACCAGTCTACCAGCTTTATCTTCACATTCAGGCCGACCTTTGTAAGCATTTCCTGGTACATCTCGCCGGCCTTTACATGGGCTTCGTAGTTCTGTGGGAGGAACATCTGTATTTCGGTGTCTTTTCCAACGCCTGCTTCCTTTAGCAGTTCCCTGGCCTTGTCCGGGTTGTAGGAGTAGAAGTGGAAATCCTTGTAGTAGGGATTGGAGTAGTCCATGAATGTATTTACTATCTTTCCTCCGCCGTAGGCAATGTCCAGTACCTTCTGCTTGTCGATTGCGTAGTTAATAGCTTGCCTTACCCTGAGGTCGTTTAATGGAGGCCTGCTGCAGTTCATGGACATGACGAGTATCAGTGCCGAAAGGTCCTTTTCTATCCTTATGTTGGGATCCTTCTTCAGTGTGGGTATGTCTTCCTTGTTGATTCTGAATGCGATGTCGAGCTGCCCGGAGAGCATTCCCTGGACCGCCACGGATCTTTCAGGAATGATGTTTATGATAACCTTGTCTATCTTGGGGTGTCCGGCAATCCAGTATTTAGGATTCTTTTGAAGTACCACCCTGCTGTCCCTAACCCACTCAACGAGGGAGTAGGGGCCGGTACCTACAGGCTTCGATGCGAAGTCGTGGCCGGAATCTATGAGACTCTTTGGAAGGATTGCCCCCCATCCTGATGCGAGGGAAGCAAGAAATGGAGCGCTTACCGTTTTGAGCTTGAAAATCACCGTGTAATCATCAGGTGTATCTATCTCTGAGATGGCGGAGAACTCCTTTGCCTTGGGAGATGCCGTATCCTTGCTTAGGATGCGCTGGAAGGTAGCTTTTACATCCTTCGATGTAAATGAATCACCATTATGAAAAACAACTCCTTTCCTGAGGTGGAATGTCCATTCAAGGGAATCCGAAGAAACATCCCAGCTCTCGGCAAGGGCCGGAACAATCTTTCCGTTCTCGTCCGGCTCGACCAGGGTATCATAGATACTCTTCAAGACCTGGAAGGTCAGCGTGCCCGAGGTCTTCTGAGGATCCAGCGTATCCGGGTTTCCGGAAAGGGATACATTCAAAGCTCTCTCTTCCTCCTGTCCTGTTGCGAATGTAAGACCGGAGAAGAGAAGTAACAGAAGCCCTGTCAAAAGAATAATTCTGGTAACATTCTTCATGTTTACCTCCTTGGTTTTTCCGTCATGGAGACGGGTTTTTTATATTGAAGCATGCAACTGCATGCTCATCGCCTGCATCTATCAGTTCAGGTTCACTCTCCAGGCATTCGCTGGAACGTATGGGACACTTGTCGAAATACCTGCACCCCCTGAAAGGCAGGCCTCCCTTTTTGACCTGGCCCCTTGTAGCACCACTTGCAGCCTGCTCCCCTGTAGCAACGCCCGGAGTGGGGTGGGCTCTCTTCTTTCCAGGTACCGAGTTCAAGAGCCTTATCGTATAGGGATGGAGGGGAGAGGATATGATTTCTCTCTCCGAGCCGATTTCCACTATCTTGCCCAGGTACATGACAGCTATCCTGTCGCTCAAATAGGATACGAGGTTCAGGTCGTGTGAGATGAAGAGGTATGTAAGGGAGAGTTCATCTTTCAGGTCGAGCAGGAGGTTGATTATTTGCGCCTGAATGGAAACATCGAGGTTTGAAACTGGCTCATCGAGAACGAGAAAGTCCGGATCCATTGTGAGTGCTCTTGCTATTACGAGCCTCTGCTTCTGGCCTCCCGAAAACTCGTGAGGGTATTTGACCTTTGCCCCCGGCGAGACCCCAACGAGCTCCATCAGATGCTCTACCTTTTCCCTTCTCTCACCCTGAGGGACCCTAAGGTTCTTCAATCCTTCCGAAAGGCTCGTCTCTATTTTCAGTTTGGGGTTAAGGGCACTGTTGGGGTCCTGGAATACTATCTGCATTCTTCTCCTGAAACTCTTCAGTTTTTTCGTGGAAAGTTTGCATAGGTTTACCGAATCGAAGATGATGTCTCCGCTGGTGGGCTTTTCGAGAAAAAGTGATACCCTTGCAAGAGTGGTCTTGCCACAGCCCGACTCTCCCACGAGACCGAATATTGTTCCCTTTTCGATGTCGAAACTCACCCGGTCCACTGCAGTAACGGATTTGCCTCCCGTATCGAGAAAGCCGCTTCCCTTGAATACCTTTGTAAGATTCTTTATCTCCACGAGCCTATTCATTTAACTAATCCATTCAATTCGATTTATTTCCATTCGATTCACACATTCAAACCATCCATTTCTCTCCGGTTCATTCTATCCATTTCTTTCCGGTGAAGTGGCAAGCAACAAGGTGCAGTCCCCTCACGTTTTCTCCTGCCTTCACCGGCACGAGGGGGGGTTCCTCTGCAGAACAAATATCTTCTGCAATGGGGCATCTCGGGTGAAAGGCACAGCCCGACGGAACCGATGACGCATCAGGAACCTTTCCCGGAATGGACTTTAATCTTCTTCCCCTTTTTTCAGGGTCCGGTATCGAAAGGAGGAGAAGTTTCGTGTACGGATGAAGTGGTTTTTCGAAGAGTTCCTCCTTGCCCGCATTTTCCACGATTTTTCCGGCATAGATAACAGAAATCTTGTTGGCAATCTCTCTCACTATTCCAAGGTCGTGTGAAATGAAGAGGATACTCATGTTGAGGCTTTCCTTTAGTTTTTCGATGAGCTTCAATATCTGCCGTTGCAGGGTGACATCCAGTGCAGTGGTTGGTTCGTCCGCTATCACCAGCGATGGATTACAGCTTATCGCCATGGCAATCATTGCCCTTTGCTTCATCCCACCTGAAAGTTCGTGCGGGTAGCTGTTGAGGATTCTCTTATCCGCTCCCAGGCCTACAAGCCCCAGTATCTCCAAGGTCCTCTCCAGAGCCTCACTTCTCGACATCCCCAGGTGCAGCCTCAACATCTCACCGATCTGTTCGCCGATCTTGAAAGCAGGGTTCAAATACTTTGCCGGTTCCTGAAAAACCATGGCAATTTCCTTCCCACGGATGCTCCTCTTTTCCTCCTCTTCCAGCTCCAGAATGTTTTTCCCCTTGAATATTATCTTCCCCATGTTGATTCTTGCCGGCGGTTCGGGCAATATTCCCATCACTGCAGAGGATGTGACTGTTTTCCCCGAGCCCGATTCTCCCACGAGTCCGTGAACTTCCCTTTCCCTTATCTCCAAAGAGACGCCCCTTACAGCCCTCGCCTTCGGTTCGAATGTAACATGAAGATTCTCTACACGTAACAGTGCCTTTTCTTCCATCTCCTACTGTATCCTTATCTTGGGGTTCAACAGGCTGTACATGACGTCCACGGCAAAGTTTATAAGTGAAAATATAATTGCCACGAAAACCACTCCCCCCTGGATCAGGGTAAAATCCCTCTGATAGATTCCCGTAAGGAACAATCTTCCCAGGCCGGGAAGAGAAAAGACCTGCTCTATGATTATCGCACCACCGAGCATGTAACCGAACTGGATACCGGTAACGGTAATAACGGGAAGCAGCGCATTCTTCAGAGCATGCTTGTACTTTATCATCCTCTCGGTTAATCCCTTTGCCTTTGCAGTAACTATGTATTCCTTGCTCAGTTCCTCAACCATGGATGCCCTGGTAAGACGGAGGATTACAGCGGCTCTTGCGAAGCCGAGGGAGAGGGAGGGGAGTATATAGTATTTGATACCGCCGAATCCAAAGAGGGGAAAGAGGTGAAACTGTACGGCAAATATCAAGAGTAGTATTATTCCTAACCAGAAACTTGGTATGGCCATCCCAAGCTGGGACATGGCCATTCCAAGGTAATCCCAGAGGGACCACCTCTTGACGGCAGAAATTACACCAAGTGGTATGGCTATTATTACTCCGAAGAGTATTCCGAAGAAAGCGAGTGTCAGGGTAACGGGAAATCTCTTCATTATCAGTTTGGTAACCGGCTGATCGGTAATCATCGATTTCCCGAAATCGAATATTGCTACCCGCTGAAGCCACTCCGTGTACTGTAGTGCCAGTGGCTTGTCTATGCCAAGTTTGGCTCGTATTGCCTCTATATCCTCATCAGTTGCATCGATCCCGGCAATTACAGCTGCCGGATCTCCCGGTATCACTCTTATTACGAAGAAAATGATCGTGGAAACAAGAAATATCGTGATGATTAGTCTTAAAAATCTCTTTACCAAAAAGATAAACAATTTCATGCGCTGCTCTCGATTTGGAATATTCTAAATGAATTGTAAAAATATTCAAGAGAGAAGTCTTTTAAATTTGCATTTTTAACTTATTTTCAACCGATTTTCAGAGAGGTGATCTGGGAGGCCAGGTCTATCGGCCCCGAATAATTTTCTGCAGCCTCTTCTATCAGTTGCTCGTGGTTGCCGAAGTGTGGCAGATGGGTAAGCAGAAGGCGTCTGGCCTGGGTCATTTTGGCAAGCTTTCCCGCCTCACCGGCTGTCATGTGCCCCTCTACGGCTCCTGCATTTGCGTTGTAGAGGCTCGACTCGCAGATAAGCAGATCGGCATACATGGAAAAATTTACCAGATCCTCATACCAGGCAGTATCACCGGTATAGACTATTGTTGAATTACCCTTCTGAACCCGTATGGCAAGGGATGGATCGGGGTGAACAGTTCTGCTGAAGGTAAAATTCATGCTTCCTATCTTAACCGTTGATTCTTCCCGAATGGGAATCCCTTCCGTTGCATCGAGGTAGGAGAGTTCATCGAAATCTTCCGTATACTTATGACCGTATATCTGAAGGGTATTCCTTCTCTTGCCCAGTATCATGTCGATACTGGCCGCATACTGCAGGCACTTGATATCGGCTATATGATCCGCATGATAGTGGGAGAGAACCACAGCGTCTATCTCTCTCAGTTCGATGAGGTTTTGAATTTTTGAGAGGACAGCGGAACCGCAATCGATGAGAACTATTTTTTCACCGTCTTCCAGAAGATAACCGGAGGTTGCACCGTTTTCCTCTGGGTATGCGCCCCAAAAACCCACAACTGTAAGTAACAATTAAATCTCCGGATAATGCTGTTTTTTAATATTTTTTTCTATTTCCTGTTAAAGGATAAACTTAAAAGCTACGATTGGTCAATTAGGGAAAGAAAAACTTGAAAAAATGTATAAAATATTATTCCAGCAATAATAATTGGAGATTTATTTGTTGAAAAAATACGTTTATCGACTATATTTATATAACAAGGAGGGGAGGATGGGGGGTTATAGAATTGGAGTTGAAGGTGAATCAAAAAAATGACTCGGCAGTGTCACTTTCCGTACTGCTTAGAGACTTTCCCAAGGTGGAACTTCACAGACACCTAGAGGGTACATTCCCGGTAAAGAAACTATACGAGCTTTCATTAAAAAATGGAATAGACGCTCCCAAGGAGTTCGATGATTTTATCGAATTCATTCAGTTTCCCAGGGATTCCAAACCGGATTTCCTCACTTTTCTTGAAAAATTCAAGAACAACTGGTATCGGTCTTACGAGGATGTATACTGGATAACCTATCACTCTGTGAAAGATTTCATAAATGACGGAATATTCTATATTGAGCTCAGGTTTTCACCGGAGCATTTTTCGCTGGAGAACGATTTCGATAGGGGGAAAGTGACAAGGCTTATTGTCGAGGCGGGAAACAAGGCGGCTGAAGAAACTGGTATAGTGATAAAGTATCTTCTTACATTCAACAGGGGCAAGCAGAGTGAGGATGAAATGATACCCCTGTACAATAAATTGAAAAAGCTCGATCTTGCAGATGTTGTAGGGATTGACCTTGCAGGGGATGAGACGAATTTCCCACCCGCACTCTTCAAGAATTTTTTCGACCTGGTGGAAGCCGATGGCCTCTACAAGTCTTCCATTCATGCCGGTGAGGTGAGCCCTTCCCGGCAGATCTGGGAATCCATAGATATTCTTCATGCGGCAAGAATAGGACACGGGATATCGACGATAAAGGATGCCAAATTGCAGGAATACCTGAAGGAGAGACACGTATGCCTCGAGCAGTGCATCACGTCGAACTACCAGACAGGCTCCTGGCCGGATGAGAAAAACCATCCCATGGGTGAACTGTACAGAAAAGGAGTTCCTGTTACCATAAACTCCGATGATCCGACCATTCAAGGGATAGACCTTACCGGTGACTACGTAAAGGCTGTCGAGTACCTCGGTTTCAGTATAGATGATCTTGTAGAATTGAATCTGGAAGCCATAGATTACAGTTTCAATACCGAAGAGTACAAGAAGTCTTTGAAATCCCGCTATCTTGAAAAAGTAAGGCACTTCAAAGAAAAGCATAAACTCTCCTGAATTGAATAAAATTAATCCGTTTATACGATCTCTTATTATTGCATTAATTTGTGAATAGGATTACATTATATATAATTAATCCTAAATAAATAAAGAGGTTTTCAAAATGGCTGGTAAAACTGTTATGATCGATGGCAATACGGCTGCTGCAACGGTAGCCCATGCTACAAATGAAGTGATTGCCATATATCCAATTACTCCGTCTTCCCCTATGGGTGAGCTGTCAGATTACTTCTCGGCACAGGGGAAGAAGAATATCTGGGGTACTGTTCCGGTAGTTGTAGAGATGCAATCCGAAGGAGGTGCTTCCGGGGCTGTTCACGGAGCACTCACAACAGGGGCCCTTACTACGACCTTTACGGCCTCACAGGGACTCCTCCTCATGATCCCCAATATGTTCAAGATAGCCGGTGAGCTTACACCAACGGTATTTCACATTGCAGCCCGTTCCGTTGCATGCCAGGCTCTTTCAATATTCGGAGATCATTCCGATGTGATGGCAACGAGGGCAACGGGTTTTGCATTTCTTGCTTCCAACTCGGTTCAGGAGGTGATGGATTTTGCACTTATAGCCCAGGCCTCGACCCTGGAAACACGGGTCCCCTTCCTCCACTTTTTCGATGGTTTCAGAACCTCTCACGAGATACAGAAGGTAGAAGAACTCAGTTTCGATGAGATGAAGGCTGTCATAGATGAAAAATCTGTGCTGGAACACAGGATGAGAGGTTTGAACCCTGAAAAGCCCTCCATCAGGGGGACTTCACAGAATCCCGATGTATTCTTTGCGGCAAGAGAAACGGTCAACAAGTATTACCTTGCAGCACCGGATAAAGTGCAGGCCGTAATGGACAGGTTTGCCTCCGTGGTAGGAAGAAAATACAGGCTATTTGACTATGTTGGAGACCCGAGTGCCGAAAGGGTCGTAGTGATGATGGGTTCAGGAACTGAGGCAATGGAGCAAACCGTTCGATACCTTGTTGGAAAGGGAGAAAAGGTTGGCCTCATTAAAGTAAGGCTCTTCAGGCCTTTCAGTATAAAGCATTTCATAGCTGCACTCCCGTCTTCTGTAAAGGCCATTGCAGTCCTCGACCGGACGAAAGAACCCGGTTCAATGGGTGAGCCGCTCTACGAGGATGTAAGAACCTCAATAGGTGAAGCGATGAGGGAGGGAAGCCTTAAGATGGATTACCCGGTGATTGTGGGTGGCCGCTATGGTCTCGGTTCCAATGAGTTCAATCCGGGAATGGCAAAGGCTGTTCTCGACAACCTATCAGAGAGCAAACCCAAGAATCACTTTACAGTAGGTATCTACGATGATGTAACCTTTACCAGTCTCAAGTGGGACAACAGTTTTTCTGCCGAGCCGAAGGGTGTCCATAGGGCTGTTTTCTACGGATTGGGAGGTGACGGTACTGTTGGGGCTAACAAGAACTCCATAAAGATAATAGGAAAGGCAACGGATAATTTCGCACAGGGCTACTTTGTCTATGATTCGAAGAAATCCGGGGCCATCACAATATCTCATTTAAGATTTGGCAAAGAGCCCATAAAGAGTACCTATCTCGTACAGAAGGCGAGTTTCCTTGCATGTCACAAGTTTAGCTTTGTAGAGAAGCTGGAGATGCTCGATAAACTGGAGGATGGAGGGACATTCCTCTTGAACTCACCCTTCGGGAAAGATGAAATCTGGGAGAATATTCCAGTCGAGGTCCAGAAAGAAATAATCGACAGGAAAGCCAAGTTCTATATCATAGATGCAAACAAAATTGCAGAGGATCTTGGTCTCGGTTCGAGGATAAACATAATTCTACAGACTGCATTCTTCCTGATTTCTGGAATTCTTCCCAAGGATGAGGCGATAAACCTTATCAAGAAATCGATTCAGGATACATACGGGAGGAAGGGACAGGATATAGTGGACATGAATATCAAGGCGGTCGAGGCAGCCATTAACAAGATAGAAGAGGTAGACTATCCGAAGGAAACAAAGGGTAACATTCATATGAAGCCTCCTGTGCCGGAAGATGCGCCTCGGTTTGTAAAGGAAGTGACAGGTGAAATCATTGCGGGAAGGGGAGAAAAGATTCCGGTTTCGAAGCTGCCTGCAGACGGAACGTATCCTTCGGGTACTACGAAGTATGAGAAACGTAATGTTGCCGAGGCTGTTCCCGTCTGGGATCCGGAGACTTGTATCCAATGCGGCGAATGTGCCTATGTCTGTCCCCATGCAGTAATCAGGATAAAAGTTTACGATGAGGAACACCTTAAAGGTGCACCTGAAAGTTTCCTTGTTGCCGATGCAAAGGGAAGGGAATTTGCAGGAAAGAAGTACACTCTGCAGATATCACCGGAGGACTGTACGGGTTGTGAAATATGTGTAAATGCTTGTCCGGCATACAAGAAGGAAAATGGTGTGAAGACGGACAGGAAGGCAATCAACATGGAGCCCTACATTCCAATAAAGGAACGTGAAATAGAAAAATATGCTTTCTTCGAAAAACTTCCGGATACGGATCCTTCTCTTATAAAGAGGAACACGATAAAAGGTTCCCAGTTCATCGAGCCATTGTTCGAGTTTTCCGGAGCTTGTGCAGGCTGCGGTGAAACGCCCTATATCAAGCTGATGAGCCAGCTGTTCGGTGACAGGGCCGTGATAGCCAATGCAACGGGTTGTTCGTCGATATACGGTGGCAACCTTCCAACCACTCCTTATACGACAAGGAAAGATGGCAGGGGTCCGGCATGGTCCAATTCCCTCTTCGAGGATGCAGCAGAGTTTGGTCTCGGAATGAGGCTGACGGCAGACAAGCTTACAGAGATGGCATACGAGCTGATAGACAGACTCATCGAAGAGAATGACGGAAACATAGAGAGGGATTTGCTCGAGGCAATAAAGAATGCCGATCAGTCTACGCAGGAGGGAATAGAGGAACAGAGAAAGAGGGTCGAAAAACTGAAGGAGCAATTAAAGGGAATCGATTCGGAAACTGCAAAGCACATGCTGTCAGCTGCAGATTACCTGATAAAACGCTCGGTATGGATAATCGGAGGAGATGGCTGGGCCTACGATATCGGTTACGGAGGTCTGGACCACGTCCTTGCATCGGGAAGGAATGTAAACCTCCTTGTTCTCGATACGCAGGTCTACTCCAATACCGGCGGACAGATGTCCAAGGCTACTCCGGTTGGAGCGGTTGCCAAATTCGCCGCTGCAGGGAAGCCCCATGCAAAGAAGGACCTCGGCCTGATGGCAATGAGTTACGGAAACGTTTATGTTGCAAGGGTTGCCATGGGTGCCAACAGTATTCAGACACTGCGTGCCTTTCTGGAGGCAGAGGCGTATGATGGCCCTTCTATAATCATTGCTTACTCCCACTGTATAGCACACGGAATAGATATGGCGCTTGGCATGAATCAGCAAAAACTTGCAGTGGAGTCTGGTGCATGGAATCTGTTCAGGTATAATCCGGTGCTTGCCAGAGAGGGAAAGAATCCTTTGAAACTCGATTCCAAGGAACCATCGATAGACATTTCTGAATACATGAATAATGAAATACGATTCAGGTCCCTGAAACAGATAAATCCAGAACGAGCGGAGAAGTTATTGAACCTTGCACGGGAAGAGGCAAAGGAGAAGTACAAGTACTTCAAGTACCTGGCAGACAGGCCATACTGAGCAATAGTGAAACAATAAGCCCGGTTTTTACCGGGCTCTTTTTTTGTCTGTGGCATACAGAGTAATCTGCCTCAATGGATAAATAAATATATAGTAATTTTACCAATAAAGTCATTATAGAGGTGCAAATTGTTGAAATGGTAAAATATTAATTAATAATTTTTACTTTTTATATTGACATTGGTATTTTCCTCTTCTATAATGGAAAATATGGGAATAGACACGGAATGGGCACTGCGCATTTCAAGAGCAACTCCCCATTTCAAGAAGAGTGACAGGATTATCCTTAAATATATAACCGATTTTCCTCAGGATGCTGCTTTTCTCTCCTTGAAGGAGCTCTCTTTCAAAACCGGAACAAGCAAGCCAACGCTGATAGAATTCTATAGAAAGCTTGGTTATGGCTCCTACAGAGAATTCCTTGACGGAATAAAGAGCTTCTACGAGCATCATATCGATTCGTACAGGGCTTCCACTATAATATTCAGAAAAATCGATTCCATTGAAAGCCTCATAGGTTCAGCAGTGGAGACAGAGATGCGATCTATGAAGAGACTTCTCGAACTTGTGACTTCTGAAGACCTTGAGTATATTGCAGAGAGTATAATGGATTCGAAGGGCATATACTTCTTTGGTCCGGGAACGGGTTACTATCCTGCCCATTTCCTCTGTCAGCGGCTCAAGAGGTACAAGCTCAATACACATCTCATTGAAAATGACTTTCAACATCTCGCTGAAGAGATATTTCCTGCAGGGGAGGGAGATGTACTGATTGTTTTTAACTATTTTCCCGAACCGAGCCTCATAGAAAATGTCATGTCATGTGCAAAGGGAGCAGGTTCCCGTGTGATTCTTGTAACGGGTAATATGTACCTGTCGCTGGCCAAATACTCTGACAGGGTGATTTATATAAACAGGGGGGATATCGGATTCAAGAATTCCATGGCAGTGCCCATGTCTTTTGCAAATATGATACTTCTCGCCCTTGAACTCAAGGGTGGAAATAGATACAGGGAACACCTGCGGGAACTCGAGGAGAGGAGGGAGAAATTCAAGCTTCTTCTGTAGGGATTGTGGTACTGATTGAAACCCACTTCACCCTCGAGTGATATCCCGCTTGTGATACTATAAAACGAATAGAGGAGGAAAAACTATGAAAGGAAGAGTGATTATCATTCTCCTTGCCCTACTGTTGGTAGCTGCTTTTCCGCTACTTGCAAAGGGCCAGGAAGAGGTGGCAAAGGGACCGGTAACGATAGAGGTTTACTATCCGGTAGCCGTTGATGCACCTATTGCAAAGATCTTAAGTGGTTACATTGCCGATTTCAAGAAGGAAAATCCCAATATCGAGGTAAAGCCGGTCTTTTCCGGGGGGTATGGCGATGTGAAGACGGCAATCCAGACAACAATAGGTGGTGGCGGAAAGCCACCGGCACTTGCTGTTCTTCTGGCAACCGACCTCTACGATTTGATAAATGCCGACTACATAACACCTCTCGATTCTTACCTGGACAAGGTAAGTGATAAGGACAGGTACTTGAATGACTTTTTCGGTGCTTTCCTAGAAAACTCGACCTACCAGGGTAAACTGTGGTCTCTCCCCTTCCAGCGAAGCGCCGTTGTCATGTACTACAACAAGAGCCTCTTTTCAAGTGCGGGGCTTTCCGCACCGGATAGCTGGGATTCATGGGGAACAGCGGCATCCAAGCTTACTATGAGGTCAGGAGAAACGGTAAAGAGATGGGGCATTCAGTATCCTTCAGGATGGCCTTACTGGCTATTTCAACCCCTTGCAATTGGTGCGGGTAGAAACATAGTAGGAAAGAGTGATACCGAGGTTTACTTCGACTATCCGGAAGTGATTGATGCAATCAAGTTTTATATCTCCCTCTCGGAAAAATACCATGCTACTCCCAAGGGTGTTCAGGCAGTATGGGGAGCCGCACCGACCAACTTCGCCAGTGAGGGAACAGCAATGATTGTTCATTCAACGGGCAGTTTATCCGGAATACTAAAGCAGGCCAGTTTCGATGTGGGTGTAATGCCCATACCGGGAAAGAAGAAGGGTACATATGCCAGCGTTCCGGGCGGAGGAAATCTTTACATACTTAAAGCTGTCCCGGATAACGAGAAAGAGGCTGCTTTCAAGTTCATCCGATTTCTCACTTCGCCGAAATACGCCGCCGATTTCAGTATAAATACTGGTTACATAGCGACGAGAAAGAGTGCCTATGAAACATCATCGATGGAAGATTACCTAAAGAGAGTTCCGCAGGCCGCATCCACGAGAGATGCCCTGAAATATGCGGGAAGGGAGCTTTCCGTGCAGAACCTGGGAAAGGTACGTAACATTTTTCACAAGTACCTCCAGGCAGCGTACAACGGTAAGATGTCTCCGGAAGAGGCCATGAAACAGGCTCAGAAAGAAGCGGATGAGGCATTGAAGGAATTTAAATAGAAATTTAAGATTTGATTTCGTAAACGGTCTTCACCCGGCTTCGATGATTCGGGTGAAGACCCTCTGAAAAACTCTACGGGTCATGAAAAAGAACAGAACAACAGGCGTACCTTATATCCTATTGATACCCACCTTCTTCTTCGTTACCCTCTTTACAGTATGGCCTACGCTTGTCTCCCTGATAAAGAGCCTCTACAGGCAGAGGCTCAATATTGCAAAGTTCAGGGAGCCTGTATTCATAGGACTGGGAAACTATATAAGCCTTTTCCAAAATCATGATTTTCTGATGGTTCTCCTTAATACGTTTGTCTATGTGGCGGGAACCGTGCCTGTGAGTATTGCTCTGGCCTTTGTCTTTGCCATTCTTCTGGATAGAAAGATAAAGGGAATCGGTATTTTCCGGCTTTCCATATTCTATCCTACCATACTGCCAATGGTCAGTGCGGCAACTATATGGATGTTTTTTCTGACACCTGATTACGGTCTGTTCAATACTACCCTTAGATTCTTTGGATACAGGGGGCCCCAGAACTGGACAGGTAATCCGGACCTTGCCCTCTTTGCAATCATGATAGTCGCCGTCTGGAAAAATGCCGGCTACTATATGATATTCTACCTTGCAGGCCTGCAGAACATCCCTAATGAAGTCTATGAGGCCGCCAGGATAGATGGTTCGGGCTGGTTTAGAACAATGGTTTCGATAACCTTTCCCCTTTTAAGGCGGACCACACTCTTTATCAGTACAATAGCATTTATAGGTGCATTTCAGACGGTAGATCATATCTTTGTTCTCACTTCCGGCGGACCAAGCGGCTCCAGTACCGTTCTCCTGTATTACCTCTGGCAGGAACGCTTCGAGAACCTTGATATCGGGAAGTCAGCAGCACTCACCGTGATACTGATACTTATACTGCTCGTTTTCACTGTTACGAATTTCAGGTTGACAGAGTCGAAGGAGGAACAGGATGTTTAAAAAACTCATCGTGATTCTTCTTCTACTCGTGATTGCCGTAAGCTGGGCCGTGCCTGTTTTATGGGCATTCGTTGCTTCATTACGGCCCTATTCGGATCCGATAGGGCGCGGTGATGTGTGGTTCAGCAACAGAATAACTCTCGAGAATTTCAGAAAGGCCCTATCGCTTGCTCCATTCGGGAGGTACTACCTGAATACGATATTCGTGGTAACATTGATATTTGCCGTACAGCTCGTTACGATTACAATAGGCGGGTTTGCCTTCGTCAATTACAGATTCGTGGGAAACAGATTGATACTCTTCTACATCCTTCTCCAACTGATGATACCTCCCACTGCCCTGCTTATACCGAATTTTCAAACAATAAGAGTGATGGGACTGTACGATACTAAACTTGCAATAGCACTGCCATATTTCGGTTCGGCCTTTGGCACCTTTCTCATGAGGCAGGCCTTTTTAAGTGTTCCGAAGTCCCTGGTGCATGCCGGAATAATCGACGGCTGTTCCTGGTGGCAGCTCCTCGTACACATATATCTGCCCCCATCGGTTCCCACTCTTGTTGCCTTTGGCCTTTCTTCCATCACCTGGCACTGGAACGAGTTTCTGTGGCCGCTGATAATCACGAGCTCGGTTCGTAGCAGGCCCTTGACAGCCGGCCTTGTACGGTTTACACAGCTTGGCGAGATTGGCGCACAGTGGTCATTGCTCGCCGCGGCAACTATCATTGTGATCGCTCCCCTGTTCCTGGGGTTCCTGATATTTCAGAAGAGATTCATTCAGAGTTTTATAAGTTCGGGAATAAAGTAGAAGAGGAGTTTTACGAGTATGAAGGACAACCTTTTTGAAGTGGTATTTCTGATAGGAAGGCCGGCTGCCGGAAAGAGTGAGGTTATCGATTACCTCAAAAAGACCGGTGTTTCGGAGAGAAAGAGGCGCTT
Organism: Spirochaetales bacterium; assembly: GCA_027021365.1. Classification (GTDB taxonomy): domain Bacteria; phylum Spirochaetota; class Spirochaetia; order SZUA-6; family SZUA-6; genus JALUUM01. The sequence continues at coordinate 45,462 of JALUUM010000016.1, forward strand.
TCATATAGGCGATTTCAAGGAAATAGATGATTTTCCCATGATATGGGAGTGGTTCGAAGAGGATGGGATTCTTTCGGAGATGGGCAAGCCAAGGCTTCATACTGATGAGGAAGGATATTTTCTCTATGGCTACCTCTGGAATGTGCTCATAAGGAGGCTCGACCTGGAGTATTCCAAGTTACGTCGGGAGGATTTAGAGAAAGGGGTAAGGAGAACCTATATCGTGGAGTTTTCACGGGGAAGCGAGCATGGCGGTTACAGGGAAGCCTTCAACCATTTCTCAAGAGAACTGCTCTCAAAAGCATCGGTACTCTACATAGATGTTAGCTTCGAGGAATCGCTTCGAAAGAACAGGAGGCGCTTCAATCCAGATAAACCATACAGCATACTGGAGCATGCCCTTCCCGATTCCAAACTAAAGAGGCTCTACGGTGAGGTGGACTGGGAAGATTTCAGCGCAGGGGACGACAGGTACATTCATATTCACGATTTGAGAATTCCCTATGTCGTTTTTGACAACTCCGATGATGTGACGACTAGGGGAGATGATGAGCTGGGCGACAGGCTGGAGGCGGTACTGTCGATACTCTGGCAGAGACGTGAAAGTATTGATACCGGTGGCCGATAATCAAGTCATGAAAAGATTATCTGCAATTTTCCTTGTTACCCTGATTGGTGTCGGTACTGCAGTCCGACTTTTTTCACTGGATTTGCCGGAATTGTCTTTCACCTATGAGGTGGTGCATGGTTCTGAAGAGGATGAAATCGAGAATCTGCTTCTTCCGGCTTCCCTGAAGAATACCTACTCTTTGAGATTGAAGGAGATCTTTCTCGATTCCCTGTGGGATGCCCTCCAGTTTCGATACGCGTGGAAGGATTACTTTTCACAGAGTGGTGATTACAGCTACTACTCGGTAGGAAATGACCTTAACTGGAAACCCTTTGGCCTGTTGAGACTTGGCTTGAATACCGGTTTGAAGAGGGTCTCTTTCGCCGATCCGGATTCTGATCTGCTGTCCAAGGATTATCTCTCTTTGACCGGGAAGCTGGCTGGAGCCTACCGGCTGTTTCCCTCTTTCACTGTAGACAGCTGGGTTAAGTCGAGTTATTTTCTCTATGATGTCCCTGCCAAATCCAGGGCCGAATACAGCCTGAATGTGGGGCTCACTTCGAAACTTGGAAACTGGAAGCTGGGGGCGAGGTACAGGGGTGTTATAAGAGGGCCGGCTGGTGTGATGAGTGACAAGAGTTCCAGTTTTCTTAACTACGGTACATTTACGGCAAAGTGGAAAAAGTGATGTAGGGGGTCTTTTTGACTTCAAAGAGGGGAAATGAAGGTTATCAGAATGAAAGAGCTCTCATCATAGGGGCAACGGGCGAAACCGGAAGAGCAATATCCCTGCAACTGGCAGGGGACGGATTTCTTTTGACCCTTCACGGAGGGCACAGCAGGGAGAGCCTTGACTTGCTCCTTTCAGAAGTGAACAGCACGGGGATAGGAAGGCATGAAGGTTTTCTCAAGGAAGTAAGAAGGCCCGAGGATATAACCGGTGAGATTAAGAAAAGGCTCCCATTCGACATCCTTGTTGTTGTCTTTGGCCCTTTCGCAAGGCTCGAGACAGGAAAAGAAGGCCTTGAAGCTACGAGGGAAATGGTAGAGCTGAACTTTCTCTTGCCAGTCCATGTGGCCTCGCTTTGTCTTCCGGGTATGGTAAAGAAAAACTTTGGAAGGATCATATTCTTCGGCGGAACATGCACCGAGGCTGTAAGTGGTTTCAAGACTACCGCTTTATACTCTGCAACAAAGACAGCCCTTGCATCCTATACGAAATCCATTGCACTGGGATATGCCAGGTATGGTGTAACCTGTAACATGATAGTTCCCGGATTCATCAGGACTTCACAGTACGATACGGTTGAGCTTGAAAAATATTCAAAGTTGATTCCTGCAGGGAGGTTTGGTGAACCGGATGAAGTGGCAGGGTTGGTTGGTTACCTTGTGGGGGAGAAGGCAGGATATGTAAACGGAGCCCTTATTTCCTTAAATGGAGGTCTTAAATTGTGAAAAAATTTTGTGTTTTACTATTTATCGGTTATGAAAATTTTATGCCTGATTTATTTGACAAATATCACTATACTTAATAATATAAAGAATAATGTATAATGCCTTTCCTTTCGGAGAGGTCAAATACAATTTTATCTAAAGGGGCACCATGAATAACGAGATAGTTCCGGGATTTGATGATGAAAAAGATGACAGTTTAAAAATCAGGCTACAGAAAATCGATGATGTAGAAGGTTGCCTTGTACTGTATCTTACCGGCTATATCGATACCTACAACTCCAATTACTTTCAGAAACGTGTTGCCAAGGCAATTGAAGCGGGATTCATAAGGTTGATATTTCACTGCGGAAGCCTGAATTATGTATCGAGCACGGGAATCGGTTCGTTTACCGCATTTCTGAAGGCTGTAAAGCCCCGTGGTGGTGACCTTGTGCTTCTCGAAATACAGCCAAAGGTCTACGAGGTGTTCCAGCTGCTTGGTTTTTCCCAGTTTTTCAATATCAAGGAAAACCTGGAAGAGGCAATTCAATTTTTCAGCCAGAAAAAAGAGACCGGTCAACAGGGGCCATTCCCCAAGATATTCAAGTGCCCCATATGTGGTAAGAAATTGAAAGCGACAAAACCAGGAAGGTTTCGCTGTTCAGAGTGCAAAACGATACTTGTTATTGACAAGTCCGGCCAGGTCTTTCTCGGATAGATATTGTCGGTTAAAATTGGCTTTTTCATCCAGCTTGATTTTTCATTCCATTACAATGCAGAGGAAAGATTAACGAAAAGAGGGGATTTGGTGTTATGATAACCAGTGAAAAGATCGAGAGTTATCTGACAAAATTGAGCCTTTCCTACGAGAGAGTTGACAGCAATACATGGCTGATCAATGACGAAGAGAGGGGCCTTGAAAATGTGGTAGTGGTAAGCTCCGATCCCGTTGTTCTTGTAAGGGTGAAGGTAATGGATATACCTTCAAACAGGAGCTGTGAGTTGTTCGAGCAACTCTTGAGGCTCAATGCATCGGATATAATACATGGTGCATATGCACTGGAAGGAGACAGTGTTATACTTATCGATACCCTGGAAGGTGATACCATGGATATAGAGGAGCTCCAGGCCTCACTCGATGCAATCGGTCTTGCACTGGTACAACATTACAAGTTATTGTCGGTATACAGAAAAAAGGGTTAAGGGAGGCCTTTGATGGGACTTTTCAGCAGATTCAAGAGAGCCTTAAAAGCCAATATTAATGATATGATAAGCAAGGCGGAAAACCCGGAAAAAATGTTGAACGAGCTTATCGTGGAAATGAACGGCCAGTTGATAGAGTCTAAAAAACAGGTGGCTCAGGCAATAGCAGATGAGAAGAAATTGGAGCGGCAACTGAGGAAGCAGAAGGCCATGGCTGATGAGTGGGAGCAAAAGGCCGTTCTTGCCGTGAAGGCAGGCAGAGACGACCTTGCAAAAGAGGCTCTGTTGAGAAAGCAGGAGTACAGCAGCTATGTCGTGCAGTACGAGAAGGAACTCCAGTCACAGCATGAAGCGGTAGAGCAGCTTAAAGAATCGCTTAGAAAACTCCAGATCAAGATAGATGAGGCACAGAGGAAGAAGAATCTTCTCATTGCCAGGGCAAAGAGGGCAGAGGCTCAGAAAAGAATTCATGAACAGCTTGGAAAGGCAATAGACACGTCTGCCTTCGAAGCCTTCGACAGGATGGCGGAAAAGGTGGATCAGCTTGAGGCTGAAGCAGAGGCTGTGGGCGAATTGGAAAATATGGAAAAACCCGATACTCTGGAGGAAGAGTTCAGAAAGCTGGAATCACCGGATACATCCACAGATCAGGCTGACAGGATGCTTGAGGACCTGAAGGAAAAGTTGAAGAAGTTAGAGGACAAGCACGAAGAGTAATTTCGAAAAATCAACAATTCTCGTCAGTATCGTACTTGAAGATCCGCTTAAGAGAGAGCGAATAAAAACAGAAACCCGCAGGGCGGGAAAAGGCATACACTTTGATTTTCACTTCAATGATGATCTTTCCGAGAGCAGTAAATATAATATTTCGATAATCCCGGTGGAAAAAATACCGGATAGCTTTCCATATCCCTTTATTGCTTACGGGGATATTGCTTTTCTCGATATAGCCCGGCTGAAGGGATGTCTTGATTACCTGAAAGAACCATGGAATCTCGATGAACTTCTCTTTAGAATAGAAAGGGCCTCTCGGCTGATAAGAGAAGGGGCAATGGGAATTACATTGAATGGCTCTTTTCTTGAGTTTTCAGGGAATCATGTTCATCTGACCGAGGGAGAACGAAGGGTAATGAAACTACTGATATCCAATTCGTGTGCCAATATAAGCAGGGAAACACTCTTCTACGCTCTCTGGGGCGATCTCCCGGAGAGAAAAACAAGGATAGTGGATGTCTATGTATCATCCCTGAGAAAGAAACTTAAGAGCCTTACCGGAATTGAGGGCAACAGGTTCATCTTTGCCGTCAGAAACAGCGGGTACAGATTCGAGCCCCTCTATTCGGGCATATCCTCACAGACTACGGCGGTACCGTAAACGAGAAGTTCCGCTGCCCCCTGCATAATCGAGGTAGTGGCAAATCTGAGTGCCACTATTGCATTTGCCCCGGCAGCTTCGGCTTCTTCTATCATTCTGTCCAGTGCCTGTTCTCTCGATTCTGCAAGCATCTTGGTGTAATCGGCTATTTCACCTCCAACCATGTTTTTGAAAACTGCCATAATATCGCGTCCTATGTTTCTTGCCCTTATCGTGTTCCCCTTTACAAGGCCGATTGTCTTGACTATCTTCTTGCCGGGTATCTGATCGCTCGTAACCATTATCATCTTATCACTCCCCTGTACCTGTCGTTTTTACTTTCCTTGATTCTATCAGCAATGCTTACCACCAGCAAGAGGAGGAATCCCGCGAAGATGCCCCCGATTATCAGCTTGATTGCCAAGTCTTCATTCGGTGCCTTGAAAAGTTGAAATAGACTGTATATGAGCAATACGAGATAGGAACCGATAAAGAAGAGCCTACCGAGAAAGCCACCTGTCTTTCTGAAGAATCTCTTTCTGAAATCTATATACCAGTTGTCGGCAGGATCCGGAGGTGCTGCCCTTAGCATTTCCCTGTTCATCCTTAACAACTCCTTATAGTAAGCTCTGCAGCTTTTGCATGTTGAAAGATGGTCAAGTAAAGCGTCAATCTCTGATTCCGCAAGCTCGTTGTCTATGAGACCGTTTATTTTTATTCTTACCTCTTCACATTTCATTTTTTCTGACCTCCCCTCTGTTCTCAGTTTCTTCGATGGTTTCTGCCAATTTTTTCCTGGCATAGTAAAGTCTGGACATCACGGTACCTATGGGTATGGAGAGTATCTCACTAATTTCCCTATAGCTACAATCTTTCCAGTGTTTCAGTATCAGGATGTCCCTCATTTGTGTTGGAAGTTCTGCCAGCGCATTCAAAATATTTTGACTCTCTTCTTCCCGTAAAACCATCTCTTCTGGCAGGGCAGGCAAAGGATCTATTGAAGGCTCACCGTAGGCCATACTCTTTACCTTCTCGCCTGCCATTTTCCTTCTTTTTATAAGGTTAAGTGACAGGTTTTTCGTTATCCTGTGGAGCCAGGGGAAAAAGGATCTGCTCTCATTAAAGCTGGTAATGCTTGAGTATGCCTTGAGAAATACAGTTTGAGTGATGTCTTCGGCATCCTGTCTGTTTTTCAGAATAAGGTATGCTGTTTTGAAAACCCTTTTGTAGTATTTTCTTACAAGTTCGCTGAAAGCATACCTGTCCCCGGCTTTGGAACGAATAATCAGTTCTCTCTCCATCGACTAATAGTACAATCGAAGGAGCATCATATTCAATCCGATTTCAGAACCGGGCTTTTCAAGCCGGTTATTCAACCTGTAAGCAAGCTTTCAATCTCGGCGGAGAGCTCGTCGAAGGTAAAAGGTTTCGTAATGTAGCGGGAAGCACCGGCTTTTCTTGCCAAATCCTTTGTTTTCTCATCGGAGTGCGATGATATCATGAGAATGGGTGTATCCCTGTACTCTCCCATGCTTCGTAAATACCTGCAGATTTCAATGCCATTCATACCAGGAATGGAAACATCTAAAATAAATATGTCTATCCTGTCTCTCTTTGCTATTTCAATTCCCTCGGTAGAGTTTACCGCCGTAAAAACATTGTAACCTGTATGTTTCAGGTTGAACTGCAGAATCATCCCGACGGTTCTTTCATCGTCTATGACAAGTACGTTTTTCACTCCCATGTCATTGCCTCGAGGGAAAATACCTCACTGTATGGCATTTCACATCTCAACCCCCGAAGAGTTTTAAAATCAGATTGTTCAATGCTATGAAAGAGGTTACGAAAACGATGGATACCATGGACATAAGCTTGAGCAGGATATTCAGGGAAGGGCCGGATGTATCCTTGAAGGGATCGCCAACGGTATCACCTACTACACCTGCCTTGTGTGAATCGGACCCCTTACCTCCGAGATTCCCTTTCTCTATGAATTTCTTGGCATTATCCCAGGCACCTCCCGAATTGGCCATCATTATGGCGAGGACAAAGCCCGAAGCAAGGGCTCCTGCAAGAAGTGCAATAACAGTCAAAGGCCCGAGAAGTATTCCCACTGTCACAGGTGCTATTATTGCCAGAAGAGAGGGAAGAACCATCTCACGTTGAGCACCCTTGGTGGATATTGCAACACAGGATGCATAGTCGGGTTTTTCGGTTCCCTGAAGTATTCCCTTCTTTTCCCTGAACTGTCTCCTGACTTCTTCTACCATTTCCCCGGCTGCCCTTCCCACTGCCTTCATCGACATGGAAGAGAATACGAAGGGCAGGGCGCCGCCTATAAATAGTCCCACCAGAATGAGAGGGTTCAGTAGATTTATAGTAAGGGTTACTTCCTTTACCTGAGTTGCCGTATTGGTAGTTATGGTAAGGAGGCCAGAGTAGAATTTCTGGAATGAGCTGCTGACATCGAGGTGCTGCAGACCCTCTACGATCTTGTTTCCATACTCTGCAAGAAGAGCCAGGGCCGTAAGGGCTGCAGAACCAATTGCAAAGCCCTTTCCGGTAGCTGCAGTGGTATTACCGAGAGCATCCAGTGCGTCGGTCCTTTCACGTACGACGGGATCGAGGTTTGCCATTTCAGCAATGCCCCCGGCGTTATCTGCGACAGGGCCATATGCGTCCGTTGCAAGGGTAATTCCAAGGGTGGAGAGCATTCCTACCGCTGACATTCCGATTCCATAGAGACCTATGCCCGGGTGCGATGCTCCGCCTGAAAGGAAGAATGCAAATAGAGTTGCAAGGGCTATTGTGATGACCGGAATGAGTGTTGAAGCCATTCCCAGGGCAATTCCTCCGATTATAACGGTTGCCGGGCCTGTTTTTGTCTCAGTAGCGAGTTCCTGAGTTGGTCTGTAATTGTCCGAGGTAAAATATTCAGTTGAAAAGCCGATTATATTTCCGGCAATGAGTCCAACTATCATAGCCCCCCAGATGCCCAGAAAACTTATGCCTGCAGTGAAATATATCAATAGGAAGGAGAGGATTGCAATTAGAGCCGTCGATATGTATACGCCCCTCCTGAGAGCAGAGAGAAGCACCTTCTGTGAAACATCTCCCTTTGCCCTCACAAAGGCAGTGCCTATGATCGAGGAGATGACACCGATGGTTGCTATGGAAACGGGAATCTGGATTGCCTGTATGGCAGAAACATTGGGAAGTGCGAGGCTGGCAATGGAACCCAGAGCCATGGTTGCAATGATAGAACCGACATAGGATTCGTAGAGGTCGGCCCCCATACCTGCAACATCACCAACATTGTCACCGACATTGTCTGCTATGGTTGCCGGGTTTCTCGGATCGTCTTCGGGAATACCTGCCTCCACCTTGCCGACAAGGTCTGCACCCACGTCGGCTGCTTTGGTAAAGATACCACCGCCAAGACGGGCAAAGAGTGCCATCGATGAGGCACCCATTCCGAATGTAATCATTATAGGAGGAATTTCCTCCACCTTTCCGATTAAGCCCATCGGGAGAAAGACGTAACGGAGAAGGGTCCACCATATGGAGAGGTCGAGGAGGCCAAGACCTACAACGACCATACCCATTACCGTTCCCGAGGAAAAGGCAACCCGAAGGCCGCTGTTAAGAGTTTTTTCGGAAGCATGTGCAGTCCTTGCGTTTGCCCTGGTAGCTATGCTCATACCAATGAATCCGGCAAGGCCGGAGAAGAAACCTCCTGTAATAAAGGCAAAGGGAACGAAGGGGGAGAGCAGCTTGAATACATAGGAAATCAGGGCAAGGAGAATAAACAGAAAGACGAAGAATATGGCTACAACCTTGTACTGCTGTTTGAGATAGGCTATTGCTCCCTCTTGAATAGCCTTGCTTATCTCTATCATTGTATCATTACCAGGATCCTTCCTAAGGACACTGATTGCGAGAAATAGGGCAAACAACAGTGCTGCAATGGAACCTATCCATGTAATCCACATCAGATCGGCGGTACTACCGCCGGACGTATCGGCAAAGATGAATGTTACCGGCAGGATGGTAAAGATGACTGCCAAAGTTGTTTTTTTCATTGAAGAATTCATCAAGGTACCTCCAGGAGTCGGGGTTTTATCAAGGGGAGTTTAGAATTATTTACTGTACTGGTCAATACGAATGGAAATTAAAATTTTACAAATTGGATGTTGACGAAAAATTAACCTGCTTGAAATGAAAAATATCCGATGATATTATGGACATCAGTGAAAAATGATATCATTCTGATTCCCCTTTTTTTGCTTCTCTTTATAATATTTTTTGCACTTTTCACTACCCTCGACCTGTTTGCCTTCTGGACCTCTCTTTCTTCTTATGGCAGTGAAAAAACGGGAGGACAGTTTCTATTTGCCCTGTGGCCTAAACTTGTTGAAACGCTACCCGTTTCTCTTTTTTTTACGATTGTTTTCATTGAATTTCGGATTCTGATGAAACCGGGAACGAGGTTTTTTTCCTTTCTGATACTTCTCCTTCTATCGCTTGCCATTCTCGTTTTCGGAGTAAAGCTTTTAAGCGGATTTGAAAAGTCACAAACCTCGAGAGTGGTTACCGAAGGTATCGAAATGATACCGGGAAGAATAAATCCCATGGGGAGATACCTCGTATACCCGATAGCCGTTTCCGGTAATCTTCTTAAAGGTGTTGCGATAGCTGAGAAGGAAGAGAGAAGTGGTAATGCAGCGCAAGCGAAAGAGGCGCCGGTAAGGAAAGCACCCTCTAAAGGGAAGCCTGAGGGGGCTGGAGCTCTGAGGTTTGTGAAGGAAGCACAGATTGTCGAAAAGGGAAAAGAAATCCGATTGGAAGGATCTGAAGGAACTTTATTTTCCGTTTACAGGTCGGAAATTCCGGCAAGACCCTTTTCGATGAAAGACCAGCATTTCATAGAGACATTTCTTCGGGATATAGCCTTCTTTAATGAGAAGCTTCTCTCATATGCGAAAACCGGCGGAAAGGATTTCTATATGCTGGCCTTTGCAATACTCTTTCTATTCCTTGCAAGCGGATTCTTCATGCGCATTACCAGGTGGCCTCTTTTCAACCTGCTCTTTTCGTTTCTTGCTTCGAGGGCTTACTTCTCTCTCTACTCTTTCCTCGCAGGCCCCGTATCCCTTCAAATAGCAAAGTACATGGGAAAATCGGAAATTGCCGGCAGTATGCCTGCTTATGTGATGATACTGATTGGCATTTTGCTCCTTCTGATAGATATTCTTTTTGTGCCCTTCGACAGATGGAAGAGGGAGATCGAGGAATGAAACGTTTACCAACCTACCTTGTAACAAGGGTCCTCACCATATTCTACCTCGTTATGGCATTCCTATTCTTTCTCTATTCTTTCTATCTGTACAATCCCAGGGATTTATTGGGAAGATACCTCTGGCCCTTTCTCTTCATGAATACCGTTAAACTATTCATACAGTATCTCATACCCATAACAGTGACCTCCGTTATTCTGGCCTATTCGTTGTTCATAAAAGAAAAGGACCTCTATGTAAGTGGGGGAGTACCCCTTCCCTTCAATCAACTGGTGGTCAAGCCCATTGTATTTTTCATAATACTCGCTGCTGTCTATGCCGTACTTGCCGAGGGAGTTTACCCTGTAGTAACGGCCAGGATAGAGGAGGAGAGGTATCTCTCCAACCTTGCTCGTGGTTTCGAGGAGAAATGGAAGACTGCCCTGGAAAATAAGGATTACGAGGAGGCCAAGGAGTATATTGATCTTTACCTCGTGATAGATCCCGGAAACAGAGAGGTACAGGACAAGAGAGCTAACTTGAAGCTTAAGTTGTTGACCGGTGGTAACAGTGGAAATTCTTTAGAGCGAGGTAAAACAGATGGCAGTGAAAAGAAGAAGGAGATGGGAAGAAATTATCTACCTGATGAGACAGAGGGCATGACGGTTGATGAGTATATAGCACTTGCAAAGCGATACTACGCTGAGGAGGATTATTTTTCAGCACATTACTATGCATCCCTGGCATATAGAATAGACCCCGAGCGAAGGGATGCCCTTAGAGTAGCCGGAAAGGCCTGGGAAAAGATTACCTCCTTTTCTCAAAGTGGCAAGGAGAGAGAGGAGTCAAAATTTTACAGGAGAAAGAAGGAAGGATACACTGCACTTATTAGTAATCAACCGGTGAAGGCATACTACATATTCAGTGAATTGAAGAAAATAAACCCCGATGATGCCGATATAAAGAGATATTTCAGTAAGGCCAGGGAAGCTGTAAAGAAGGTCTCCTTTTTCATAGACGAGGCAGAGGATATGCTTGCTCTGCCGGGATACAGGAACATAGCTTTTATAAATTCGACGGAAGATGGCAAGAGGGAACTACTGTACATATCAAAACTCGTCGCTATTGGAGAAAACTACTTCTTCAGTGGCATAGAAGACCTGAAATTTGATGAAAACGGTGTTGTTTATCATTTGAAGGCTCCCTACGGAAAGTTGATAGGAAATGCAATAGTGATGCTTGCGATAGACAGGGAGAATCGTAAAAATGTAAAAGAGGCCGTCTATGTTAAGGGAAACCGTGAAGCCTCTGTTAGGAATCTGATTTATCTCCGGACCAGGCCGGATGAATTGATTCACCTGGATGGAAACTATAAAAGATTCGAATCCCTTTCACTAGCAGAGTTGTTCAGGTTGCGGAGCGGGGGGGGCAAATACGGAATTATTGAAAAGTATATAGATATATCAATACTGATGAAAATACTGAATCCCTTTTCTCTCCTTGTTCTGGCACTCCTTGGCATTTCTTTTGGCTGGTTTTTCAGGGCTCGTTATCTGGCACGGTTGCCAATAATTGCCTATGCATTTATTCCCTTTATGCCGCTCTTTATTCTACTGCTTTACTCTCTCTACCAGTATGGTAACGAGATAATTCTCTACTTCGTCCTGTCGGTTTCAGGTTTTTTAACCGCTCTAATCACACTGGTAGTGATGCAGGCTGCACTTCTCTTTCTGGCTATGATCCTTGTAGCGGGACAGAGGACATCTTCGTGAGGCTTTTGCATGGTGTTTTTTCATGGAGGGTTTTTCTTCATAAGGTTCTTCTTCATAAGGTATTAAAAAAATCTTAATCTTTCTGGAACCTTTGACGTGGGAATAGCGACTAATAGATTAGAGGGAGAAGGATATGAACAGAAAAAGAGTCTATGTAACGGCAATACTTATCGTACTTTTCGTAATGGCTACGATATCTGTGTACTCTCAGACCCAGGCTGAATTGAATGAACAGGTTCTTACAAGGTTGGGATTTACTGACGACGAGATAAAGGGGCTGATGGCAATACAGGAGGAAACCCAGAAGACGATAGTGCTGGCAAAGGCAGAGATGGATATATACAGGGCAGAGCTTAAAAAACTCTTGCTGAACCCTGATGTGAATATGAAGGATGTTGAAAAGATTCTAAGGCAATCGATGGAATGGGAATTAAAAATGAGGCTTGCTCAGATAAAACGCGAGGTGGAATCTAGGAAACTAGTTGGAGACAAGAAATGGGCAAGGCTTGTACAATATTTAAGGAAAGTTGCCCAGAGAAAAAAGTTGAATAGGGTGAATAATAATGTTCAAAGACCAAAGGCAGGAGCGCCAAGATTAAACCCATCAAGAGAAGAGCGGATAAAGGCCCTGATAAGGGAACTGGAAAAGTTGCTGGAGGAACCGAAGAACTAAATTCCGATGATACTTTACTCTACAAGAGGTTTGTCGAAGAAAATGACAGTTCCTGTTTTGAAGCTCTGGTAAGGAAGAATGAGCAGTTCCTTGACAGGTTGCTCTACGGAATATTCAAGGGAAATGTAGAGGACGTTGAAGATGCAAGGCAGGAGATACTTATTGAACTGTATACGAAAGCCAGGAATTTCCGTTTCCATTCGAGCTTTAAAACGTATCTCTACAGGATAGCAAGAAACAGGGCAATAGATATCTTAAGGAAGAAAGGTCGGGACAGGGCAAAGATAGCGAAGCTTAAGGATTACCAGATGGTGAGGGAAGCGAGAGACCCTCAGGAGATTGCCCTTGAGATGGACAGAAGGGAGAATGTATTAGCTGCACTGTTCAAATTGAAGGAAGAGGAGCGAACAATGCTGATAGCAAGGGATGTGGAGGGACTGTCATTGAATGAGATAGCGGAGGTATATGGAATACCCCTTGGAACGGTCAAATCAAAATTGCACAGGGCGAGAGATAGGATAATTGGTTACCTGGATAAGGATTTTTAATCGAAAAAGGGTAGAGGCAAGGGAGATGTTCAAAGAGGAGTGTGCAGATTTCAGAGAGAAGATTCAATATCTTATGGATGCTCTCGAACCGGGAGACGAGCTGGTGTTGACCGGCGAGGTGAAAGAACATCTTTCAAGATGTGACGATTGCAGAGAATATTTCGATTCCCTGGTTAAATACAGAAGAATGTTGGGATACCAGCTTGTCGAATCCTCCAAAAGGGTGGGTAAGCTAAATGGTTCTCACATTAGAGAGGCAATTGCAAAGGGAAAAGAGAGAAATCTTTCCCTTAAGAAACGCCGTTTCCTTACTTCGATTGCAGCAATTCTGGTTCTCTCTGTTGGCATTCCGATTGGCTTGTCTGTTTACAGAACAATAGAAGAGAGGGAAATCATTGCTGCCTGGAGTTCGGAAGTTGTGGATTCGGTTTACTCGGAACCAATGCTCAATGGTGTTGAGTACAGCGTTCTGGAAAATACGGAAAGTTTTTCTGACTGGCTGCTGGAGCTTGGTGAAAATCAAGATTATTTTTAAAACTTTTCTCTTCCTTCTTGACAACAATAATACTGATATGTAGTATATCCATGCAATTGAAAACGTTTGCAATAATCTATTGCAATAATTTTATGATTACGGAGGAAAAAAATGGGAAAGACGATGAGAGCTGTTGTCCTGAGTGCTGACTGGGACCCGAAACCGAGCTATAAACCTACACCCAAGGATATAGCCGGAAAGCTAACCTACCTGGGAAGCCAGGTCTGGAGAAATCCGAGACTCAGTATAGAGGAAAGGCCTGTTCCGGAGGTGGGACCGACAGAGATACTGATAAAGGTAAGGGCATGTGGTATCTGCGGAAGCGATGTTCACATGGCTCAGAAGGATGACGAGGGTTACATCTGGTATCCCGGCTTGACAGCATTTCCAGTGACCCTTGGCCATGAGTTTTCCGGCGAGGTAGTGGAAACGGGAGAAAGAGCTATCAACAAGAGAACGGGAAAGGTTTACGAGAAGGGCGAGCCTGTCTGTGTGGAGGAAATGCTCTGGTGCGGTAGTTGTAAACCTTGTGCCGACGGTTACCCAAACCACTGCGAGAACCTGCAGGAAATAGGTTTTTCCGTGGAGGGTGCATTCACCGATTATATCAAAGTTGATGCCAAGTATGCTTGGAGCTTGGAGGGTCTCCGCAAGTTATACTCGGAGGATAAGTTGTTTGAGGCAGGATCTCTCGTAGAACCAACGTCTGTGGCATACAATGCTGTAATAGAGAGAGGTGGCGGTATACGTCCCGGTGACAATGTGGTAATACTTGGAGGAGGTCCCGTAGGATTGGCTGCTGTCGCAATTCTTAAGAGAGCCGGTGCTGCTAAGGTTATACTTTCAGAACCTGAAGCATCACGGGCAAAGCTCGGCAAGGAAATGGGAGCCGATTATATAATAAATCCCAAGGAAGTGGATTTTGCAGAAGCCGTACTCGATATTACCGAAGGAATGGGAGCAAAATTGTATCTTGAAGCAACTGGTCTTCCCGACCTTGTATTTCCCGGCATAGAGCAGGCTATCTGGCTCGGACGTGAGCTCAATTCCACGGTTGTGATAGTTGCAAGGGCAGACAAAAAGATTCCCGTGACCGGCGAGGTCTTTCAGGTGCGAAGAGCAAATATAGTCGGTGCACAGGGACATTCCGGCCATGGAACATTCCCGCGTGTAATTGCAGCGATGGCTTCGGGTATGGACATGACAAAGCTGATTACAAAGCGGGTTAAACTGGATGAAGTTCCGGAGAACATAATTGCTCTGCAGACAGACAGGAGTAACTGTAAGATCACCTGTAAGTTTTAATCGTTTTCCGGTTTTCCGAATATTATTTGACATCGCTAAAGGTTGGTGCTTACACTTTCAAGAAAAGACAGGGGGGATTCCATGAAGAAGGTCTTCGTAGCTTCGATTTCCAAGACAAAATTCGATGCCATTTCCTATTCCGATGACTTGCAATCGATTTTTCGTAGAATAAAGGATCTGGGCTATGATGGAATAGAGCTTGGGATACGGGATCCCCTCGAAGTCGATGTGTCCCTTGTTGAAAGTTACTCCGAGAGGTTCGAGTTGCCTGTTATTGCAATCGGCACAGGACAAGCCTATGTAGATGAAGGCCTCAGTCTTACCTCGGAAGATATGGAAGTACAAAAACGTGCAATAGATAGAATCAAGAAACATATCGACCTTGCGGCTAGATTGGGAGCAAGTGTGATAATAGGGTTGATTCGGGGAAACCCGTCTCGCCAGAGGATGGGAGAGGCACTTTCTCTCTTGAGGAAGAATTTAGGAATATGCGCCGGATATGCAGAGGAATCGAATGTGATAATTCTCCTCGAGCCTGTAAATCGTTACGAATCTTCACTGCTCAACAGGCTTTCAGAGGGAAAGGCCTTTATCGAATCTCTCGAAAAGAGTAATTATGGTGTGGTGAGGCTGCTTGCCGATACGTTTCATATGAATATCGAGGAGAGGGATATCCCGGAAGCGATAGAAGAAGTTTTCCCCCTGATAGGACATATCCACGTCGCAGATTCCAACAGGCTTGCTCCCGGACAGGGACACACCGATTTTGATTCGATATTCAAAAAGTTGAAAGAACTCGGTTACAAGCGCTACATAAGTGCTGAAATCCTTCCCCAGCCAAGTTTTGATGAGGCAGCTCGCTTGACAATGGACTTTTTATGTACGAAGGATATATTATTGTAGCGTAATGGTAACAATAAAAGACATTGCAAAAAAATTGAATCTCTCTTATTCGACGGTTTCCCGTGCATTGAATTCCTCTACTCTGGTCAACGAGAAAACGATGAAGCTGATACAGGAAGAGGCAAAGAAAATGGGATATACTCCCAATGCCTTGGCCAGAGGCCTGGTGTTGAAGAAAAGTGGAATCATCGGAATGATAATACCGGACATAACAAACCCTTTTTTCCCGGCTCTTGCAAGAGGAGCAGAGGATGCGGCGGTAAAGCGCGGTTATAATTTACTCATCTGTAACACGGACTGGAATATAAAGCTTGAAACCAGGCACCTGAAGCTCATCGAGGAGAGGAAGGTGGACGGTTTTGTGCTCTCATCCATAAATGTTGAAAACCGATACCTTGAAAAGCTTGTAGAGAGGGATTATCCACTTGTATTTGTAAGCAGGATTTACCCTGGTATTCTTGCAAACTTTGTCGGGACGGATACAGAGCATGGGGGGTACCTGGCCGGAAAGCATCTGGCAGAGCTCGGCCATCGGGAGATGGCATTTGTCGGCGGGAAATTCAAGGTGGGCTCTGTCCAGGGGAGGTACCTTGGTTTTCTGGAGGCTCTTAAAGAGAAGGGAATTGAAGTAAGGGGAGATCGTGTTATCGAGGGAGAGTTTACAGTGGAGAGCGGTTACAAAATGGCCCTTCAACTGTTGAAACGGGACAGGAGAGTTACGGGAATCTTTGCTGCCAACGATCTACTGGCAGTTGGTGTAATGAAAGCGGCAAGAGAACTGGGTTACAGAATACCAACCGACATTTCAATAGTTGGTTATGATGATATTTTCATATCTTCACTTCCTGGCATAGAACTTACAACGGTGTTTCAGGAAAAGAGAAAACTCGGTGAACTGGCAGTGAATATGCTTCTCGATGATATTCAGGGCAAGGAAAACGGCAAGAAAAGTACGAAGAAGATTGTTTTGAGTCCGAAATTGATTGTGAGGAAAACAACGGCACCTGTTAGGGTAACGGGAAATAGCTAGATGAAGTATGTTTTCAAAACCGGTGCCTTCAAAAGGTTGATTTTTTTCATAGTTCTACTTGCTCTTATTCTGCTTATCGGTATTTACCTATTATTTTCGGTTATGGTACCTGTCGGCATACTGATAATTGTCGGTACTTCGTATTTGGGCTATCTTTCGATTAGAATGTTGAAAAAGCAACTTGCAAGCAGTATCCTTGTAAATGATGTTGGAATGATGATAGATTTTTTCGGTGAAGATGAAGTGGAATTCCCCTGGGAAAAGTTGACAATAGCCGGAATAGGTGAATATGAGAACGGGGCGAAATCTCTGTTCGTTTATAGGGAAGATTCGGACAAATTTGTCGAGGTTCCTGACAATATCTACGATTTTGAGAACCTGGTAGGCGAGATTGCCGGTAAGAAGGAACTTGTAAAGATTTCACTTGCCAGGGGCGAAACTCTGAAGAACAGGATAAAGGAATTCATATAAGAGAGGTGATTGGTCTCCCGTGGCTTTCAAAGGAAAACTGATAGGTGCTCTAATAGGATCCTTTGCCGGTCCTCTGGGAACCATTCTCGGTGGCCTCATAGGGCACCTCTTCGATAAAGCTCAGGAAGAGAAGGAATACTGGCAGAATCTCGGCAGCGGAAGAAGAACCTACACGGTAGATCCTGTCTCCAGGGCGCAGTTGAATTTCATTTCCTCCCTTGTGGGACTTTCAATAGCAGTTGCAAATGTGGACGGTCATGTCAAGGTCTCTCAGGTTGAGGAAATAAAGGAGTTTTTCAGGCATAATCTCCCCTTCTCGTCGGATGACCAGGCATTGCTTCAAAAGATAATAGATGAGACCTTCAAAAACAGGGCAAAGTTGGATATATCAATGCTCTGTTCGTACTATCGCAGCGTATCCACTTTCGAAGGCAGACTTCTCTTGGTACGCCTGCTCTTCAAGATAGCTCGTGCTGACAGAGAGGGTGTGACAAGGGAGGAAGAAATCCTCATAGAGAGAATTGCCTACTTGCTTGGTGTGGATGAACAAACCTATAGAAGTATAAGGGCAGAGTTTTACCGGGATGAAAACAGAGCCTACAGGATTCTCGGTGTTGACAGAAATGCGTCGGTGGAAGAAATCAAATCTGCATACAGGAAACTCGTAGCTCAGTATCACCCTGATAAGGTTGCAAACCTTGGTGAAGAATTTGTGCAACTGGCCGAGGAAAAATTCAAGGTTATACAAGATGCCTATGCGAGAATAAGGGAGGAAAGAGGTTTTTAATTTTTTTATTTTTTCTCCCAGATGAACACCGAATCGTTTTTTCTTACCCTCTTTGAAACCTTGATGCCAACCAAATCCCCCTTGGCGGCCTTCTCTATTCTTTTTCCTTCCCTCTCCATCGTTTGGACAGTCTCGATTAAGACTCCCGTTGTTGGGCCTGTAATTACAATTTCATCACCGCATTCAACACTGTTCGTTGTTATCTCTATCTCTGCCACCTGGACTTTACGAAAGTAATTGGTAACTCTCCCAAGTATGGTCTTTTTTCTCGTAGCCATGGAATTTGGTTTCTCGGTGAAGCTGTTTATTGGCTTTCCAAGGTAAAATCCGCTTGAAAATCCTCTGTTGTATACCTTTTTTAATTCTGCAAGACCATGATTAACGAAATCCTCGTTGAAATTTCCACTGGTAATTTCATCCAGGGCTTCCCTGTATACGGAAGTAACTACGTATACGTATTCGGGATTTCTTGCCCTTCCCTCTATTTTCATAGCGTCAACGATAGGATATACCCTGTCGAGAAAAGGTAGAGTGCAGAGATCTTTGGGACTTAGAACATAGTTACTTCCCAATAACAGCTCTTTACCGGTTTGCCTGTCTTTAATAAGGTATGTATCGTACTCCCTTCTGCATGGTTGTATGCAATCTCCCCTGTTGGCGGATCTTCCGTATAGAAATTCCGACATGAAGCATCTTCCCGATACGGAGACGCACATGGCTCCATGGATGAAAACCTCTACTTCAATGGGAACCTGTTCTTTTATTGCTTTTATCTGCTCCAAACTGCATTCCCTTGCAAGGACGCATCTGCTGGCTCCCAGGGAAGAGTAGAAACGAGCTGCAATAGAATTGGAAATACTTGCCTGTGTACTGATATGAATGTCAAGGCCTTCATCCCTGGCGAGCTTTATCACAGAGTGATCCCAACAAATTATCCCATCGATGTCGGCCTTTTTAGCCTCCCTTAGAATCGTTTCGAGTTTCTCGAGTTCCTCTTCGTAAATTATCGTGTTCAGTGTCAGGTATGCCAGCCTGTCCTGTTCATGACATGTGTCAGCTACTCTTTGAATTTCCTGTTGTTGAAAATTACGGGCAGTTGCCCGCATGTTCAGCTCTTTGATTCCGAAGTATATGGAATCTGCTCCGGCATCCAGAGCAGCCTTCAACATTGTCCAATCACCGGCAGGTGAGAGAAGTTCAGGTTTTTTGCGTGTATAACTTTTTCCTGTTTGCATCATGCAGTATCGGGAAAGCGCCTTATGTGAGCTCCGAGTTTTTCAAGGCGAGCTGAAAGTTTTTCATAACCGCGCTCTATTTGGTAAACATTGTGGATGACACTTTCACCATCGGCGCAAAGGGCAGCTATAACCATTGCCATACCGGCGCGAACATCCGGGGAAACCAGCTCAGAGCCTTTCAATCTCGAAGGCCCGCTGACTACGGCTCTGTGGGGATCACAGAGTACAATTCTTGCCCCCATGGTTATAAGTTTATCTACGAAGAACATCCTCGATTCAAACATCTTTTCATGGATGAGGATAGTCCCCTCCACCTGAGTGGCTACTACCAGAGCTATACTTATGAGGTCTGGAGGGAAGCCCGGCCACGGTGCATCGTCTATTTTGGGTATCATTCCACCCAGATCGAAATTCACCTTCAATTCCTGGCTCGATGGGATTCTTATGTTGTTTCCTTCCACTTCCCAGTGAATTCCAAGCTTACCGAATGCCAGTTTTGTCATTCTCAGCGAGGATGGGGCTGCATCTTCAATCGTAATTTCACTACGTGTCACTGCAGCGAGACCGATGAAGGAGCCCACTTCCATGTAGTCAGGACCTATACGAAATCTGGTTCCCGACAGGGTTTTGACCCCTTCGATGAGGAGAATATTCGAACCTATACCGGTGATTCTTGCCCCCATGGAGTTGAGCATCTTGCAGAGGTCCTGTACGTGTGGTTCGGAAGCAGCATTTCTTATCGTTGTCTTGCCTTCAGCCATAACAGATGCCATTATCGCATTCTCAGTGGCAGTAACCGAAGCCTCGTCTAAAAATATGTCCTCTCCTTTCAATTTGTTCGCCTGGAGAATGAATTGGCCATCCACTTCGACTCGTGCTCCAAGTTCCTTGAGAGCCAAAAAATGAGTGTCTAAACGTCTTCTTCCTATCACGTCTCCTCCAGGTGGTGGGAGAATAACCTTTCCCGTGCGGGAAAGGAGAGGACCGGCAAGGAGTATGGAGGCTCTGATCTTCCGTGATTGTTCAAGTGGAATATCGTTTCTCTTTATTTCAGCAGATTCGATTGAGTAAGTGTTCTTATTGATTCTTTCTACCTTTGCCCCGAGCAAGGAAAGTATTTCAAGCATGACATGAACATCCTCTATATCAGGGATGTTCTCCAGAATTACCGGCTTGTCGGTAAGAAGTGTTGCTGCGAGGCATGGAAGAGCGGCATTCTTGTTACCGCTAGTTCTTATTTTACCCTTCAGAGGAAAGCTGCCTTCTATTACGTATTTGTACATAGGAAAAACTCTAATTCTTTTGAAAGCGTGATGTCAAGGTATTGAATTTCCGGGAGTACACGGGAAGATGTCACAATTATCATCGGAGAGGCGAAAAGCTGAACTGTTTTTTACCGAATGGGTTTTTTTTCATGACGATTTTACTTTCCGCTATGAAGGATAGGCCATTTTGAATTGTTACTCTGTATGAAATCTTGAAGTGCCACCCCCCCTCTGCCATCTTTGTAAATGGATTTTCCAGGATTTCGGGAAATCGGATATCTTTTATATTACCGAGAACATCTTCCGGTTTAGAAAGATTGGGATCGAAGTATCTGTCGAAACCTAGGATAATAAAGAGTGCCCCCACATCAGAAAATCCCTTTTTCTTGACTGATTCCAGGATATTCCTATCTATTGCACTATAGATGACCTTCCTGTACTCACCTTCTTTCAGCAAATCAGCCACATTTTTCAGGAAGAGTCGCAGATTTCTCACAACATTCGTCGATTTGTATTCGGAAAAACGATAACCATTCCATTTAAACCAGGTTAGAAAGGTTTCGTAACCGACACCCTCTTCCATCGCTTTTTCCATTACGAGTATGTCAAGATTCCCATCGTCATCGATATCGGTGAGAATCGATTTTATTGATAGGGTTTCTTTCAGGTCGAAACTTGACAGGAGTTTGATTTGGGGCCCTTTAAAGATGAGGAGGTGTTTTTCAAAGCCCTGTTCTGTTTGAAATCCCACAGCGATGATCAATCTTGTACTGTCATATCTGTTTAGCTGCGTTGCCTCGAAGGATCTGTATACGTATCGTTTACCCAGCGATACGGTTAGAGTACGATGAAGTTTGCCAGATTGATTTCCATATACCACCAGGTAGAATTTCATCGCCTCCCTGTTTTCAGAAAAAAGTCGGGAGTAATCGGATAGATAGGATACTTCGGATTCTTCCCTCCTGTTTGTTTCGACCATCAATAAGAAAGCCTCCGGTTGCCCATCCATTGTGATGTCCTTCAGTATAAGCAGCGGTTTCTCATTCACAGTAACAGGATAAAGATTCTTGTAATGGACATGTTCTAATTGTTTTATCGCTTCTTCGGGTGTGAGTAGCGGCGGTTTGGGGTTCAATGTTCTTACGTCTGAGGGCCGTTCTGCAGATTTTTCCCTTGGCCTTTCAGTATTGAGGGAAGTTTCATTTGCATTTGTCACCTGAGATACCCCCGGTTCCTGAATTTTCCCGGTATCTTCTTTTTTCTTTTCTTCCTTTGGTTCGCTGATATTGATGCTGATTTCAGGAGATTTACCTTTTTTTGAGCCATCTGCTGTAGGGCTAACCTTTTGGAAAGAGAGACAACCGGAAAGCATGATTGTGAAGAGCAATAGAATAATTAAATGTAGGGGATTACCTCTTACTTGGGCCATCTTCATGGGAAAATTCCTGATAGCGAGTTTTCGATAAAAAAGGTTACTACAAAAGTATATTTTTTTCAATGAAATAGCACAACTGGTATTATATTTGTTCAAACTTTGGGATACAATGCAAGGGATGGGAATGGAATACTATGTGAAGAAGCTTACAGACGGGAGAGATGTGTACTTCACAGTATACTGGTCGAGGCTTACGCTTGCAGACAAGTATGAAATAATAAAAAAAGTTCCAAGCATGTCAGGCATTTTCGAATTGTATTATGAAGACAGAAAGGGAAAATTGAACCTTCTCCGTGTTCAAAAGGCATGGTACGGGGGATTGCGCCACACCATAAGAGCGAAGATAGATCCGGAGTTGGAAGAAGATGAGGAAAAGAGAGAGATTCTGGAAGACTATAAGTGTTATTTTCGATTTTCAATATTGGAATCATTCAAAGATTTGACAGATCTTCTGTATTTTTTTGCGGCAACGTATTTTCCACATAATATAGATGTTCCTCATTCAGGCAGATACGAAAGAATTTTTGTAAGGGAGATATCCGAGGACAAGCTAGTCACCATTTGATCTTTCCGGTAAAGTGGAAAATACATGGTTCAGATTAATTTTTTGGTCCATGAAATTATTCTGCTCGAGGATTTTACAAGTGCCACCGGTTTTTCACATTCCCTGATCACAGCTTCGGCAATTGTCATCATGCCTACACGTCCTTTGAATCGTTCTTTGGTGCTGAGAACAACAAGGTCGAAGTAACGTGAAGCATTTAGAATGATTCTCTTTTTTTCCTTTCCCCTTGTGATCTTTGTTCGTACTTCTATTTCCGGTGAGATATGTGAAAGAATACTCTTGATGTACTGTGAGGGATCCGGTCTTTTTCTCTCTCCGTGGAGATACAAAAGAGTCATTATTGCTCTGGAATTTATATCTCCTGGTTCCACCAACGCTTGAGCCACTTCAACGGCAAAGAGATCATTTCTGTCACCAAAGAGTGGGACGAGGACCTTGTGAAATTTCCTGTTTCCACAGTTCTTAAAGACCACCACGTTGCTCGGAGTCCTGTCGACCACAGGATCCACTATACCACCGAGGTTAAACCGGCTATCCTCTCTCTTGCCCTGCCATCCCATTATGAGGAGGTCTATTTTCTTTTCTTTTACTGCGCTTACTATTCCCCTTGCAATATTTCTGCAGTACCTCAAAGTGGTGGTAATTGGGAATCGGGGTCTCAAGTAGAGCATGGCTTCTATGATTCCCTCTTTACCCTCTGTCATGTACTTTCCCGCATCTGTCAGAGGAACCTGGTCGGGAACCTGTACCATATGGAGAAGTTTTATCCTGGCCTTTTTATTTCTGCACAATTTAAGGGTATTGCCTACGAGGGAGAGTGCATTGTCAGGATTGGCTATCGGTATCATTACCCTTATCTCTTCTTCACCCTCCGGGGCTCTTTCCTCTTCCAGTACCTGTATTTCACTCTCAACCGGTTTTGCGTGAGATTTGGAATATATATTGTAAACGATGATTCCCCCAATAATCCATGAGGGCGCCACAATCCATGCAATTATACTCATGTGTATGAGAAAGATTGCAAGAATCACCTGTGAGACTATTGCAAGAATCGGAAAAAGAGGAAAGAGGGGAGAGAGGTAACCGTAAACCAGCTCTTCGCTCATATTGTACCTTATCTTTATCACTGAAAGGTTAACGATAAAGAAGAGAAAGAGGAACATTATACTGGCACTTGAAGCTACGTGTATCGTCGGAAGAAAGAGGGCAATTGTAAGTACGATGGAAGAGGTAAACAATAGTGCTGCCCAGGGAGTCTTCCTCTTTCTCGATATTCTCGAGAAAATATGGGGTAACATTCCGTCTCTTCCTAGTGCATAGGAAGTTCTCGTTGCCGAATAGATTGTGGCATTCAGGGCTGAGGTCGAAGCAAAGATTACTGCCAGTGTAAGAAGAAAATTCCCGGCAGGAATCAGTCTTCCGATTGCTTCGCCAAACCCTTTTTCCCTGAACTGCCCGATCCATTCCCAGGGGGCGCCTATTACTCCCGGTGAACCGGCCTTTACGGAGACTACTGCCGCAAATGCTACAGAGACATAGGTAAGGCTGACAATGTAGACCGAGTAAAGCATTGCCTTTGGAAGGTTTTTCCTCGGTTCTATAGTTTCATCCCCGGTCTGTGCTATTACCTCGTAACCTTCGAAGGCCACATATGTGAATCCCATTGTAACGAGAAGTTTTGACCAGCCATTTGGCATGAAGGGCTTGAAGTTTTCAAGCCTGGAGGGGTCTCTTATGGCAACGACTATGCCCAAGAGGCCAATGAAAACCATAAAGGCCGTCTGGCCGAGGGTCATTATGGCTCCTATCTTCCCGGTCTCGGATGCGCCCATGTAGTTTATGTATATGAAAAAGAGCGCAATAAGGAGTGCCATTATCTTTATGGAAAGATCCGTATACTGAAGCGGAATCCAGTTCAGAAGGTCGAGTTGCCAGAGATACCGCATCGTGTATATGGAAAATGTTATGGCGTACATGCTTCCCGCGACGCTGGATGCGAACCATTCCATCCATCCGGCCATGAAGCTGGTACCACCGCCGTATGCGATTCTGGCAAAATTGTAGGCACCTCCGGCTCTCGGAACTGCTGAGCTCAATTCAGCGTAGGACATAGCAGTAAATAGTGCCAGTGCCCCGTTAAGGGTAAATGTCAAAAGAACTCCCCCCGGACCGGCTATGTGAATGGAGTTGCCAATGCCAAGAAAGACACCGGCACCTATCATCATTCCGAGACCCATCATCGTTATGTGAAAGAGGTTCAGGTCTCTCGATAGTTCGGTTTTCAGTTGGGTGTCACTTTTTCCTGTCATGGTTGCCTTTCTGAATATCGAGGGCAGTGGGATTTTTCATCCTCGATATTCTTTCGATGAGATTCCTGCTGTATATGATAATGGAGGTGTTAAAGATTATGGTTGCCGAAATAAGAATCAAGCCGACTATTGTGTCTCTGTCCATATAATAATCATCCTGCTAATATTGATGGTTGCAGCCAGGTTCATAACCTTCATCAGTTTACACATCCAGTTCCTCCGGGATACCACCGATTATCTGTTTTGCTTCGATTGTAACGAGGAAACCGGCACCGGGTTTGCTTAAGTCTATGTCTTCCTTGAGAAGAAGCTGGTTCAGATATTCTGTCTGTTCTGAGCTGTTTAGGATACCTATGAAGGTCTTTGAGTATGGTGACTTTCCCTTGAAATAGGTAAGTCCTGCAAAGATTGGTATGTCATATGCCAGTTTCTTCTCCAGAGTTTCGCTGTCCACAATCAGTGAAGTCTGTGCCCCTATTTCAACGAGGTTTGATATCACATCCTGCATCTTCTTCGGATCATTCAGAGCAAGGATGAAGATAAACTTTCCCTCTTTGCCCTTCACAATAGGTATTACATCGTTCTTTGCTATAGTTTCTCGAAATTCCTGTGGTGTCTCGGAGAGAATCAATTTGTTGCGCAGATTTTCATCACCTAAGATTCTTGCCACCTTTGCAAGAACCTGAAGGTATTCCTTTCCCTCGCTTCCGGGGAAAACGAACAGGAACATTATATAGACAGGCTTTCCGTCTACCGCATTGAACTTTATCCCTTCGGGAAACGTGGCTGCTATGATAACGCCATGTTCCACTAACTCCGATTTACAGTGGGGAATCCCAACTCCGTTACCTATTCCCGTAGAGCCCTGGTTTTCCCTTTCCATTATCTGGCCAAAGATTCCTTCGACCTTGTCGGATGGTATGATTTCTCTTTTGGCAGCAAGTTCCAGTAATTCTCTTATGATTTCCCTTTTCTTTTTTCCCCTTAGCCTGAGGAATATCGCCTCCTCTTTCAAATAATCTATGATATACATCGTTCAACTCCCCTCTTCGCTATTGTTCACATTTTGCTTTTTTTCCCACAGCACAAGGAGCTCAATCACATTGAGGTCGCCTATTAACTTTAAGTCTTTTTCTACAACCGGTATTTCACCGGCGTCGTTCTGAAACATTATGTTGAATGCCTTCTCTATCGTATCGTTATCCTCGACATAGTATATCTCAGTATTCATGATATCGGAAGCTTTTGACTGGCTTATCGTTCCCATTATATTGTAGCCTGTAAAACTTGGTTCGGAGTAGATGAATGACAGGGAATAAAAATCTACACTTATCCTCTTCAGTATTTCTCTTATTGTAATGATACCCTGAAGTTTATGTTTGTCGTCTATTACATAGACGGCCCTGATTACGGGATTTTCCACAAATTTTTTTATCACACTGTAAATCGAATCATCCTGATATACATAGGCAGGTTTTTCAGTGATATACTTTCTGATTTCTCCTACAAGGGTTTCCTTCATTTCATTCCTCCTTCTTAAAGGCTATTTTCAAAAGGGGCGGGGTGATGACTGCAGAAATTATTACGATCAAGACGGTTGTTGAGAACTCGGTTTGTGTAAATATTCCCCTTGTAAGTGCCATGGATGATATGATTAGGGCAACTTCTCCCCTTGGTATCATACCTATTCCGGTACGTATGGATTGGGCCCAGTTGAATCCGCCTATCTTGGCTCCCAGGCCGGCGCCAAATGTCTTTCCAGTAATTGCAAAGACAATTATAAGAATAATGAAAAGGGCATTTCCCGTAATGTTTTCAAGGTAAGTTTCCAGGCCTATGTTTATGAAAAAGATTGCAACGAAGAAGGACTGTCCGAGGGTTTCTATCCCTTCCCTTATTGTTCTCTTGTGTCTGGTAAGCCCGAGAAAGAGACCTGCAATGTATGCACCGGTTATTTCTGCTATCCCTGCCTTCTCTGCAGCCCATGCAAATAGGAAACAGAGTGAGAGAGCAACGGATAGGACGCCTGCCTCTACGTTGAGTTTTTTGGTATAGGCCATTATCGGTTTGAATAGAAAGTATCCGAAAAGAATGGCAACGGCAAAGTAACCCAGTATCTTGCCCACTGCAAAAAGAATATTTTCGTTACCTCCATGAAGTCCGAAGACGAATGTTAGTAGCACGATGCCCATGACATCATCGAGTATTGCAGCCCCCAGTATGGATGTTCCCTCGGGGGACCGGAGTCTCTTCATTTCGATGAGCGTCATTACCGTGACACTGACACTCGTTGCGGTGAGAACCGTGCCTATGAGAGTAGCAGAAAATCCGTCGAAACCAAAGAAAAGCGATGTACCGATTCCAAGGGAAAATGGTACGACAACACCCCCCGATGCGGTGAGTAGTGAGACTTTACCCTGAGATCTCATCTGGACGAGATCCGTTTCCAGTCCAGCGGTAAAGAGAAGCATTATTACCCCAAGCTTAGCCAGCCACTTTATTACTATGTCTGTTTTTACAATATCTATGCCGGATGGCCCGAGGATTATGCCCACTATTATCATGCCAAGTACCGGTGGCATCTTGAATTTCAGTGAAAGAGCTGAAACGTACTTTGAAACTATCAGTATTATTGCAAGGTGTAGCAAAAAATGCGGATGAACCATGGCTGTCTCCCGAGGAAAATCCTAATACCTAAATCTATATATTGCAATATATGAATCTGTCAGGTCTTATCCGTGATGCTTTCACGAATGAGTAATGCAAAAATAGTGGAGATCACGAACAAAATGCCCAAGAATACCAGGGAAAGGGTATAACGTGAGGTTAAATTTCTAAGGTATTCCATTGCGGGGACTATTAGAACGGCAGCTCCGTTTCCGAGAAGCTGAAGGTATCCTACCGATACACCGGCAAGTTTCGGGCCAGCTATTTCTGCAGACATGGTAAGCATTATGGGAAGCGCAGATATTAGGAAGAATCCGAGGAGAATACCATTCAAAAGGTTCAGGATATAACCCCTGGCAAATATCAATATGATCATGGAAATGACTGCAATTATGGAATCAACAATAATAAAGGGCCTCCTTTTCTTTACCCTGTCCGATAGTAGGGGGAGAACGATACAACCAGTCATGCCACTGAATACCAGTGCACCGGATATGTTTCCAGCCTGAATCATGGTTATACCGTGGGATTCGGATAGAATCTTTTCCAGCCAGGTGGCAAGTCCGTTGAATGCTCCTATGCCGATCAGGGCAAGAAATCCAAGCAGAAGAAAGTCTCTCATACCGAAGAGTTGCTTAAGTCCCTCCCTGTAAGAGGTTATTTCATCGACATCCTTGCCAGCAGGCGAAGTAGCTTCTAAATGGGAGGGCATAGCAGGTTTTTCCTTTACGAAGAGGGTAAAGAGAAGGAAACCGATAAATGCCATGCCGGAATATATCAGCAGCATTTCTGTGAAACCGAGTTTCTCGACAAGAAGAGGCGTTGCACCGAGGCTTATCAGCATTCCGATGAAGAGAGAGATCGAGCCGAGGCCGACAGCCGTTGCCTCTTCATCGGCAGGAAACCATTCTGTGGCAAGTTTTGTCATACTATTCAGGACGAAGGGTTGTCCAAGGGATATTCCCAGCTGTGATACGAGTAGCATACCGTACGATCCGGGAGAGATAAGTCGAAACAGTGAAAAAATCATTGTAAGGCCGGCTCCGAGAGATACACTAAATTTGAATCCCTTCTTATCGATTATTATTCCCGATGGTATTGAGATCACGAGGTAGGTCAGGGGAAAGATCATTGCAAGAAGTCCGACTTTCATGGCAGACACGCCGAGAAAGGATTCCATGAAAGTATCGATAGAAGCGAAGTTCAGCCAGAATAGCTGTGTCAGAGCGGTAACATACATGTAGAGAGCCAGAATAACCCATCTGTATCCGCTTTTTGCTGTTTTAATTTTTTCCATCTGTAAAGAGAGCCTCCTTTCTTTTGAAAACTATGCAATATCCAGCAACAGAACAAGTGAAATGTATTTTACGATTTTTGTACAGTGATTTTTCAATTCTATTCATGAGATCGCAGATAAAATCGACCAAAAAAATTTTCTCTGGCCTTGACAAAAACAATAAACAGTGTTACGAATATCAAAAACGTAACACTTTAAATTGATTCAAATTGATTTAAGGAGAAGGTCATGCACATACCTGATGGTTTTGTTAGCGGTGAAATAAATACTGTTACCTATGCCGTCTCTGCAATTACAGTGGGTATTGCAGCTTCCAGGGCAAAGAAAAATCTCGAGGAAAAAAGCGTTCCTCTTGTAGGGATAACCGCTGCATTCGTTTTTGCCGCTCAGATGCTAAACTTTCCCGTTGCCGGTGGAACGAGCGGACATTTTCTTGGTGCACTTCTTGCGGCGATTCTACTTGGACCATTGAATGGATTTCTCGTAATGGCTGTTGTCCTTGTTATACAGAGTATCCTCTTTGCAGACGGAGGGATAACGGCATTGGGAAGTAACATATTCAATATGGGGATCGTTGCGGGACTCGGTGGATTCATGATATTCAAAGTATTGAGCATCCTGCTTCCGAAGAAACGCCTCTATTTCCTTGTCCCCGTTTCACTTGCCTCTTGGCTTTCCGTTGTTGTGGCTTCGGCGTTCTGTTCACTGGAGCTGGCATTGTCCGGAACCAGTCCATTTTCGATAGTCTTTCCCGCCATGGTCGGGGTTCACAGCCTTATAGGTATAGGAGAGGCGATTATTACAACCACGGTTCTCTCTGTGGTGATGGCGTCACGGCCGGATTTGATATATTCGGGAAAACTTTTGCCCGAAATTCAAATGTAGATTGCATCATTGGTTTTAAGATACCATTGGAGTTACGGGAGTTGAAAATGAAAGCAATTGTAAGAGTAAAAACTTTGATAATCGCAGGACTGGTGCTTTCAGTCTTTCTAGCTTTTTTCATAAGTCCCTTTGCCTCCAAGTCGCCGGATGGACTAGAAAAAGTGGCAGAGAGACAAAACTTTCTCTCACTCGGTGATAAGCTGGTATGGAGACATTCCCTGCTTGCCGAGTACCTCTTTCCCGGAATAAAAAATGAGCGTTTGGCAACAGGCTTGGCAGGTTTAACCGGCACTATCGTTGCTTTCGCCCTGGCCTATATGATCGCAGCCCTTTTGCGTAGGCCCGGTGGCAGAGGCGGAGAGAGAAGGCAGGATAGTAATACTTCGCATCGGAGCGGGTAAAACTGGTAGAGAGTAATTTAGAGAGATACTTGAATCTGGGGAGTTTTCTGCACTCTCTCGATGCACGTTCAAAACTACTAACCTTTCTTCTCTTCATTATCACGGTAATATCTATACAGAGCTACGGTATATTACAGTTTGCCGGTTTACTGCTGTATCTCCTTTTAAGCATTATTCTTTCCCGTATCCCTCTTTCCTTTTTCCTCAAGCGGCTTGGTTTTATCCTGGTACTTGCACTTATAATGGGGGGTTTTCTCCCCTTTTTCAAACACGGAAATTCTGATTACCAGGTGTCTTCCGTATTATCGATGAAAATATACCAAAAGGGACTGATTCTTCTTGGAAACCTGCTGATACGTTCTTCTCTTTCATTTCTTGCAGCCCTGATCCTTGCAGGCACAACCGGTTTTACGGGTATCCTCTCATCCATGGAAAGAATGGGACTTCCCTCATCACTCTCGCTGTCACTCGGGCTTGCATATAGGTATCTCTTTGTCTTGGGTGAAGAAGTGGTAACGCTAAGGCGCGCCGCCCTTTCAAGGGGTTATCGAGGGAAATGGATCTGGCATACCTCTATCATTGGTAAACTTATCGGGAACCTGTTTCTTCGTTCCTATGAGAGGAGTGAGAGGGTTTACCATGCAATGCTCTCGAGAGGTTTCAGTATCAAGAACAGGAGAGAGAGACTGAGAGGGAAGGTGGAGAAAATGAGAAGGGCGGATTACCTCTTTCCGCTGGCCTCGATTCTATTTTTTCTCCTTGTAAGGTTTTTGCCCTCGATCATGGTTCTCCTTGAACTACATGATTTTCAGTTGGATTACCAGAGTCTGTCGGTTGTTCATGTTTCCACGATAGGTTCGTTGAGGGGGTTTTGAAGAATTGGAGAAAAAAATAGTAGAGGTAAGGCATCTTTCGTTCAGTTATCCCGACGGAACCCTGGCCCTGAATGATGTGAATCTGGATGTGTATGAGGGTGAGAGCCTGGGAATTATTGGCGGAAACGGGGCAGGTAAGTCTACCCTGCTTCTCCATCTAAATGGAATTCTTCCTGAAACCGAAAAGAGGAGGACTGCCGATGAATCCTTGGTGATCGTGGATGGTCTGAAGGTGGAAAAGAGGAATCTCGAGATAATACGGGCCAAGGTTGGTATTCTCTTTCAGAATCCGGAGGATCAGCTATTCTCGGCTACACTCTATGATGATATTGCATTCGGCCCCCGGAACATGGGACTGGAAGAGGGAGAGGTAGAGGCTCGGGTGAATGAAGCTCTTGAGAGGTTCAAGCTAAAAGGTTATAGCGGTAAGAATCCATTTCACCTGAGCCTGGGAGAGAAACGTCTGGCAGCAATGGCGACCATATACTCGATGAAGCCCGAAATCTACTGCCTTGATGAACCGACGAGTAACCTCGACCCCAGGGGAAGGCGTGAGCTGATTGAAATACTTTCCATGATGGAAGTAACGAAGGTTATAGTTACCCATGACCTCGGTATGGTGAAAGAACTTTGCAACAGGGTCGTTGTCATGAACAGGGGAAAGGTGGAGGCTGAGGGCGGAGTGGATAGTATATTTTCTAACGAGGATCTTCTTGCAAGATGCAGGCTTAAGTGAGTTTACCTGTGAGTTTGCTTTTCCCCCTTGACAGCCAGGTTCTTGGCTATCGACAATCAATCATATGCTATTCAATGTACTATTGAATACACTACCGGATACTCTTTCAAATACAAATCATCATCTGTGCATATTTTGCACGATTGAGGGCAATGTGAAAATGTTGCACAGTTTGAAGGGTTGTTCCGATGTGTTTGGCAGGAAAAAAGGTATCTCGAGGTAGAAAAACCGGCATAAAAATTGCAATATCTTTTACGATGAGTTTCTCATCCATGAAAATGCAAAAGTACCTTGCTCTGTTTCTGCTGGTAACTTCATACGTTTTCCTCCGGCCGGTGATTGCCGTAGGCGAAGATATCCGCTGGTTTGAAGAGCAGTCCCTCTCTTTCGACAGGGAGCTCAAGGTTCTAAGGCTCCAGCTTAAAAATACGCTGATATCGATCGAGAAGAAGAACCTGGAAAAGACTCTCAGTGTAAGCGCCGGTGTCAAAGATACCGGCTTGTCATACGCGTTTGAGAGCGGAACGACCGGATTATCATCGGCTCTTACAACGACACCCACGATCTCGGTAGGTTTACCCTCACCCTATGAAACGTCTTTGCAATTATCATTTCCCCTCTCCTATTCCTATGGCAGGACTGGAGGAACCGGAGGCGGAGAAAATCCGCTGGATTTTTCACCTTCTGTCAATATAAATCAACCTTTGAACAAGCTACTCGGCCTGGAAGAGAATTCTAGCTATGATACTTTAAGTGACAGATACCTTGTGGAGCAGAACAGGGTAAAGATAGCAGAGAGGGAGTATGATGTCAGATTGAATCTCTATAAGAACCTCAAGGATATATTTCAGGCTGAGGAGAATGTAAAAGACCTCGAGGTTCAAATAGGAGAGACAAGGAAGACGGTAGAGGATACGATAAAGCTTGGAAACTATGACAAGAACAGTTCGAGTTTCATGGCACTGGAAAATACCGTAAAACGCCTGGAGAGAAACAGAGAGATAGCGCTTGCAACACTGGAGAATGAAAAGCGCAGACTGAAACGATTGATTGGCGAGGATTTCGATTCTCTTCCCTGGAATATCCTGTCGGAAGGTGAAAATATAGACAAACTCGATCTTGAAACAGAGAGAAATATTAGCTGGTATCCGGATTACTATCTTGGCAAACTTGCCCTTCTTCGGGACCAGGCAAAGTTGAAACAGGACAGGGCCGCGAAAATTCCCACCCTCTCTGCACAATTGAATCTCAATAGTGGCGGGGCAGCGGGAAAAAACAGCATCGATGTGTCGGGTGGATTTCAGGGTATATTCGATAATGTATCCCTTTCAGCCTCTCTCGGAGGCACATTGAACCCCGGTTCGATCTATGCATATTTTGGTTTCAGCTGGCAGCTACCCGACAGAAGATTGGAAAATCTGGATACTGAAAATGACGAAAATATCACCAAAATCGATGCGATCCAGCTGGGAATGGTGAAAGAACAGTATGAGAATGGTATTGAATCCTTAAAATTGACGATAGATGACCTACGGTCACGGAAATCTCAGCTGGAAGATGATATCCGCCTTGCCCGATTGAAATTGAAAGAAGCTAAACTTCGATTCTCGAACGGTTTGATCTCGCAAGAGGAACTAAACAAGGCCCAATGGGATTTGAACAGATTGAAATATGAGAGGGTAATCTTCCTTCTGGATGTTATGAGTACAAAAGAGGAGCTTGAGAAACTGAATCTTATCAAGGGATTTCAGGGAAGCTGAAAAATGAAGAAGAAAAGAAAACGGAGATGGTTGTTGATCATTATGATTCTCCTGCTCCTGTCAGGAACAGCGGGAGCCCTGTATTATTTCTTCCTCTACAGAGGTCAGGGTAGTGAAAAGGCATCTGGTAAGGAAATAACCGTATATACCGTGAGAGAGGTGGAGCATGAGGAGACTGTTGAGGTTTCCGGCAATGTCGAACCTGTGAAAGAAAAGGAACTTGCATTCCATACAAGCGGGCTGGTTTCTAAAGTGTATGTTAGAGAGGGCATGTACGTAAGAGGGGGGAAACTTCTTGCAGAGATGGACAACAGTGAACAGCTCTATGAACTGGAGCAGGTTGACTACCAGATAAAGGAAAAAGAGCTCGAGGGAGCAAAGCGGGAAATCGAACTGTTAAAGATGGAGAAAAAGTTGAAAGAGAAGAAGTTGGAGGATTTAAAGCTCTACACTCCCATTTCCGGACTGGTCTCCGTGGTCAACATGGAGGAGGGGGATTTTGTCGGTGCAAACAGCAAAACTGCTGTTATCAGGGTGATAGATACCTCAAAGTTGAAGGCAACGGTAGAGGTAGATGAGGTGGATGCCCCGGAGGTGAAGCTTGGACAGAAGGTTCTCTTTCATTTTGATGCTTTCCCGGATATGGAAGTCACAGGAAGAGTATCGAAGATTCCCATAGAAGGAACTGTGACCAACGAGGGTATAGCGGTTTTGAATACAGAGATTCTGATAGACAAGCCCCCCAAAGAGTTGCACCCCGGTTTTTCCTTTACCGCAGAGATAATAGTAAAGCCTGCGGAAAAGATTCTTGTTGTAAACAGGGATGCCATTTTAGAAAGAAACGGGAGAAAACTTGTTTTTCCCGCAACTTCGGTACCCGGTGCCCGGAATGCTCCCGGTAATGCAACTGGGAATGCTGCTGGGAATACCACTCGCAATGCAACGAAGAGAACCTCACCTTCGTCGGAAACCGGCAAGAGTATCCCACAGGGTAATGCACGAAATGCGGGACAGAGATTCCCGAGACCGGTAAGGGTAGAAGTCGAAGGATACAATGACAAGGAAGTGAGAGTAATATCAGGTGTATCCAAGGGTGATAGGCTCTTATCAGTATCGGAACTGATGTCTAAAATACAGGGAAGGCAGAATGAAAGGGCTGGAAAGAACCCGCTTTCGATTTTCGGCTTTCCCTCTCGAAGGGTACCGGGTGCCACAAGAAGGCCCTCGGACGGGAGGACAAGAACAGGCAGTCAGGAAAAGAGATGAGGGGCAGAGAAAACTCAGGTGGTGCACTGATTGATGTTCGTAACGTCACAAAGCAGTATATTCTCGGTGAGGCTTTGATAGATGCACTTAGAGGCATCAATCTCGAGATCAATGCCGGGGAGTTTACTGCAATAATGGGCCCATCCGGTTCCGGAAAAACTACCCTGATGCACCTGATAGGGTGTCTCGATGTGCCAACAACGGGAAAGATACTTATCGACGGGGAGGATGTTTCCCGTTTGGAAGAGGAGGAATTGGCAGTCATAAGGAATAGGAAGATAGGCTTTGTATTTCAGCAGTTCAACCTGCTGACGAGGA
This sequence comes from Spirochaetales bacterium, assembly GCA_027021365.1. GTDB lineage: Bacteria > Spirochaetota > Spirochaetia > SZUA-6 > SZUA-6 > JALUUM01. Next base: position 80,380 of record JALUUM010000016.1, read on the forward strand.
TATCAATTCTGGACAATGTAATGACACCCCTGATGTATGCCAGGATTCCCCTCTCCGAGAGGAAGGAAAGGGCAGAAGAGGCGCTGGTGAGGGTAGGACTTGCCGATAGATTGAAGCACAGGCCGGCAGAACTGTCCGGTGGTCAAAGGCAGAGGGTTGCGATTGCCAGAGCTCTCGTAACCGAACCATCGATAATACTTGCAGACGAGCCGACGGGGAACCTCGACTCTGTTACGGGGAAGAAGATACTCGAGCTTTTTGGCGAGATAAACGATATGGGGAAGACAGTGATAATAGTAACCCATGACCACGAAGTTGCTGAAATATCCGGGAGAATCGTTCACATCAGAGATGGCCTGATAATCGAAGTGGAGGATAAATAGCCGATGTTTTTCGAGAACATTAGGCTCGCTTTCAAAGATTTTGCAAGCAACAAGCTCAGAACCTTCCTGTCCATACTGGGGATAGTGATAGGTGTTGCATCGATCATTACCATTACCACCCTCGGTAGAAGTGCCACTGTCAGTATCCAGACCCAGGTTTCCAGTATGGGCCTGAACAGTATCAATATTTTTCCGCGCGGAAACGACAGTGAGGCCCGGAGAATCTTTACGGAAAAACTGGCGGGAGAGCTGGAAGAAAAGATTGACGGCCTTAACCACGTAATAGCCGTTAACCAGCGGAGCATGCTGATAAAGAGGGGAAAGAAGTCTTACAGGACAAATGTAATCGCCGTGAACAGCATTTTCGGTGAAGTTTTCGACTACGAGGTGGATGCCGGAAGATTCGTATCCACCGAGGACGAGAGGAGGAGGAAATCGGTGGTTGTCCTTGGTTCTGATGTCGCCGAGAGGCTCTTTCCCGACGGAGATGCCATAGGAAAGTACGTCCGTATCTACAGAAAGCAGGCAAAGAGTTTCCGTGTCATAGGTGTAATGAAAACGAGAACAGGCGCCATGAGGATGGATTTTGACAGCTCGGTGTATGTGCCCCGTTCTACCTTTGACAAGCGATTGCAGAGAATAACGAGGGTTCAATATTACGTTGCCAGTGTAGAGGATGGTGCCGATGTTTTGGAAGTTTCGGGCAGGATAGAGGATTACCTTTTCAGCCTTACGAATGACGAGGAATCGTACAGGGTTATCTCTCCTGCAACCATCGCCAATATCTATACGAACATAACAAACACTTTGAATCTCTTTCTTACGGGTATTGCTGCCATTTCCCTTCTCGTTGGGGGTATAGGAATCATGAACATCATGCTCGTATCCGTAGCAGAAAGAACGAAGGAAATAGGTATCAGGAAGGCCCTCGGGGCAACGCCTGGAATCATAAGGGGACAGTTTCTGGTAGAATCCGTGGTGCTTACCCTATTCGGGGGTATCATCGGAATCGCACTGGGTCTTCTCCTGAGCTATGTTCTCACTGTATTCCTGAAATGGATATTTGCTCCCCGCTTTGCAGCATTCGTCCTTGCCCTTCTCTTTTCAAGTGCAGTGGGTATTTTCTTTGGCCTCTATCCGGCAATTCGTGCCTCAAAACTGCAACCTGTAGAGGCACTTATGTATGAGTGATGAATCTGTAAGTAGTCGGTGACGAATCGGTGGGCAATGATCAAGGTATGAACAAGAAGAGAATCCATGTTGACCTCTTCGTAAATATACTTCTCGCTTTCCTCTTCGTAGTGATAAGTATTCTTTTCGTTTTCATAGTAAGGGGAGAAAAATCTAAGAACAGGCTTCTCATGGAGTATGAGACGGAAAAGGAATTGTTCATCTTGAGCGAAGAGGTAAGGCAGGAGAGGTCGAATCTGAAGTTACCGGAAGGAGTAGAGAGCTTCGGAATCTACGACGGGCTTGGCAATTCTATGATAAGATTTGGCAATGCGCCGGCAAGAATCAATCTGGATGAGTTGAAGAAGAAGGGCTCCTCCCTCGACCACAGGGGCAATGCCAGTTTTTACCTGAACGGAGAGAAGGCGCTTCTGGTGCTTGTAAGGTTGCTTAAAAAACCGCCGCCGGGTGATGAAAGGACTCCGAGGATAAGACCCCGCGTTTTCTACCTCGAGATGAATGTGAGGAGTTACCAGCAGAGGGAGAAGATTCTTTCTCTGGCATTGATACTGGTGCTGGGATTCATCGGGATATCGTTACTCTACACCCGTTACATATACAGGAAGAACCTGAGATACGAGAAGAAACTGGAGACGCAGGAGCAGCTCGTTCATCTGGGGGAAGCGGCCAGAACGCTTTCACACGAGATAAAGAATCCCCTCGGTGCAATAAGGTTGAGGACGGATATACTGAAGCGATATGTGCTCCCCGAAGGTAGGGAAGACCTCGAGGTTATCTCGGAAGAGGTGGACAGGCTGAAAGGGTTGACAGAGAGAGTTCACGATTTCCTAAAAAATCCGCTGGGCGAACCGGAAGAGATAGACCTGCTACCTTTTATAAATGAGATTATCAGGAAACTGGGGTACGAGATCGGGCTTCCAAAAGTTGCGGAGAACTGTCGTGAAGATCTTGAAGGCAAGAGCCATCCGCTGCGAGTAAGTTTCGACAGAGGGCGACTCTACTCGGTGCTGGAGAACCTTATGCGCAATGCCGTTGAGAGTGGGAGTGATATCGAGGATATTGTCATCGAGCTTGGCTGTGGCGGCAAGTACATTTATATTGATATAATGGACAGGGGCACGGGAATAGATGCAGAGATAAGAGACGCAGTGTATAATCCGTTTTTTACTACCAAGAGTCAGGGCTCGGGCATAGGTCTTTCCATCGCAAAGAGGTTTGTGGAGGCTGCAGGCGGAAGCATTGTATTGAAGGACAGGGAGGGTGGGGGTACCATTGCAAGGGTAGCACTGAAACGGCCGGCTTAGGAGGCAAGGGGTTGTGAAAATCCTCGTTGTTGACGACGACAGGAACATGAGACAATCGATGAAGCGCGTTCTCGAAATAGAGGGATTCGATGTCACGGTTGCCGAGAACGGGCTCTCTGCACAGAGACTACTCGAAAACGGTGTGTATCACCTGGCAGTGGTAGATCTGAGGATGCCAGGCCTGGACGGCATGGGGCTGCTTCGGTGGATAAGGGAGGAGGGACGAAGGCTGCCCGTGATAGTGGTTTCTGCCTACGGTGACATAGACGATGCGGTAAGTGCCCTGAAATCAGGTGCCAATGATTATATAGTAAAGCCCTTTTCCTCCGAGGAGTTCATCTTGAGGATAGGGCGGGTCCTGGAGGAACAGAAACTGAAAAACCTGGTTGAATCGGGTGTAACCGGAATGAAACCTCCTCATGTGAGAGGTGTTTCTGAGACTGGCCGAGGCGAAGTCAATGAGAGACTATCCTTCCTGGGAGTGAGCAGTGTGGCGGTAAAGATAAGGGATATTATCGATAAGATATCGGCAACCCCCTCGACAGTTCTTATCACCGGTGAAAGCGGAACGGGAAAAGAAGTAGTTGCAAGATTAATACATCTCAAATCCTCCTTTTCAGAAGGCCCCTTCGTTGCGGTAAATATAGGGGCGATTCCCGAAACCCTCATAGAAAGTGAGCTCTTCGGTTATGAGCGGGGAGCCTTCACCGGAGCTGTTAATAGGAAGACAGGCATGTTCGAATTGGCCTCCTCGGGAAGCCTCTTCCTCGACGAGATTGGTGAGATGCCAATGAATCTTCAGGTAAAGCTGTTACGGGTTCTCGAGGAAAGGAAAATAATGCGCCTCGGAGGGACGAGGGAGATACCAATAGATGTGAGGCTGATTTCGGCTACCAACAGGAATCTGGAGGAAATGGTGGAGAGGGGGTTGTTCAGGGAAGACCTCTATTACCGTCTGAATGTGGTTCATCTCGATATCCCGCCGCTTAAGGAGAGAAGAGAGGATATTCCCGTGCTGGCAGCCCACTCACTGGGTATGGCAGCTAAGAGGCTGGGAAAGAGGATAAGGGGCTTTACTCATGGAGCCATGCAGCTCCTTGTAAGTTACGATTTTCCGGGGAATGTTCGGGAACTGGAGAACATCATAGAGCGTGCATGCATATTTGCCGAGGGCGATGTAATTTCTGAAAATGACCTTTCCATCCTGAAAAAAACGGTACAGAATGGCAGGAGAAACAAGAATCAGCATCCTCCCATGAGCCTAAAGGCAATCGAGCGTGAGGCGATTGTAACAGCATTGAAGCGGTGGGAGGGAAACAGAAGCAAGGCTGCGGAGGAGCTGGGTATTGCAAGGAGAACCATTATAAACAAGATCAAGGAGTATGGAATCGAGCAATGAAGGTAAAGGTGAGGATAAGCCTTCTAAATGAGCGGGGTGAGTCTTTCATGGGTGTGGGGCTGGTATGGCTGCTTGAGAGAATAGAGAAGTACAGTTCGATAAGAAAGGCTGCTATGGACATGAACATGTCCTATGCCAAGGCGCACAGGATAATCGTTGAACTGGAGAAGAATCTGGGCAAGAAACTCGTGGAGAGGAAGATAGGCGGAATAGAGGGAGGAGGTGCCATTCTTACTGATTTTGGGAAACTCTTCCTCGAGAGGTACAGGATGTTTCAGGACGATGTGGAAAGTTATTCGAAAGGGAGGTTCCAAAAGCTCAAGGAGTTTTTATTGGCCCAGAGAGAGAAGGCCGAGTAGCCTTATTACCCTTAAACTGCCCTTTGCCCTTTCATGTATTTCCGATACAACGCTGCAAGGTAAAGCAGATCACGCCATCGGGCCTGCTCTCTTCCGTAGAGGAATTTCAAAGTGATACTTGACACCCGACGCAACTCACGGTTGCCGAACCGCATGGCAGAGCCCCTTTTTTTTATCCAGGATACCCATCCGGACCCGGCCACTGAAGTGAGGGAGCCCTTCTCCGGTAAAAGAAGCTTCTTGACCATGTATCTAATAAGCCTTTCCTTCATGAATGAGAGCCTTCTGACTCCGGAGAGAGGGATGAGAAAAATTAATAACCGGACTATGAAGAACCTTAATAACAGAGCAATGCCAAGCAAAAGTAACAGGGTAAGCGGAAGGACGACAGAAAGATATCGAAGGGTATTTCTACTTAACGCCATGGCCCTCTTTTTTCCTGCAGGTGCTTTAACAGATTGGAGAATCCTCTTACCCAGTATGGCGAAGAGCTGCCTCTCCGTTAATCTGTCGTCTGAAAGGTCATAGTTGTATGTCAGGGAATCATCCTCTTCCTCGTAGTTGCCCGGATCTACCGCCGGCGTTGCTTCCCAGGTCATCCATCCTTTTCCCGGGATCCATATCTCGGGCCATGAATGGGCCTGCAGGCCTGAAATGGTTGTTGTTGTCATACGGGAAGGATAGGCAAGAAAACCGGTAACATAGCGGGAAGGAATGCCGCATAACCTTGCAAGGATTACAAAACTCGTTGCAAAGTGAACACAGTATCCCCTTTTCAAATCGAAGAGAAAGTCAGAGACAAAGTCACTACTCTTTACTCCTTTTTTGAATGGGGGAACCTTTAGACTGTAGGAATAGTTGGATGCAAGGTACTTCTGAATGGAGCCGGAGATTTCCCGTATTCTCGCGGGAGTGAGGTTGTCTCTCGTGTTATCTTTTCCACAGAGGCTATGGGCAAGTTTCTTTAACCTGTCGGGAAGACCCGGAGGCAACTCGAGGTAATTTTTGCCAGGACTTACATATCCCAAAGCCCCCGGATTACTTGGGGCCACTGATCTTTCTGCAAGGAAGAGCTTGTCACCTCCCTCCAGGGGTTCCTTGAAAGTAAACCCGCTTGCAAGAGAACCTGTTACGGCGATCCTGCGTTTACCGGTTTTCAGCGCAATGAGATATGTATTGATGGTGTGGGGAAGGTAGAAGTAGTACTGGGGTTCGATTTCTATCTCGAATTGAAAATCTGCCCGAGTCATTTCTTCCGAAGTTATCTCTATAACCCTTATACCCTTTAATTTACCCTTCGATTCCTTCCCTTTCTCTTCTTTCGTATTCTTCCATCCGATTCCGTCGTAGTAATCGTAGACCCCCGTTCTTAAGTAAAGAGGAACGACAGGCTTCTTCTCGCTTGAAAGAAGGTTGAGCTTAAAGAGGGGTGCCGAGGAAAGGACCGGTGTACCGCCAAGTTTCGATACTTTGAATGCAGTTCCGTAGCCGGGGAGTCCGTAGAGAAGGGGAAAGCGTGGAAACAGGGTTAAGACTGCCCTTCTCAATGCAGGATGCAGTCTTGTATCGACTATCGCACTGCCGGAAGGGGTGTAGGAGAGAGAAAGAATATAGGAAAGTGCGAATACGGGGACAAGAGATAGGGTTGTCTGAAGCATCCTTCGAGCAGCCTTTTTGAAGGTTGTTCCTCCTGTGAAAAGCACGATGTTTACGTATATAAGGAGTAATGTTGCTAGAATAAAGAGAAGGACTGCATTTCTGCTCTGGTAGATCAGCGTGAATATCCCCGAAGTCACAGTGAAGAGAATGGAGAGAGAAAGAACTATTCCCGATGAATAGAAGTTCACAGATGTAACGAGAAAGGTTGCGAGCAGAACTATCAGGTTTGAAACTACCCCGTACTGCCTTCCATCTGTTACACCCTGAAACCATATCTTGTATGCAGAGTACGGGGTAATTATTATGCCGCTGAGTGTTATTAGGGCCAGTACAAGGCCAAGTATCCCATTAATGCTGTTAAATAGTTTTCCATGTATCCGCTTTGGGAGGTGCGAAAAAAAGCCGCTTTTTACCCTAAGCCCTGTCGTATCATGCAAGGAGGTTGCAGTTAAAAGGATTAAACGCAAAATCGCCAATACAAGAATCAACGGGAGAGAGATATCTGCATTGAGACGATGATACAGGTAAAGTGGAATTCCCGTATATGCAGCCAGTGACAATAACGGATAAACCAACCACTTCAACATTGAAGAGATATCTCCTCTTCTATCTGGTTTGCATTTCTCACGATAATAATCCTTACACCACGATCGATCAGTTTCCCGAGTTGTGCTGTGGTGGTTTGGAGACTTGAAGCTCCTGTAAGATTGAAAAAAACAAGCGGCGAGAGTTCTCCGTACCTGGTTCTCTCTGCAATATCCAGAAGAACTGCGTCGAGGATGTGAGTAATAAGGATCGTTCCCGAAAAGATGAAAGGATATTCCTTGAATTTCAAGAGGAGCGTCTTTCTGTACAGTTCGCCGAATTGCTGTTTGTTTTCCACTGTAGCATATTCAGTTCCGTAGATGTGGAGCCTCGTTTTTAGTCCCCTTTCAACGAGATGATTTACAAGTGCAATCATTATCTCTATCGATGTATCCTCTGCAATGAGTTCCTCTATACCGGATAGTTTCCCTCTCCTCATGTCCAGGCATATGAAAACCGATTCTTCGGCGGAGATGTCGTACTCCTTTATGTAAGGCCTTCCGGTACTTGCAAACTTCTTCCAGTAAACGTGTTTGAGAGATTCATTTCGTCTGTATTCCCTGAGCCCTGCAAACAGGCTCGTGTCTTTAAAGATATCATTTCTCACCGGTTGCCTCTCTGCTATGGAAGGCCTCTCTGCCACAGGCAATTTCTCGATTTTGAGTATTCGAGGATACACGTAGAATGTTCTATACCAGATGTTTCTCTTTATCCTGAAGATTCCAAGGAAATCTTCGAAGATTATGGATTCCAGGCCTATTGTATATATTCCCCTGTAGGGACAGCGGATAAGGTACTCCTTTTCAAAGCGTGAATGCCCGCCCATGGAGAGGGCCAGATCTTCTGTGACCCTTTCCAGGTAGGGGTGAATATTCTTGAAATGAAGGCGCATCAGGGGAATGGGGAAAATGGATTCGGTGGTTAGTATCAACCTGTACCTTACATCTTCTTCCTTTACAGGATGTTCGTTTTCGAAGTACTGGTAGTATTTAACGGATGATTGGGCCACTATCAGGTAGGCCAGCGAGAGGGAGGGTGCCAGGAGAAAGAGGTAGAAAAGGAAGGTGAAGGGGCCTCCAAGGTAGTCCCGTGCGAGGTAGAGTATTGCCAGGAGGAAGAGGTAGATGCCCATGAAACGGGGATTTATCTTTAAAGGAAAGTCGATTTCCATTTTTTACTTTGTTTACTTTGATTCAGGTGCCTTAAGGCTCGTGGGGATTGGGATCGAATCCACTATCCTTATGACTGCGCTCCTGGTGTCACCTATCTCCGTCATCGATTCGGCTGACAGCTTGAGCCTGTGGGGAAGCACATACGGGGCACAGTAGCGTATATCCTCCGGTATGACGAAGGCCCTTCCCTCTAAGAAGGCATTTGTCTGGGCTGCAAGCAGGAGGTGCTGGGATGCCCTGGGGCTTGCCCCGTAGCGAAAGGTCGTTCCGGTTCTCGTTTTGCCTATTATGTTTATGAGGTATTCTTCCACCTCGTCCTTTATGAAGATACTGCGGACGGTCTTCCTTATTTTCAAAATCGTTTCTCCGTCGCATACAGGTTCCAGGACTTCTAAAGGGTTTTCAGTCTTGAAACGTTCCAGTATCTCCGTCTCCTCCTTCTGAGTTGGGTAGCCCATGGAGAAGGATATGCCGAACCTGTCAAGTTGTCCTTCGGGAAGCGGAAAGATGCCGGTAAAGTTTTCGGGGTTTCTCGTTGCAACGAGGAAGAAGGGCCGGGGAAGTTTGTATGTTACACCCTCCACTGAAACCGAACCCTCCTGCATCGCTTCCAGGAGGCTGGATTGGGTTCTCGGTGATGCCCTGTTTATCTCGTCTGCAAGTATGAACTGGTGCATGATTGCTCCTTCCCTGTAGGAAAAGCTCTGTTTTTCAGGGTTCCACACAGTCATACCGACTATGTCACCCGGTATGAGGTCGGGTGTAAACTGAATACGGGCAAAATCCATGTTTACACTTTTTGCAAGCGAGCGGGCGAGAGTCGTCTTTCCCATGCCGGGGATGTCCTGTATGAGAACATGTAGACCCGAACAGAGTCCGAGTGTGAGGAGACGTATCTGTCTCTCCTTTCCCACGATCACCCTGGAAATATTCTCTTCTATCCGGTAAACCGTCCCGGCTAGCTCTGTTAGAGAGGCTGTCTTAGAGGCATTCTTGGGAATTTTAATCGAAGCTTTCTTAGAGGCATTCATTGGAGCTTTCATCCGGGAATAATAATAGCAGATTTCCAGTCGAAATTACAGTATTGCAGTTAGAATTAAGGTTAAAAACGAGGCGAGTTACGGTGAGTGTTACAAGGTGCAACCCGAGGTGCGATATAAGTAGACAAGGTGCCACCCAAGGTGCGAGATAAGGAGACAAAGTGCAACCAAAGGTGCAACCCGAGGCTCTAACAAAAGGTGCGAGACAACGGGACATAGTGCCAACAAAGGTGCCACAAAAGGTATGAGACAACGAGACAAGGTACAAAGTTTCTTGCAATATCTTTCTTTTGGAAATAATATTAAGATATAGGAAGAATACAGGAAGAATGTTCATGAAAAAGCCTCATTCCAATACAGGCTTTTTAAGCTTCCTCTTCTCTCGATACCTTGCCCGGGCTTTGTTTTCTCTTCTGCTTGTATCCGTAACCCTTCAAACCTCGGCGGAGAGTTGGGATGACCCGCCTGCAATGAAAAGAAAGCGGATTCTCATGGTGGAAAAACAGATAGAGTCACGTGGTATCAGAAACAGGGATGTGCTCGATGCGATGAGGGAGGTGCCGAGGCATCTGTTTGTTCCTGAATATTTAAAGAACAGGGCTTATGAGGACAATCCCCTGCCCATAGGTGAGGGACAGACAATCTCGCAGCCTTATATCGTTGCCCTGATGACGGAGAGCCTGGAGCTCAAGGGGGATGAGAAAGTGCTGGAGATTGGAACCGGTTCGGGTTATCAGGCAGCGGTACTTTCCAGGATTGTAAGGGAAGTCTATACGATAGAGATCAAACCTTACCTCTTCCGGAAGGCAAAGAAGAGGCTCGAGAGCCTGGGTTTCAGTAATGTGCATGTAAAGGAGGGAGACGGCTACTTCGGATGGAAGGAGCATGCACCCTTCGATTGTATTATGATAACTGCTGCCGTGAATCATATCCCGCCGCCTTTGCTGGCTCAACTTAAGGACGGGGGGAAGCTGATTCTACCCCTCGGGAACCCCTTCGGATTTCAGAATCTCGTCCTCGTTACAAAGCACGGAAGTGATTATACCTTGAAGGGGATAACAGGCGTGCTCTTCGTTCCCATGACGGGGGAAGCTTTAAAGCATTCGCCATAGATATTTGAACTTGAAAATGCTCTACCTTTCCATATTTCTACTGTCCATGTCCTCACTCTCACTTGAGGTACTTCTTACAAGATACTTCCTCATCTCGCAGTGGAGCCATCTCTCCTTCATGGTGATAAGCATCGCCCTCCTCGGATACGCTGCAAGCGGGCGGTTCAGTTACCGTTTTACCGGAAACAGGGTCGGAAGAATCTTTGAGAGAGGTCTGAACCCTTTGAGCTTGCTGCTTCTGATTTATTCTGCTGTTTCGGTTTTAGCATACTTCCTCTTGAACCTCCTTCCCATAGATTTCTTCCGCATCCTCATAGATAGAAGACAGGTCGCCTACCTGGTAATGAGTTACCTGATTCTTGCAATTCCCTTCTTTGCTACCGGCCTCGCCGTATCGGTGGCATACTCCTTCTGGCCAGAAAGTGCTCCCTTAATATACCTCGTTAATATGGGCGCCTCTGCAATCGGAGTACTGCTTCCCTTTCTTCTGATAGGCATAATCGGAGAGGGAGCCACATTGATACTTACCGCCCTTCTACCCCTTATAGGTGTGTTCCCCCGCAAGGCCAGTGATTCCGGCAGAGGCCCTCAGCTCCCAGGCTCCCGAAGTTTGCGCTCCGGAAGACCGGAGCGCAGGCTCACACTTCTCGGAAGGCTCGCTCCCGAAAGCGTTCAGCCAGGAAGAGCGAACCCCAGGTATTCCTGGCTTGCAAGGTTTCTTGCACTGCTGATAGCCTCGGTAACAGTGTCCCTTTTCTTTGTATACAAAGATTCACTCTCTCACTTCAGGGTTTCGCAGTACAAAGCTCTTTCCCAGCTTTTGCGTTACCCCGGGACAAGGCTTGTACGAAGCGTTGTGAGTATGCGTGAACGGGTTGATACCGTTGAAAGTCCCTATGTACGCTTTGCACCGGGTCTTAGCCTTAAATATGGTAAGGCCATAGGAGGGAAAGAGGCTGTAGTACTAAATGGCGACGGTATTCTGGCCTTATACGGCAAGCAGCGGGATACATCCATTAGTTCACTGGGGGATTTCCCGCTCTATACACTCTCCTTTTCCGGTTATATTGTAGCTGACCGGAGAAGGGGAGAGGAGATGGGAGTACAGTACAATGACACAGGTAAAACAAACCTCACGAAAGGAAAGGTCCTCCTTGTGGAGGAGGGCGGAGGAACAGCCGTTGTCAATGCACTTCTGTGGAAAGCCCTCAGGATCGATGTAGTTACAGCTTCGAAGGGATTTTCCCGGGCACTTTCAGGATGGTATGGCGATTATTCGAATTTAACACTGTACCATGAAAACCCACGAGCTTTTATGGCGAGACTCCTTGATGAAGAAAACATGAAGTATGATGTAATTCAGATAGAGGACTGGGGAAGTTCGATTCCCGGTATGTCCAGCGGAAACGAAAAACCAATGTTTACGATTGATGCATTCATCGACTGCATAAGGCTGCTAGCAGATGACGGGCTGATAATAATTTCTAGGAAACTTCTCCTTCCTCCCTCGGACAGTTTGAGGCTTTTTCTTACAGCCCTGGGGGCACTTTCAAGGGTGCAACCTCATAGACAGGATAATAGACAGGATATCAAAGAGGCTTTAGGAACCCATCTGGTAGTGATGAGGAATTGGGATACTTACACGATGCTCATATCGCGGGAAGCCTTCCGGCAGGAAGACATCTCTCTCCTTAAAACTTTTGCAGAGAGAATGAATTTTGATTTCATCTACTATCCCGGCATGAAGAGGAAAGAGGCCAACAGGTTCAATGTGTACGAAGAACCATTCTACTACGACGATTTTCAAAGGTTTCTCACTGCCTTTGAATCCGGATTGCATCAGGTTCGGAGGGGAAAGCCCTCGAAACTTGAAAGGCTCCTGGCTGATTACTATCTTGATGTGAGTCCCCAAAGTGATAAGAGGCCCTTTGGGAATCACTTCATACGCTTCTCTCGTATAGGAGAGTACTTCGAGGCAACAGGAGGTCGTCCCTACAGATTACTGATGAGCGGTGAAGTCGTGATTATCGCTGTTTTCCTCGAAGCCCTTGTAGTATCCTTACTCATACTCCTTATCCCTGGTGGCGGGGCTAGTCGAAAAAGCATCCTCTTACCCATAGCATACTTCTTTCTCGTGGGAAGCGGCTTCATATTCATTGAAATGGCCTTCATAAAGATTTTCACCATTGTAACGGGAAATCCCGTTGTTGCATTTACCCTAGTGCTCTTTCTGGTAATGGCTTTTTCTGCCCTGGGAGGAAGGTTGAGTGAAAGATTCAATCCGGGGCCAGCCAGCCAATTTGTATGGGTATCACTGTTGTTTTTAATGCTTATCCTCTGCTTCTTTACCTTTCAGAGGGTTATACGCCTATTTCTCATCCTCCCTGCCTTTCAGCGTCTTCTCTTTTCAGCTTTGCTGATGATTCCCGTCTCTTTTCTCATGGGGTTTCCCTTCCCCACAGGAATCAGGTATTCTGTTTCGAGCCCCGGTGAGCGCTCCTATTTATGGTCAGTCAATGGTGTCTCATCGGTTCTTGCAGCGATCTTTTCCGAATTTGCAGTTCTATCCGCCGGAATAGATACGTTGATACTCGCCGCGATTGTATCCTATCTTCTATTGCTGTTTATATGGTTGATGATATGGACTAAATTGAAAGGCATTTCTATACTTTAAGCGCCATAGAATCTTTTAAAGATGTCATTGTTTTTTAGTTGTATTTTTGACGGAGGAATGAAGAATGATCAAGGATTTTACTTTTTACCTGCCAGTAAAGATTATCTTCGGGCAGGGGAGTTTTGAAAGGGTAGGAGAGGAAGCCTCTCTAATAGGAAAGAAGGCTCTTATTGTTACGGGGAGAAGCAGCACCAAGAAAAACGGATTACTTTTAAACCTTCAGAGCCAGCTGGAAGAGAAAAAGATAGACTGGGTTCTATACGATCATGTAAGGCCAAATCCTACCAATGTGATTGTGGATGAGGGTGCAAGGATAGCGAGGGAAAGATCCTGTGATTTTGTTATCGGCCTGGGGGGTGGCTCGGCTTTGGATGCGGCAAAGGCCATTGCTCTCTCTGCGAAGAGCGGTCTTCCGATATGGAGGCACATTGCATCATGGGAGGAAGATTATGTGAAACCGGAGGAAGCCCTGCCTATCCTTGCCATAGAGACTTTGGCAGGAACAGGCTCGGAATCTGATAATATTTCGGTGGTAACGAATGTTGCCACAAATGAAAAGCCGGGATTCGCGTCACCCCTCATGTTTCCAAGAACGGCAATCGTCGATCCTTTGGTTCTGCTTACAGTGCCTAAGAGGATGACGGCGATCACCGGTTTCGATATCCTCTGCCATACGGTAGAGGGATATGTAAGCAGGGTATCCCATCCCGTATGTGAAATACTCAATGAACGAGCAATGGAGTATGTAGTAGAATACCTGCCTGAAGCCCTCAAAGACGAGAAAGATCTCGATTCCAGGGGTTACCTTGCATTTGCAAACATACTTGCCGGGATATCGCTAACCCACAGCAGGGCAACGCTTCTTCATGCAATGGAACATCCGCTTTCAGGATATTTCGGTATAACACATGCAGAGGGACTTGCAGCTCTCTTTCCGAAATGGCTCGAGTTTTCATATGACGGTTATCCCGAGCGGTTTAAAAGGATTGGCAGTATCTTCGGCCTTACCGGGAGCGACAATACCAAGGAGAATCTCCTTGAAAAGGTAAAGGATTTCCTTAAGGATATAGAACTCGATGTAAAGCTTTCCGAGCTTGGTGTAAGACTCGATGATCCAAGGGTACTGGCAAGAGATTCCATCAAGTACATGGGTGGTGGTGTGAAGAACAATCCCGTAGAGGCTGATGTTGAGGATATAGTAAGAATATTGGAGGCTTCGATGTGAAAGAGAATCTATGGCCTGTTCTTAAAGAAAGTATAATCGGTGGCAACCGGTTCATAGAGACTCCCTTTGGCAAGAGGCTTCTCACGTATGGCGATTACACGGCTTCGGGAAGGGGTGTACTGTTTATCGAGAGATACTTCGAAAGGTTGATGGAAGAGTACGGTAATACGCATACGGATGACGATCATACCGGGGAGATAACTACCGCACGGCTACACATTGCAGAGAATAAGATAAAGAGTTTTTTAAATGCCGGTGATGATTACTGTATCATAGAGGTAGGATCTGGTGCAACGGGAGCGATAAACAGGCTACAGGAGATTCTTGGCATCTATGTACCGCCTGTGACGAAGAGGCGCTTTGAAGCGATGTACAATGAATTTCTGGGCAAAGACGGTGCCAGAGAATTCCAGGAATTCCTCATGTCAAAGAGGCCTGTTGTATTTATAGGACCCTACGAGCATCATTCCAATGAAATCTCCTGGAGGGAATGTTTCGCCGAGGTTGTAGAGATAGAGCTCGACTCGAAGGGCGAGCTGGACTTGAGGGATCTTGAGAAAAAGTTGAAAAACGAGCAATACAGTAACAGAATGAAGATTGGTTCATTTTCAGCTGCTTCGAATGTTTCCGGAATTATTACGCCTGTGTACAAAGTGGCAGAGATACTGCACGAAAATGATGCCTATGCCTTTTTTGACTTTGCTGCAGCGGCTCCCTATAGAGAGATAGATGTAAACAGAAATGAAAAATCCTACTTCGATGCTGTTTTCTTTTCTCCGCACAAGTTTCTCGGAGGACCGGGGAGCTGTGGAATCCTCGTTTTCAGAAGGGTCCTTTACCACGGAGAATTACCCCCAACATATTCGGGCGGAGGAACGGTGGACTTTGTCAATTTCAATACACAGCAGTACAGCCATGCCATCGAAATAAGAGAGAAACCGGGGACACCGCCGATCCTTCAGACTTTGAGGGCTGCCCTTGCCCTGGAATTGAAGGACCTACTCGGTTTGAGAGAGATAGAAAAGAGGGAATCGGAACTGATAGAGAAGGCCCTGAAACGGTTCGAAAAAATGGATGGGGTGAAGGTTTTCGGTCCCAGAGATCCGTCGAAGAGACTTGGGATATTTTCATTTACCGTAAGGAGTGGTGATGCATACCTTCATCCTAGGTTTGTGGTGAAATTGATGAACGATCTCTTCGGCATACAGGCAAGGGCCGGTTGTTCCTGTGCCGGACCTTACGGGCACAGGCTGCTTGGGATCAGCCCGGAAAAATCCCTCGTGTATTATGATGAGATAGTGACTAAGCAACATAAGGGAATAAAGCCGGGGTGGGCAAGAATCAATCTCCACTTTGTGATGGATGATGAAGAGGTAGATTTCATATTAGATGCAATAGAGTATATTGCAGATTATGGAAGATACTTGCTTCCGTTGTATGATTTTGATATCAGTTCCGGAAGCTGGCGGGCAAAGGATTCCGTGAATAACAGAGCGAATCTGTCCCTTGCTGAATGGGTAGAAGAGTGGATAGGATCATCCTCCAGGGAATCTTCGAAAGACAGAGAGAACGGAAAGGTAAACAAGAAATCGTTGTTCAAAGCTTACCTAGCTGATGCAGTGAAAATCGGGGAGGAAATGAAAAAGTCCTTCAGTCGTTACAATCTGAGATATACGAGGACCGATCTCATACCGTACATCTATTGCAGTTGAAGGACAGGTTGAATCATAGTTTCAAGGATTTGCTTTGCATTATGTTTATTTTTTGAAGTATCTCCGTAGCGAGATCGATTATATCGAAAACCTTTGAATCGATGACAGTATAAAAGACACTCAAGCCTTCTTTTCTCGCACTGACCATCCCTGTTTCCCGAAGGATTGAGAGGTGTCTCGAGGCAACAGACTTGTCGACTTTCAATCTCATCGATATTTCGTTCACATTTTTTTCACCGTCTCTAAGTAGTTTTAGAATCTCGAGGCGTGCGCCGCACCCAAGTGCATGAAAGAATCTTACCCTGGGATCTGATCTGTAAAATCCGAATCGAGGCATGCTAATTGCAGTTTCCCCTGCCACCCTCTCCGCAGGGTTGGTAACCTGTAAGTCTTCCTGATAGGTACTCGTCCAGTACATCCCCTATTCTTCCTGATGCTCCGGTTACAACCTCTATTCCAAACTGATTGAAGAATTCGACAGCCCTTGCTCCCATACCTCCTGCTATCATGACGTTTGCATTCCTGTCGGAGATGTATCTTGGAACGAGCCCGGGCTGATGACCCGAGTAATAGGGATTCTCTTCTGTCGTTACATTGAGAACTTCATTGTTGCCGTCGATTTCAACGAATACGTAGTAGGGACACCTTCCGAAATGATGACTCATCCTGCTCTCCAATCCTTTGTTTTCATCACTTGAAAATGCAATGATCATTTTTGACTCCTTGATTCTGATTTTAGTTTTGCTAGTTGTATAATTAAGCAATTAGACAAATAAAGTCAAGTAATAGTCTGGTAAACTGGAAACAGGTCAGGTTTCCACCATTATCCTTTCGATTGCGTCTCTTATTTCTTCTATGGTATAGGGTTTTCTCAATATTCCCTTGAACCCATAACTCTCGTAGTTTGAGAATACGGGGTCGTCCGAATAACCGCTTGAGACTATTGCCTTTGCTCCCGGATCAATGGAGAGTAGTTTTTGAACTGTTTCCTTACCACCCATTTTCCCCGGGATTGTCAGGTCCATTATGACAACGTCGAAGGGGTTGCCCCGTGCCATTTTATCGAGGTAAAGTTTTATTGCCTCTTCTCCGTGGCTTGCCTGGGCGGTTTTGTACCCTATGGTTTCGAGGAGCTTGCAGAGCACATTTCGTACAGACGGATTGTCGTCCATTACCAGAACCGTTACCCTCTTTAAGCCAAAGCCCTTTCTCCTTGTTCTTGTTGATTTACATTTAGAAGCCAGAGTTTTCGTTTCCCCTTCAAGGATAGTTGTTGTTTCGCTCTTCGGTTTTTCAGCCCTTTTCCGGGTTGCTTTTAGGAGTATCACGAATTCCGTACCCTCTCCCGGTTCTGACTTTACATAAATTTTACCTTCATGTCGCTTTACTATGGAGTAGGCAACAGCGAGGCCGAGTCCCTGCCCCTTCTGCTTTGTTGTGAAGTACGGGTCGAATATTTTCTCCCTTATCTTGGGAGGAATACCCGGACCGTTATCCCTTACGATTATCTCTATGTAGGGGGTTTTGTCCTTTCCTTCTTTTTTATTATGTGCCTCGATCTCTATCCTCCCGCTTTCTCCCGTTGCTTCCTGGGCATTAATTATGAGGTTAGTCAAAACCTGGGATAATTGGTTTTCATCTACCTCGGCATTCAGCAAGTCCTCATCCATGTTGAGCTTAAGCGCTGTCTTGGAGCCGCTTACAGAAAAATCGGATACATCCCTTATGAGTTTCTTCATATCGGTGACCTTTTTTACAGGGGCACCGCCCTTTGCAAAGGTGAGTAACTGCTGGGTGAGACCCTTGGCCCTGAGTATGGATTTTTCAGTCTCTTCAAGCAGGTCAAGGGATTCTTTAAAGAGCAGCTCATTCTGCAAACCGATTCGCTCATTCAAGTTGATTTTCAAGAGTGAAAGGTTTCCGAGTATTGCCGTAAGGATATTGTTGAAATCATGTGCGAGTCCCCCGGCAAGGAGTCCGAGAGATTCAAGCTTCTGAGCAGTCAAAAGCCTTTCTTCCATTTTTACAAAATCGGTGAGGTCTATGATACTTACTATGACGTGTTTTGCTTCTTCAATATTCTTGGGGAGCGGAATACTCAACTTGATGGTGAGCTTGTTGTCTTCGAGATCCTTTGCATATGATATGTTTTCGAATTTTTTCTTTCCCTCGAGTATGTGTAACAGTAAGTTTTTAATGTGAGGTTTTGAATCCTCCGAGAATGTGAGATGTGCCTTTTCAAGTAACTCTTCCTTGGAAGAAGCCTTGAATATTCTTACCGACTCGTTGTTCACATCGATGAAACGTATGCTCTGTATGGATTGTTCTATGAAATCGGGGTTTTCATCGAGGTATTTCTCGTAGTTTTTAACCCCGCTCCTCTTAAGTTTTTCGACTCTTTCAAAAATACCGGAGTAATCCTCCTCCCAGATCGAGACAAGGGCATTTTCGAAGATGTTGCGGTATCTCTCCCTACTTTTCTCAAGTTCTTCTTCGAGACGTTTCCTCTCTGTAATATCTATAGTGCTGACTATGATGTTTTTGAATTCTTTGAATTCCCGTGGGATTATAAACCTCGTTATAGTGTAAATCTTTTCCCCGTCGAGGGTTAAACCGGGAACCTCGCTTTCGAAGGTGTCCTTTCCTTCTGCAATGGAAATGAGGGCTTCCTTGAATACCGGAATGGCTTCCGGCAAGGTAATTTTGTCCAGGGAACCAAGTAGTTCGGACTTGCTTTTTGCCCTGTGTATCCTCAACACTTCATTGTTGACATCCAGTATTTTGATAGACCTTGTCAGCTGTATTACCTTATCCTCATTTTCATCGAAGTAAGCCCTGAAATTGGTAACACCCCGTTCCTTCAATGATTCGATGAAAGATTTTACCTCTGTATAATCTTCCTCCCATAGGCCTACCTTGGCTGTCTGAAAAATAATTCTGTACTTATTGTCTCTGCTTTTCATGGGATTCAAAAGGCTTTTTACCTCCCTTACCTTATGAATTTTATACGTCAATACAGTAAAAATCAATATTTTCTCTAATTTATTTATTATAGTGATAATATTTTGCTAATTTATACCTTAACATTCTGTTGACAAATAATATTGTTTGAGTAATATTTAATGACAAGCCTTTCTTTGGTTTGTGAATAATAAATACTGTAAGTTGCGGAGGATGATCCTGATGGCAGATAGGAAGCTCAGTTTCTTCGAAAAGTATCTAACAGTATGGGTTCTGCTCTGTATAGGTGCAGGGATTCTTATAGGTAGAACTGCACCTGGAATTGCGAAAACCCTTGATTCTCTTTCAATATATCAGGTGTCGATACCGATAGCAATATGTCTTTTCTTCATGATGTATCCCATAATGGTCAAGATAGATTTTCAAGAGGTAATAGAGGCGGGGAAAACGCCGAAACCGGTACTTATGACTCTCTTCATCAACTGGGCAATAAAGCCATTTTCAATGTATATCATTGCAACCTTCTTCCTCGGTTTTGTCTTTAGAGGATTGCTACCAGGTACCGAGATTATAAAAACCGGGCAGGAGGTAGAACTTTGGAGAAGTTATGTTTCCGGTGCCATACTCCTGGGGATTGCACCGTGTACCGCTATGGTTTTGTTGTGGGGTTACCTTGCAAGGGGAAATGATGGCCTTACTCTGGTAATGGTAGCAATTAATTCCCTTACGATGCTAGTCCTCTATGCCCCGCTTGGTGGATTTCTTCTTGGTGTAAATGCTATGCCGATTCCATGGCAGACAATACTTCTTTCAGTTGGTATCTATGTTGCGCTTCCCCTTGTTGCAGGTTACTTTTCGAGAAAGTTTATAATTCGGAAAAAGGGAATTGAATGGTTCAATGAAAAGTTCCTTCACTACCTTACTCCTGTCAGCATCATTGCCCTTCTCTTTACACTCATTCTTCTCTTTTCATTCAAAGGTGATGTGATTATTGAGAATCCGTTTACCATAGTATGGATTGCAATTCCTCTGTTTATTCAGACAATTTTTATTT
Organism: Spirochaetales bacterium; assembly: GCA_027021365.1. Classification (GTDB taxonomy): domain Bacteria; phylum Spirochaetota; class Spirochaetia; order SZUA-6; family SZUA-6; genus JALUUM01. The sequence continues at coordinate 100,210 of JALUUM010000016.1, forward strand.
TTAGCATAGGGTATTTTATCTTTTCAAGGGTACTTAAACTTTCATACGAGGATGCGGCACCTGCATCCATGATAGGAGCCTCTAACCATTTTGAAGTTGCAATTGCTACGGCTACAATGCTGTTTGGGCTATCTTCCGGGGCATCACTTGCTACGGTAGTGGGTGTTTTGATAGAGGTACCTGTTATGCTGATGCTTGTATCAATCTGTAAGAGGACTTGCAACCTGTTTGGTGAGTGCAGTCTGGATCTTCCCCACTGCAAGGAGAAGGAGAGTAAGATTACCCCTGCTACGGCAAAGATTTAACTTGAAGGAGCGATCAATGGAAAATGAAAAGGAAAACGGAAAAAAGGAGGTACTCTTTATATGTACCCACAATTCGGCTCGCTCCCAGATGGCAGAGGGGCTTGTAAATGCACTCTACTCTGACAGGTTCAGAGCCTACAGTGCAGGCACCGAAAAGACTAAAGTAAATCCTCTTGCCATAGAGGTTATGAAGGAGATTGGAATTGATATTTCTCATCACACATCGAAAACCGTAGAGGTTTTCCGAGACAGGCTGTTCGACATTGTCGTTACCGTCTGTGATAATGCAAGGGAAACCTGCCCCTTTTTCCCCGGTAAGAAAGTAATTCACAGATCCTTCGAGGATCCCTCGTCCGCTATGGGCACCAGAGAGGAACGCCTGCAGGTTTTCCGCCGTGTAAGGGATGAAATAAAAGAATGGATAGGGAAAGAGCTTATTTAAGAAATTATCATACTGAAAGTGCCACCTGAAATGCCTCTTTTATTGCATCCTGAGCTTTTCCTACTTTATGAGCATCGCTTATTACGTGATACTCTATTTTTCCCCTAATTTCTTCTTCCAACGGGTTGTAGCTTCTCATTCCTGTTGCAACTACAACATGATCTATATCATGCAGGTTTCTTGTATTTCCTTCTTTATCCAATATTGTTACTTTTCTTCCATCTACTTTGGTTGCCAGAAAGCCCGTATAGACAGGGATGTTATTATCCTTTAGGCTCTTTAAGCTTAGGGCTCTTTCAATCATCTCCATTCCGCGTGCTATTTCATCCAGCATTTCCACAATTAAGACTCTATTATTTTTCTTAAGGAGTTTATTTGCAACCTCTATTCCTATCAGGCCGCCTCCGATAACTACAACATTTTTATTTTCAACTATATTCTCTTCTTCAAGAAGCTCGGCCCAAAAGTAATCCTTTAATCCTTCTATTGGAGGAACAGCCGGCTTTCCCGGATTCATTTTTAAAACCGGGTTGCCGGCTTTTATTGTTTACTCCTTTTATTGTTTACCCGATAATTGCAGCTGGCATCAAGGTTGTTGACAGTGAAAAGTATTTTGCAATAAATTATGTAATCAATCCAATTTTATCAACTATTGCACGGGAGGGAAATGTCGATGTACCGATCCATAAAAACAATTCTCTCTATTCTGGTATTCTCTCTAATTTGCATGGCTTTTGCAGCCGCTGCGGATATCGGGGTCGGGTTACAATTCAGCGCAGAGAATTTCAATGCCGAAAAAATGGATTTTTACCCAGGTTTCAACGTCGTGTTTATCGGAGGAACGGGTTACGTGGGAGGGATGCTGAGTTTTGACCTGGTATCTGAAGCGGTAAGCAGCAGCATTTACGGCATGAAGGCAGGAGAAAGGGCACGTCTTGCTTCCCTCTACCTGGTAGGTCAGTATCCTCTTGGGAATCTCACACTATATACGGGCCCCGGAGTCGGAGCGTACCTGGATGGCACCAATACGATGAGAACGACCATCCAGGACAACAAGATGCTCTTCTTCAAAGCAGGATTGTCATACAGGTTCTCTTCTGTAAGCGTGTTCCTCGACAGTATCTTTTATACATATTTAGCTCCTGTTTTCAAATTTGATGTAACCAACCCGAAAATCCTTCTTGGTGCCTCGTATATGTTCTGAGTATATATTCTATTCTAAGTATATATTTTGTGCAGATGCACCGAGCTTATTTTCCGCTTCCTCAAAATTAACTTGACTATTTGGCAAAAAGGTAATATAAATATATAAAGAATGCTTTATCTATGATTCTTTGATTCATAGAAGGGCCGGGGTGATAGATGAAGGAAACGATACAAATTCTAAAGGCTCTTGCAGACGAGACGAGATTGAGGATTGTAAATATTCTCTCTGTCAAGGAATTCTGTGTATGCGAGATTCAGGAGATACTTTCGATGTCAGAGCCTCGCATATCAAGACACCTTCGAATACTGAAAACTGCAGGTCTCGTGTCTTCGAAGGAGGAGGGCCGCTGGGTTTTCTACACTCTGCAACCTGATCCGAAACTGGAGAGGTTGTTTTCCTTCTTGAAGGGCAGTTTGAAAGACAACGAGGTATTCAAGAGGGATCTGGAAAAGGCGATGAAGACCAATCTTGCCTGCCGTGTGAATTATTGAAATGCTCTTGTTACTAAGAGCATCGGGGCGGTAGCGGCAAGAATCATATAAAGATTTCTTTATAAGATTGAAGGAGATTGAAAATATCACTGTTCCGGTATTTGCACGGAATCGGATTGGGGGAAACCTTGTTTGGTAACAATGGATTTTTCATGAACGTGATAAGGGCCGGATGGTTTGCACTGACCGATTACCTCTCCGCCCATGTTATAACGTGCCTTGTACCTGCCTTTTTCATTGCAGGCGCAATTACGATACTGATCTCTCAGGACAAGGTCCTGAAATACTTCGGAGAGCAGACAAAGAAGGTCGTTTCATACACGATAGCCTCCATCTCCGGGGCAATACTGGCCGTCTGTTCCTGCACTGTGCTGCCCCTTTTTTCGGGGATATACAAGCGTGGTGCGGGAATAGGGCCGGCGATAGCCTTTCTCTACTCGGGGCCGGCAATCAACATACTTGCAATCACCTACACGGCAAAACTCCTTGGGCTGGATATCGGTGTTTCGAGAGCGGTGGGAGCAATACTCTTTTCCGTGGTGATCGGTCTTATAATGGCACTGATCTTTCCTGCCCACAGGGAGGAAAATCGGGCCATGTTCACCTCTTCCTTCGAGGTAAAGTCCAAGAGGAGCGAGGTGGTGAACATACTCTTCTTTGTCTTTCTTGTTCTCGTGTTGATATTTGCCTCCTCGAAACACTGGGTTCTACTTGGTATCAGCCTTCTCGTGGTAATAGGGATCACTGTCCGGTATATCAGGAAGGATGAGTTCAAGCTGTGGATGAAATCCACATGGGATTTTTTTCTACAGATATTTCCACTGCTTCTGCTTGGGGTATTCATTGCAGGTATCATAAAGTTTTTCGTGCCGCCGGAGTTTATTGCAAGGTGGGTTGGCTCCAATACTGTATCGGCAAACCTTATTGCTTCCGTGATAGGGGCTTTTTCTTACTTCGCGACACTTACCGAGGTGCCAATCGTAAAGGCACTTATGGATTTAGGAATGTCGAAGGGGCCTGCGCTTGCCCTGCTTTTGGCAGGGCCATCACTTAGCCTTCCCAATATGATAGTGATAAGCAGAATAATGGGGCTCAAGAAGGCAACTGTTTACATAGGGCTGGTAGTGGTTATGGCATCAACTACGGGATTGATCGTAGGGAGATTCATATAAAGATTGAGAAAATCAGGAGGATGAAAAATGGGAAGTATTATAGAAGAGAAACTGAAAGAGGGTAAGCCTCTGATCGTAGATTTCGGAAGTGATACCTGTGCTCCGTGCAAGATGATAAAACCCGTGCTGGAAGAGATAGCAGAGGAGTATAAGGATTCTGTAAATGTTCTTATATTGGATGTTTATGAATACCAGGAGCTATCCAGAGAAATGGGTATTATGTCGATACCCACTCAGTTCTTCTACGATGCCGAGGGTAATATGCTGGGGCATCACATCGGTTTCATTCCGAAAGAGGCATTTGTCCAGATCATAGAGGAACACTTCGGGATACCGGCAGGTGATTCTGTAAAGTAAGGTTTCTTTCTCTCTCATGGGAAGAATTCAAATATCCTAAGCCCACCCGTTGGTGAGGCTGACTCGTTTGTTAATACAATTCAAAGATATTTCTCCCTGATTCGCCGGCACTTGAAGTGCATATCAGAATGGCATAATATGTTTTAAAAACTCATGGGAGTGTCTTGAATTGGAAGAAAGTGAAAAAATAAGGAAGTACAGGCATTTCGAAACATACGAGGTACCCCCCACTATGAAAGCCGTTGTTTTCAAGGGCCTCGGTTTCAAGGACCTGGCTGTCGAGGAAGTGCCGGTGCCGGCGGTCGGTAAGAATCAACTTTTGTGCAGGGTGGATGCAGCCGGGGTCTGCACCTCGATAATCAAGATACTTGCACAGGGAAAGGAACACAAGTATTTCAACGGGTGGGACCCTGCCAGGTACCCGGTAATACTTGGTGATGAGGGCTCGGTGACCGTTGTGAAGGTGGGAGAGAACCTTAAGGATAGGTACAGGGTAGGGGAGCGTTACGGGATACAGCCTGCCGTTGATATAGAGCCGATCAACTTCAGGGAACGATACAGGGACAATGCCAGGGGAATGAAAAAATGTGCCGTGGGGTACACCCTTGGCGGCAACCTCGCCCAGTACATACTTATAATGGAAGAGGTGTTGGAGGCAGGATGCCTGATACCCCTGCCTGCCGATTTACCATATTTTGCCGTTTCCATGGGAGAGCCTATTTCCTGTGTCTATTCCGGGCAGGAGAGAAATATTCACCTCTACAAGAAAGATCCCCTGTCGCCCAGAATACCGAAGCTCGGATTCCTGGTAGGCGGTACCGGGGTTGTAATCGGGGCGGGGGTGATGGGAAGAATCCACGTTGAAATGGCCATGCGTTTTCGGCCGAGGAACCTGATAGTCTCTGACATCAACCGGGAAAGGCTTAAGAAGGTGGAGAGGCAGCTGGGTAACAAGGCGAGAAGGCTCGGGATAAACCTTGTAACTGTTGGCGCCGAGGAGCTTGGCAAGAAGGTATTCGAGTTGAGTGGCGGGAACGGTGCCGACGATGTAATTCTCGCTGTGGGAGTGCAGGCCGTTCAACAGGATGCATTCGGGCTTCTTGGAAAGGGAGGAGTGATAAACCTCTTCGGAGGCCTTCCTAAGGGGAAGAATATTTTGCAGCTGGATGCAATTCAGGTTCACTACGACGAGATAAAGGTTGTCGGTTCCAGCGGGGGAGAGCCTTCGGACATTATAGCCACTCTCAAGGCGATGGCTGATGGAGATATAGACCCCGGGAACTATGTTTACGGGGTTGGTGTCCTTGACCATGCTCCAATGATTCTCAAGGGGATCGAGGAGAACAGAGTCGACGGGAAGGCGATACTGTATCCTCATATTAGCCTGAAAGATTTCCGCAGGGTGGAATACTGGGACGGAAAGATGGAGGAGGAACTCCTTGGCAAGTGGCTATAGAACAGGCGAAAGCAGAATGGGCGAAAGTAGAACAGGTGAAAGCAAAGCAGACGAAAATAGAATGAGCGAGAAAGGTAAAACTTTCGTAGGTTTCGGTTTCGGGCCTATTCAAAGTGGGCTTTTTCTCTATGAAGCGTCGAGATCCGGCAATTTTAATCGTTTCGTTGTTGTGGATGTGGATACCGAACTGGTGGATGCCTTAAGAAAAAATGGCGGAACCTATTACATTAATATTGCAAGGGAGAATGGTATTGATACCGAAGAGATTTCAGGAGTGGAGATATTCAATCCCAATGTTCCTGAAGACAGGGAGCATATAATAGAAGCAATTTCTCAGTCGGACGAGATGTGCACAGCTCTTCCAAGCGTTGGTTTCTACGACAGGGGAGAGAGTGCCAATGTTGCAAGGCTCATTGCAGAGGGGCTCATCCGGCGCTGGCGCAGGCAGCCTGCTGTTATGAAACCTACCATTGTATACTCAGCAGAGAACAACAACCATGCCGCAGAGATCCTGCTTGAAGGTATAAAGAGAAAAATCGGTGAAACCGCTGAAATAAGAGGTACCGGCCAAATCGGTGAAATTGGCGGGACCGGCCAAATCGGTGAAATAGGCGGATCCTATGACTATGCCTATGAAGATGAAGCCGGGTTATTTGATAGCCTGCAATGCCTCAATACCGTGATAGGAAAGATGAGCGGTGTCATCCGTGATGCAGAGACTATAGAGGAGCTTTCTCTGGCGCCCTTCGTTCCCGGTGTCGAACGGGCTTTTCTCGTGGAAGAATTCAACAAGATTTATATATCGAGGATCAGGTTGAAGGGTTACAGTAGAGGAATCGAAGTATTCATAGAGAAGGATGACCTTCTTCCCTTCGAAGAGGCCAAGCTTTACGGACACAATTCGATCCATGCCTTGATTGCATACCTGGGCGATGTCAAGGGCTATACAACGATAGCAGAGGCGGGGAGAGATGCCTGGATAATGGAGAGGGCAAGGAAAGCCTTTTTGGAGGAGTCGGGGGGAGCGCTGGTAAGGAAGTATGAAAAACTTGGCGATGCGCTCTTTACAGATTGGGGTTACATGGGGTATGCCGAGGATCTTCTTAAGAGGATGGTAAATCCCTTTCTTCATGATTCGATAGAGAGGGTGGGCAGGGACAGGCCAAGAAAGCTTGGAATGGAGGACCGAATCTTCGGAACGATGAGGCTTGCACTGGAGTACGGAATAGAGCCGATAAATCTCTCACTGGGGGCAGCGGCAGCTATCGTTTCCATGATAAGAAGACGGGATACCGGTTCGAAGAGGGAGCTGGTTTTTCCGGAAGATACCGAATCGTGGCGTTATCTGTCTCGCAGAGAGATTGCAAATATACTTTATACGATCTGGGGGAAATCGAGTGGGGTCGGGAAGTCAGGGGAGAAGAAAACAGAAAGATTGGCGGAGAGGCTTATCGACCTCACCTTCGAAGGATACAAGGTTTTGAAGGAGGAACTGGGATGGTAGTGTACTGTGTGAATGTATATGTAAAGAAGGGCCATGAGGAGGATTTCAAGAGGGCGTCGCTTGAAAACAGGGAAGGTACCCGCAGGGAGGAAGGTAACCTCAGGTTTGATGTGCTACAGTCCAATGACGATCCCTCCAGGTTCTTTCTCTATGAGGTTTACAAATCAACAGAAGCGGTGGATGCCCACAAGCAGACGGAACATTACCTCAGATGGAGAGAGAAGGTAGCACCCTGGATGGCAAAACCGAGGGAGGGAATAAAGTTCACGCCGGTGGCACCCCAGGCTGAAACTGACTGGTAATACAAGAATAAAATCGATCGGGCAGAGGGGAATATCTCAAATGAATTTTTCCATGCTATTCAACAGGAAAGTGATTTTCGGAGCGGGCAGTATAGCAAAGCTGAATCATGAAATTCCCGGCCTTTTGGAAGGTAGGATGAGAGGTGGTGGCATTCTGCTTGTAATAAGCCGCAGTGTAAGCAGATCGGATAAGTATCTTGAATTCAGGGAGAGTTTGTGCAAAGGGGGTTCGGATTCCCCTGAAACTGAGACGGGGCCTCGAGTTGACTGTGCCGGTGAAGAGATTGTTTCCGGGGAACCTTCACCGGAGACCGTGGACAGAATAACTGCCCGTTATTCGGATAAAAAGATAGATCTGGTAGTTGGTATCGGCGGCGGAAGCGTTATGGATGCCGGCAAGGCCGTCTCTGCGATGCTTCCCCTTGTAGGAGGTGCAGAGGCAAAGGGTGAGGCTGTAAGTGGCGCGGAAGGGGAGGCTGTAAGGGGCACAGCGGTAAAGGGTTCATCTGCAGGTGGTGCAGCAGGAGGCGCCGGCCATGGGGTAACTTCCGGGATAAGCGTAAGGGACTACCTAGAGGGTGTTGGCAGGCAAAAACCACCGGGTATCAAGATACCCTATGTAGCCATTCCCACGACTTCCGGAACGGGCAGCGAGGCAACGAAGAATGCTGTCATAACTGAGAGAGGCAGGAATGGCTTTAAGAAATCGCTCAGGCACGACAGCTATGTACCTGAAATGGCAATAATCGACCCCGAGTTCATGTTAAGTTGCCCGAGAAATGTCACTGCGGCAAGCGGAATGGATACTGTCAGCCAGCTTCTCGAATCCTACATCAGCACGAAGGCTAATCCCCTTACCGAGGCGCTTGCATTGGAAGGATTGAAACTTGCAAGCCAGTCGCTTCCAAGGCTGTGCAATGATTCTCCCGGGGATATGGAGCTAAGGGGCAAGATGGCCCTTGCCTCCTATATTTCAGGAATCACACTTGCAAATGCAGGTCTCGGAACCGTTCATGGCATAGCGGGGCCTCTAGGCGGGATCTTTGATATTCCCCATGGAGTAGCCTGTGCCAATCTGTTACCCGGCGTACTCGAGACGACGATAGAAAAATTGAAGGCCGAAGCTCCGGAAAGTCCCCTGCTGGTGAAACTGGGAAGTCTCGGTTTCCTCTTTGCCAGGGGAAGAGAGGTTTCTATTGAAGCATCAGAAACCATAAAGGGCCGTTACGAGGTTTTCAAAGGATTAAGGCTTCTCGTTGAAAGTCTGGAAGAGTGGCTCGATTCACTTGGGATTCCACCTCTTTCTTCTTTCGGTATTTCCATTGCTGACGTGGATATAATAGCCGAAAAATCGGGAAACAAGAACAACCCGATTTCCCTCTCCCGTGAAGAGATAGCCCTGGTTATAAAAAAGAGGCTGTGATGAGGCGGGATTTCGGGGCAGGTCGAGCTTGAACTGGTTTTTCCTTGCCATTTCCGCCGCATTCTGCTGGGCAATCGGTGGTGTGCTGGTAAAACGTGGCTTCAGCTCCGTCCCGCCCCTGTGGAACAACATAATAAACAACGCACTTAGCATCGTCATATACATCCCCGCAGCACTTCTCCTCTCGCAGGGGAAATACAACCTCGACATTTCCACTGCTCCGCTAATAGCGGGAGCGTCTCTTCTCTACCAGGTCTTCTACTATGCAATCTCCAGGGGGCAGATTTCCCTCACCGGTACGATCGTTGCAGGTTACCCCGTCTTCACGATACTCCTTGCCCATCTATTCATAGGTGAGAGGCTTCTTCCCCTTCAATACGGAGGAATAACATTGATACTTGCCGGCGGCATACTTATTGCCCTTCCCAGGGGAGAGCCCGGAAAGCCGGATGGCCCGGAGCCTTCTCTCTCCTCCGGCATGATTAGGGATAGAAAACTGGTATGGCTTCTCTGGGGAATTTTTGGTGCAGTCTCACTTGGAACCGGAGATTTCCTTGCAAAACTTTCCATCGACAGGGCCGGAATATTCAATTACATGGTTACAATAGTCCTCGTCTCGAACATTTACTCGGTATTGAACTATTTAATAGACAGGGAAAACCGTCCCTTTCCGGGGGCTTCCGTTGGCCGTATATTTCCAACCCTCTCGGGACTCATCCTGAATCTCATAGGTTTTGTTTTCTTCCTCCTTGCATTCCGCACGGGAAAGGTTTCACTCGTTGCACCGGTCTCCTCCGTGTATCCCGCTCTCACGGCACTTCTTGCCGTGAGGTTCCTTAAGGAAAGAGTTACCACCCTCCAGGGCGGAGGAATAGCCCTTATAGTTTCCGGTCTCATTCTGGTCGGTTTATCTTAAAAAATCTTGAATTGCAATTTTTCTTCTCTATAATTTTAGTAAACTGATTCCGGTAAATTGTGAATTTAAAAAAATGGAGCTGGAATAGAATTTAAAAAAATAGGGCTGGAATACAGTTGAAGTAATCAAGTGAGGTATTTTTTATGAAAATATCAATGAAAGTAAATATTCTTATCCTTCTTATAATGATATTCATAGGCATCGGAACTGTAGGGGTTGAAATCTACATGTTTTCCAAGCTTGAGGAAAATCAAAGGACCATAGTTGTAAACCAGAATATGAATGCCAGGCATGAGAAGAGCAATTTCTATGTGGAGGCCATAAACAGAAGGATTGAGATGGTAGGAAAGAGGGCTCTCGGCATAGCCTCCCTCTTCTCCAGGGACCCGGTTGTGATAGATGCCTACAGGATAGCTCTTTCCGGTAACATAGACGATCCCAGATCCCCTGAGTCACAGGAGGCAAGGGACATGCTTCGGGATGCATTTGCACCTATTCTGGAAGGTTACATTAGTAACACAGGTGAAAAGCTTCTAAAGCTACACTTTCACCTTCCAAATGCAAGGAGCCTCGTCCGCCTCTGGAGAAAGGGCTACCAGACGGTGGTGAATGGCAAGAAGGTGGACATTTCCGATGACATATCTTCATTCAGGAATACAGTCAAAGCTGTGAATACACCTCCCTACAAACCGATAACCGGGATAGAGATAGGAAGAGGCGGCTTCGTGATAAGGGGAATAGCACCTGTACAGGATCAGGATGGTAAACATCTTGGCTCCGTGGAGGTGTTGTATCCTTTTTCAGAGGTAATGATAGAAGACAAGAAGAAGTCTCTCTTCTATGCTGTCTACATGGATGCTGATCAGCTGCCCATAGCGAAATCCCTGCAGGATTCAAGCAAATACCCCGTGGTAGCGGGTAAGTACGTTTTAACCGACTCGACCAGGAGAAGTGTCACGGACAGATTGATAACGCCCGAACTTCTGGACAAGGGTCACAGAGAAAGCACAATGACTCAGACAGGAAATTATCATATCATGTTATTCCCGATAAAGGACTATTCGGGAAAGACTGTAGGTGTGATGTCATTTGCCTTTGACACGTCAGAGAGCCTGAAAACACTTCGAAGTGTCACTGAAAGCATTGCCAGTAAGAAGAAGGTGTTCATAGGCATCTTTGTGCTTATAATCACAGTACTTACCGTAATCGGTGTCGTGATTGCGATACTTGTGGTCGGCTCTTCACTGAAACCCCTAAAACGTTTCGACGGAGCACTTAAACAGATAACATCGGGACATGCAAACCTTAAACAGAGGATCACACTGAAATCCAAGGATGAGATAGGTAACCTGGTTGAAACATTCAATACATTTCTGGGTAAGCTTCAGAAAATAATAATGAAGATAAAGGAAACCGTAGAAACCACAGTTTCCGTTCAGGAATCCTTGGGTGCTTCAAACGAAGAAACACTGGCAGCCATTACGGAGATAACGGCCAATATAGAGAGCGCACGAAACATGATCCGCTCGTTGAGTGACAAACTGGAGAGTGCAAGAAGCAACACGGAGAACATAGGGGAGAATATAGAGGAACTGGACAGGATAATAACCGATCAGGCCTCCTCGGTAGAACAGGCAAGTGCCTCTGTGAACCAGATAGTAGCCTCGGTTGACAGTGTGGCAGGAATTACACAGGACAGGCAGAGAGCAACTGAGAAGCTGGTGGATGATACGAAGAACGGGGAAGAGGTCTTGATAGCTGCAATGCAGGCAGTAAAGGATATCGGAAACAGTATCCAGAGTATAGGTGAGATGGTAAAGGTGATAAAGGATGTATCGGCGAAAACGAATCTCCTTGCTATGAATGCCGCAATCGAAGCGGCACACGCCGGGGAAGCGGGAAGGGGATTCTCCGTTGTAGCGGACGAGATAAGAAAGCTTGCAGAGAGTGTTGCCGGTGAATCCAAAGAGATAAACTCCGAACTGGAAGGGATTATACAAAAGATAGAGAATGCCGTGAGTACCGGTGACAAGGCGGGTAAATCCTTTGTCAAGATAAGAAGCGAAGTTGAGGATACCTTCAATGCCTTTTCGGAGATTGCAAACTCAGCGGCCGAGCTGTCCAATGGCGGAAGAGAAGTCCTTAAGGTAGTTGCAAGGCTCAATGACGTAACGATAAAGGTACGGGAAGATTCCGGTAATATCCGTAGAAATGTCGATGGTTTCAAGGGTATAATGGAAGAGGTTTCCAGGGTCTCTAGCGAGGTAATAGGAGCCATCGATGAAATCGTGGTTGGTACCGGTGAAATAAACAGGGCGATGGAGCAGACTGTGGGACTCACCACCTTATTATCCGATTCCGCTTCAACATTGAAGGAAGAGGTGGATAACTTTGAGGTTTAGTACATGACAGAGTTTCTCTACTATGAAGATGCCTATATCAAGGAATTCGATGCCAGGGTGGTATCTGTTGATGAGGGGAAAAATGCTATTCTACTGGACAGGACGGCATTCTATCCCGGGGGAGGCGGTCAGCCTGCCGATGAAGGATTCCTCATCTACGACGGTGCTGCCTGCCAGGAAGAAGCGGTGGATGGGGAAATGGTAAGGTTGGAGCTTGCCGGTATTGAAAAGAATGAAAATGAGATCTGGCACATCGTAAGAGGCAGGCTCCCATCGGAAGGTATGCCACTCAAAGGAAAGTTGAACTGGGAACGCCGTTATGCCCTCATGAGAACTCATTCCGCAATGCATGTTCTTACCGGTGTCGTCTGGCGGGAATACGGAGCCAAGGTAACGGGCGGTAACATGGAACCGCTTAAAGGAAGAATGGATTTCGAGTTCGAGAAGTTCAACAAGGAACTGATAGATGAGATTGAGATAAAGGTGAACAACGAAATAGAAAAGGGAAGGGAGATAATTACCCGAATCATACCTCGAAGGGAGGCTGAGAAAATACCCGACCTTATAAGGACCAAAGTGAATCTTCTTCCCAGGCATCTCAAAGAGATAAGAATCGTGGAAATAATAGGTCTCGATATGCAGGCAGACGGTGGCACACATGTTGCCAACACGAAGGAGATAGGAAAGTTCAAAATAGTGGGCCACAAAAGCAAGGGCAGGATTAACAAGCGTTTACACATAGAGATTCGGTAGGTGAAAATAGGTAAAAAAACAGGTATTCAAGGAAGTTCTGCAGGAAAGGGTTAAGATTTGAAAATCACTGTTGCCATCGTTCAGTCCGGATTCAGCATGGGGGATTACTACAACGAGGAAACCTTCAACGAGAGGATAATTGGTATATTCGAAAGTATATTTAGTGAGGATAATGCCAGGCCGGATCTCGTTGTTTTCCCTGAACTTACAGGCCTCTGGATTCCGCTGCTTAAGGGGAGGAAGAGGGCAACCCTGGCATCCGTTACAGTTTCGAATGTTGTGAATCATCCCCTGCATCTTCTCCTTTCCCTCTTATCGGGAAGAAAGGTATCCTTTCCCTTCTATCTGGACTGGAAGAGAAACTACGATACATGGATAGGCCCCTTTCTCTATGCAGCAAGAAAATACGAGACCTATGTCTGCCCTGGGAGCATGTTTCTTCCCGGATTCGACTGGGAGGTGGCCAGGGGTTGGCACTCTGTTGGAATGGATATTTACAACACTTCATGTCTGATAAACAGGAAGGGTACTGTTCTTGGCTTTACCCGCAAGGTCCATCTTACCGGTGAGGAGAGGTCACTTGGTATAAAGCCAGGTGAGATGTGTGAGCTGGATGGCTATGAAACAAGCCTTGGTAAGATAGGTATTCTCGTATGCATGGACGGTTTTTATGAAGGTGCGGTAGAGCAAATGGACAGGAGGGGATGCCGGATAATAATCCAGCCATCAGCCAATCCTGTAAGATGGGAATTGCCTCCCAGGAAGGGTGCTGAAATTTCCCAGGAAGAGGAGTGGTTAAGCCTGGGACTCGGTAAGCTTATCCAGGGGAGAGAGAATGTTCTCCTCTCTGTAAATCCGATGTCCGTATCGAATGTCCTGGGGCACAGAGACGAGGGAAAATCCAATGTCTTTGTAAACCTTGAACCCGGCAGTGGGAGGCGGGTAAAATTGAGCGGTCACAGGAAATTAACGGGGGAATGGGCCAGATTCAGGGGCCTCTCTCTGCTTGCAGAATCATTTGACAGGGAAGAGATCATCTTTTTTCAGGCTGAGTTCCCTTCCGGTTAGAGGCGGTTTCGAATAAAAGAAGTTCACAGGAGGGTTACAATGGAGGATTTCAAAGGGATCAGGCGTTTCTTGTACAACTCATCGACTGCCGGATGGTCGCTGATAGATTCGATTTTCATGACATTCTATGTTGCTTTTCTCCTTCCACCAAGGGAGAAGATTGCCGCCGGTATGGTGCAGTTCATCTCCAACAAGGCTTTTCTCGGAATATTTACCGTTCTGGGAAGCATCATGATATTCGGAAGAATAGTGGATGCGGTTGCCGATCCCCTTGTTGCCTCGTGGTCCGACACATCACGCTCTCCCCTGGGAAGGAGGAGGTTATTTCTTATAATGGGGGGTCTTCCCCTTGCTCTGTTCTCCGTACTGGTCTTCTTTCCCCCTGTTCCCCATGTAAGCTGGGTAAATGCCCTGTACCTCGCTCTCGTTTTTGGCGGTTATTTCTTTGCTTTTACGGTGTATGTAGGCCCCTACCTTGCATTGATTCCGGAGCTTGGACACAGCGATGCCGAGAGAATAGGAATGACCACGGCTCAGGGCTATTTCTCCCTCATTGGAAATGCGGTAGTGATGATTGGGGGCCCGCTTCTCCTCTCACATTTCATGGCAAGGGACCCTGCCGTTACTGCTTACAGGAAGATGGCAATCAGCCTTGCCATTCCCGGATTGATAGTTGCCTACCTTGCCGTTTTCGTTGTGGATGAAAAGCGTTTTTCCAGTGCAAAGCCGAGTAATGTACCCTTAAAGGAGTCCTTCCTGAAGACCCTCAGGAACAGGGCCTTCATAATGTACCTCCTCGCCAACCTGGCCCTCTGGTTCGTTTTGAACATAATCCGCTCTTCAGCCATACCTATAACCCTCACATTGGCCAAGGCAGACGAGGCATTTGCCAGCACGATGTTTACATCCCTCTTCGGAGCTGCCGCGATCTTCTTTCCCCTTGTCTGGTGGCTCGGGAGAAAGATAGGAAAGAAACTTACCATGATGATCGGGTTGATAGGGTTCTCCATATTCTCCAGCATGTTTTCACTTACCGGCATAGTGGCGGTGGATCCCAAACTCTGGATTATCGTAAATGCAGCCCTCATGGGACTACCCGTTGCAGTCCTTCTCGTTATCCCGAATGTGATTCTTGCGGAACTGTGCGACCTCGATGCAAAAAGAACGGGGGAGAGAAGGGAAGCGATGTTCTTCGGTGTTCAGGGCTTTTTCATGAAGTTGAACCTGGGTATCTCCACGGCAATACTTGCGCTCATGTATTCCCTTTTCGGCAAGGACATAAGCAATCCTCTCGGTGTAAGGATAACCCCCGTTATAGGAGGTGTGGTGGCGCTTCTTGGCCTGATTGCAGTTTTGCAATACCCGGAGAACGAGATACGAAGAGAGCTCGGTTTGAAAGAGGAGCTTCGCTGAGAGATTCTTTTTTTGAATGTTCATGGGACCACGAGTACCTTGGCTCCCCTTGCATTTCCTTTTTTAAGATCTTTCAATGCCTTACCTGCATCACATAGATTGTACGTTTCAACGAGCGGTTTGATTGGAATTTCGGCTGCATGCTTCAAGAAGGTTTCTATGTCGTAGGGAGTCAAATTTGCAACGGATTTTATCTCGCGCTCCATCCAGAGGTCCCTGCCGTAGTCGAGTTTCAGGAGCGCCGCCTTGTCCTTTTCCTCCTTACGGATGGCATTTATTACGAGACGGCCGCCGGGTTTGAGGTGCCTCAGCGCGTAGGCGACCGGTTTCCAGGCAGGCGTCGTATCGATAATTGCATCCATCGCTTCGGGAGGGGAATCCTCCGTGGCTCCTGTCCAGGAGGCGCCGAGTTCCTCTGCAAATTCACGCTGCCTCTCGCTGCGTGCGAAGACGAAGCACCTCAAACCCGGCAGGAGGTGAAGTGCAAGCTGCATTACCAGATGGGCAGATGCACCGAAACCTGTAAAACCGAGGATTTTACCTTCCGAAGCCTCGGCCCCCGGGGTACCGGAATGGGAAGACGAAGTTTTCGGTGCTCTGTCCGGAAGAGCCCCATCCAGAAGGCCTGTCAGCCTTAGCGACCTGTACCCGGTACTTCCTGCACAGAGGAGGGGAGCAGCTTCTGTATCGGAAAATGCTTCGGGAATCGGATAGGCAGAGCCTTCAGGGACAACCATGTACTCGGCATAACCTCCGTTTGCATCCCTTCCCGTAGCCTTGAATTCGGGGCAAAGGTTCTGTTTTCCCGAGAGGCAGTAGCTACACCTGCCGCAGGAGGAATATATCCAACCGACTCCAACCCTATCACCGATCTTGAATCTTCTGACCCCTTCACCAGGCAAGTCGACCCTGCCTACCACCTCGTGTCCAGGAATAACGGGAAGTTCCGGAGGGGGAGTCCTTCCCTCTATCTCGTCTAATTCCGTATGGCACACCCCGCAGGCTGATACCCTTATCCTTACCATTCCCGGGCCAGGCTCCGGAATTGGAACATCCGCTTCCTGGAGAATTTCCCTCTCCTCCGTTATCGGTCCCGTTTCCGTAATCATCATCGCCTTCATAGTTAATAATTTATTGAGACCGTATAAATAAGTAAATAACAAGAAATTATATTTTTTTATCTCATATATATGGTTTCCCGGTAGGGAGATTGTTATCTTAATAATCAAGCAGGAGGAATTTATGGCAATAGTAGAGCTGGAGAATGTAACGAAAATCTATCCCCTGGGAAAGACAGAGGTGGTTGCCGTTAAAGGGGTATCATTCAGCATTACAAGGGGAGATTTCATCTCCATTGCAGGGCCTTCAGGTTCGGGAAAGACCACTATACTGAACATGATTGGCTGCATAGACGTTCCCACCGAGGGAACTGTCAAGATTGCCGGCAGAATTACGAGCGAGCTCAATGACCGGGAAATCACGAACCTCCGGCATGATGTAATCGGGTTTATCTTTCAATCCTTCAACCTCATCCCCGTCTTGAATGTCTACGAGAATATAGAGTTTCCCCTTCTCCTTGGAAAGGATTCTTTAAGGGGAAGGGAGAAGGAGGAGTGGATACAGTTCCTCATGGAGGAGGTTGGCCTTTCGGAGTGGAGGAACCACAAGCCTGCCGAACTTTCGGGTGGCCAGAGGCAGAGGGTTGCAATAGCAAGGGCTCTAGTTACGAAACCTCAGATCGTACTTGCAGACGAGCCAACTGCAAACCTCGACTCTGAAACGGGGGAGGCGATAATCGAGCTTATGAAAAAGATGAACAGTGACCTGGGAACTACATTCATATTCTCCACACACGATCCAACGATAGTGGAGATAGCGGATCACATAATAAGGCTGCGTGACGGCAAGATAATAGAGAACTACCGTAAAGCCGACAGGGAAGCTGAAGGAAAGAAGATGAGGGCAGATGCGGATGCAGAGGTGTCGGGGAGGTAGGTAATGGTAATACTGAAGATAGCCTTCAGAAACCTGAAAGAGCACAAGTCCAAGACCCTGATAGTGGGAAGCATAATTGCCGTGGGGATAATGGTTCTGGTGATTGGAAACTCCATGATGGATACTGCAACGAGCGGGATAAGGAAGGCCTACTGGGACAATTATACCGGCCACATCATCATTACAGGTATATCGAGGAGCAAGGTTACACTCTTTGGAATCGAAGGCGGCCCCAGTGCGATGAACGAGACGGTGCCGAGAATTCCGAAATACGAGGATGTGTACAAATTTGTCACTTCCCTGCCTGAGGTCGACAAGGTCAACCCGCAGGCCTACGGTATGGCAATAATCAACCTGTCCGGCAGCGAGGATAAAAGCGAGGATAAAAGTGATGACAAAAGGAAGACCTTTACACAGCTCTTTGGCATAGACCCCGACTACTACAGGAAGATGTTCCCCGGCAACCTCGACCTGGTAGCAGGAAGATTTCTAAAAAAGGGGGAAGGAGGGATACTTCTCTCCGAAAGAATTGCAAAACGTCTCTCCGGGGGCGATGAGCTTGATATTTCACCCGGGGACAAGGTGCTTCTTACCAGCATGAACGATTTCAGCGGAATGAAGATTCGGGAGGTACCGGTAGTCGGGATTTTCAGGTTCAAGACGGAAGACCCGGTTTTGAGCTATGTATCGATAGCTGACATAGATACTGTAAGGGCATTGAACGGCATGACAGTAACCTCGAAGGAAGAGATAAAGTTAAACGGAGAGGAAGCATCGCTCTTAGGGAATGTCGGGGACGAGGAGCTCTTCGGAGGCGGCGGAATAGTGGAAAATGTCAATCCCGACGAGGGAAACCTGAATGAAAAGAAACTTCTCAACATACTCGGTGATACGTCGAAGAGAAAAGAGCTTGCAAAGACCGATTCGGGGGCATGGCACTTTCTCCTTGTAAAGGTCAAAAACACGAGAAGCATAAACAGGGTAATAAAAAAGTTGAACGATTACTTCAGGCAAAATGAAATCGAAGCAAGGGCTACCGACTGGATAGATGCCGCAGGAATGACTGCCTCCCTTGCCAACAATATAAAGCTTATCTTCAACATCGTGATACTGATAATTGCCATCGTGGCAATCATAATAATAATGAATACCATTGTGATTTCCGTTACCGAGAGGATTTCAGAGATAGGTACCATGAGGGCAATAGGTGCGCAGAAGTCCTTCGTAAGGCGAATGATAATGGCCGAGACGACGATGATCTCCCTGGTTTTCGGGGCAATCGGAATCGTGCTGGGAGCTCTCGTTCTGGCATTCCTGAACCTCAGGGGCATACCGGCGCCAAACATATTCTTCGAGGTCATTTTCGGCGGAAAGGTTTTACACCCGATACTCTCACTCTCATCCGTCGTTGGTTCCCTCGTCGTCGTGGTGATAATCGGTGTGGTTGCAAGCCTGTATCCCGTCGCCATAGCCCTGAAGATCCAACCGGTGCAGGCGATGCAGAGGGCGGCATGATGAGGCAAAGTATAGAGGCAAAAACAGGTAAAAACAGGCAAAAACATCCGGGCATAGACATCGAGGCGGGCAAGAATAGATGCATTACATTATGGAGGAAAAAGGATGAGCAATGTCCTTAAGATATCACTTAGAAACTTGAGCAGGCAGAAGAAGCGTAGCTTTCTCCTGGGGGGAGCGATCGCCTTCGGGGTCCTTATAATAACACTGCTCAACAGTTTCACAGCAGGAATTACGGACAATGTAAAGGAAAACTTTTCGGGCATCTTCGGCGGCCACATATTTGTTTCCGGTTCCGTAGTAACTTCTTCCGGAAAGGTCGTGACTGTAATAAGGAACGATGCCCTGGTTGAAAAGGCGCTGGAACCGGTAAAGGGCTACATAAGGTCCGTTCATAAGCGGTCCAAAGTCATGGCGGAACTGATATTCGCTTCCAGGACCTTTATTCAGAGGATAGACGGGGTGGACTGGAATGAGGAGGGTTTCCTCGATTCGATTCCCATTGTATCGGGAAAGCTTTCCGGCACCGTGGGTGACCTGAAAGCAACCCTTAAAGGAAAGGGCGGGAGACAGGCCATTATTCTTCCGGTCTCCACTGCAGAGAGGCTCGGCATACAGGTGGGAGAATCCCTCCTTGCAAGGTTTTCCACGGTAACGGGCCAGAGGAACGTGGGAGAATTCGTCCTCGTTGCAACCGTACGGGATCAGGAGACCTTCGGAATATCGAATGGCTTTGCAAATATAGAGTACCTCAACGAGCTTCTCGGCCTTTCCGACGGGGAGTATCAAAGTCTGAATATCTACCTGAAGAACATGGAAGACATAGATTTCGTCGCTGCAAGCATATACAGGAAGCTCAAGTCCGAGGCCCTCGTGGAACCGAGGTTGAACATGGACGAACCGGCAGCGGGCAAGGATGGCGAGCCTTCACCCTCCCGCAGAAGGGCAATGGCATCGCTTATGGGAGGCTCCTTCTTCGGGAACTCTGTTCCGGAGCCATGGAAGGGTACCAAGTACTCCGTAGTTACACTCAACGACCTGCTCTCCAGCGTTAAGGACATGGTGAAAGTTCTGAATACCGTGGGTTTCGTGATATTCATGATTCTGCTTGGAATAACGATGGTGGGTATAACGAACTCTTTCAGGATGACGATAAGGGAGAGGACCCGGGAGATAGGAACGATGAGGGCAATCGGTATGCAGAGACGGGGAGTGCGGAATATCCTGCTTATGGAAGCCTTTTTCATAGCACTTACCGGGGCTTTGATCGGACTGCTCCTGGCAGGAGTTGCAATGCTGATACTGGGCAGCATCCCCTTCGGTTCATCTTTTCTGTGGATTTTCCTTCACAAAGGAAAGATAACCTTTTCCCTTGTGCCTCTGGATGTAGCGATAAACCTGGCGGTACTCCTCCTCTTGAGCATGCTTGCCGCTTGGGGACCTGCCAGAAAAGCATCCAGGCTCGAACCGGCAGAGGCATTGAGGACGGAATTCTAATCTCATAACAGGAGGCTTTAAATGAAATTGTTCGAAAAGAGAAAAGCATTGGCAACGGTTTTCGTACTACTCATATTGATACTTGCCACGCCGTCAACCCTGTTTGCCGCCACGGATTACCAGAAGATACTAAAGAGTATCGACAACTTGAGGCGATTCGAGGAGGGTGATTTCTCCAGTGTCCTCACGATGATTTCGCAAGATCCGGAGAAGGGTACCGATAAAAAGGTAGTAAGGCAGTTCAGGAGAGATAAAGACAACAAGTTTCTCATGTTGATAGAGGAACCGGAGGTTCAGAAGGGCCAGGGTTACCTCCGTGTGGGAGACAACCTCTGGTTCTACGATCCTGAAAGCAGGAAGTTTTCCCATACCTCCCTGAAGGAGAATTTCTCCGATACCGATGCCAAGAACTCGGATTTCGGAAGGTCTTCCCTCTCGGAAGATTACATCGTAGAGAGGGGAAGTGAGGGCAAGCTTGGCAAGTTTGATGTCTATATACTGGAACTGAAGGCAACCAACAACGAGGTAACATATCCCTACATGAAGGTATGGGTCACGAAGAAGAACTACCTCGTATTGAAGGTGGAGGAGTACAGCCTGACAAAGAGGCTTTTAAGGACTTCATACTTTCCAAAGTATGCAAAGGTAGGAAGTACATTTACGCCGACTGTCATGCTTTTCATAGACAACCTCGTTAAGGGAAAGAAAACACAAATCACGGTAAAGGATATCTCCATAGAGAAACTACCCGACTATGTCTTTACCAAGTCTTATGTGGAACGTGTGAACAGGTAGAGAGGAGAGGTAACGATGAAAAAGGTGATATTGACGATTATGGCTGTAGTACTGCTTATTCCCTCCGTTTCAATCTGGGCAGAGAATGATAATGGCAGCGGAATGAGCGGAACTGACGAGGAGAGCATGTTTGGAGGCGATGCAGGCAGCGTAGTGGAAGAGGTTAAAAAGGAAGATACGGTAGCAGGAACCGAGAAGGCACTTCTCAAATCCGCCGGTGCCACTATCGGGGGAAAGTATATCTTTTCCGTCACTTCGAGCTGGAACTGGGTGAATCCGGAGCTTACGGCAGATTCACTTAAAAATCCCGATGACGAGAGTCTCGATACTGCCCTCGATGCAACGATCTATCTGGATTCGAAGCCGAGCGAGAATTTTCGTGTTTTCGGGAAAGTCGATGTATCCTACCCCTTTACAGAGGCGGATATTTCAGTGAGGGAACTCTTCTCGGATTTCAACTGGAACAACCGACTCTTTTTTCGAGGGGGGAAACAGACTATCAACTGGGGCGTGGGCTACTTTTTCAGCCCTGCCGACCTGGTAAACCTTACTCCGATAAATCCCGAGGATCCCGAGGCGGAGAGAGAGGGCCCCGTATCGTTAAAGGTGAATCTGCCATTGGATATTCACAACCTCTACCTCTATCTCATAGACAACAACATAGAAAAACCCTGGGAAGTTGCCGTGGCACCAAAGGCTGAGTTCGTGCTGGGTGAAACGGAAGTGGGAATCGGTGGTATATATCAATATGATCATCCTACTGCCGGAATGCTGACTTTCAGCAGTTCGATCTCGGATTTCGATATATTCGGCGAAGGTGTCATGAAGTACGGTTCGGACAAGAATTTTATAGAGACGACGGATGTGACGCTTTCAAATCCCTTTGGGCTGCATGTTGTAAAGAAGGATGATACCTGGTTTTTTTCCGGTACAGTAGGTTTCATGTACAACCACATCGATGAGGAGGGCAATTTCAGTTTCATGACTGCAGCCCAGTACCTCTACAACGGGGAGGGATATGCTGACAAGGATTTCATGAAGGACAACAACTCCGGAATCATGGTTCTTCTGGGAAACGGGGATATCTCTGCAAGCGACCTGTTGAGACCCGGGCTGCACTACGGCGCAGCATCCTTCCACTGGAACGGAATGTTCAACAGCGATTTTTCCCTCTCTCTCTTCTGGATAGGAAATCTCATGGATGGTTCGGGCAGGGTAAGTCCCTCCGTTTCATATTCACCGATAGACAACGGGAGCATCACGGTTAGCCTTCCATTCACCTACGGTGATGACGGGTACGAGTACACGCAAAACGGAAGAAACCTCTCTCTGAATGTCAAGCTGTCACTTGGCAGCGGATCTTTTTAATATTCATTTCGATTTAAGGTTATGAGGGCGAAAATACTTATCGTAGAAGACGAAAGGGAGATGGCAGAACTGATACGGATGTACCTGGAGAGGGAAGGTGCAGAGATCACTGTCTGTGAAACGGGGGAAGAAGCTCTCGATATTCTTTCAGGAAACAGGACTTTCGATATAATGATCCTCGATATAAACCTCCCCGGGATGGACGGATTCGAACTGCTTGGGAGTATAAGGAGAAACAGCAACCTAAAGACAAGCCAACTTCCCGTAATGATAGTTTCTGCCCGGGAGGCAGATGAGGATATAATAATGGGCCTGGGCATCGGGGCGGACGAGTTTATCGTAAAACCCTTTTCTCCGAGGGTGCTGGTTGCAAGGGTGAGGGCACTGCTACGAAGAATCGGTGACATGAAAGTGTCAGGTGACAGGGATGTGATTTCCATTGGCCCTTTTTCCCTGGATCTCGATGCCTACACTTTGAAGAAGGGCGGTGAACGCATTCCCCTCTCTGTTAAGGAGTTCGAGGTCTTAAGGCACCTCGTTGAAAACAGGGGGAAGGCATGTACACCAAACGAGATCTATTCCTCTGTTTGGAAAAATGCCTACGGAGACCTCACGGCTGTTGCCGTTTACATTCAGAGATTGAGGAAGAAAATAGAGGATAACCCGTCGGAACCGGTGTACATAAGAACAATCCATGGAAAGGGCTATCTCTTTTCGACAGGGAATGGCATGTGAAAAGGATTTCACTTAAACTGAGAACGAAATTCCTCTTTCTTATTATTGGTGTCACACTGATTCCTTTTCTTGTTATCTCGGTAGTATTCTTCTTTCAGATTACGGAAACACCCTTCAGATCGGTATATGCAAGTTACCTTAAAAGTAAACACTGGGTGGAGAGATACCTTGCACATCCGGAAGAGAATGATGCCGTTGAATTGTTGGAGAAAATTGCCGACAGCCGACCGAAAGGCCTGGAGGTGATTTATATGAGCAGCAATGACAGGGTTCTCTTTTCCACCGTCGGCGAAATCGGGGAGGGAAGCCTTGCAGTGGAGAGTGATATCTTTAATTTGATACGGAGAAACACTGAAAAGTACGAGTTTCAAATTATTCCCTTCAGATCCCCTTCCGATTCCGGAATCTTTCTGGTTCTCACCCCGCGCCTTACCCCCGTTGCAGGAAGTAATTTGAAAAACATCCTGAACAATATGCGGTTCTTTACCATTGTGGGAGTCCCTCTGGTGTTGATACTTTTCACCGCCTTCATGTCTTTCTACATAATAAGGAGCATAAGGAAACAGATAGACACGCTGGAGAATGCTACTCGAAGGATAGCAGACGGGGACCTGGATTTCACCCTGGATATAAGGGGAAGGGATGAAATAGCCTCGCTTGCACGCTCCTTCGACATGATGCGGGCAAGGTTGAAGGAGGAGTATGCCCGCAGAGCGAGGCTCATAATGGGGATATCCCACGACCTCAAAACCCCTCTCGCCCTTATTGAGGGGTATGCCGATGCGATAACGGATGGTTATGCGGATTCCATTGAAAAATTGAAAGACTATGTAGCAATAATAAAGGAAAAATCCATTCTCCTGGAGGAGCGAATAGGAAAGCTGATAGATTTCGTCAGGCTAGAAACGGGTGATTGGAAGCTGATGCACAGGGAGGTTGCAATTGGAGCCTTTTTAAAGGATTTCGCAAGAAGGTACAGTGAAGATGCAAGGCTGTTAGGATTCGATTTCAATTACTCGGTGGATATACCGGCAGGTATTAGAGTTTCTATGGATCCGGAACTCTTCCAGCGGGCGCTGGAGAACCTTGTAAGCAATGCGATAAGGTACTCCGGTGAGAGAAAGGAAATCGAATTCAAGGCCTACCATAGTGAAGAGGGAATCATGATTTCGATTACAAATTACGGTTCACCACTCACTCCCGAGGAGATGAAGTTGATATTCGAACCTTTCTACAGGGGCTCACCTTCCAGGAGGGAAGAGGGGTTGGGGCTTGGCCTGCATACGGTAAGATACATAGTGGACTCCCATGGCTGGGCAATAGACGTGAAGAGTGAAGATGGAAAGCCAAGCGGAAAGACGACTTTTACTATCACTATAAATTTGTAATTTATCAAATCAATGGCACCAGATTCTATTGACTTATCTTATATATTAAATAAGATATTCTTATGGCCAGCCAGCAGAAACAAAAGAAAAAGAACAGCATAATCATGAAGCAGCCAATAATGGCACGTATGCTCTATGCGCTTACTCCCATTGTGGTTGTTTCGATTTACTACTTCGGATGGAGGACACTGCTCGTTTTTGCAGTTGTCAACATAACGGGCTTTCTTGCAGAGTATCTCTTTGCCAGGGTTTACAAGCAGAAGGTTTCAATGGCAGTGTTTGTCACCAATTTTCTCTTTGCCCTTTCGTTGCCACCAACGATTCCCATATGGATAGCTGTCGTCGGAATAATATTCGGTGTAGTGTTCGGGAAGATGGTTTTCGGAGGGTTCGGTAGGAATGTCTTTAATCCGGCACTCACCGGAAGGGCCTTCATATACGTAAGCTTCGTCGTACCCATGACATCGACCTGGCGAAATCCGATAGAGGGGCTCTTTGGTGGCTTTGCGAAATTTGTACCTGATGCCGTTACCCAGGCAACACCATTAAGGCTACTTGCAGGGGGAGGAGATGTTTCAGTTTTGAACCTCTTTATAGGGAATGTTGCAGGTTCTGTCGGAGAAACGAGTGCCATCATAATAATCATCGCTGCCATATACCTCCTTTGGAAAAAGACAGCAAGCTATAGAATAATGCTTTCCGGACTTGCGGGGTTTCTCCTGTTTCAGACTCTTTTCTGGTTGATGGGGGTGAAGGGTGTGCCGGAACCGATTCATGCCCTTCTTGCCGGAAGCTTTCTATTTGGCATAGTCTTTATGGCAACGGACCCGATTTCTGCGTCCCAGACGACTGATACGGGAAGATGGATTTACGGTGCACTGATTGGTGTACTCACCTCCCTTATCAGGACATTCTCCGTATGGCCCGAAGGAATAACCTTTGCGATACTCTTTGCCAACATGTTTGCACCTCTCCTCGATTATATAATCAAAAACTCCGGAAAGAAGAAGGTGAAGGCATCATGAAGTTCAAGAGTAAGCAGACTGAAAGAATGTACACTGTACTCTTTATGGCCATCGTTACAGTGGTTTTTATAGCTGTCACCTCGGGGATATACCTCTACACGAGGGACAAGATTATTACAAACAAGACACTGTTCATTAAAAAAGCAGTCCTCTTTGCGGCAAATATCGATGTTGGAGATTCCGCAAAAGATATCGAGGAGACCTATAAGAAGAGTATAAAAGAAATTAGGGATGCCGATGGAAAGTTGAAGTACATGGAGGTATATGCAGGTGGTAATGGTAAGCTTACCGGATATGCCGTAATAGTTACGGGTCCCGGTTTGTGGGGAGAGATAGAGGCTGTACTCGGTTTCGACAGGGATTTGAAGAAGATGACGGGCATCGACTTCATAAAACAGAACGAGACCCCGGGCCTGGGGGCGAGAATTTCAGAGAAGTGGTTCAGAGAACAGTTCAGGGACAGGATGGGTCCGTTCAAGCTGGTTCCGGAAGGGACTGCGAAGGGTGGCAATGAGATAGATGCAATAACAGGAGCCTCGATAACCTCAAATGCTGTTTTGGACATCGTAAACAGGACGATAAGCAATGTAAGAGAGATTGTAAAGTAACCGGAAGGAGCAGGGAGGATAGGAAAGTGGCAGCCAAAGGAAAGGTAAAGAAGACATTCTTGAGCGGCCTTGGAGCAGACAATCCCATATTTGCCCAGGTGCTTGGTATCTGTTCCACGCTCGCCGTTACCAATGTGCTCAAGAATACCGTGGTGATGGTAATGGGACTTATATTCGTGACATCGTTGTCCAACTTCACCATTTCTCTGTTAAGGAACTATATCCCTTCGAGGATAAGGATGATGGTAGAGACCCTTATCATAGCCGCCTATGTTATTATCGTTGATATCGTATTGAAAGCCTACGTGCCTGACATATCGAGACAGCTTGGCCCCTATGTCGGATTGATAATAACTAACTGCATAATAATGGGAAGGGCCGAGGCATTTGCCCTGTCCAATCCCGTTGGCCTGTCCGTTGCAGACGGTCTCTCGGCCGGTATGGGATACGGTTACGTACTCATCATAATCGCATTTTTCAGGGAGCTCCTCGGCTCGGGGAGTATTTGGGGACTCAGGGTACTTGGAAGCTGGTGGACAAACTGGTTCATAATGGTTATGGCACCCGGTGCTTTCTTTATGCTGGCAATATTCATATGGGTAGTCAGGGGCCTCATCACGGAGAGAGAAAAGGAGGAGGTAAAATCATGAACCCGTCTGTGTATCCCGTAGCGATCTTTTTCGCCGCAATTTTTACCAACAACATACTCCTCACAAACTACCTCGGTATGTGTTCCTTCCTATCCGTTTCAAGGGAGATAAAAACCTCCCTTGGCCTCGGTGCCGCCGTCATATTCGTTATGGCGGTAACAAGTGCCTTGAACTGGATTGTGTATGAATACATACTGATTCCGCTGGACCTGACCTACCTTCGCTACATTGTCTTCATAATTGTGATAGCTGCCTTCGTCCAGATCGTTGAAATGATAATAGAGCGTGTTTCCGAGACACTCTATGCAGCCCTCGGCATATTTCTCCCCCTCATAACGGTAAACTGTGCGATCCTCGGTGCAAGTCTCTTCATGGTGATAAGGCAGTACAATTTTCTCTCATCCTTCATGTATGGTTTCGGAAGCGGAATAGGGTGGTCAATTGCAATTCTAGCCATGGCGGGGATAAGACAGAAGCTCAAGAATGCCAAGATTCCCAGGGGGCTGGAAGGAGCCGGCATCACTCTTATAATAACCGGAATGATGGCTCTGGCATTCATCGGTTTTACCGGAATGATAAAGATAAGCTAGAAAGGTAGAAAGGGGAGTACCGGAATGTTTCCTGTTACAACATTACTGATAAGTGTCGGTGCGATTACTGCAGTCTCCACATTTCTCGCCATATTGATGGTTATTGCCGATGCCACAATAGCCAACTATGGAGAGGTAAAGATAAAAATAAACGACGACAAGGAGCTGACAGTCGATGGTGGGAGGCCACTGCTTTCCACTTTGATGGGAGAGGGGATATTCATACCTTCGGCATGCGGGGGGAGGGGTTCCTGCGGACTCTGTAAGGTAAAGGTTACAAGCGGAGCCGGCCAGTACCTACCGACGGAACTGCCATGGATAAGCGAGGAGGAAAGGGCGGAAAATATCAGGTTGTCCTGCCAGGTCAAGGTGAAGAATGACCTGGAGATATGGATACCGGAGGAGCTCTTCTATGTAAAAGAGTTCAAGGCCAAGGTGGCGAGGATAAGGGATCTTACGCATGACATAAAAGAAATCACCTTGAAACTCGTTGAACCTCCAGAGATACAGTACAAGGCGGGGCAATTTATCCAGTTGCAGATTCCGGAGTACGAGCTTACAGAGGAACCGGTGTACAGAGCTTACTCGATGTCCTCCTGTCCGTGCAAGAGGGACACCGTGGAGCTGGAGATAAGGTATGTTCCAAACGGAATCAGTACCACCTATATTCACAAGTACCTTAAGGAGGGAGACGATGTTATTTTCAACGGTCCCTACGGGGAGTTTTACCTTAGGAATACGGAGAGAGACATAGTATTCATAGCCGGCGGTTCAGGTATGGCACCGATAAAATCGATACTCCTCGATATGGCCGAGAAGGGGATAAACAGGAAGGCGATGTACTTCTTTGGGGCACGTTCCAAGAGGGACCTCTTCCTTGTGGAAGAAATGCATGAGATAGAGAAAAAGCTACCAAATTTCAGGTTCATTCCGGCGCTGTCCGCTCCCCTTCCGGAGGACAACTGGGAGGGAGAAACGGGACTTATCACAGACGTGGTGGACAAGTACCTCGAATCCGGTGACAATGTGGAAGCTTATCTCTGCGGAAGCCCCGGAATGATAGATGCATGTGTAAAAGTCCTTACGGCCAACGGAGTTCCGGAAGAGCTGATATACTACGACAAGTTCGGTTAGATTTAAGTCAAAAGGGGGACTTAAGTGAAACAGTCACCACAACTCCAGAAAGCCCAGCAGAACATGAGGCCCGGCGTAATAACGAGGGACGGTTTCCTGGGCAAGGATACGAGAAACCTCATAGATATACTGATAGATGACGAGGCTGAGGTACAAAGACTTGGGGTTACCCATAGCGACATAGCAGAGAGGATGATAGAACTTCGAGATGCAGGAATGAGGGGGCTTGGTGAGTTCATAAACGTGGAACCCCACTATGAGGTAAGGGTCGATTCTGTCCGGGGAAAGTTACCCTGCCCTTTCGGTGATCCCGGAATATTTCCAAAGACAAATACCACCGTGAGGAATCTTAAAAAGGGACGAGAGATAACCTATACAGACCTCAATATCCATATGATAATGGCACATGGTTTTTACGAGGGGAGAGGCTCCGGCTTTCGGCTGGAACCAAGTGACCTTGTCGAAGTGCTCGAGGTAGAAGGAGAGAAATAATGGCTGAAGAAAAAAAAGGGGGACCTCACCCGATAAACAAGCAAGCCTTGAGAAGGCTTAAGAATATCGAGGGGCAGGTGCGTGGTATTCAGAGGATGGTGGAAGAGGGGAAGTACTGTGTCGATATTCTTACACAGATATCTGCAGCAAGGGCAGCCCTCAATAGCGTCGGAATGCTTATCCTTAGGCGTCATATCGAAACATGTGTTACAAATGCTATTGCAGCGGGTGGTGAAGGTAAAAAGGAGATCATCGACGAGCTGATGAGCATGCTATCTAAGGCAAGGCTTTGAGATATCCTGTATGTATTTTCTAATTGTTCACTCCAGTTTCTTTGTTCAATTTGCAGCATTCCAGAGGCTCAGAACCAAAGTTCTTCTCATTTGCCTTAGCAAGTTTATGTATGAAACGCTTGAATGGATTCTTGATTTTCTCCTCCTGCTTTGGCCTTATTCCGTATGCAGCAAGCAGGTCGATTACCATTTTTTTACTCAACACATAGGGAGAATAATTCAACTTCAAGACATTGTTCGTGAAGAATAAGACCTCGGAAATGCCCTCGTTGCTTTCAAGTTGAACCTTTATTTCACTTAAGTTCTTTTCTTCTATATCTCTCTCAAAAGGAATAATGATTTCTTCTATCTGCAATTCTTCATTCATTTGGACTCCTCCGATATTAATAGAAAACCTCTGCAACAACAAGAAAGACCTGCACAAGGGCGGGTCTTTCCTGTTACCTTTTAAGTTTTTTACCTTTCCAGAGGACTATTTTTTTCTCACTTTCAAGAGCCTTGCATTGATAGCTACGATTACAGTACTCAACGACATAAGTACTGCACCGGCAGCCGGGCTTAACAGTATCCCAAAGCTGTACAGTACACCTGCTGCCAGAGGAATTGCAAAGGCATTGTAGCCGGTCGCCCAGGCAAGATTCTGAATCATCTTTCTGTATGTAGCACGTGCCAGATCAAGTATTGCAACGACGTCATTCGGGTTGCTCCTTACCAGAATTATGTCGGCAGTCTCGATTGCAACATCGGTACCTGCACCTATTGCTATTCCCACATCGGCACTTGCAAGTGCAGGTGCATCATTCACACCGTCACCTGTCATTGCAACTACAAGGCCTCTCGATTTAACCTCTTTGACCTTAGCAGCCTTTTCATGTGGCAGAACTTCGGCAAAAACCTCATCAACTCCTATCTCCTCTGCAACCCAGTTGGCCACTTCCCTGTTGTCACCGGTAAGCATTATACTCTTTATACCCATCTCGCGGAGGTTGTTGATCGCTTCTTTGGATTCCTCTCTGATAATATCTGCAAGGGCAATTGCACCTTTCAGTTTTCCGTCCACAAGAACATAGACCACCGTTTTACCTTGTGAAGCATAGTTGGCTATTCTTTCGTCTTCCACTGTAATATTCTTTTCGCGCAGGTATCCGGGGCTGACTACCATAACATCAGAACCATCTACTATCCCCTGTGCTCCTCTGCCGGGAATGGCCTTGAACTCCTTGACGGGAGGCAATGAACCGGTACCTGATTTTTCAAGTGCCGAACGAACGATTCCCTTCGCTATGGGATGTTCGGAATTTGATTCAACTGCTCCCGCAAGCTTCAAGATTTCAATTTTCTTGGAATCGGCATCTTTGCCGCTCTCCTTGCTTTCGTCGAGAAGTATCATCTCGGTGACGCCAAACTGACCTTCGGTAAGGGTTCCGGTTTTATCGAATATGACAGCCTGTATGTTTCTTGCATGCTCGAATGCGGCACGGTCGCGAATCAGCAATCCGTTCTTGGCAGAGATCGCTGTGGAAACAGCAACCACCAGAGGAACTGCAAGGCCAAGTGCATGAGGACATGTTATGACCATAACGGTAACGGTACGTTCCAGTGCGAAGGCCAGATCCTTGTTTAACAGGGCCAACCAGATAAACATCGTAATACCGCCCGCTGTAAGTGCTATGATTGTCAACCATAGTGCAGCCCTGCTTGCAATGTCCTGAGTTCTCGACTTACTCTCCTGAGCTTCCCTTACGAGCTCGATGACCTGTGATAGGTAAGAATCTTTACCAGTTTTTACAATCTGAACTACGAGGGAACCCTCTCCGTTAATTGCACCACCGATAACTTCGTCACCTGGCTTCTTTTCAACTGGCTTCGATTCTCCGGTAAGCATCGATTCGTTTACAGAACTTCCCCCCTCTATTACCTGACCATCGACGGGAATCTTTTCTCCAGGCTTTACAAGCACCTTGTCTCCCACCTTGATGTCTTCCAGGGACACATCAACGGTACTTCCGTCGGGAAGAAGTTTGTGAGCTTCCGATGGCATGAGCTTTGCAAGCTCTTCCAGAGCACGTGATGCACCCATGACCGATTTCATTTCTATCCAGTGACCGAGGAGCATAATCGCCACCAGCGTGGTTAATTCCCAGAAGAATACCTTCCCCGGCAAACCGAATACCACGACACTGCTATAGATGTAGGCTGTGGTTATTGCAAGGGCTATCAGAGTCATCATCCCGGGAAGCTTTTTAGAAAGTTCTTCCACCAGGCCTTTTAGAAAGGGCCAGCCTCCGTAAAAGAAGACTATAGATGATAATCCGAATAGTACGTATAAATCACCCGGAAATGCCAGTACATCCGCAAGTCCCAGTAATTTCTGGATCAAGGGTGATAACAGCAGAATGGGTACGGTCAAAACGAGTGATATCCAGAATCGTTTTTTGAAATCTTCTACCATGTGTGCATGATGGTCAGCATGCCCATGATGCCCACCGTGTTCATGTCCCTCATGTGCACCATGATCGTGTCCTTCATGCCCGCCGTGTTCATGTCCTTCATGTGCACCATGATCGTGTCCCTCATGCCCGCCGTGTTCATGTCCTTCATGTGCACCATGATCGTGTCCCTCAAGCTCACCATGTTCATGTCCTTCATGTGCACCATGATCGTGTCCTTCATGCCCACCGTGTTCATGTCCCTCATGTGCACCATGATCATGATGATGTTCTTCCATGTCATGATCCATCTTTTCCATCTTGTCCATTCTCTAATCCTCCTTTATAATATCCTCTCGCTTTTTTAAATATTCCTCTCTGCTGATCTCACCTCGTGCATAACTCTCTTTGAGTATCTCGAGTGCATTTGTCGTGCCACGACCTTCTCCAAAGCGAGATAATTCATTGTAACCCGAACGATTCTTTCGAACAAGGAAAACAGCGAGAATAATGACTGCAACGATAAGCCCTATGATAACAGCCAGAACAAGCCATCCATAATAGCTACCCGGATATCCTGCACCCATCATGGAACCCCAGCCGGAACCCCATCGACCTCTTGCATCACCATCCCACATACCCCCGCCCATCATCATGGGCCCGAATCCGAGGTTTCCTATTCCACCGTTTTGCAGGTACCTGTACCCCATGATCCGGTGCATGTTTGCAAGGCTCTCAGAGCCCTCCCCGCCCATCATGTTGTCCATCCACTCATGTTGCCTCTCATTGGGTACCATGTAAGACATTACCGCTTCGCCCAATTCTTCGAGCAGCTTGTCGCTTACCCTGTCGGGGTCTATAGATTGATTCTTACCGAGCCCCAACTCCGTTCGTATCTCGGATAGCACATCCTCGATAGATCGACCGTGTTGTGTGTCGGCCTTTGAAGTGCTATTGGTATCGGCCATCAGTGACATGCCGGTAATCAATAACCCGAATGTCAACAGTGCAATCAAGAGTATCTTTCTATTCATAGATGCCTTCCTCCTCCATCAAAACCCTCTTCATCTCTTCATACTGTGATGCATTGATTTCTCCGTTTGCGAATCTTTCCTTAAGTATTTCAAGAGCTGAAGGCTTGGTAAAAGCCTTTATAGCTCTTTTGGGAGACTTACCCGTGAAGTAGCTTGCAATGAAATAGATTGCAACAAAAGCTATCAGCAAGAAAATTATCATCATGGTTTCATACCTCCTGTTAGATGATATAATACCCCCCGGGGGTATTATATTCCTTTGTATAATGTAGTTAATATTAGCCTATTTGTCAAATAAAATTTCTCTTTTCCCGTGTTCAATTACCTGAATGCTTTCATAAGTCTATCTTGCATAGCACACGAATCTGTTTTTTTATTGGATCTTACTTGAATCATATAACCACAATACTTAGTATTAATTCATGTTATTGGGAATTGTAGAGGGATTCTACGGAAGGCCATGGAGCTGGAAGGCGAGGAAAGATTACCTCGATTTTATGAAGAAGATAGGTTTCGACTTCTACATCTATGCCCCCAAGGAAGACAGATACTTTCGTGAAGACTGGATGAAACCACTTCCGAAAGGGGAAAAGAAAGAGCTTTCAAGACTTTCTGCCTTTTACAGAGAACGCGGAATAAAGTGGGGTGTCGGTTTTTCTCCCTACAATGCCTACATCTCCTTTGACAGGGCCTCTAAGGAGAAATTAAAGACGAAACTTAATGAGTTAAACCTGCTAAAACCTGATATAATTGCCATTCTCTTTGATGATATGAAGGGAGATATCCCTGATATTGGAAAAACACAGATTAAAATAATGAATTTTATCAGGGAAAATACCAATTCTTCAAAGCTTCTCTTCTGTCCCACATATTACAGCTTCGACCCTCTGCTTGATAAGATATTTGGAAAGAGGCCGGAGAGCTATCTGGAATACCTTGGCAAGAATCTTGACAGGGATATCGATATCATCTGGACCGGGCCGCTTGTTCGTTCCGGTGAAATCACCAAGAAGCACCTGGAAGAGGTATCTGAAATGCTTGGAAGAAAGCCCTTCATCTGGGACAACTTTATTGCAAATGATGGTGAGAAGCATAAAAAGTATCTGTATATTAAACCTTTCAGAGGCAGAAACAGAAACATTCTTAACTATATTTCGGGTTTCATGGTGAATCCCATGAACCAGGCGTGCCTTTCACAGATACCGATTATCACGCTTGCCGATGAACTGGGTATCTTGAAGGATTATCGTTTCGGGGCTGGTACACGGTATAATCCCGAAGAATCTTTGGAAAGGGCAGTAACTCTGGTATGCGGAAGAAAACATGCAAAGGGATTTCTTGAATACGTGAGAGATTTTCTTGTAGGTCTCGATGAAATCCCGGAAGAGAAAAAGAAGGAAATGGTTAAGTATTTCTCTTCTATTAACGAGGAATGGGCCAGAGAAATTGTTGAATGGCTGGAGGTAGATTCCTGATATGGATAGCAAGGGGATAAGACTTTTTGAAAAAAGAGATTCCAAGGCGGTTGTTAAGCTCTTTAACAACAATTCAGAGTGGGATAAGCTTACTGAAAACCTGTTGCATGAAAAGGTCTTTGAAGACCCGAGCTATGAAAAAGAGCTCAATCTCACTGCCTGGGAGGGTAAAAAACTCATCGGTTTTTTGAGCGGAGTTACGAGGGAGATCGAGTCTGAAAAAACAGGATACATAAAATTGATGGTTGTTGCTGCCGATCACCGCAGGAAGGGCGTCGGCCGAAGTTTCTATGAGAAGCTGGAGAATGCTTTCCGTGAAAGGGGCATGAACAAGATAAGGGTCTATGATGTTCCATATAACTACTTTATGCCCGGTATAGATCCCCGTTATACACCTGCAGTTGCATTTTTTGAAACAATGGGATTCAGGCGTTTTTCAGACACGGCAAACATGAAGGTTAACCTGAATAAGGCCAATCTCGATACAGACAGGGCCCTGGCTGAACTTTCAGGGAAAGGAATAGAGATAGCGAGGGCTGCAGGTGAAGATAAAGAACAAACAATGAAATTTCTCGAAAAGTATTTTCCGGGTTGGAAGTATGAGGTTTCAAGGGCTTTCCAATCCAAACCGGTAAGCCTCTTCATTGCCAAAAGTGCCGGTAAGGTAGTATCTTTTTCTGCCTATGATTGTAACAACAGGGGTACAGGCTGGTTCGGACCCATGGGAACAAGCCCCGATGCAAGGGGCATGGGAATCGGAGGTATCCTTTTAAAGAAGTGCCTGGAAGATATAAAAGAATCAGGGCTTAAGGAGGCGATAATTCCCTGGGTGGGGCCGATAAGGTTCTATTCATACCATGTTAATGCTGTTGTGGAAAGGGTTTTCTGGCGCTACGAAAAGCTTTTATAAAAAGCCTCAATGAAAGGATACTGTGAAAAATATCTATTTGATTGCCCCCGCTGATAGGCCCCTTATTATATACTTCTGAAAGAAAATCACTATTGCAACGGGCGGTATAATAGCAATAACGGTTGCCGCTGACATTAAATCCCAGTTTACGAAGTACTGTCCTATGAACTCTGTCATCGTTACTGTTAGAGGTTTCGATTTAAGTGTGTATGTCAGAACAAGGGGAGCTGCAAACATGTTCCACGTGCTTAAGAAGGATATTATTGAAACTGCAATCAATCCTGGCATCACCATTTGAAGGCTTACCTTGAATAGGGCCTGCACGTAGGTGCAACCGTCTATTCTTGCAGCATCCTCCACTTCGTAGGGGATTGCCTCGAAGTAGCCCTTCATGAACCAGGTCTCGAATGGCAGTCTGAATGTAAAGGAGAGGAGTATAAGGCCTATCTTCGTATCCAAAAGTCCAAGGGTACTGAACTCCGAGAAGAGGCCAATCAATACCGGCCACCCGGGAAGAGCTATGATTGCTATTATGAGGTAAAAGAAAAACTCATGTCCCTTGAACCGAAGCCGTGAAAAGGCATAGCCTAATAGGGGTGCGAAGGACATAACGAGGATAGTTGTGGTAACAGAAATTATTATGGAGTTGAGAATCCCCTTTCTGAAGAGCCTTGCCGCACTTACACCACCACCTCCTCGAAAGCCTTCTCCCTTTACAAGAACATTCACATAGGCCTGAAGGGTAGGATTGTGAGGAATCCAGTGAGGCGGTTTGGAGTATAGCTCTGCCCTGGTGGAAATCGATGAAATTACTATCCATATGGGAGGGGCGATCGACCAGAAAAGTATTAGAAACACCAGTATAAAAAGGAATATCCTGAAGCCTGTATTTTTCTTCATCTGGCATCCTTCCTGAAACTCATCCTTATATAGACAAAGGTCAGTGCCATAAGAAAAATGCCCACCAGGTATGCCATTGCGGAGCCTTTCCCGAACCTTCCCATGTCGAAGGTGACTTCGTAGTTGTATATCATCGGTGTTTTGGTTGCTTCGTCGAAACCGGTGAGTGCATAGATTCCATCGAAGACGCTGAAGGAAGCTATCAGTGTAAGTATCACCGCTATTCCTCCTATCCTTCGAAGGGATGCCAGGGTAACGTGGTAGAAGCGCATCAGTACACCGGCCCCGTCAACCATTGCCGCTTCATAAAGCTGCTCGGGTATCGATTGTAAGACTCCCAAGAACAGGATTGAAATGAAGGGTGTATATCTCCATACGAAAATGAAAATGGCAAAGTTCAGTGCTATGAAAGGCTGCTTCAACCAGAATTGGTACTGGTGTATGATCCCCAGTTGAAACAAAAGTCCGTTCAAGGCACCGTAATCCCCGTTGAATATCCATTTCCACAACTGGCCGTTTACCACAGGCGGAATTGCCCATGGAATGATTATCATTGCGCGGAGAACGCTTCTTCCGGGGAATTTCTGGTTCAATACCAGGGCTATGCCAAGGGCTATAAGAAGAACGGTGGTGGTGGCAACTATCATGAAATATGTTACTCTTAATACGGAAGAGAGAAAAACAGGGTCCTGTAGTACATGGAGGTAATTCTTCAGTCCGTAAAAGCGAACGTGGCTGAGGCGCTTGATATTGTACTTAAGAAAACTGAAACGGAGAGATTGAATAGCCGGATAATAGGCAAAGGCTATGAGGAGTAAAACAGTGGGAATGATTATTGTGAATGCAAGATGTTCCTTGTTATCCAGCCAGCTTGATAAGCTCTTCTTCATTTTTACTCGATAGCATCGTTAAAAGTATTATTAAGGGCATGCATGCAGCATGCCCTTAAGTTTTGCCATACCAAAACCTGGTACGGTTTATTCGTACTCTTTCTTCAGTTTCTGCTGGTATTCAACGAGTGCCTTTATCGCTTCGGCTACAGTCTGTTCTTTCCTCGCAACCCTTACGAGGCCGTTCTTCAGTTCAGTTTCGAACTCGGCAAACCATGGGGTAGAGTAGGGGAGTGTCTTCACATACTTAGCCTGTTCCGCCATGACCTTATAACCTTCAATCTTACCCTCTGCACCAAGTTTCCGGAATAGTGATTTTAAAGCCGGGAACATCCCGTTTGTCGTGTACATGAAATTCTGAGCATCCTCCGAGACCATGAAGTTGATAAACTTTAGCGAGGCCTTCGGATACTTGGTGTAGGTTGATACTGCAAGTCCTGCAGGTAAGCCCCATGTATAGTGCTGTTCTGGGAGCAAGAGGTAATCGGCATTGGGAGCAACCTTGGATTTCTTGGGATTGTTGGAAATTGCAAGGGAACCCTGCCATGCCTGGTGGAAAACAGCCTGTCCCGCCCAGAACTGTGGGTGCGGGTTGGGAGAGGTGAGTCTTTCCGGAGAAATAAGGCCTTCTCTGTACCAGTTTATCAACCTTTCATAGGCCTTGTATCCGGGGCTGTTCGGGTCCCCGAATGTCGGGTTCATATTGCTGTCGAATAGATTGGAGCCGGTAGAGAGTGCAATTAGGTACCACGACCAGTGACGAACGGCAAATGCCAGCGGATATTCAAGAATACC
The DNA here is from genome assembly GCA_027021365.1 of Spirochaetales bacterium. GTDB lineage: Bacteria > Spirochaetota > Spirochaetia > SZUA-6 > SZUA-6 > JALUUM01. The sequence goes on from JALUUM010000016.1 coordinate 137,939, forward strand.
TTGCTTTTTGACTTTCAGTGCAGCATTTTCAAAGTCGTTCCATGTCTTGATATCCGCACCGGTGAGGCCTATTTCCCCGAGTTTCTTTTTGTCGTAGTCTATCATGACCATCTGCTGGTACAGGGGAACGCAGTAGGTTTTTCCCTCGATTTTGAATGAATCTCTTCCGTAGAGTTTGCCAAAAACCTCATCACTCACCAGATTGTCGAGAGGCCTCAAGATTCCGGCACTTCCGAAGACTCCCAGGTGGCTGATGCCCACGAAGATGATGTCAGCAGGGTTTACTTTGCCGGCAGCAGCTGTCATTACCTTGTTCTTCAGGTCGCTCGCAGAAAGCGTGGAGACCTCCACAGTGATTCCGGTTTCCTTCTTGAACTTGGCAAGAAGCTCCTCCGATGGTGCCCCCCATGAAGGTGTCATATAGACAAGCTTGGATGGTGTTTCCTCTTCCTGCTGTCCTTTGGCAAAAAGGTTTGCCATACCCAGAATACCTGTCAACAGAACGAATACAAATAACAGAAATAGAATTTTTTTCATAGTAGTTTCCTCCTCATCTTTTACTTTACTTGCGAACATGGAGGTTTGTCAATAATAATTTACGGGAATATATTGAAATGTATGAAAATTATTTACACCAGCTGGTGTTGGGGATATAAAAAGCTACCGGCAGGGAAAAGAGATTTTTCCCATTATCACGGGACTTCCGGCCCCTGTTGCCTCCGGTACGTTGTTGGGCCTCTTGAGCATTGTCCAAAGGGCCATAAGGGCAAATGCCGAAGCTTCCTTGAAGTCTGAGTCGATACCGTATTCCTCGCCAGTAACGACCCGGCATTTTGGAAGGTTCTTTCTCAGAGAATCCATTATTACGGGGTTGTGAGCTCCGCCGCCTGTAACGATAACCGTTTCGGGAAGTTCAGGAAGAAATCGCTTGTATGAATCTGCTATGGAAGAGGCGGTAAATTCTTCCGCCGTTCTTATCAAATTGGCATCTACCTTGATAGCTTTTATTGGGCCTAATTCCCTTTCCAGAAAGGGGTTTCCGAACTCCTCTCTCCCGGTAGTTTTGGGTGGGCTTTTTTTGAAATACGGATGTTTCATCCACCTTTCAAGAATGTCGTGCAGTATCTTTCCGCTCCGGCCAATCTTGCCATCCTTATCGTACTTCAATTTTCCTTCAGTATATATTTCCACCAATCGATCAATTATCATGTTACCCGGTCCCGTATCGAAGGCAATAACGGAATCTCCCTTCTTCGGAATCCAGGTGACATTGCCGATACCGCCGATATTTTGCGCAGCAATTGTCTTTCCGAGGTTTCCGAAGAGAATCAGGTCGAGAAAAGGTACAAGCGGAGCGCCGCTCCCGCCGGCAGCAATGTCTGCAGTCCTGAAATCGGAAACAACCGTGATGCCCGTTTCACGTGCTATAACGGAACCTTCCCCTATCTGAAGGCTCCCCCTCACCGATTTCCCGCAGAGTTCTACAGGCTCCGCAACATGGAAAATCGTCTGGCCGTGTGACCCGATTACGAAGACTTCCTCAGCATTCAGGCCCGTAACCTTCAGTAACTTTATGGCAGCTTCGGAAAAGAGAAACCCCAACCTGATATTCAACGCGGCGAGCCTTTCCAGGGAACCTGCAGGGTCTTCGAATAATTCGAATATCTCTCTTCTTAAACATTCTTCTATCGGATAGCTTATCTTTCCAATTGTTTCAAGCTTGACCTCGTCCCCGTCAAGTTCGACATGAAGCGCCGTTGCATCGACAGAATCGACCGAAGTTCCTGACATCAACCCGATTACTTTGTATCTACCGATTTTTGACATTTCTTGGCTCCCTTGTTTCCCCGTTTACTGTTTCCCCATTTCCCGTTCAAGTTCCGAGGATGCTTTTTCCAATGCTTCATGGATGGCAAGATGAATGTTTTCATCCGCTTCCCTTCTGCTTTCAGTACTACCAAACCTGGAAGGAGGAATATCTATCGGTTCACCAAATAACAGATGTGCCGTTTTCCCTTTCGGAGAGTACCTGCTGTCGATGTTTCCCCCGCCAATTCTATTTGTAATGTCCCTTAAAATCATGCTGAATTCCGCCATGCGAATGAGTGTCGATTTTTCCGTTGCCCCGCCGTCAATGTATGAGGGGTCCAGGTACTCGAGGGCATCAATTATCTCTTCGTGCCTCTTTAGGTATGAAGCAGTAAATGCCCGGTAATCAGCCCATGTTTTTTCCATGGGAGGAAGTGTTTCGGGATCTACATCCTCCCTGTATATTGCATTTACAATCTTGTACCGCAACCTGAAAATTCTTCCAAGAATGTCTCCCTGCTTCTTTATTTCCAGTATCTTTTCTCCGTAGGAAAGTATCCTGTCACATATGCTCAAAACTCTTTCTCTTTCGTTGGGGAATGATCCTTTCTTCATGTGTGAATGCATGGTCTCGGGACATGTTTCGCCGTAGATTTTTTCCAATCCGGAGACAAGTCTGTCCGATAAAAACAGCAAGGTTTCCCTTAAACTTGAATAATCGGAATCGGGTTTTACCGCTGCTTTTTCATCCAAAAATGTGGAAAGTACCTCTATATTATCCAGGATAAGCCTTCTAAAGCCTTCCCTGTAACTGTATCCGATTGCAACGGGAAGAAGAGTTACCTTCTTGTTTTCCTTCTGTGCCCATCTGGTAAATACTGTTGCACCGGCAGCAATTTCTGAAGTTCTGAACATGTGGTATGTAACCTGTGCTTCCGGAGCGAAGGCGAGTGGAAACCTCCCCTCCTTGAGTGCCCTCTTTATGGCATCCATCGAGGGCCTGTAGACCTTGTGGTTTATAACGGGTATGCCTCCTATTCTGGGAAGCAGCCAGCGCGAGAGTTGACCCGCCCAGTTTAAAACATCCTTACCGTAGAGAAAGTGAACATGCGGAATGTCTTTCAATTTCTTGCCATTTTTCCTGCACCATTGGGCAAGGTTTCCCATTACACAACCGAGGAGTACGGGGGCATCCTCCTTTGCCGTATGGCGGAATAGCACGAGAAGTATGCTTTTTCCATCCTGATGCTCTCTTATCCCTCTGTAAAGCCGTTCAATATTTATCGTGGAAATCTTCGATATGCCCTCAACGATACGAAGGTAATGTTTGCCAACGATCCTCAACAGGGTATACGTTGGCATGGAAAACCTTGGGGGAAGAAAACTTGCTTCCCTTACTGCTTTTTTTTCCATATAGCCTCTTTTGACTAAGGTATTTAATATTATTTGAAACCTCATTGCAAGAATAATTTTTGAAGTTCCTCATCCCGGAGCATGAGGATGCCGGAATGATGGGTCAGTTCGAAATAGTCAGGTAGCTTCTGCCTGGTTATGCAAAGAGCTCCGAGATGTAGTCGTAATCTTCTTCCCGAAGTTCAACTTCGGATGCTGCTGCATTCTCTTCGAGTTGGTGCACTCTGGAGGCTCCCGTAATAACGGAAGATATTCCGGGATTCTTGAGAATCCATGCAAGGGCCAGTTGGGCCATTGTAATACCATACTTGTCTGCTATGGGGTTTAGCATGTCAACCCTGTCCAGGAGCTCTCTGTCTTCCAGTTTTTCCTTTATCCAGAGGTTGAGTTTTTCATTGCTTCCCCTGCTTCCCTCCGGTATCTTTCCCCCCGAATATTTTCCGGTGAGGATACCCTGTGATAGGGGAGAAAAGTTGGCGGTACCCATACCAAGGCGCATTGTCGTGGGAAGAATCCTCTTCTCTATCTTCCTGTTCAGGAGTGAATAGGAGGGTTGATTGATAATCGGCGGATGCCACCCGCGTTCCCTGCAGATTGCATAGGCTTCTGAAATCTGGTCTGCCTCCCATTCGCTTGTACCCCAGTACAGGGCTTTCCCCATTCTTATGATATCTTCCACGGCGTGAAGAGTTTCGATAATAGGTGTTTCGGGGTCATACCTGTGGCAGTAAAAGATATCCACATAGGAGAGCTTCAACCTCTCCAGGCTTCCCTCTATGGAATCGATTATATGCTTTCGGCTTAGGCCTTTGTCCGTTGGGTAATCGGACATCGGCCAGAATGCCTTGGTTGCCACAACGATATGCGACCTGTTGAAATGGGGAAGTACGGTTCCAAGAATTTCCTCGGCTTTCCCCGCTTCATAGACATCTGCAGTATCGAAATAGTTTATTCCGAGTTCAAAGGCCTTCTTTACAAGTTCTTTCCCGGAAACGGTATCAACCTGGTTTCCAAAGGTGAGCCATGAACCCAGTGCAATCTCGCTTACAACCAATCCGCTCTTTCCCACATGCCTGTATTTCATTTTTTAGTCTCCTTCTCCTGATAAATATAGTCATGCAAGTACTGAAAGAAAAGTCGATCGTTAAGTTTTTATATTCGAATTACCTGTAAACATTAGAAAAAAAGTATTATATTGAAAAAAATACTTGACCCTGTACCATGGTACAGAGGTTACCATTACCTTCGAAGAGGATCTTGAAGATGGCTTTCACAGTTGGAAAATTAGCCGAAATTGCAGAGGTGAATATAGAAACCATTCGCTATTACGAGAGAAGGGGACTGCTTCCCGAGCCGAAGAGAAACGAATCGGGTTACAGAGTGTATGACAGTGAGGCTCTGAATCAGCTTTACTTTATCCTCAATGCGAAGAAGGTAGGTTTTTCATTGCGAGAGATAGGAGAACTGCTCTCATTGAAGGTAATTCCCGATACACGTTGCACGGATGTCAGGATCAGGGCGGAAGAAAAAATCAGAGAGATAGACAGAAAGATTGCCGAACTTAAACGAATCCGCCGGGCACTGGACAGGCTTACCCGGGCATGTAAAGAAAATGCACCCGTAGAAGAATGCAGAATAATACAGATCCTCAGTAATAAACCTTTTTAAGAGGAAATTGAAATGGATAGTATAAAAACCAATACAAGTGAGGGTGAGAAGTATCGTATTGAAGTTACCGGGATGAGCTGTGATTCATGTGCCAGGCACGTTAAAAAAGCTCTCGAAAGGGTAAGGGGAGTGGAGGGGGTGGAAGTCCCCGGATGGAAGGAAGGAGTTGCCTTCGTGAAGGTAAAGCCCGGTGAAGGCGGTTCCGGTGTGGAAGAGGAGCTTTTAAAGGCTGTAAGACGGGCAGGATACGGGGCTGAACTTTCAGAAGGCGGGGCCATTCCACCTGAAATGGAGAAGGCCACCGGCGGCGGTAAGAATCAATATGACAGCGAAGGGTACGACCTTATGGTGATAGGCGGAGGCTCGGCCGGTTTCGCGGCAGCTATCAGGGGAAACGAGCTCGGATACAGGGTCGCCATAGTAGAGGAATCCGTTATCGGAGGAACCTGTGTAAACGTGGGCTGCGTGCCCTCGAAGATCCTCATAAAGGCAGTTTCGGAGTATTACCACGCCAGGCATCCGAGGTTCGAGGCGGTAAAAACGGGATGGAGCGAGCTTTCCTGGGGAAAGCTTGTCGAGGAAAAGGACGGCATGGTGGAACACTTGCGAAAGGCAAAGTACATCGATGTGCTTGCTTCGTACCCGGAAATCGATTACATCGAGGGAAAAGCTGTGCTTAAGGGAGAAAATTGGGTGGAGGTAAACGGTGCCGTATACCAGCCGGGCAAGATAATAATTTCCACCGGTGCAAAGACATGGGTGCCGCCAATCGAGGGGCTTGAGGAGTGCGGTTACCTTACCAGTACCACGGCCATGGAGCTGAAGGAGCTTCCTGCCAGCATGTTGATACTTGGGGCCAGCGCCGTCGGTATTGAACTTGCCCAGATGTTTGCCAGGGCAGGGGTTGAGGTGAGCCTCGTAGAGGTTGCAGAGCGGATAGCCCCTTCCATGGAACCGGAGATAAGCGAGGAGCTGGAGAAGGTGCTTAAGTCGGAGGGAATACGGATTTTTACCGGGGTAAGGGTCCGTTCCGTCGAAAGGCGAAACAAGGGCAGGTATTTCCTCTACTGTACATCAGGGGGAAGCAGCGCGGGTGGTTCAGGTGGGGATCTGGCAGGCGAGTTCATGATAGAGGGAGACAGCCTGCTCGTTGCCACGGGAAGGAGGCCTGTCACAGGCGGAATGGGACTCGAGGAGGCAGGAGTAAGGCTAGGTGCCAGGGGAGAGATAGTGGTGAACAGGACCTTAAGGAGTGACAACCCCTACATCTATGCTGCAGGTGATGTGCTTGGAAAGGATATGTTCGTATATACTGCGGCATATTCGGGAAGCGTTGCCTCCGAAAATGCCCTTACGGGCGCTGAACTCGTCTATGATACAAGGATACTCCCCGGTGTAATCTTCTCCGACCCCCAGGCAGCTTCCGTCGGCCTGACAGAGAGAGAGGCAAGGGAAGCAGGCTACAGTGTGGATACCACTGTTCTCCCGATTGGTCATGTTCCAATAGCCATAGCATCGAGGGACCGCTACGGGCTCGTAAAGGTCGTTGCTGATTCCGGAAGCGGTGAGATACTGGGAGTGCATATCCTTTCCGATGAGGCTGGAAGTGTAGTGGAAATAGCGGCCATTGCAATGAAGGCGGGATTGAGGATAGAAGAACTTAAGAACACGCTCTTTCCATACCTCACGTATGCCGAGGGACTAAAACTTGCCGCCATCACCTTCAAGAAGGACGTTGCAGCCTTGAGCTGCTGTGCAGTTTAAAAAATTACACCTTATCTTGACAAATCTTTCCTTATCTCTTATCATAATTTACATTGAAATATAATGTAAATTACATAAGGTGATTTGAAAGGAGAAGGTGATGCCAGGTCCCGGAGCTTACCTTGTCGGAGATGAGGAGAGGAGAGAAGTCGATGAAGTGATGCAGTCGGGCTATCTCTCCCGTTATGGTAGGGAGGATGATCCCCGTTTCAAGAAGAAGGTCGTTACACTGGAGAGGGAATTTGCAAGGCGGATGGGTGCCAGGTACGGCCTAGCTGTGAACGGGGGCACCGGTGCTCTGATGGCTGCACTGGTAGGTGTAGGAGTCGGCCGTGGCGTGGAGGTGCTGGTTCCCGGTTATACATTCGTTGCATCGATTTCTTCCATCATTGCCGTAGGGGGGAAACCTGTTCTCACCGAGATAGATGAGTCACTCACAATGGACCCCGACGACATAGAGGGGAAGATTACCGAAAATACGAAAGTTGTAATGCCCGTTCACATGCTTGGAAATCCAAGCGACATGTCCAGAATTACTGAGATAGCCAGGAAACACGGACTGATAGTGCTCGAGGACTGTTGCCAATCCCTCGGTGCAAGCTACAGGGGAAGGATGACAGGCTCCATAGGTGATATAGGTGCATTCTCGTTGAATATCAACAAAACGATTACCTGCGGTGACGGCGGAATGGTAATAACTGACAACAGGGAGTACTACGAACGTGCATTCGGATTTCATGACCAGGGGCATAAACCGCTTCGCATGGGAGTGGAGATAGGAAAGAGGTCACTCATCGGCATAAACCTGAGGATGAATGAACTTACGGGTGCCTTTGCCCTGGGCCAGCTAAAGAAACTGGACAGTATACTCTCCGAGCTTAAGAGAAAGAAGAAGCTTTTCAAGGATACCATTTCCGAAGGCGGAATAAGGAATATGAGGTTCAGGAGGATAAATGACCCCGGTGAATGCGGCACCCTGTTGACGGTGATATTTGAAACACATGAGGTTGCAGAGAAGGTGGCAAAGGCTCTGGGGAGCAAGACGGTTTCAGGGAGCGGGTGGCACGTGTACAACAACATGGAACAGCTTCTCTCCTACGAGGATCAGGACGGAAAGAGACCTTTCAGAAAGCACATGCTTCCCAGGACGGACGATATTCTTGACAGGGCAATAAATTTGAGTGTCGGTGTGGTGGACCCTGGCCTGGGAGCCGATTTCGGGATAAACATACTCTCCGGTGATGATGAAATCAGGAGAAAGGGAGAGGAATTCGTAAGAATAGTAAAGCCAATCGTGGATTGAAGTAATACGGGCTCGACTATTTCAGTTTCTCATTTGTTATTTGAACACAGTATTCAAAAGCCTCCTCCGCTTCGGCCTTACGGTATTTTGCCCCTGTAGCCGAGATAACTTCCGAAACAGGTATCACCCCTTCCCTGCCTGCATTCAGGCTTGTATTTTTTTAATGGCAGTAAAATTGGTTTCGCTTTGTCGGTTTTCAACCTGAGATATGCACCACCCCTCCAAAGTGAGGAAGCGAGCCTGGTAATGACAATCAGAGAAGCACCTGGCTTTTTAGCAGCGAGTGCGCCGTAGTATACCGAGCCACCTGTGGATTGACTCTTTCTGCCGTCCATATCGATGATGTCCTTGGAGATGTTTCCGGCAATTACCAGGTCGAAGGCTTTCTTTTTCACATTTTGGCCTCTATTCCCTTGCTGGTTTAAGAAAATTCATATATATATGATTCTATTGAAAAGACAGGCATAGTTCAACAAAACTGCTTGAATCAATTTATCTGTTACAGGGATCGGAGAAAACAGGAATTGCGTGCTACAAGGGTCATAATCGATTTGAATGTATTGAGGGAAAATCTTAATGCAATAAAGAGGTATGTTGGACCATCCGTCTCGATAGCCCTCAGCCTTAAGGCCGATGGTTACGGACACGGTTCCGTTGCCGTGGCAAGAGCGGCGGAGGCTGTTGGAATCGATACCTTTGGAATATCGAATCTCGACGAGGCCATGGAACTAAGGGAAGCCGGAATAAAGGGAAGGATACTACTCTATGGCCTTGCCCTGCCGGAAGAAATACCCCTTCTGGTGAGGGAGGGAATACAGTGCTTCGTGGGAGACGAGGAATATATCGATCTCTTTGCAAAGGAGGCAAGAAAACAGGGGAGGATTGCATTACTGCATCTAAAGGTTGATACGGGAATGGGTAGAATAGGGTGCAGCCCTGAGATGCTTCCCCTTCTTGCAGAGAAGATTCATAGAGACAGGAATACCGAGCTTGGTGGTATCTGTACACATTTTCCGGCATCCAACAGCACCGATTCCGATTTTACAAGGGAACAGTTAAGGATTTTCAGGCTGTGGGTGGACAGGATAAGGGAGAGGGGAATACCCACGGGTAGCTTGCATGCGGCAAATTCGGATGCCCTTCTCTCCATCCCCGATTCGCATTTGGACATGGTCAGGCCCGGCCTGCTCGCCTATGGCTACTATCCGGAGGGAATAGATGATTCTATAAGAGAGAAGGTTCCTGTTCAGCCGGTCATGGAGTTCAGAACAAAGGTTGTATTTCTGAAGAAGGTAAAGGGAGATACGCCCATTTCGTACGGAATGACATATAGGACGAAGGCTGAAACAACGATTGCAACCCTTGCGGCAGGTTACGGTGATGGCTACAACAGGATGCTATCCAACAGGGGGAGAGTTTTCATTAGGAAAAGGTTGTATCCTGTTGCAGGCAGGATATGCATGGACCAGTTCATGGTGGACCTTGGCCTGAAATCGGATGTCAAGCTGTACGACGATGCGGTTCTCTTTGGAAGGAAGTACCCGGAAAGGCCAGTGAATCCCCCCGATGCAAATGATATTGCAAGGATGATAGGTACGATACCCTACGAGGTGACTTTGTCGGTGAGTAAACGAGTTCCTCGTGTGTTCAAAGGGTGAATCGGGAGAGTGGTCGGAAAGATTCTCGCAGGATGACAGGGAGTCAAAGGGATACGGAGTTCCCGCTTTCAGCTGATTTCCTTATTGCGTCTACCACCCTCATTACTTCAAGAATTTCACCCGGGGTTACCGGTAGGGGCTTGTCCTTTCTAAGAGCCTCTGCAAAGGCAGAATAGAAACCCCTGGATATCTCGCCGTGAGGTATGCTTAAGGTTACCTCTTCATCTATTTCGTCCCATTCCTTTTTTATCGTTGCCCTGTCCCACTCGGTCGGGTCCCCTCCTTTTATCTTGAGCGTACCATTGACACCTATCAAAAACCACCTTGGCATCGGTATTCTGAAGTTGTTGGAGGCTTCCACCCTGGCTGTCGTTCCGTCTGAAAAGAGTATCTCAGCCCAGAAGTGGTCATCTACTTCCTTCGTCCAGACACGTCCCTCCATTCTCCCGAATACGGTTTTCACCTTTTCCCTTTTAAGTAAAAGGAGCTGGTCGATAAGGTGGGTTCCCCAGTCGTTCAGGAATCCTCCGCCGTAGCGTTTTTTTATCCTCCACGGATTTTCCATTCCCTGTGCTCCCCATCCCGCCCATCCGGCCGAGTAATCGGTCTTTCCCGATTCTATCCTGTAAACCTCGCCTATGGAACCTTCGCCGATCACTTTACGTATCAGCTTGAAATCGAGGTCCCATCTCCTGTTAAGGTGGACTGTAACGCGTAGTTTCCTCTTTTCCGCCTCTTTCAGTATCTCTTCCGTTTCCCCGAGGTTCAGAGCAATCGGTTTCTCTACGATTATTTCCTTTCCAGCTTCAAGCGCCTTCAGTGCCCACTCCTTGTGATTTTCAGTTGTTGTAGATATGACTACCCATTGGATTTCAGGATCGGCAAGAAGTTTTTCGTGACGGTCATAGGTTTTTATACCAAACCTTTCTCTTGCCTTTTCCAGTTGAACTGTTGCCCTGCTGCTCGCTGCAAGGAGCCTAAGCCCCGGTGTTTCTTCTATCAGGCTGCAGTGAACCAATCCCATGCGCCCTGCACCAAGAACACCGATGCACGTTTCACTGATTCTATCTTTCATAATGTAACAATTTTATTTTATTACTCCTTTTTTTTCAATAATACCGCCTTGAATGTTGACAATTATTACATTGAAACATATACTAATTTACGTATATAATGAATGTAATTTACATTTGATCGAATACCAAAGGTAAGGGGAAATAGATGTTGGCCGCTGTCTTCGAAGGTGAGGGAAAGCTTGTCTTGCAGGACAGGCCGAAGCCCGAAATAAAGAATCCTACCGATGTGCTTCTAAGGGTGACAGGTGTTGGTATCTGCGGTACTGACCTTCACATACTCCAGGTGCCGCCTGCACATCCTGCTACGAAAGGAATAATTCTCGGACACGAGTTTACGGGCATAGTGGAGAAAACCGGAAGTGACGTGGAGGAGTTTGAAAAGGGAGATCATGTAATAGTCGATCCCCATCCGGGCTGCGGAACCTGCCAGCAGTGTCGTAGCGGACACCCGGACAGGTGTACTGTCCTGTATGAGAAGTCCGGCATTCCCGGGCAGGCGGGAACAATTGGAATATTTTCCGATGGTGCCATGACGAGCCACGTGATCGTGCCGGTTCAATCCCTCTACAGGATAAGTCCTTCGGTACCATCACATATTGCAGCCCTTGCAGAGCCGCTTGCTTGTGTGGTAAGTGCGGCGAGCAAGCTTAAGGTTCAGCCGGGAGAAACGGTACTTATACTGGGGGCAGGCCCTATTGGCCAGTTGTTCACTGGTTATCTAAAGGCCTGTGGAGCGGGAAAGGTAATGGTTTCCGAGATTTCGGATTACAGGCGCAGGAAGGCCCTGGAATGCGGGGCAGATATCGTTATCAATCCCCATAAGGAGGATATAAAAGCGGTACTTGCAAGGGAGACCAGGGGAGGACCCGATGTGGTCGTAGAGGCAGTGGGGCCGCTTCTTCCCCAGGCAATAGAGCTTGTTCACAGTGACGGTAGGATTCTCCAGTTCGGCCATGACGAGCTTGCACGTCCTGAGATACCTGTGGCTGAAATCGTAAAGAAAGAGATTGTAATATACGGTGCCTTCATCGGGAAGTTCACCTTTGCCAAGCTCCCCGGAATAATCGAGAGCGGAGTTCTTCCCCTGGATAAGGTGGTATCTCACAGGCTTCCCCTTTCAAAGGTACATGAGGGGATTGCTACGCTAAGAAAGGGGTTGGGGTTGAAGATTATCCTGGAACCTGAAGATTAGGAAGGGATGATTTGAAAGGAGGTGATGTCGGGAGAAAAAGGTAAATGGGAATTGTAATTGATTCCATGGTAATTATTGCCAAAAAATTAAGAAAAATATCAAGGAGGTGAAAGAGTAATGAGAAAAGCATTTGTTATTCTTATGGCTCTCATGTTACTGGCAGCCTTTTCGGGTTTTGCCGGAGGTCAAAAGGAAGGTGGTACGCCCTCCGGAAAGCCCTACGAGGGTGTAAAGATCAGTGTTGTTGCACATTCGGGCCACCATGCGACTCCGTGGTACAAGGAGGCTGACAATATAAAGAAGTCCCTCGGTATCACCCTTAACGTAATTGAGGTTTCACCGGATGAGCTCTACTCCAGGGAGATGCTGGAGCTATCGCAGAGAACCGGTGCATACGATATTATTCAGTACAATTCCGCATGGGTCGGTGATTTTGAAAATTACATACTGCCGCTGGATAATTATATAGCAAAGGACAATGACGCAATCGGATTCAACGACATACTACCGGCATTCAGGAAGGCACAGGATATCTGGGGAGGCAAAAAGGTATCTATTACGATAGACGGTGATACATTCCTCTTCTACTACAGAAAGGATGTCTTCGAGGATCCCGGTGAACAGAAGGCTTTCAAGGCGAAGTATGGCTATGCCCTTCCCGATCCGCCCCAGACCTGGCAGCAGGTAGTTGATCTTGCCCAGTTCTTTACGAGAAAGAAGGGGCAGAAACTTGCAGGAAGGACACTGACTAAGGATTTTTACGGTTATGCCGACCAGGCAAAGAGGGGCAGGGTGTACTACTGGTACCTTTTCCGTTATGTGCCCTTCAGTGCACCGAATCCTCACTATTTCGATCCAAATACGATGAAGCCCCTTATAAATTCTTCCAAGGCTGTTAAGGCTCTGGAGAACATGAAAGAGCTTTTGAAGTATTCTCCTCCCGGAGTACTTTCATGGGAGTGGGATGAACTGTACAATGCCGCCATGAAGGATGGTACAGTCTGTATGTGGATTCACTGGACCGACGAGGGAAGGGGATTCAATACACTGGCTCCGCTTCCCGTGGAGAATCCTCCCAAACCCGTTTTGGGCATTGCCGGAACACCGGGTGTAAAGGTTGGGGGCAAGCTCTACCAGTACACGATAGTGGACTCGGCCTGGGTAGCATCTATTACAAAGGACAGCAAACATCCGGATGCCGCTTATGCGGTACTTAAATGGATGTTCGCGCCGAGTGAGAGGAACTTGAGCTTCATCATGAATCCCGATTATGGCTGGGACCCCTCGAGGTATTCACACTTCAATTCGAAGGAGTGGAGACAGAAGGTTCCCGGTATCGAGAATTATCTGAATCTCGAGCTCAAGGCCCTGGAGAAGGGTTATCCTATGCTCAAGATTCCGGGCGCTTTCGAGTACAACGATGTCCTCGATGTCAATGTTTCGGAGTACCTTGCAGGCGGAATAAAGACAGCAAAGGAGGCACTTGACAGGGTTGCTTCCAAGTGGAACGAGCTTAACAAGAAGTTCGGTGTTGAGAAACAGAAGGCTTTCTACGCCAAGATGTGGCAGTAGGGCGAATCTTCCTGTTGATACCTGCCGACCGCATGGTTTGTTTACAAACTGCTGCGGCCGGCAGTATTATATCTTGAAGTGAGGAAACAGTTGTCATGACAAAGAAGAGAACCAGCCTATTTCTTGTAATACCTACCGTTGCCATACTGGTACTGATCGTGATTTTTCCTATGTTCTACTCGATCACGGTGGCAGTGCAGAATTATGACATAAGGATACCCAACCACACCTTTGCCGGGCTTGGCAATTTCATAAAGATACTGACAGATTCAAACTTTTACCATGCGGCACTGGTTACCGGAATAATGCTTGCAGTGGAACTTGCCGTGGAGTTCGTGCTTGGACTTGTATTGGCGATGCTTTTGATGCAGATACCGCTTTCGAGAAAGCTCTACCAGCCGATACTCCTTATTCCGATGATGGTGATGCCTGTAGTAGTAGGTTACGTTGGTAGGTTGGTTTTCGAGATTCGTTCGGGGCCGATAAACTACCTGCTTAATGTCATCGGGATACAGAGCCTTCAGTGGCATGCATCTCCCCACCTTGCATTGATCACCGTGATGATTCTAAGGGTATGGAGGTGGACCCCCTTTGTCATGGCGACACTCCTTGCAGGTTTGCTCTCTCTGCCTGTAGAGCCCTATGAGAGTGTGCAGGTGGACGGGGCAAATGCAAGGCAGACATTCTTCTATATAACGCTTCCGATGCTCAAGCCGGTTATAACCCTTGTTATAATCATGAGGGCCTTGGAAATACTTCAGGCCTTCGACATAATATATGTTCTCACAATGGGAGGTCCCGGGATAAGCACTATGCCGCTTAGCCTCTATACCTATCTGAAGGGTTTCCGTTACTGGGATATCGGCCAGGCCTCTGCTGCCGCATGGCTTATAATGATACCACTTTCCATTTTGGTCACATTTTTCGTGAAGATGATGGAGGAGGAGGAGGTAGAAGTTGAAGAAAAGAAATAGGCTCCTCGTCAAGAGAACCATTATTACACTTGTGATAATTCTGATTGTCATAGTCACTCTGTTTCCCATTTACTGGATGTTACTCACCTCGATACAGCCAAAGAGCGAGTTGATGAACTATCCTCCCAGGTTCTTTACCACCAATCCGACAGGTGTACACTGGGCATTTACCCTTAAAGACACCCTTCCCACCTTCTTCAACAGCCTGGTCATAGCGTTTTTTGCAACACTCATAGCAATAATCCTGGGCTCAATGAGTGGCTATGCCTTTGCGAGGTACAAGGTTGGCGGTGACACACTTCCCTTCTGGATACTTTCGCTGAAATTCTTTCCGCCGGTCGTTGCAATCGTTCCCTACTTCCTTATGATGAAGACGCTGCGGCTGATAGATACCAGGACTGCCGTCATAATTCCACATCTGATAATAACGGTACCCTTTGCCGTATGGATGATAAAGGGTTTCGTGCAGGAGGTTCCGAGAGAACTCGAGGAGGCTGCCATGATAGACGGCGCCTCTCAGCTTGGTATCATAAGGATAATAACCCTACCCCTGATAGCGCCGGGGCTCGTAGTTACGGCTCTGTTCTGCTTTATCTGGTCGTGGAATGATTTCATGTTTGCCTTGATTCTAACGAGAAATCAAGCTATAACAATTCCTGTGGCGATTGCCGGTATGAGGGAGGCACACGGCCTTATGTGGGGTGAGGTTTCTGCAACCGCGTCGCTTGGTACCGTACCGATAATAGTGCTTGCAATTCTTCTGCAGCGGTACCTGGTACGGGGACTCTCTCTCGGCTCCATAAAATAGTTATTCATTTCAGGCAGGTTTTTATGGCCATAACAATGCAGGAGATTGCCGAAAAGCTGAACTTGAGTATCGCTACTGTCTCTCGGGCCCTTTCAGGCAAAGACGACAGTGTATCAGATGATACCCGAAAGATGATACTGGAAACAGCGGAAAAATACGGTTACAAGAGGAGAAAGAGGACAATAAGGAATATTGCCTTTTTCATAGACCGGACGGTATTCCAGTGTTCCAGCCAGTTCTATGCGGGGATCATTGCCGGTGTGGAGGAGGAACTAATAAAGAGGAAGTATGTTTTTCAGTTCAACTCGATTGAGGAAAACATGAAAAACTACAGGGATGTGGGGATAAACATAGAAAACATAGTGGGTGCCATATTTGCAGGAAGGGTGAGCGAAGAGCTGGTACTGAGTTTCAGGTCGATGGGGGTACCTGTGGTACTGATAGATTTCAATATTCCCACGGAGGAGATAGATTCTGTCCTGATAGATGATGTGGATGGCATAGTAAAGGCCTTCGATTACCTGTACAACCTTGGGCACAGGAGGATAGGTTACGTATCCCTCGACGGAAACGAGGAAAGTGTCTACAACAGGCTTACCGGATACAGGCGGGCCCTTGAGATGCACAACCTTCCGCTCGATGAAAATCTCATCGAGCGGTGCCTCGGTTTGATATACGAGGGATTCGAGGCAATGGATCGAATGATGGAAAGAAACCGGGAGTTTCCCACGGCAGTGATAGCCTACAACGATATCATAGCGATAGGAGCAATCGATTCGATAAAGCAGAAGGGACTGAAGGTGCCCCAGGATATAAGCGTGGTGGGTTTCGATGATATCGGCATTGCAAGAGAAGTGGTACCACCCCTCACAACCCTCCATGTTCCCAAGAGGGCGATGGGGATAATAGCAGTCCAGCACCTTTCACGGTTGATAGAGGGGAAGAAGGAACTCGTGAAAAAGGTTCTTGTGCCGGCAAGGCTTAAGGTAAGGAAATCGACAGCGGCTGTGGGGGAAGCGGTGCAACGGAAGGAAAGGGTTTAAAGGAAAGGCTATAATGGAAAAGGTGCGATTCGGATTGATAGGTGCCGGGAGGATAGGCAAATTGCATGCAAAAAACCTTTCCTCCAGGGTGGGGCAGGCAGAGCTTGCCTGCGTGGCAGACATCAATATGGAGTTTGCCAGGAAGTGTGCAAAGGAAAACGGAATAAAGGATTACTATGGTGACTACAGGAAGGTTCTGGAGAGGAAGGACATAGATGCCGTTGTTGTCTGCACCTCCACGGATACCCATGCAAGGATAATCGAGGATGCCGCACTCTCCGGAAAACATGTTTTTTGTGAGAAACCCATTGCACTGGAGCTGGAAGAGATAGATAAGGCTCTCTCGGTGGTGGAGAGGACAGGTGTGAAGCTTCAGATTGGTTTCAATAGGAGGTTTGATGCCAACCCGCAGAAGATAAGGAGACTAATAGAGGATGGTTCTGTAGGGAAGCCGCAGCTTGTAAGGATAACGAGCAGGGATCCTGCACCGCCGTCCTATGAGTATCTGAAGGTTTCGGGTGGAATATTTCTGGATATGATGATTCATGACTTCGACATGGCCCGCTTCCTGTTGAATGATGAGGCCGAGGAGATATATGCCACCGGCGGAGTCCTTATAGACCCCAGGATAGGGGAGATAGGGGATATCGACACGGCCGTGGTTGTGCTGAGGTTCAGGAGCGGGGCTATAGTGACGATAGACAACAGCAGGAAATCACCCTACGGCTATGACCAGAGGCTCGAGGTGTTTGGCTCTGCGAGTAGTGCCATTTCCGGGAACAAGGCCCCGGACCAGGTTGAAATAGGAGATTCCAGGGGGATGCACCGTGAAAAGCCCTTGTACTTCTTTATAGAGAGGTATGAGGAATCATTCGTCAAGGAGCTCGACTGCTTTGTTGATTCCGTCCTGAATGACAGGGAACCCCCAGTTACGGGGAGGGACGGAAAGATGGCATTTCTTTTGGGTATGGCTGCAAGGAGGTCCTTTCGGGAAAAGGGGCCTGTAAACCTTAATCTGTAAACCTTGGCCTGCAAACTTTAGCTGGAAGCCTTGGCCTGTAAAGCTCGGGAGCTTCCTACCGTGAGAATTAGCCCTCCGGAATGATGTGAATGTTTTCCCTCTCAAAGCCAATATCCACCGGCTCCTCCTGTTTGTAGCGGGCACCTTCCGTCGGGCCGGATAGCTCTACAGTTATCTTTTCACCCTTTACATCCACTTCGTATATTATTTTGGAGCCGAGGTACAGAATCTCCTTCACTATTCCGGGAATCATCCCCTTGCCTCTCGGCAGGATTACAGTTGATTCGGGCCTCAAGAGAATCGTAACGGGCTTGTTTTCCTTGAAGTACTCCTTCTGGAAATATTTCTCCGGTATCGAGAGATCGAAGAGCTTGTCCTCTATTGCAACCTGTACGGAATTCTCACCTGTAATCTTTACAAGCTTCCCGTGGAGAAAGTTGGCCTTGCCTATGAAGTCGGCGACAAAGAGGTTTACAGGGTGGGCGTATATCTCTTCGGGACTCCCTATTTGCTGAACGATTCCGTTGTTCATAACGACTATCCTGTCCGAGAGAATCATCGCCTCTTCCTGATCGTGGGTTACATAGACGGAGGTTATTCCCACCCTCTGCTGGATCTTCCTTATTTCTACCCTCATGCTCACACGTAGCTTTGCATCGAGGTTGGAAAGTGGCTCGTCCATAAGAAGCACCTTTGGCTCCATTACCAGGGAGCGTGCAAGGCTTACCCTCTGTTGCTGCCCACCGGATAACTGGCTCGGCGCTCTGTTCTCCATTCCTGCAAGACCCACCAGTCCTATTATATGGCTCACTCTTCTCCGGATTTCATCGGCGGGCAGCTTGTTTATTTTTAAACCATATGATATGTTTTCCACCACCGACATGTGGGGAAAGAGGGCGTAGTTCTGAAAGACCAGGGATGTTGGCCTCTTGTTGGGAGGAACCATGTTCATTTTTACACCGTCTATCAATATTTCACCCTCCGTGGGATCCTCGAAACCGGCAATCATCCTTAATGTGGTAGTTTTACCGCAGCCAGAAGGGCCCAGCAGTGTTACGAGCTCTCCCTCTTTCACCTGGAGGTTTACATTATCAACTGCACGCAGCGCTCCTCTGCCGTGGCCGAAAACTTTCGATACATTTCTTAGCTCAAGATAGTTCTCCTTCATCTCTTAAAAGCTCCTTTTTTTGCTCCTCTCATGCGCCTATGCGCCTATGCGCTTGTACACCTATGCGCCGATGATGGCGGTTGTTCTTACTCCTTTCCCGATTCTGTTCACGGCAAGCTGAATTACTCCCAGTGCAACGAGTACTATTCCTATCAGGATCATCGACATCGCAGCAGCCTGGGCATACTGGCTGTTGTCAACAAAGCCCAGTATTGCTACCGTTATTAGGTTCCACTTTCCCGAAACGACAAATATTATTGCACTGATAGCTGTCATGGACTTAACGAAGCTGTACACAAGCCCGGAGAAAAAAGCCGGGGCTATCATGGGAAGAGTTATCTTTCTGAAAGTGGTTCCCGTGGAAGCCCCGAGGTCTGTGGAAGCCTCCTCTATCGCAGGGTCTATCTGCTGCAGGGCGGCAATACCGGAACGAATACCCACAGGCATGTTTCTGAAAATAAGGAGGAGTATAATGATCCATGCCGTACCGGTTAGCATGAAGGGAAAGATGGCGGACCTCTGGTTGAAAGCGAGAATATAACCAATTCCCACCACGGTGCCGGGTACGGCAAATGTCAACATCGATGAAATCTCTATGAATCCCCTGCCTATGAATTTCTTTCTTATCACGAGAAAGGCGATGAACATCCCAAGAATACCGGTTAGCGGCGTGGCTATTCCTGCCAGTGTGAGGGAATCTATTATGTAGTCCTTTCCCACCTGGAAGGTTTCAACGTAATTTTGGAGTGTCAGTGTGGGATTTACTCCCCAGAGTTTCTGGAAAGAGCCATATATTACAGTTCCGTAGAATAGAAAGACCGTCGCAGTAAAGGTGAAGCAGACGAGGTAGACGGGGAGCCTTATGTACCACTCGACCTTTTTCAGCGTTGCAGACGATGGCTTGCCGGTAACCGTGACGTAGGATTTTCGGGATACCCAGTACCTCTGGATATAGAAGGCCAGCAGTGTAGGCAGGAGCAATAGGATTGCGAGGGTTGATCCCCTTGAAAGATCGTACATCCCCGTTATCTGGAGGAATGCCTGTACCGAGAGCACCCTGAAGTTTCCTGACAGAACCATGGGATTACCGAAATCGGCAAGAGACTGTATGAAAACGAGGAGCCATGCGCTTGCAATACCCGGTATCGAGAGGGGAAAAGTAACCGTCCTGAAAACCGTCCAGTGAGAACCGCCCAGGTCCATGGAAGCCTCCTCCAGGGCCGGATCTATAGCCTGAAGCACCCCGTAGAGAACGAGAAAAGCGGTAGGTGCATAGGCTATGGTTTCGACTAAGAGCAAGCCTCCGTATCCGTATATCGAATACTTGCCTATCAGTTTTTCTATGTAAGGGGTAATCGTTCCCGACCTTCCGAATAGAAGGATTGCAGCCAGTGCCACTACGAATGGTGGCGATATTATGGGAAACGTGGCCGTGAGCCTAAAGAAGTTCTTTGCCGGGAGTGTGGTTCGGGTTACTGCAAATGCAAAGGCGTAACCCACGATGGTTCCCGTGACGGCAGTGGAGATTCCAAGCAGTATGCTGTTCAGGAATGGCTGGTAGTAGTAAACCTTGGAAAATATCGCCCTGTAGTTTTCGAAGCTGAATTGATTCTTTATTGTGAAACTCGTCTTGAAAACCTGGAAGAGCGGGAACAGGACGAATACAAGCAAGAAGTAGATTATCGCCAGAACTATTACAAGGAGTAACGGTTCCTTCCACAGTTTCCTGAACTCACTTACCCCTCTGGAAAAAGTTACTTCCTCTCTCATTTGTAAGTTATCCTCTCTGATATTCCCGTTGCGAATATATGTCAGTGCATGATAGTACATGACAGTATATTACAGAATATATTATAGAATATATGACAACCGGAATTTTGTCGATTCTTATTAGAAACCTTATTATTAACCTTATTAGAAACCCTGCTGCCAGAAATTTGTGGCAGCAGGGTAATTTTCTGATTCGTCTGTTATCAGGTTGTTGCAATTATTTTCCTATTCTGTCCCTCCACGCCTTTATGAACTTGTCCTTGTTCTGTCCGGCCCATACATGGTCGAATTTTATAAGTTTTATCTGATCCATCGTTACGGCACCTTCGGCAACCTTTGCTTTGGGATTGACAGGAATCCTGTAGTATTTCTGGAAGAGATTCTGTCCGCGAACGGAGTAGCACCAGTCTATGAACTGTTTCCCGAGTTCAGGTTCCGGGCCTCCCTTGATAAGTGAAAGGCCGCCAATCTCGTAGCCTGTTCCCTCTTTTGGGAAGGTCATGACAACGGGATATCCCTTCTTTACTCCCTTTGCCATTATATCGTGTGAGAATGCTATACCAACGGCAGCTTCTCCCAGACCTACCATGGGGATACAGCCAGTTCCGGACTTCGTGTACTGGAGGATACTCTGTTTGTCGAATTTTTCCCACCAGTCCAGGGTGGTCTGAAGACCGTACATCTGTATTAGTGTTGCATATGTTGTGTAGGCTGTGCCTGAGGTGTAGGGATAAGCCATAACGATGTTCTTGGCAAATACGGGATTCAACAGGTCTTTCCAAGATGTGGGTGCTTCCACATTGTGTGCTTTAAGAAAGTTCTTGTTGGAGATGAATCCTATGGCTCCTGTGTAGAAACCGCCCCAGGCCCAATCCTTTGCATGAAAGTTTTCGGGAAGCGTGAAATCGATATTGGGCTTGTACGGCTGAAGCAGTCCCTTGAAGGCAGCATTTATGTGTGACGTATTGGAACCTGCATGCCAAACACTTGCCTGCGGGTTCTTTGCCTCTGCTTCGACACGGGCAAGTACCTCACCGGAGGACATTCTGACCCATTCGACCTGGATACCGGTATCCGCCTCGAATGCCTCGATGTAATACTTAGCCTCTTCGGTATCGAAGGCCGTGTAGATGTGAAGAACCTTCTTCTTCTCTGCCTGGCCCGTACCGAAGGCAAAGGCTACCACGAGGAAAACCATTAAGAGTACGAACAATACCCTTTTCATAGAAACCTCCTTGAATTTTGCAAACGTTTGAATTTTGCTTATAGCACGTTTGCTTAATTTCATAAAATGATAAGACTCATAGGGCAGCATGTCAAGCTTATGCTACGTCAAAGGGAAACCCCGTGAGAATTCTGCAAGAATTATGGCGATTTTTCACTGATATATTCTATGCTCTGTCTTATCTCTTCTTTCAGTTCTTCTTTTGGCATCCTGTGAATTGAGCTGGAGAAGGGTTCAAAACTTATGTCACCCTTGTAACCCAGTGTGAATAGTAGATCAAGCTGTTCACGCGTTCTTAAGAGGTCATCACTTCTTGGCAGAATACGATCCTCGTCACTGTAGGTTATTCTACTTTCAGATCCGCTGCTGCCATTGCTCTTGCTGTCATGGCTCTTTCTTACCCCGGAAACGTGGACGATTCCTATTTTGTTTATCTCGTACTGCTTCTGCATTTCTATTACCGAGTCTTTTCCGAGAAAGAAGTGGAAGGTATCAAGAACTATCCTGTAGGTATCCGCAACGGTACCTTTAAGTATCTCCTGTGCCTCGAGTATCGAGCGGAGTGAACTGGTATTGAAACCAAGGGGTTCTATAAAGCCCTGCATTTCTGCCTCTTCAAGGAATGGGGCGTATTTCTTGAGGCTGGTAATGAACCTTCCGGCGTCGTTGTTATACCGGTTGTTGCCCTCGTTATCGGGGCACATCACTATTGCCCTGCAGCCAATTTGCCGGGCGATATGAATCATTTCCTTTAGCTCATCGATGTTACTCTCCAGCAGGCTTTCTACATCGAACCTTTGGAGGGCATTTATCGTTAAGACCTCTACACCATGTTTTCCAAGTATCTCTCTTGCCCTGGCAGGAGGGAGAGAGTCTATTATCCCCTTTCCCGGAATATCGTTTCTAAGCTCCACTTTCCTGATTCCCGTATCCGAAGTGAAGGCTATAAACTCTTCGAAGTCGAGGGTAGGGGCAATTATCCTGTTCAGGGCAAATCTTTCATAGTTCATGCTTTTCTTTATCCTTTGAAAATGCCAGATGTGTCAAGTATCTTCGATTTTTATCAGTTAATCCTTGAAAAAGGGAGAAAATAGTGTTAATTATCAGTAAAAAAGTATGATTTATATAGGAAATGGTTGATGGAGATTAAAACTGTCATGAAGAAACCAAAAAAAAATTCAAATGCATCCATGGGAATCATAAGACTATCTGTCTTCTTCGTACTCCTCCTGTTTTTGCATCTTCCTGTTTTTTCGCAGTCCAATGAACTGATCGATTCCTTACTCGGTGAAAAGTATGCCGATTTCGGGAAATCGGCGTATCTTGTTCTGGCGGCTGCAGGGCTCGTAGATAGGGAACTGGGTGTTGCCGAGAGCGGAAGGCAGGCAATACGGTATCTTGGGAAGGTGAATTGGGGTAAGAGGCTCAAGGTGAAAGAGAAGACAATTACTCTCGGTGAATTCTCGTATATTGTTATGAAGGCCTTCGGAATGTCGGGAGGTATCATGTATTCACTCTTTCCCTCTCCCCGTTACGCATCACGGGAACTCTACTATCTCGGATTCATAGATGGAAGCAGGGACCCATACAGAAGAATCTCGGGTGAAGAGGCTGTAACGATTCTTCAACGAGTGTTGGAATGGAAGGAGGGAAGCAGGTGAAAAAGGTAACTGTGATTCTCTTTATTTTCTTGAGTGTTTTTTTTAGCGTATCGGTTTTCGCTGTGGATTTTGGTAGTATTCTCTACAACAGTACCGGCATGAAATATGCAAGAAGTGACAACAATGTCGATTTCAGGCAGAATGACATGGCAGGCCTTTGGGTATCTGCCAATGTAATGGAGATGATCGATATCTATCTCAGGGGGAGTTACACCTTTAGTTACTCCTCCTTAAACCCGCCCGACAAGCCACACTTCTTTGACCTCGATACACTTACCATAAAGAATACGGGAAATGTTCCCCTGATAGTTACCGCGGGACGCTTTTCTGATTCTGATTTTTCGCACTACATCTTCAGCAACAGGATAGACGGGATTTCTGCCGAGCTCAATATTCCCCTTTTGAGTGCAAAAGCCACCCTTGGTTACAATGGCCTTTTATTCAAGGAGCGATCAACGGTAATAATGACACGTGCCGACATTTCAGATCTCGATAACAATAGTAAGCTTTTTGCATCTCCCCGGGTTATCGGCGGAATCGATATCCTTTTCCCCGAGTTGTTCTTGAGGCAGGATCTGGATGTTTCCTTCTGGACACAGTTCGATTTAAGGCAGTTTATAGATCCGGCTGCCGGAAGGAGCAGTTTGTATAGCCAGTATTACGGCCTGGGGCTAAAAGGAGCTATTATAGATTCTCTTTACTACAAGACTGCCTTCTACTTTGAAAGCGGATTAACGTACTCTGCTGTCAATGATAATTACAGTTACATTCTCTCCTACATGGGTACTGCCGGAATAAGCTACTACATGGACTGGTTGCTCTTTTCCAGGGCCGGGATTACATTTTTCTATTCAAGCG
>JALUUM010000017.1 GCA_027021365.1 Spirochaetales bacterium
ACAGATATACCTCACAGCTATATTGTGGTAGGTAGCCTCTTCTATCTTCCGAGAACTAAATACCCCATGTACATAATTGTATATCAAAAGCGAAAGCATCATCTCAGGCGGATACTGCCTGCTCCCCTCTCCTTTCCTGTTAAGTCTTAAACTTATTCAAATTAAGCAGTTCCACTACATCTATTATAAAATGCACTATTTCATCTTTCGCTACCCAATCCCTTAAATCCGGGGGAAGCATCATCGGCGTGTCTCTATCTACATTCACAAATCGTGTACTCATGCTTGTAATTGTAAGACTGTAAAGTCCGACAGATTCCTAGTAGGAACTGAAATTAAATCTACCTTATTATCAGGATATCTTTCAATAATTTAAACGAATTAGTTCTTGAAACCGTTTCTTATCCCTTATTTCCAATGCAAGCTTTATCATTACAAGAGGGGTACGAAGCTCATGACTTGTAAGATCAAGTAGTTCCTTTTCATTTTTAAGTAACTTCTCCAATTTCTCGGCCATCGCATTAAAAGAAAGTGCAACCTTCTTATAACCACGAACCATGAGCTTCGATGGAAAGAGCCAATCCTTAAGATGGGATTTGACTCTTTCCACGGTTGATCGGATTCCAAATCGTTGTTTCATTGCCGGGTCCATCTTATAGCGGGAGTTTTTGCTACCTTTATTATGGGCAATGAGTGATACATGGCCCCGCCCCTTGTAAATCCTTTCTACTGCTGGTTGGAGTTCTTCTATCACTCGCAGCATGGCAAGAAAAGCATGGTAGCCATTAGAGGGCTTTCTCTCCTCCTGATGTTGTTTTGGAAAGTCCATCATACTGGATGCAGGGCCTTCTATCCGCAATTTTGGTCAAATAATTGTTATCAAACTTGTAGACAGTGTTTTAACAATATCGTATGTGAGTATTTTTAAATGAGGCTCCCATAGTTGGGCTTTATTGATTGTTATCCTGAAAGACCTGGCAATTAGATATTTATTTACTGCCAATAATTATGTCGCGAACCGGACGAGCAGTACCATCACTACGATACACACTGACACCTGCCACCCAGTCTGAAAATGGTGGCGTTCCCCAGTTTACCGGAAAGACAGCAAACATTACGCTGGTAAACTCGAAATCTTTGGAACGATTGATAATTGCATCTATTATTTCTCTCGCATATGTCACCTGTTGGGTTTCACTGCCACCTTTTAAATTATCCGCACTAATTCCACTTTCGATCAAAGCCAGTTTCCATGTCCCTCCATATGCGGATATGATGTCGCCAATTTGCTGGTCAAGTTTTCCTTGTTGGTATCCGTTTGGCATCCACTCCGGATAAAAGGTAACTGCAATGATATCAGATCTCGGGCCAAAATGATTCTTTACCCAGTCCAAGCGCCCATTTTGCAATGCATCATGGTAGGTTACCACTGTTCCGGATGACACATATGGGCATTTTGTTCTTGTTAAATCAACCAGTTGGGAAAGTAAAAGGTCCCAATTATCCAGTTCATCCGGATGCTCATTAAAATAGGAGTCAACCTCATTACCAAAAAAAAGATACTTGAGCCTTTGGGTGGTGTCATAGGTAATCACCGCATCAAGGAACTTGGATACCAGGGAAGCATACCGGTCTCTAAGAACAGAGGAATTAAAATTAAGTCCCAGAATATCGGCGGGTAAATCATCTAGTACTCCTGGTGGTTCAGGTCCTTCGATCTCGATCGCCAGATCTAAATTGTAAGTTTCAGCCAAAGGAGCAAGATACTTGATAATGCATTCGTCATTATTGAGATTGTCATCGAGATCACTCAACTTATAATAGAATGTTACTACCTTGGCATTAAGTTCTGCTGCCTTAGCATAACTGTCTTCAAAGGCAGCCATTCCTGATAGATTTGGATTCGGATCAGGATAAATACATAGCATGGGGATATGGTTGCCTGTGATGGAGTTACCCAGGGCACACGATAAAAAGAAGGAAACGACCAATGTAGCTAAAACTAAAAATCCAAGCTTACCTGTACAATCTTTTAACTGAGCCCTCATATCTATCATTATTGAAAAAGGTCATTTGGGTTGTCAAGCAGCCTTTAAATTACACAATTTAAAAGCGTATGGTTTTAGGCAGGTTTCACTAGTTAGATGGCTAAATTATATGGCGACCAACCATTCATTTCTCACTTCTCAAACATTTAAGTACCAAAATGCAACAACCCTAATGCAGTCCTGTATCAATGTATGGAAACAGCTAAATAAACTATCTTCCTAAATCTATTTTCTCTTGCAATAAATCTTTCAAAGTAGAATACTTAATTGACACAAGCATGCATAGGCTTCCCTATCTTTCATTTTTTATCATTTTTATTCTTTTCTTTGGCTTTTTCGGAGGATCGACCGGACAATATGCCGAGGAAATTGGTTTTCCTTCCGGAAGATGTTATACTGGAAAGGAGGATAAGAATAAAGTGAAGGATATTTCTGGGGATATTACTGAGGACGATACAGATTTTTTTACCTACAGTAACAGTAATTTCCATATCAGGCATGCAGAAAGTGAAGAATCTGCTGCAATTGGCAGGGATGGCGTGAACAACAGGCATGTTGTGTCCCAGGCACCAGAAAAACCTGAAACCTCACAAACTCAGCAACAACCACAGGAGCTGCAAGTATCAAAATGCCTGGAAAGGATAGTCCAGCTTGCAGAAAAAGCTGTAAGGAAGCTTTCTGACCAACCGGAAAAACTGGCTGATAAAACGAAAAACAGGTATGAAAGCCAGGTTAACCTCGAGATTCTCCTTAAAAAATCGGATGAAGCTTTCACATTTTACAAAGATTCCGAAGACACCAAGGAGGGGCGAAAAGAAATACTTCAGATTACCCTTCTGTATGGTAAAATTTTGTATGGCAAAGTTCAAAAACCTCTTATCAGGTATCTCATTATTCCATGGCAAAACTTCTCCGTTAACGCAGAAGGATTCGGAAGTGCCGATGGCATCGATTCGATCTCCATACAATCAGCAAAAACGCTGCTTACGGTAACGGATTGTGCCGTAATCTATTTTGCATACCCGCAAACCGAATCTACGAAAGCGGTAACACCGGAAAACCTTTCCGGGGAAATGACAGAAAAAGAAAAAGAAATAGTCAACGAATTCGAAGCCTTGTTCAAGAGGGCAATTCATTACGATGAATATTCAAAATCCGTTGAAAACGTAGAACTTGATCTTCCGCAGGATGTACAGGTTATATCCTTGAAAAACTTCCCCTACTACACGGACATAGAGGTAGCGATTCCAGGCAGCCTACTGCCGGAACATTCTGAGTGGGAAAGAGTGGCAGATAACAGAATGTTAAGGATAAGTTTTATTCCTGAGAGGGGAGCAATAAGGACCATCTGGGTAAAACAGAGAAAAGAGAAAAAATTGATACCCTTGGACAGCCCATTCCCGGGGTATCAGCCAAAACGCACTCCTGATACATCGAAAGACTTTATGCCATCTCTTGCCGAAAAAATCGATGGCCTCCCGGAATCCGATCCTGATAATCTTGAAAGTCTCATATCCCTGTTCTTGGAATACAAATCTGCAGCGGAAAAGAACCCCGGGCACTGGGAAGCCGGAAACCTTCTCCTTGGTGCAAGGGAGAAGGAATACATTCCTTCCGAAGAAGAAATAATGCTTTCTGAAGTTGGTGGGAGGCTAAAACGTTTGGTTGCCACACTCTCTAGTGAAGAGATTGGCTCTCTTCTTCAGGGTGAATATTCCAACCTCAATAAACTGGAGTATACTAACTTCACCTTTACCCACCTTGATGTAATGGGTTCAGGGCGTTTTTTTTACGTGGAGAGCATGTCGGATGAAGTTATTACTTTAAGGAATAGGCATTAAGTTGAAAAAGATACTATAAGATGCAGACCAATGTTGTCAGATAAAGAAGTTTTGGAAAAGGTCAAAGCGGCAATAGAAAAAGAGGAAAAAATCGGCTACAATTCGGGTGGCAGCGGACATTCAGCCTACAAGAGCTTCAAAATTAACAGCATAAGAATTTACTCTTTTCCACACGGGGTGCTTAAGGTACGCTACAGCTATACTTTGTATGTAGAAACCGAGTTTACATACTATCCCGACAACCCCCCTGAAGAGTATGACAAGAGCGGAGTAATTACTATATGAATAGATTACCCCTATCATTTCTACTTGCCTTGATTTTTTTCTCCACCGTAGTTTCAGATATTTTAGCCGGTCCCGACCTCGTTCAGGTTAAGACAGTTAAATCAAGAAAGGGAAGTATTGATTTTTATGCGGACAACTCTTGCGTAATCCCGTGCTTTTTGACGGTTAAACTTGAAAAACTTGTAAACATGAAATCAAAACCTGAAAATCCCTTTACGAAACTTCTTCCTGCAAATAGAATGGAAATCTTCCTTTTCAGCCTGGTTCCCGAACCAGGTAAGAAGTACAGTTACCTCTATAGTTACCACTATGTTTTGGGCGATCCGAAATCCGTTCATCATGATGATTCATTTCCCTACTTGCTTCCCTACGAAAACGGAACAACCCACCTTGTCTCTCAGGGTTACAACGGGCAATACTCCCACAGAGGGTTATTTGCTCTTGATTTTATAATGGATCCCGGTACAAAAGTCACTGCGGCAAGAGGAGGTATCGTGGTACTGATAAAAGAGGATTCCGACAGAGGAGGCCCCGATATCTCCTTTGAGAATGATGCAAACTATATCCTTATCTACCATGATGACGGGAGCTTCGGGTACTACGCACATCTTAAGAAAGATGGGGCTGTTGTAAATATCGGAGACAGGGTGCAGGCCGGCGAATTAATAGGCTACAGCGGGAATACAGGCTTCTCATCACAGCCTCACCTTCACTTAGATGTAAGCATTCCGCTAGTAAACGGGAAACGCCAAACCGTACCGGTTAAGTTTTTAAGCCAGGATGGAGCTTTGATAGAGTTAAAGGAAGGACAGTACTACCGTTCATATAGACCAGATTGATGGCCTGGATCCATGGTTAAGGTTGATGACTCAAATCCATGGTCAGGGTTGATAGCCCGAGCTGACAACCCAGATTGATGGCCAAATCTAGAATGGTTATCCTGACTGAGAAATAATTTCCCACTTTTATGCGGTAGGAAAAAAGTAAACAGCCTTTCCAAGAGGATAAATCAATATACATCTAATCTGACCGAAAAAGGGAAGAATACAGGTAAAAAAACAACCAACGAACCTTATCAATTGGCACGCTGATTGCTTTAATATGTGTGTGATAAAAAAAATTAAAACCAGGAGGTTTAAAATGAAACACAAAAAAATCACAGTAATCGTTCTTACAGGCGCACTGCTTGCAGGAGCAGCATTCGGTGCCTTTGCTGCGGGTCAGTCTGAAACAACCCAGCCCGGCACTTCCGGGACAAATCAAACTGCACCGGCATATGGCGGCTACGGTCCAAGGGGCTGGACAAACCAGCAGGGCACGGTACAGCCAAACCAGCAGTGGGGAAGAGGACCCGCAAACAGGCCGGGTTACATGATGGGTTATCAGTTCAACAAGGAAGACGAGGTTACGGTAGAGGGAAAACTTTACTATGAAAACCTTATGCATCCCGAACTGAAAACGGGTAGCGAGGAATATGAACTTCTCGTACCGAGACACCTCGTTTACGAGGCTGGTATAGAGGACGGAACGGTTGTCAAGGTTACCGGCTACAAGGTGGCCAATCCGCCAATGGACAACGACAAGGACAGTGAAGAAAAGATTCACCTCTTTGTAACCAAGGCTGAAATCAATGGAAAGGAATACGACATTCGTTCTGAAATCGGAGCTGTCGGAATGGGCCCGGCAGGTCGTGCGGGAACATTCTGCGGACCTATAGGAAGAATGGGAGGAAGGCCCGGTTATTCAGGCAGAGGCAGGACTCCCGGCTGGGTTTACAGGAATTAGATGGCCGGAATTAGAGCAGCTATAGGGACCATGCCTATAGGAAACGAAACTATAGCGAGCTTTTCATAGGACCTCTCCTTTATATACTAGAAGCCGGTTCGAACAGGTTATTAAAACCTGAAATCGAGCCGGTTTTTTATTTCCATTTTTATTTCCATGTTTACGTTACATGAAGAGAACACTATAATAATTCATGCAAATGAAAAAACAGACACGAATACTTCTTGTAGACGATGACACAACAGCCATGTCGCTGCTAAAGGACGTACTCGATGAAAAAGGATACTCGGTAGACATGGCACCTGATGTCGATTCGGCAATAGAAAAACTGGAACACTTCAACTACCAGGCAATAGTAACAGATCTCAAGATGCCGGGAAAATCAGGGATGGAACTTCTTGAGTTTTCAGTTGCCCATTTTCCCGAGATTCCCGTAATCATGCTAACAGGATACGGAACGATTCAGAATGCAGTCCAGGCTCTTAAGAAGGGGGCCTTCGATTACATAGCCAAACCGGTACAGGTAGATGAACTTGCAATAGTACTAAAGAAGGCTATCAAACAGAAAAAACTTCAGGAGCAAAATCTATTCCTTAAGAATCAACTTAACAAGCTGGATGATTTCCTATACGGAACGAAAAATGAAACCTTCTCCAGGGTGTTTGAAACAATAGAAAGTGTAAAGAATCTTCAAACAACAATTCTCGTTGAAGGAGAATCGGGAACAGGCAAGGAAGTAATCGCCCGTTACATACACAAGACCGGAAGCTGGTCTGCCGGCTCTTTCGTTCCCATAAATTGCGGCGCCATACCGGAAAACCTTATAGAGTCGGAGCTCTTTGGTTATGACAAGGGAGCCTTTACCGATGCAAAGAAGCGTACCAAGGGAAAGCTGGAAATCGCAGACGGAGGAACCCTCTTTCTCGACGAGATAGACGAGCTTCCACCCAAGGCACAGGTAGCACTATTACGTTTCCTCCAGGAGCGAGAGATTACCCCACTCGGTTCAACAAGGAGGATATCACTCAATGTAAGGATCATAGCGGCAACCAACAAGGATTTGAAGAGGCTAATAAAGGAAGGTTCTTTTCGCGATGACCTCTTTTACAGAATAAATGTGATTCCAATACATATTCCGCCATTAAGGGAGAGAAGGGAAGATATAATCCCCCTTGCAAACTGGTTCATCGAAAGATTCAGCCAGGAGTACAACAGAAAACCGCGAAGGCTCTCGGAAAAGGCAAAAGAATTGCTCCTTTCATACAACTGGCCCGGTAATATAAGGGAACTCAGGAATTCCATAGAGAGGGCCGTAATAATTTCCAAAACAGAGGAGATACCCCCGGATCTCTTTCACCTGGAACCCGAATCGGGTATTCTCTTTCCGGCTGGTAGTAGCAATAACTCTGGCTTCCATACAGAGGGAATTCTACCCTTAAAAGAGATAGAGGAGAGGTATATAAATTGGGTGCTTGAAAGAATGAATGGTAACAAGACATTAACAGCTTCCAAGCTTGGCATTTCCATAAGGGGCCTTAGATACAAGTTGCAGAACAACAAGTTGCAGAACAATGAGAAAAATAAGAACTAAATTTTTTGTTTACTCCTTCATTCCTATTATGTTCATCTATGCAACCATAGGTGTAACAGGTTTGATATACGTAAACAAGTACTACTTTCGACAGGCTGTTACTCAGAAGAGCAACGATATCAACAACATTTCCCGCGCCATAAACGACTGGCTCATTTCCAGAATATCCGAGGTATCCCAACTCTCATACATACAATCCCTGCAACAAGGAAGACATGAGAGTTCAGACCTCTATCTTGAAGGCTGGCGTTCACGGCTTGCCTTCATATACAGCGACCTGTTTTTGATATCACCAAATGGGTACTTTCACAGCGCAACGGGAAAGAGCGGGCATCTTGAAAACAAGATATTCATTTCCAATTTTACAAGGACCATACCAAAGTACTTCTACATGGGGCCTGTTTTGAGCGAACCGGTCTTCAGGAATCATGTAGTCGTCGCAGCACCAGTATGGAAAGAGAAGGTTTCCAACTTTCCGGACAACTCCACTCCCCCAAGAAACACAGACACACACTATACCACAGGGGAAAACAGCCTGACGGCAGTGCTAGCTGCCACAATTCCACTCCAGGTGATAGACAGGATGATAGGTTTCTTCACCTTTTCCGACTTCGATTCCTACATGCTGATAGACCAGTACGGGACGATAATTGCCCATTCCAACAAGGAGCTTGCAGGCAAGACAGAACGGCAGGTTTACGGAACCGAGTTCACCAGTACAACAGAGTATAAAAACAACATGGTATTCGTTAATGTTTTGAAGACGA
This sequence comes from Spirochaetales bacterium, assembly GCA_027021365.1. Taxonomy (GTDB): domain Bacteria; phylum Spirochaetota; class Spirochaetia; order SZUA-6; family SZUA-6; genus JALUUM01. Next base: position 8,318 of record JALUUM010000017.1, read on the forward strand.
CATGGAAATTTGTCACCTTTCAACCGACCAGCTCGCTTCTTCAACCTATGAGGCAGCTTAACGGCATAGTAATCCTTATATTCTTCATCATTCTACTGATAATCATGCTCGTTTCCTATGTTACGGCTTCGAGAATCGTGAAACCTATTCTCGAGCTCACAGAAGGGGTGGAAAGAATAATGTCAGGTGACTACCGACAACATATACATTTACATACCAACGATGAAATGAAAAGTCTGGCAGAGAGTTTCAACCGTTTGAGTGACAGAATGATACGATTAAGGACAGACGATCGCTTTCTATTTCTTGGCCATATATCGGCACGCATGGCACATGAAATGAGAAAACCCCTTCACATTATACAACTCGCGGCTCAGAACATGGCAACCAAGAAGGAATTCATAAAGCGTCATACGGACCTCATCTTAAGAGAGGTCGATAACGCAGACAGGTTCCTAAAAGAAATCCTCAATTTTGCAAAACCTGAAATGCTGAACTTCCAGAAGTATTCCCTCTCCGAGCTATGGCAGAAGATACTTCCCAAATACCGACTCATTGCGGATAACCTTAACATAGAACTTCGGTTCACAGAGAAAAACGAGATTCCACCCTTCTACATCGATATATTGAAGCTTGAGGAAGTATTTTCCAATCTCATGGACAACGCTTTCGAGGCAACAGATCATCATCCGGGAAAGAGTCAAACAGGAGAGCCCCAACCGGGAAAACTCCAACCATCAAAGGCACAACCTGCCCGGCCGGCCAATCGCAGAAGTGTAACCGTAGAACTCGAACACATCCCCGACAGGGGAGTGCTTGTTTCCATTACAGATTCAGGCCCCGGTTTCGACGAGTCCCTTATCGACAAGCTCTTCGATCCTTACTTTACAACGAAAGAAGACGGAACAGGCCTTGGGCTGTCCATATCATATCGAATCCTTACCAGCCACGGCGCCAAAATAGACCTCAAAAATACGCCGGAAGGCCACGGAAGAGTCGAAATACTATTTCCCATATAGGAACGCAACATGTTAAAAAAATTACAGCTTACATCGATCATCATATTGATACTTGCCACGCCGGGCATTCTCTTTTCATCCGGCAGACCTGAGAATGGGAAGATAATCCTTAAAGCTGCTGATGACCACGAACTTTCATACCCCACTACGCAGGGTTTATTGAAAATGGCTTCCCTCCTTAAGGAATGGAGCAAGGGAAGAATCATTATGATAGTGTATCCTTCCGCCCAGCTCGGTTCCGAAAGAGAGACCATTGCAAAGACACGTGCCGGAGAGATAGACATAAACAGGGTAAACATCAACCCTGTAACTCAAATAGTTCCGCAATTCAAGGCATTTGCACTTCCATATATCTTCAGGAGTGCAGAGCATATGCACCACGTAGTGGACGGTGAAATCGGGAAAAAGCTAATGAAATACCTAGAAGCCAAAGGTTTTGTAGGACTGGGCTTTTACGATTCCGGTCAGAGAAGCTTCTACAATTCGGTCAGGAGTATCCACTCCATAAAGGATCTCAAGGGCTTAAAGATACGAGTTCAGAAGGCTGAAATAATGATCGACATGGTAAAAGCTCTTGGTGCTATCCCCATTCCCATGTCATTCGAAGAGGTCTATACCGCCCTTAGAATCGGAGTCATACAGGGAGCCGAAAACAACTATCCTTCCTGGGTCACCAAGGGACATTTCGAGACTGCAAGGTACTACACACAGGATGAACACTCCAGGGTTCCCGAAATAATCCTTTTCAGCAAGAAAAGGTGGGATAAACTGTCCGCAGAAGATCAGAAACTGATAAGAAAAGCTGCCGAAGCATCGATCCCATACCAGAGGGAACTATGGGAAAAGATGGTAAGTGAGTCCAAGGAAAAGGCGCTGGCTGCGGGCTGTGAGATAGTTACCAACATAGACAAGAAACCCTTCATAGAGGCAATGAAACCGGTTTACAAAAAACATGCCTCTGAATTACAGGATATCATAAAGGCGATTCAGAATGTTCAATAATCATTGCAACTGTGTGAGTAACTTTCCGGCAAGGTTACCAATTACAGAGCTGGGATTCATCTCATAGGCTTTTTTCAGATATTCATTGCGTAACCCGGAATAGTCTTCCACGCTACTAGATTCCCCAGCAAGATTTTCAGCAGAGAGGGCTGCCATGTAATAGGCACTCTGCAGACCTTCACCTTCGGGAAAATCGGCAATATACATTCTGAAAAGTTCAAGTGCCTTCTTGAAGGAAAAACTCTCGAGAAGGAGTTGCCCCCTAACGAGAAGATAATCTTCATAGTAGGTTGCTTCCCTGTCGGGGGGAACTTCGTTGATATACTTCAATGCATTGGCCGTATCGTTCAACATGAAGTAACAGTATCCTGCATAGAAGAATAAATCCTGCTCAGTCTCATCGGTAGCCGCATCCAGGCCTTCCAAGAGTGGTTCCAATGCCTCTCTGTACTTACCCGCTTTAACAAGCTCCACTCCCTCTTTCAAGAGTTCAGCACTCTCATCCACCCATTCCACACCTTCCTCTGAACTTCCAACTTCTGCACCACGAACACCCATAATTCCAGGCTCATTCTTCCTTCCCTTTCCCGTGAGAGAACGAAAGTGTTCCTTTACAATGGCGGCTAGCTTCCAGATACCGAATATCCTTTCCTTTTTCAATAATTTTTCTACGGAATAGACACCATCCCTGCTCAAAATCAAACGAGTCTGTGCATTTGAAAGTTCAGCAAGAGTATTCTTTCGAAGCCTTATCACTGAATCGGGAGCTATCTCGTCGCCAAGTGTCGCCTCTTTCCAGTTTCCCTTATCGTTCACTTCCAGGTTACCTTCCAGATATACAATCTTCAGGTCTTCCCTGTTGACTTCGGAAAAGATAATGTTAGATAAAATGAAAAAGACAGGAAAAAACAGGAAAAACTTCTTCATACTTTATTCCTTCAACTTAACTTAAAGTGTATTCCTTTCGAACCTTCCAGTCAAGAAAACCAGTTTAACTGCAAATATTTCCTTAGGTAAGGGGCAAATATTGCCGGGTAACGGCTTCCTTGAATACATCCCGATATAATTGAATTAATAATAACTATTTACAGTATTTAGAGATACATTCCATTAGTGCAAGTGGCACGATTATTGCGTAATTAACTAATGAAAAATCTTATTTAAAAGGAGAGGTACTATGAAAAAGTGGCTAATGCTACTGTTGGTATTCGCTATTGCTCTTGCCTTCAGTTTCAGCGTGTATGCTGCAGGCCAGGGTGAGGCGAAAGCCGAAAAGAAGGTGCTTCGTGTTGCCGCACCGCCATGGATCTTCAAGAAATTCCCCCTGGAGGATGTCTGCAACAAATACGAGCAGGCACATGCCGGAGTGAAAATCGAAAGAATCCGTGCGGACAAGTGGGGTGGTGTAACCTACATCCCCGAATGGCAGGCTGGGAACACCTCCTTCGATGTATTCGTAGGTGGTAGTGGTTCGATGCTTGCCCCATTAATCGTGGGTGGCTGGACTGAACCAATGGACGACATGTTAACGGGGAACATGGCTCCGGACAAACTTGTTGGCGGTTTCCTTAATGCCGGAAAATACAAAAAGCAGGATGGAAGTGCCTACTTTCCTGTTATCCCCTTCATGGGTGAGGTCGCAATTCTCGGCGTGAACACCAACATCATGAAGAAAGCAGGCCTCTGGTCCAACGGTAAGGTCGTTCCGATTCCCAGCATGAACGAGAGCGAGTTCATTGGCTGGTTTGCCAAGATGAAGGAATTCGCACCTGTCGGTGCCCACATCCAGATATGGGACCGCGAGTTCATGCAGTATGACTACAATGCAGGTATCCAGGCTATGAGAGGTACCTTCAGAGCAGATGACGGAAAAGGCTTCGATATTTCGAGCGATGCTGCAAAGAAATGGCTTGGCCTTATTCAGAAGCTCTACAAGGAGGGCCTTGCTGCCTACACAATATCTGACGACAAGGGTTATGAGCTGTGGAAGAGTGGTGCCGCAGGTTCATTCTTTGCCGCACAGGGCCATATTATGGAGCTTGTTAGTGTGACAAAGAGAAACGAGGACATTGCCTACACCGGTTGGCCAGGCTCTGACAAGAGCGGAAGTATAATATGGACACACTCCGTATGGATGCCTAAGGTAGCAAAGAACAAGGATGTTGCAAAATCCTTCATAAGGGAAGAGATATTCAGCAAGTACTTCGATCAGTGGAGCTTCAACCATTACGGCAAGCTCCCTATCCTGAAAGAGGCATACGGAGAAGGTATCACGAGGTTTAAGAATGAGATGCCTGTAATTCTTGCAATTGCAGATCATTCAAGCCCAATTCCACTCTACAAAGACCTGGACAAGTACCTGGATATTCTACAGAAGTATCTGCCGGAAGCTGCATTCGGAAGGATGAGCGTGGATAAGGCTCTCTCTTCCATAAAGGCAGAGATTGCAAATCTTGATTTTACTGACGTAAGGGCATACTAGTAGTAGAATGTAACGGGTAATACCGCCATAAGAAAAGAACGCCTGTTCATAGTAGCAGGCGTTCTTATATAATATTTGATTACAATGTTTAACGGAGAGGATGAATATGAGTACAAGCAGTCATAACCTGGATACAATAAGGACACTCAAGAGAAGAAGGAAAATGGCGGAAAATATCAATCTGATAATCTTTCTGCTTCCTGCAATGCTCTTTGTACTTGTATTCATAGCCTTTCCCGTTGTTTATTCAGGTTTCTTGAGCCTTACAAAGTTCAAATTCGGTATAGACAAAGCACCGGTATTTATCGGGCTCAAAGGATACATAGAGAGATTCACAAGCGATTCACTTTTCATTACGGCCCTAAAGAACCAGGCAGTTTTTGCCGTGCTGTACTTTTCCATAACCTTTGCAGTTTCACTTGTCGTAGCAATAATGATAAACGAGCTTACATTCGGGGTACAGGCATTCCAGGTGATTTTCTACCTCCCAATGATAATTCCGATGTCACTCGTGGGAATAATTTTTGCCTGGCTGCTCTCCCCGATAAACGGATTCATAAACATCATAGTAAGGAGTTTCGGCCATCCGAGATTCATGTTCGACTGGTACCAGGAGCCACAGACAGCACTTGTAGGACTCGTGGTTGCCAGGTCCTGGAAGATGGTCGGTTTTACACTTATCATATTTATTGCCGGCCTTAAAGGAATTCCCAAGAGCTTTAGGGAAGCTGCAAGGGTGGACGGGGCAAGCTTCTGGCAGGAAGTCAAGTTTATAATAATTCCCAACTTAAAACCCTACATGCTCATCTCGAGCATCTGGATACTTATAAACTCACTTAAGGTTTTCGATCTGGTAAAGGTAGTAACGGAGGGAGGCCCCGGGGTAAGGACTTATACACTGTACTACTACTCTTGGAAACTTGCATTCGAACGGAGAGACCTGGGCCAGGCATCTCAGGTGGCATACATTACCGCGGCAATAATCATTCTACTTGCAATTGGTTTGAACCAGCTGTTCAAGCCGGAAACGGCAGAGAGGGGTTAGAGAGATGAAGAAGAGCAGCAACCTTGCCTATGGAAACCTTACAAGGATTTTTTTCATACTGGTACTCGTTTTCGCCCTGATATATATCTTTCCCGTCTTCTGGATGTTTATTACATCGATAAGGCCTGACAATGACATTCACAAGTTTCCTCCGACGATAATGCCGCATGCACTTACCTTGAAAAACTACATCTATGTCTTTACGGGAATGGAGGGTTTCCTTCGGTACTTCTTGAACAGTGTCGTTGTAACAATTTCTACTGTACTAATAGTTCTTGTAGCCAGCGCAATGAGCGGTTATGCCTTCGGAATGAGGAAGTTCAGGGGAAACCAGCTTCTATTCATGCTTGTCTTGAGCGTGCTAACCATTCCCTACATAATGTACCTGATTCCCATATACATAATGGAGTACAGGATGGGCCTTACCGATACATACCTCGGCCTTATTCTCCCCTATGTTGCACTGAACCTTCCGTGGGGCCTCCTTATAATGAGGGGGGCTTTCTCTACAATACCACTGGATATAAGGGATGCTGCTGTTGTCGACGGCTGCGGTGAGTTCAGGATGGTATTTCAGATACTCCTTCCCATCGTAAGGCCTGCCTTTGTCACAACCACGATAATCACCTTCGTATTTGCCTGGCAGGAGTTCATGTTTGCAAGCACGATAAACAAGAAGAACGAGTGGCAGACTCTGCCAGTTGGTATCGTGTGGATAAGGGATGAGCTTCAAACGATGGCCATGGGCAAGGTTGGCGCCGCAATAATTCTTTCTATCATACCGGTCTTGATACTCTTCTTTATCTTCAGAAAGTTCTTCATAGAAGGCCTGAGTGAAGGAATGCTAAAAGGGTAGTATTCAAGAATATAAAAGAAATTCTCTCTGTCCCTCATTGCTCTTTCGAGCAACCCTTTATCCCATTTTGTTAAGAGGAGACATCCATGTACCGTCTGTATCCCGGTCGGATCATCATCTAAAACTACTACCCTTAACTCCATCTTTAAACTTTACATTAAATATCAAAAAGATTCTCATAACCTATCTAATTCGATTATAATGTAAAAAAGGTAGTAAAGAAAACAGTTTGAATCCGGAGAAACAATAATGACAGGCAAAGAAAGAGTGTATGCAGCCCTATCCGGTAAAATACCTGACCGTGTCCCTGTTTTCCCCAAAATATGGGTCGATCTTGCTTCCAATCTTACCGGAACCGATCTCACAGAAGTCATTTCAGACCCATATACTGCTCTCGATGTGATTTTTCAGGCAGGAAAACTGTGCAAGGCAGACGGGATAAGGCAATTTCACTTTCCGGCAAGAAGAATTTCTACCGATGAATCCGGAAGGGTTTATGAGGTAAATCCCAAAGGGGAAAAAATCGGCATCATCGATATGGAAGGTGGCCTTATAACCCATCTCTTTGAGCCGGATCCGGATGCTATAGAAAAACCCTATTTTATGGCGCATAACCACTACTGGACAGCTGAAGAACCCTTTGTCAAAAATATAGGGGATGCAGAGAGGATTGTTGTCCCCTCTATGGAATTTTTTAAAGAGTTTGGGTGGCAAGAACGGCAGGAAAAAATAATAAAGAAAAATAATTCCCAAATGGCAATAGCAGGTGACCTCCACTCTGCAACGCTTGCCTTCTATGCAGAAATGAGGGGAATAAACAGGGCTTTACTTGATATCGTAGAGGAACCGCAACTTGCACATAGAGTAATGGAAAAGGGAGCACAAATAGCAATAGAAAAGGGTAAGTTTCATATAGATATGGGAATAAAGATATTAAGATTGAATGATTCTGTAGGGAATATGTCTGTCATTTCACCCAAACACTGGCGTCAATTCATATATCCCCATATCAGAGATGTTTGTAGCGAAATACACAGCTATGATTCTAGCGCCAGAATATACTGCCATATATGTGGAAATATTCTCCCAGTTGTTAAAGACCTTGTCAGAACAGGTATAGACTGTATTGGCCCTCTAGATCCCTTGGGAGGCTTTAAAGCTAAAGATATACGAAACATTGTAAACGAGACCTTCCCTCTCCTGGGAGGTGTTGATACGCTCTCTTTTATCAATAAATCACCGGAGGGTATTATCGAAGAATCAAGGGAATGTATCCGCCAGGCAGGAGCAAGAGGAAGCTACATTCTTAGTTCTGGATGTGTAATTCCAAGAAATGCCCCACTAGAAAATTTGCTAGCATTAAGAGATGCATCTGAAAGATTTGGGAAATATGAGGAAGGCAGACTAATCCAGGGAGACTAACCTAATGAAAAAACCCAATATTCTTTTTATCTGCACCGACCAGCAGAGGTTCGATTCACTTGGATGCTATGGGGCATCCTGGGTTGATACCCCGAACCTCGATAGGCTTGCCTCACAAGGCGTTCTCTTTGAAAACTGTTATGTAAACAACCCGATCTGTACCCCGAGCAGGGCAAGTATCTTTACAGGCAAACACCTGCCCGGCCATGGCGTATACAAGCTTCACGATATACTACCGAGGGAAGAAATCCTCTTTACAGAGAGGCTGAAGGAGGAAGGCTACACCACAGCCCTCTTCGGTAAATTGCATGTAAGCGGCAGGCTCTATGAGGAGGCGCAGAGGCACCCACACGACGGTTTTGATACTTACCAGTGGTGCATGGAGGCAAGTATCAGCATGAATTCTCCTTTTAACGGGTATGCAAGGTGGCTTAAGGAGAAGGACTATCAGTTTTATTCCAGGTTGAAGCGGGAGAGAAGAAAGCTCCTTCACATACCTGTGGAATACCATATGACACACTGGGCAGCCGAGCGAACTATTAACTTCATAGAAAACTCAGACCCGGAAAAGCCATTTTTCTGCATGATGAGCGTTTTTGACCCCCACAACCCCTACGACGACTATCCCCTTGAAATGGAAAAACATGTAAGGGTAGATGAAATCCCGGAGCCCTTATTAGAGCCGTCAGAACACCTACACGGCGGTAACATCGGACACAGTGAGCCTTATGCTATCAGACAGGAGAGGGTTCACTCATACCTTGGCGCATTTAAAAACTATTCGCATGAGGAAATAATGGAGATGCGAAAAGGTTACTTCGCATCGATTGCACTGATAGACATCGAGGTGGGAAGGGTTATAGATGCACTGGAGAGAAAGGGAATACTGGATGACACATTGATTCTTTTCACCTCCGACCATGGTGATATGCTGGGTGATCACAGTTTGTTCGTAAAAGGGGCTTACTTCTACGATCCGGCTGTAAAGGTACCGCTCATTGTTTTTAAGAAGGGGCTTTTTGAAGGGGGAAAAAGGATAGATCAGGTAGTGCAGCCCAACGACATTGCCGCCACGGTATGCAGCATGGCCGGGATACCAGAGGATACACTTAAAGCTAAAGTGCCTGAATCGATGCCACTGCAGAAGGCCATCGCTGGAGAAAGGCTTCACGATTATGCCATCTGCGCATACAGAAACAGCGGTATAAACGACATGGGTGATTCCTGGGATCCTCCCCTAAATGGTACGATGATATTCGACGGAAGGTACAAGCTCAACATATTTCACGAGGTAGAGGCGACAGGTTTCTCCAAAGGGGAAGGTAAAATACCTGCAAGCGGCCAGCTATTCGATTTAAAAGAGGATCCGGAAGAAACGAAAAACCTCTACTATCAGGCATCATATACTGACGTGAAAGAGAGGTTCTTGGAGGCTATGATACAGTGGCTTTTTAAACAGGAGAGCCTCCTTGGAAGCCGTGGCGGAGAGGCAAAGCCTTCAGAAAACCAGAAGATAAAGAATACCCTGAAATAGCTGGCACCTCACCCCCATGACTGCGCCAGTAGCTAAGCAAGCGCCTGCTTCAGAAGCCAAACTACCGTCTACACCCATGATTGTGCCGGTGGCTGCACCAATAGCTCAGCCCTGATTACGCCCATTATTGCACCTTAGCCAGTTTTTCCAATCACACCTCCAGGGGAACAAGCTTACCCTCGGTAACCCTTATTAAACCCTTGTCCGACAGTTTGAACTCAACCAGGGTAGGACAGCCTGCAAATGCAAGCGTCATCAATGGCGAAGGTATCTTGCAACCGAGCTTCGAAGCTGCACTGCTTATACTATCAAGCTTCTCTATAGCCTTTTCATATGGAATGCTTGTCATTAATCCGCCTATCGGAAGCTGTAATTCTTCCATTACCTTTCCTCCACTGGTTACCACTACCCCGCCCTGAATGGCTATCAACCTGTTAACTGCACTATACAGATCTCTGTCGTTATCACCAACGGTAATTATCTGGTGGATATCAGGTGAAATTGTAGTAGCAATTGCACCATCCTTAATACCGAAACCCTTTACGAAACCACGTGCAATATTGGGAGCAGTCTTACCGTAACGCTCGATAACTACAAGCTTTAAAATATCGCGGGAAGGGTCAGGTTGAATCGCACCATTTGCAACCTTAAGGGTTGCCTCCTCCTCATAGCTTACTATCTGATGCCCAAGTACCTTTATAACCCTTACCTTTACCTCATCTTTTTTGTCTGTTTTAAAGATAAAATCATTCTCACCTAACTCCCTCTTAATGGTCACAGTGTTCAACGACCAACCAAGATACGGTGAAGTTTCGATGCTCGTTATAAGTTTCCCGTTTTCGGCAACAATCTTTCCATTTACCATGACTCTTTTTACAGAGAAAGAATCAAGGTCGTCTATGAATAGAATGTCTGCAATCTTTCCCGGAGCTATCCCTCCCAGATCCCTGTCAAGCCGGAAGTATTCTGCGGGATTAAGCGAACCCATCTGAACTGCGGTAACGGGATCGATCCCGGCTGAAATTGCCTTTCTAACCAGATCGTCAATGAGGCCTTCCTTTTCTATCTCCCTTATATCCTTGTCATCAACACAGAAGAGGCAGTGGCGAGTATCAACCTTGTAGTCACTTATAACCTTAAGGAGGTCAAAGACATTCCTCATGCTGGACCCTTCCCTGATAACAAGGCGCATCCCCATCTGTAACTTTTCCAAGGCCTGCTCTGGCGTAATCGCCTCGTGTTCAGACATCACACCGGCTGCAGCATAGGCATTAAGCTCCTTCCCTGTGAAACCGGGAGCACTGCCATCAACCGTCTTTCCCATTGCAAGAGCCCGCTCTATCTGCCGAAACTCTCTCTCCCTTCCCTGCACAACCTCGTTAAATGTGACAACCTCTCCAAGACCAACAACCTGAGGCCAAGATAGGAGTTCCTCTATGTCTTCTATTTCAAAGTACTCATTTGCAGTGACAAGCTCCGTAGAGGCGCAGGGTACACCGGAAGTTGCTGTTAGGAAATACTTTAGGGGGGTTCTGTTGCAGTGTTCCAAAAGCATTCTTAGGCCTCTTACACCCAGCACATTTGCAGCCCAGAGGGTTTCCCAGTTTACAGCGGTATTACCCTTTGGAACAACGGCACGGGCAAACTGCTCGGGGCTAACCATACTTGCCTCTATGTGAATGTGACTGTCCATTAAACCCGGTGAGAGGTAATAACCTGAGGCATCGATTATCTCTGTACTATCCCCAATTGTGTGCTCCACTCCGGAATCTCTCTTTTTATCCGGATTGCTAACAAGAGCGATTCTCTCACCCTTGATAGCAATATCTGCCCTTCTTATTTTTCCCGTATAAACGTCTATAAGTTTTCCGTTCTTAATAACCCTGTCTGCAGGAAGCCTTCCCATTGCAACATCCACAAGGCTCTTACGTGTAACCTCTGTTTTCAAGATACCTTTCAAGAAACCGTTTGAATTGGTTGAATTGTCTGAATTGTTTGAATCGCTCATGGATACCCCCTCTGTAAACAGTTTATCTGTAAACATCTTAAGGGATATTATACATTAAATGATTGCAGGAATATATAATTTTTTACCATGATAGGCACATAATTAATTGCTCGAATAACCTTAAAAAAATTAAGGCTGCCTGAAGTGTTATCCTTCGGACAGCCTGTTTTAGTTTCTTAACTTAACTTTATTTAATCCATACTTACATAAATTACTCACCCATTATAGCTTTTTCTTCCTTTATTATCTCTTCGGTCTTATACTCACGTCCCCAACCTGTAATAATGGCAATCAACATTACAAGGAACAGTCCCATTCCATGGAAGAAATAGGGCATTGCCTGGAACATACCGAAATTAGCCGGAACAATACCCGTACTGATTGAAATTCCCGGTACCAACATAACACCGAGTTGTATGGGACAAACATTATTGTACCGGTTTCCAGTGCATCCATTATGTTTGCCGTTCTATACGGAGCAAGGTTGTTACGGTCGGCAAGTTCCTTAGCAAGAGGTCCGATATCAACTATCGACCTGTCAGAGCCGGCTGTAATAATATTTCCAATTAAGGAGAAAATCTACAAAAAACCTTGATCCTTAAGGTGGCAAATGTATAAAAAAAGAACCGAGAGGCCAGCTTATGTTTGAGGGTTTTTATACACCGAAGGTGGGGAAGAAACCAAGGAAGGAGAAGGTAACGGGATAAGGAAAGACAAACTTATAATAGAAGCTACACGTGCTCCTGCAGATATCGAAGTCGAGAGAACAGGAGATACTGTGAAAGGTTTGGAATAAGGCTAAGTGGGCCTCCCTTGGGTCAGCCTAAGAAAGAAGTGGATAGGGAAAAGAAAAAGCTAGCCTGGCAGGATGAGATAGATAAGATATAGGTAGAAGGTAAGTTTGGGAATGGTTAGAGGAGATATGGGCGTTCTAGGATAATGAGCAAGAGAGCGGATACGAGTGCGAGCAGTATAGGAATGATAATACCGGCGTTGAACAAAAAGAAAATCTTTAAAGATTTTCTTTTTGCTATTTTTGTCTATGTTGTTTTAGGTAATATTAATCGGTTAAGAAGGTATTTTTATTCAAATAATTCTAAACCGAACACCCAGATTCGCCCGTCAACAGCATGTTCCGGTGAAACTTCATTTGCAAATTTTACATTTTTTACAACAACCATAATTCACATCCCATCTTTTCAAAAGAACCTATTCCATAACAACCCTTGATTGTATATGATCCACATAATATAAGTTATAATATCAGGCTAGACTGATGTTATCATATGTCTCTGAGAATTCATCTGTATTATTTTATGTATAACAAACGGGGAAAACATTGAACGAAAAGGATATAAAAAATCTTCTTAAAAAGGTAAAGGATGGCAAGGTAGAAATAAAGAATGCTATAGATACCCTGAAACAACTCCCTTTCGAAAATCTTGATTACGCCAGAATAGACCATCACAGAACAATAAGAAGAGGACATCCCGAAACTATCTTTTGTGAGGGCAAAACTCTGGATCAGATAAGAGGAATAGTAAAAAGAATGATAAGGAGTAATACTAACATTCTTGCCACTCGGGCTAAAAGAGAGGTATATGAGGCAATTCAGGAAATTACTGAAGATGCCAAATATTATGAGCAAGCAAGAATTGTTGTCATAAAACGTGGACCGGTTTTAAGGGCCCTCGGGAATATACTGGTTATTACTGCAGGAACAGCTGATATACCAATTGCTGAGGAGGCAGCAATTACAGCAGAGGTAATGGGAAATGCAGTGGAAAGACTATATGACGTTGGGATAGCCGGAATACACAGGATTTTAGCTTACAGACAGAAAATGGAAAAAGCCAATGTGCTTATTGTTGCAGCAGGAATGGACGGAGCACTTCCTGCGGTAGTGGCAGGACTTATAGACAAACCTGTTATAGCACTACCTACAAGTAATGGTTATGGTACAGGTTACGGTGGTTTCGCTGCTCTTCTCACCATGCTGAACAGTTGTGCAGCAGGGGTATCAGTCGTAAATATAGATAATGGTTATGGTGCCGGTTATAGTGCGTCGCTTATAAACCAGCTCTGTGAAAGGAAAGATTGAATGTCTGGAATTCTTTATTTTGATTGCCTATCAGGTATCAGTGGCGATATGACAATTGGGGCTCTTCTCGATCTTGGAATAGACAGAGATGTTTTCAAGAAACAACTAGAGGAATTGGGATTGAATGGTTATGAACTCAGTATTGAAAAGAAGAAAGTCAATGGGATAACCGCTACTAATTTCAAAGTTAACCTTACAGAAAGAGGTTACCATGATCACCATCAACATGTGAACCTGGAATACATCGAAGGGATAATTGACAAGAGCAATCTGGAAAAGGATATAAAAGTTCTCAGTAAAAAAATATTTCGCTATATAGCCAAAGCTGAAAAAACTGTTCATGACATACCTCTGGAAGAAATCCATTTTCACGAAGTAGGGGGTATCGATTCTATCATCGATATTGTCGGAACTGCTATCTGTATCTCTCTGCTTAAACCGGATCATATATACGCTTCCCCGCTTCATCTCGGAAGCGGTTTCGTAAATTGTTCCCATGGCTCTATTCCTGTACCAGCCCCTGCCACATTGGAAATCCTTAAGGGGATTCCTGTCTACCAAACAGACGTAAGGGGTGAACTTGTTACCCCCACCGGGGCAGCTATTATAAAAGCTATTGCCTCACAGTTTACCCCTATCCCTCCCATGAGGATAGAAGGAATAGGATATGGAAGCGGTGATAATAACTATTCGATACCAAATGTTTTGCGTGTGCTTAAAGGAAAAAGTCAGTCAATTACAAATTACAGACATGAAGAACTTCTTCTTCTCGAAACCAATATAGATGATATGAATCCTGAAATATATTCTTTCCTCTCACCGCTCCTATTTGAAAACGGAGCACTCGATGTCTATCTGACAAGTATCATTATGAAAAAGGGAAGGCCTGCCACTAAACTCAGCGTACTCTGCAAATTCGAAGATAGCGGGACACTTGAAGATATAATATTCAAAGAGACGACGACCCTTGGTATCAGGAGGCAGAATGTAGTTCGTGAAATCCTTGATAGGAAAAGCATAACTGTTAAGACAAGACTTGGCAGGATAAAGGCCAAAGCCATCTATAGAGATGCGAATCTTTTAAGAATATCACCTGAATACGAAGAATGTAAAAGAATTGCAGAGGAAAAACAACTACCATTAATAAATGTCTATGAACTTATCCAGAGAGATATTCAAGATTACATATTTGATATCAACAAATAGAGCAAGACTAAGACAATCCCATAGATAAGTATAACCCAAAACCTGAAATACAAAGTCAAAATCACTTCTCACATAATTTTTCGTATAATTTTATTATAGTACTTGATTTAATTTATTATATCTGATAATTTTAGACACAATTAAATAAAATCTTAAAAGTTAATAACTAAATAAATAGTAAGAAATAATGCCTACAGTATTCTACAACTATAGGCAAAAACATACAGGTAAGGTAGCAATTTGAAGTTTTTAAATATATTATTTTTAAATACATTGGTTTTTCTTTTTCGTAAGCAAATGTTCTTGCTCAAAACATATTTAATTTTAAAAGGTAAATAATTATGAACGACCTTTATCCTGTGTTTTTGAAATTGGCCGGAAAGAAATGCATAGTTGCAGGTGGCGGTCTCGTAGCTAAAAACAAAGTAGAAAAATTACTCGAATCAAAAGCCAGTATCACTATAATTAGCCCCGTATTGTCAAAGGATCTCGATGCTCTTGCAATGAAAAAATCCCTTCATGTTCTAAAAAGGAAATTCAGAAAAAGAGATTTGAAAGATGCTTTCCTCGTTATTATTGCTACAGATAGCAGAGAAACAAATCAATGGATTGCCAATGCTGCCCGGGAAGCAGGAATACTGTGCAATGTCGCAGACGAACCAATGCTATGTGATTTTTACATGCCAGCAGTTTATCAAGTGGGCGACTTGAAAATAGCTATCTCAACAAACGGGAAAAGCCCAGCAGTCGCAAAAAAGATCAAACAGGAACTGTCGAAACTATACGGACCTGAAATTGCTGAGATTCTTGAAAGTCTTGGCAAGCTCAGGAAGAAACTTTTTGAAAGAATACCGGATAGCAGGGAACGTTGTACGATCCTGTCTAATCTCATACAAAAATACACATTTGCTTCCATGGGAGAAAAAGACCAAAATGAAGCAAAGAAACTAAGGGAAGAAATAAAAAAATGGGCCTCTTAGTTGTAGGATTAAACCATACTACGGCTTCTGTTGCAGTAAGGGAGAAACTTAGCTTTTCCTCTCTGGAAACAAGTACTCTGTTAAAGGAATTAGTTAAGAAACCAATGGTCCAGGAAGCCCTTCTTCTATCCACCTGTAACAGAACAGAATTATATGCATTTATAAATGGCGATCCCGAAAGAGGAGAAAAATTCATTCTGGATTTCATGCTTAATTTTAAAGGTGTTTCGTTTCCCACGAAAAGAGACTATTTTTATTCTTTTCATAATATAGACACGGTACACCACCTCTTTCGGGTTGCAGCAGGACTTGATTCGATGATCGTAGGTGAAAATCAGATTCTGCGACAGATAAAAAGCGCATTTAACATCTGTTGTGAAACAGGATCAAACGGCATTATTTTAAATAGGCTTTTCCATTTGGCATTTAAGGTAGGCAAGAGGGCCAGAACAGAAACTAACATAGGGATGGGTTCGGTATCTGTCAGCAGTACAGCCGTAGAACTTGCGAAAGAAATATTCGCGGATTTGTCTTCCCGTTCGGTCCTCCTAATTGGCGCCGGTGAAACAGGGGAATTGACAGCCCTATGTATGAAGAAGAGAGGAATACATAATTTTTTCATTAGTAACCGAACTTTCAGCAAAGCAGAGAACCTGGCAACCCTATTACAGGCAAAGGCAGTTACCCTTTCTGCAATTGCAGAAGTATTGGCAAAGGTTGACATTGTAATCAGTTCAACAAGCTCTCGTGATTACATTATTAACTATGATCTTATTAAAAAGATCATGTCGAAGAGAAATAATAAACCCCTGTTTATTATCGATATATCAGTACCCAGAAATTTTGATCCGGAGATTGGCAGCATTAACAATGTTTTTCTCTATTCAATCGATGACCTTCAAAATGTCATCGATAAGAATATTGAAAAGAGGAACGCAGAAGTAGAAAAAGTTCAACAGATAATAGAAGAAGAGGTTAACAATTTTCAACACTGGAAAAACAGCTTAAGAGTAACAACAACAATAAAGGCCCTTCAGGAAAAGGTTGAGAATATCAGGATAAAGGTAGTTAATGCTAACAAGAAACGTTTTAGAAAAGAGGATTGGGAAAATATCGATCTACTCACCAAAAGCATAGTGAAAAAGATAATCCGTTTGCCACTGCTTAAGATTAAGGAATATAACGAAGATTCATTGTTCGGAACGATACACCTTGACACGGTACGGGAGATATTCCAGCTAGAGGAGAACAAGGACAATGAAGATTAAGATCGGCACTCGGGGAAGCCAATTGGCCTTGTGGCAAGCCAATTGGGTAAAAACCATGCTCGAAAGTAAAGATGAAATCAAAGAATGTGAGATTGTTACCATAAAAACAACCGGTGACAGATTCACTGATATGTCACTGTTTCAACAGCCTGATAAAGGTTTTTTTACAAAAGAGATCGAAGAAAACCTGTTATGCGGAAGTATAGATATTGCTGTACACAGTGCAAAGGATCTACCAACAGAAATCCCAGAGAATCTCGTCATCGGAGCGGTTCTGCCACGGGAAGTAAGCAGTGATGTCCTTATTACGATAAGAGGGAAAGGGGATAGACTTAGCAACCTGCCAAGTGGTGCTAAAATCGGTACGAGCAGTTTAAGGAGAAAGGCTCTGCTCCTCCATTTCCGCAATGATTTTAAAGTAGTTGAATTACGCGGAAATCTTGATACAAGAATTAAAAAACTCTCTCAGGAGAAACTCGACGGCATCGTTGTTGCGTATGCAGGCGTAAAAAGACTTGGCTATGAAAACAGAATTTCCGAAATTATCAATCACGAAGTGGTACTTCCTGCCGTTGGACAGGGTGCAGTGGCACTTGAAGTACGCCGGGACGACTCGGATATCATGGAAACAATAAAAATGCTAAATCACAAAGCGAGTATGACTTCGATTAGGGCTGAAAGAAGCTTTTTAAAAAGGCTCCATGCTGGCTGTCGTGCTCCCGTGGCTGCATACAGTGAATTACACGGAGATTCAATAAAAATTACCGGTATGATAGCTACAGTCGATGGCAACTATGTAATAAGAGATAGCATAACGGGAAATAAGGAAAATGCCGAGGAGATCGGTAAAATACTTGCTGAAAAATTACTTGCTTCGGGCGGTAACGAAATACTAAAGAAAAACAAAGAAATGGAGAATATAAAGGGTGATCACGAAAGGTAAAGTGTATCTGGTTGGAGCTGGACCTGGCGATCCCGGCCTTTTCACCGTTAAGGGGGTTCGTTGTCTGGAGAAAGCTGATGTTGTACTGTATGACTATCTAGTTCATAAAAAGCTATTAAACTATGTGCAAGAAAAAGCTGACATAATTTACGTCGGTAAAAAGGCTGGTAATCATACCCTGGAACAAGAGAAAATCAATACACTCATGATAGAAAAAGCCAAAGAAGGAAAAATCGTTGTAAGACTAAAGGGGGGCGATCCTTTCATTTTCGGAAGAGGTGCAGAAGAGGCTCTGGAACTTGCAAAAAACAATATACCTTTTGAAATAATACCGGGAATAACAGCAGCAATTGCTGTGTCAGCATATGCAGGAATACCTTTGACATACAGAGAATTTAACTCAACCCTTACATTCGTTACAGGCCATGAAGATCCCTTTAAGGAAAAAAGTGCCATCCATTGGAAGGAACTTGCTGCAACCACGGGAACCCTGGTAATTTTCATGGGGGTCAAAAACCTAGCTGTAATAGCCAAGACTCTCATAGAATACGGGAAGAGCGCAGAAACGCCGGTAGCAGTCGTTTATCATGGAACCTTTCCCGATCAGAAAACAGTTACCGGGACTCTCGGCAATATTGCTCTATGTGCTGAAAAGGAAAAGATAAAATCACCGGCACTCGTTATTATCGGGGAAGTTGTTACATTAAGAGAAAAACTGAACTGGTATGAATCTCTACCTTTATTCGGGAAGAAAATCTTAATTACACGAAGCAGAAGACAGGCAGGAAAACTTTCTGCATTGCTGGATGAATTTGGTGCTGAAACAATAGAGATTCCCGTAATCCGCATTGAACCAGTCGATGATTATAATGCCCTCGATATCGCTATCGAGCAAATTCATAATTATAACTGGTTGATCTTTACGAGTGTAAATGGTGTTCACGCTTTTTTCGAACGTTTCCTTCGAAAAAATGATATAAGGAATCTGGCAGGTATAAAGCTGGCCTCAATCGGTCCTGCCACAAAAAAGGAGATAGAATCATTTCATCTCAAAGTTGATTTTACCCCAACAGAGTACGTAGCAGAATGTTTCACGGAAGAATTCATTAAACATTACGAGGTAAAGAATAAAAAATTCTTGCTAATAAGCTCCGACAAGGCAAGAGACCATATTCAAAGAACTTTCTCACTCCATGGCGGAGACTGCACTGTTATCATAGGCTACAAAACCGTTACAAGTGAATCGAACGAAGAAGAATTGAACACGAAAACAAAATCTCAGCGCATTGACTGGGTAACTTTTACCAGTTCTTCCACTGTCAAGAATTTTTTTAAGCTCTACAAAGGCGATAAAAACTTTAAAATAGCCAGCATCGGTCCGATAACCTCACAAACCATTCGTGATTCAGGTTTTTTGCCAGATGTTGAAGCAAAAGAACACACCATACCGGGGCTTGTCAATGCGATACTCGGATTTCACGGGGGTAAAAAATGATTGGAATATCAAAATTGTACTGCAGAACCATAGAACCATCCGATGTTTTACGCTACGGAAGAAAATCGAAAAAACTACCATCTCACATGCTTCAATTTTCATCGGACAAAAAACCCGTTGTTGTCTGGAATATAACAAGAAAGTGTAATTTAAAATGCGTCCATTGCTACTCACAGTCAGACGGCATGGATTACCAAGACGAAATGACTACTGAAGACGGAAAGAAGCTGCTATCCGATCTGGGAGACTTTGGTGTACCTGTAATTCTTTTTTCCGGTGGAGAGCCGCTTGTAAGAAAAGACCTCTTTGAGCTTGGGAAATATGCCCGTGCCCTTGGTATGCGCGTTGTTATTTCTACGAACGGAACTATGATCAACAAGTATATCGCGGAAAAACTAAAAGATATCGGCGTCTCATACGTTGGCGTAAGCCTCGATGGTATAGGACAAACCAACGACAATTTCAGGGGAGTAAAGGGCTCATTCGAGAGGGCCCTTAAAGGAATTCGCAACTGCAGGGAAATGGGCATAAAGGTAGGACTGCGGTTTACTATTAACAGACGAAATGTTAATGATGTACCGGGAATTTTTGATCTTCTGGAAAAAGAAGATATCAGGCGAATATGCTTTTACCATCTCGTGTATTCGGGAAGGGGATCACAGCTCATAGATGAAGACCTCACAAAAGAGCAGACAAGAGATATCGTTGACCTGATTATAGAAAGAACGGCAGATCTACACCGCCGTGGTAAAAAGGTTGAGGTACTCACGGTAGACAACCATGCCGATGGTGTATACCTGTATATCAAGTTACTGAAGGAAAATCCCAAAAGGGCCCGTGAGGTACTTGAACTTCTAAAAATGAACGGAGGAAACAGTTCAGGGCACGGTATTGGATGTGTAAGCTGGGACGGTAACGTATATGCTGATCAGTTCTGGAGACATCATTCATTTGGAAATGTCAAGGAGCGTCCCTTTAGTGAAATATGGACAGATATGTCAGATCCCTTAATGAAAAAACTTAAGAATAAAAAGTTGTATGTAAAGGGAAGATGTGCAAAGTGCCAGTATTTGGATGTTTGTGGTGGAAATTTCAGGGTAAGGGCAGAAGCGGTAACCGGGGATATCTGGGCGGAAGATCCGGCCTGTTATCTTACCGATGAGGAAATCGGAATCAACAATTAACAGGAGGTAATATGAGTTTTCCTATTGTAAGAATGCGTAGACTAAGAAAAGATGAAAACCTAAGAAGACTTGTCAGAGAGACGAATCTTTCTGTTGATGACTTTATCCTTCCGCTCTTTGTACGCCCGGGGGAGAATATAAGAACGGAAATCAAGTCAATGCCGGGTAATTACCAGCTTTCTATCGATCAATTGGTTAAGGAATGTACGGAAGCAAGAGAACTGGGAATTCCAGGCGTGATACTTTTCGGAATTCCCGAAAAAAAAGATGAGCTTGGTTCCGAAGCATATGCAGATAACGGAATTATTCAAAGAGCTGTACGAGCTATCAAGGAAAAGGTACCGGGCCTTCTTGTGATTACGGATGTATGTATGTGTGAGTATACCAGCCATGGTCACTGTGGCATTATCAAAAACGGTACTGTTGACAATGATGAAACTCTTGTATTTCTTGCGAAAGAGGCATTGTCTCACGCAAGGGCCGGTGCTGACATTATAGCACCATCTGATATGATGGATGGGAGAGTAGGTGCCATAAGAAAGATCCTTGATGAGAACGGATTTAGCAATATCCCTATCATGTCATATTCGGCTAAGTACGCATCTTCATTCTATGGTCCTTTCAGGGACGCTGCCGAATCGCCCCCGAAATTCGGTGATAGAAGGGGTTATCAGATGGATCCCGGAAACGGAGCAGAAGCGTTGCGAGAGGTAGAGCTTGATATCAAGGAGGGAGCCGATATTGTAATGGTAAAACCTGCATTATCATACCTCGATATAATTTACAGAGTGAAAAACAGGTTTAATGTGCCTGTTGCAGCTTACAATGTAAGCGGAGAATTTGCATGCGTAAAAGCTGCGGAACTGAACGGCTGGATAGATGGTGAAAGGGTCATGATGGAAATACTTTACTCTATAAAAAGAGCCGGAGCAGATATTATTCTTACCTATTTCGCAAAAGATGCGGCTAAACTGCTTAATTCATGAAAGAAGGTAAATTAAGGTTATGAATGGAACACACTTGAAACACATGCCAAGGCTTATCGCATGGGAGGTAACAAAACGGTGCCCGCTCAATTGCAAGCATTGTCGAGCTTCGGCAGCAAATAAGGAGTTTACCGGTGAATTTTCCACAGAGGAATGCTTCAAGGTTTTAAAAAATATTGCTTCCTTCGCTAAACCAATTATCATTCTAACCGGTGGCGAGCCAATGGCACGAAGCGATATTTACCAGATTGCAGAATATGGGACAAAACTTGGCTTAAGAATGGTAATGGCACCTTGCGGGTTGCTTATGAATCACGATAACACGCGTAAAATGAAAGAATCCGGTATCATGCGGATAAGCCTTAGTATTGACGGGGGTGATGCAAAAACACATGATTCTTTCCGGCAGATTGACGGTTCTTTTGATGCGGTAATCAAAGCAGCACATATTGCAAAGGAAATTGGACTTGAATTTCAGATAAACTCAACTATTACAAAACTCAATTATTTTCAAATCGACAAAATGCTTCAACTTGCAATCGATCTTGGAGCAGTCGGGTATCATCCGTTCTTGCTGGTTCCCACAGGAAGGGGGAAAGATCTTGCGGATTACGAAATAGATCCTCTGGAATACGAAAAACTTCTCACTTGGATATATGAAAAGAGCCGGGAGGCTCCCATTCAGCTCAAACCAACCTGCGCTCCACACTATTACAGAATATTTCGACAGAAGGAAAAAGAGAGGGGTATAAAGGTAACAGCAAAAACCCATGGCCTTAGTGCAATGACAAAAGGATGCCTCGGTGGACAATCATTCGCATTTATTTCCAATACCGGCCGGGTTCAAATTTGCGGTTTCCTCGAAGAAAAGGCCGGTGATCTGAGAGAGGAGTCCTATGATTTCCGAAAGATCTGGGAATTTTCCGAACTTTTCTTAAAAATGCGAGATATCGACGGTTACAACGGAAGATGCGGAATATGCGAATATAGACGGGTATGTGGCGGTTGCAGGGCACGTGCATTCGCCACAACAGGCAACTATCTCGATGAAGAACCTTACTGTGTGTATCAACCTTTGGCATCCCGGCGTAAAGTATCTATGAACTGATATGGTAAGAGAGACATAGAATAAAACATATGAAAGGTAGAACATAATAGCGAAGATGGAAAGTAATCTACAACAAAACTTAAAAGAGAATGAGAAACTATTGCTGGAAGAGATTCAATTAAATATCCCTCTTGTTTCACATCCATATGCTCATATCGGGAAGAGATGCCGCATGAGCGAAGAGGTAGTAATTGAGAAGCTTCGCCATTTCTTAAAACAGGGTATAATCAGGGAATTATCTGCTATTTTCAACTCGGCTGCACTTGGTTATAAAAGCACACTTGTTGCTGTAAGAGCCGAAGAGGATGATATAACTACTGTCGCAGAACGAATTAACAGTCATCCCGGTGTCAGTCACAATTATCTCCGAGATAATGACTACAATATCTGGTTTACCCTTACCGTACAACAAAGCTATGATTTTGAAAATGAGATTGGAAAGCTTTTCGATGGAATAGACACTGTTAAATATATCATTCTGCCAGCAATAAAAACATTTAAAATAGGTGTTCACTTTCCTCTAACGGGCAGACAGTTGTATCAAACTAACCATGCGTTAAGTCAACACAAAAAATCTATTACACTTTCAGAATTTGACAGAAAACTAGTTGTGCTTTTGCAGAAAGGTTTGCCAATTGTAAAAACACCTTGGCAAGAGATTGCCATGAAATTGCGCACCGAAGAACAATCTCTCCTATCACACATAAGTAAATTAAAAAAAACAGGTGTAATTAAAAGAATATCAGCTGTTTTAAGACACAGAAAAATCGGTTTTCATGCAAATGGAATGGCCTGCTTCCGCGTTCCTGAGGATCGAATCGTCGAAGCAGGAAGGTGCCTTGCAGAGTACCGTGAAATATCACACTGTTACCAGCGAAAAACTTATCCCGAATGGCAGTATTCACTCTTTGCCATGGTTCATAAGAGAGAGCGAAGTGAATGCCTTCCTCTCATAGAGGAAATGGCCATGAAAATCAAAAGCAAGGATTATCTGGCTTTATTCAGCATAAAAGAGTTTAAGAAAGAGAGGGTAAAATATTTTGTTGAATAGTAATTTCGAGAAATCTTCAACCTATTTCACACGAGCTCGAAAAGTAATCCCGGGAGGCGTCAATAGTCCGGTTCGTGCCTTCAGGTCTGTCGGGATGAATCCCCTATACATACAGAGGGGTAAAGGCTCAAGAATATTTGATGTCGACGGGAATGAGTATATCGATTATGTATGCTCATGGGGACCGCTTATATTAGGTCATGCAGACCCGCGTATTCTTAAAAGGCTCACCGAATATGCACATCTGGGTACGAGTTTCGGAGCAAATACTGAAATTGAAATCAAGATGGCTGAACTTATTACTCAAATTTATCCGTCGATAGAACTTGTACGCATGGTTAATTCCGGTACAGAAGCAACTATGAGTGCCCTTCGCCTTGCACGAGGTTATACCGGAAAAAGTAAAATAATCAAATTTGAGGGCTGCTATCATGGTCATGGGGACAGCTTTCTTATCAAGGCCGGTTCCGGACTCCTCACCTTCGGCATTCCGGGAAGTCCGGGTGTTACTGAACATACTGCACAGGATACCCTTATTGCTCGTTTTAATGACATAGAATCCGTAGAGAAACTTGTCGACTCGAACAAATCAGAGATTGCGGCAATAATTCTTGAACCTATTATGGGAAATGCAGGCGTTATCCCGCCGCGAAGGAATTTTTTAAAAGATTTAAGGGACCTTACCAAGGCAGAAAACATTATTCTAATATTCGACGAGGTAATCACCGGTTTCAGAGTTGCTCTGGGTGGTGCACAAGAGCTGTATGGGATTGATCCTGATATTACTTGTCTTGGCAAGATAATTGGCGGAGGATTACCAGTTGGGGCATTCGGCGGAAAGAGAAAATACATGGAACAGCTCGCTCCTGAGGGACCTGTATATCAGGCAGGAACTCTTTCAGGAAATCCCCTTGCAATGGCAGCGGGGTACGAAACTTTGTCTGTCTTGAGGAAAGACAACATATATCCTGCACTGGAAAAGAAATCAAAACTCCTGGAAGAAGGCTTCAAAGAAAATATGAAAAAGTTACATTTAAATTTTTCACTCAACAGGGTCGGATCAATGATGAGCCTTTTTTTCACGGACCAGAAGGTTCATGATTTCAACACGGCTGTTACCTCGAATACCAAACTGTTTTCAATGTACTTTCAAAAAATGCTTGAGAATGGAATATATATAGCGCCATCCCAGTTTGAAGCATCCTTCGTATCTACCGCCCATGATCATAAGGATATAGAGAAAACCATAGAGGCAAATTATTTAAGTTTGCGGGGTTTGCTGTAACTTTTACCGGCATTCATGCTCCCCATTCTATATCCAGCGAGTTCAAGCGTAATATATGTATAACCAAGCTCTTTGAATCTATCGATGATTCTTTCTCTGGTTACATCTTCAATTAATTTAGGCATATCACTTGAAAGAACCTCAATTCTAGCTATATCACCATGATGCCTTACCCGTAGCTGTTCTATCCCCAATTCTCTCAGAAACTCTTCGGCCTTTTCCACAATAGTGAGATTTTCCCTTGTTATTTTCATTCCATAGGGAAATCGAGAGGCGAGACAGGCGAAGGCTGGTTTGTTCCATGTTCTAAGCCCCATTCTTTTTGACAGGATTCTTATATCTTCCTTTGTCAAACCGGCCTCTTTTAGAGGGCTCCTAACATTCAGTTCAGATGCAGCCTTCATACCGGGCCGATAATCATTAAGATCATCGAAATTGGAACCATCAGCAACGTATTTTAATCCGTAAATATCGGCAAGTTCTCTTAACCTTGAGAAAAGTTCTGTTTTACAGTAGTAACATCTGTCAAGTGTGTTTTCCGCAAAACCAGGGGTTTCCAGCTCATTGGAGTCGATTATCTCGTGCTTTATGCCTATTTCTTCTGCAAGTTCTCTTGCTTCTTTAAACTCTGTTTTCGAATAAGTCGGAGATACTGCTGTTACGGCAAGGGCTTTATCACCCAGTAAATCAAAAGCAACCTTGCACAAAAAGGTACTGTCAACACCTCCGGAAAAGGCAATGAGAAGGCTTCCCATGGAATTGATAATATCTTTTAAATCATCTAATTTTTTTTCCTGCATTGGTATACCTATATTAATTTAACAGTAATATAATACTGCGAGTCATATCATAACCATGACATAAGGCTTAATGTCAATATATTGTTTTCAATAATCACTCAATATATCAATCAAATCAGCAACGATTTTCTTATAGTCATCCGGAACCTTTAAGAGGGAAAGCTTTTCCCTCGACTCCTTAAAAAGCTTCTCCGTTTCCCGTCTAACCCTGCTTAGAGCACCAGACTCAGCAATAGCCTCCCTGATTAACGCAACCTCCCTTTCTCCCTTA
The DNA here is from genome assembly GCA_027021365.1 of Spirochaetales bacterium. GTDB lineage: Bacteria > Spirochaetota > Spirochaetia > SZUA-6 > SZUA-6 > JALUUM01. The sequence continues at coordinate 34,364 of JALUUM010000017.1, forward strand.
TTCTTCCTGACAAAAAGTCTCTCAAACTCCTCTCTCTCCTTCCCCTTTAGAGACCTTAAAGTTTCTTCTATTAACACAGTGGTTTTTCCTTCCAGTATGTCAGAAGAATCGGGCTTCCCCGTTTTCTCTGTATCACCGAAGATGCTTATAACATCGTCTCTCATTTGAAATGCCTTTCCCAGGGGAATTGCCATCTCCTCGATAGCCTCCTTAGCCTGCTTCACACTTTTATAACCTTCACCACGCCTTTCAACTAACCCGCCCGAAAGCGCCGCCCCCATTAGAATTGGGTAGTAAATCGTATAGTAACTCGTTTTCAATAGATTGATTCTTTCCGCCCAGGAAACCTTCCCCCTCCTATCCTCAGCAGTAACCCTGTCCATAGCCTTCGGCTGCGATGCCAACAGGTCATAAACCTGACCAACGCCCGTCAAAAAGTAACATCTTCCAAAGTAGCCTAAAAAATCATTCTTTACTTTCCGTGCTATCTTTAGGCTGGCAATAGCCTCCACGGAGAGGGCAAAAAGGATATCACCTACTGTAATTGCAATATCACGACCGATATTTTCATTGTACGTAAGGAAAGAAAAATTATCCTTCATCATCAGGTGAAATGATTTTCCGCCTCTCCTGAGATCGGCATTATCCATTATGTCGTCGTGAATGAGAAGAAAGGCATGCATCATCTCCACAATGGCAGCGGCCTTTACAGCCTCTTTAAGCTTTCTTTCATCTCCTCTCCAGGCAAGATATCCCCAGATAAGAAGAAGCGGCCTTATTCTCTTGCCGGGACGAAGGATAAACTCCTTTAAAGCCTTAAGAATTTTTTTAATCTCCATACCACTGTTCTCTTTAATACTCTCATCCAGCAAAGCCTCTATTTCAGCCTCCACCTGACCTGTGTATCTCCTTGAAAACCTGTAGAAAGGGTGCACACTCTTTAATATCTCAGCCTTTATACTTTCTACGAGATAATGCGGTGATGATGCTCCCGAAATTAGGAAGAGGGGGAAAAGGCCTGAAAAATCATATTTCCAGACATCCTCCTCCGACGATACTAAAAAAGTATTCTTATTGTTTGCCCTTGAAATATGGTAGAGCTTCTTTGTATTTGAACTTCCCTTGGAACCTACCACAACCACGGACTTGAAAAGCTTTGACTTCTCGTCTATCTCACTCTGCCTTGCCTTGGTAGGCTGACAGATGGTATCTACAACCTTAACTTCCTTAACAAGACTCCGGATTCTACCTACAATCTCTTCCACCCTCTCCAGAAAAAAGGTGGACTGCATGACGATTCCAACCCTTTCCTTGCCCCCAAAATCATTAGGATTGATATCCTCAACGCTCTCAATGATGATTGGTTTTTGCCTTACATATCCTGCAATACCCTTAACCTCTGTATGCTCAGGGTCTCCGAGAATCACGGGATAGTAGCCATCTTTCTCCAACCGAGAGATAGCCCTGTGAATCTTCTTTACAAGGATACAGGTTGAATCCATATAGAGGATATTCCTTCCCTCCAGTTTCTTATAAACGGAAGGCCCAACTCCGTGGCTCTGTATAATAACTATGCTCTTAGGGGGTATATCGGGAATATCATTGATATCTTCTATTATAGTAACACCCTTCTTCTTCAGCTCTGAAATCACCTGTACATTATGGATAAGCTCTCCAAGCATGTAGACATTCTTATACTTCCCGCTTTTCAGTATATCATCTATTCTTTCCAGAGATTTCTGGACACCAAAGCAGAAACTGATATTTTCCGCCGTAACTATCTTTCTCTTATCCTCTTTCGTATCCATACCTCCTGACCGGTACCTTACTCTACGCCCAGCTCCGTCACCCAAGCCTTAACCTCTAACTGGCACCTGCTTCTATTACCCGGACTTATCATATAGCCCTATCAACCAGACCTATCATTTTGCAGGCACCTAAAATATATCATCAAAGTGTGCTAAAATAAAACCTGATTTCAATCTGAAGGGATTTTACTTACTATGACACGGAGTGAATGGATTAGGGGGATTTTAGAAGGTGAAAGGGGATTACCGGTACCACAGCACTGGATGAGCTTCTTTAACAGCGATACCGCAAAACGGCTTACACCGGAATACTGCCATTACGACAACATGTGGTGGTACGACGTGTCAGATGAATATGATACCTCGGCAATGGGAAAGGAACAGCTGGACAAATTGATAGCCTTTAATGAATATACAGGCCGCTGTTTTTCCTGCCTTGGAAAGGGGGCAAACATTTCCTTTGGCCACGGAGGCCCGGGAGAATTCTTCGTTAGAGTAAAGGAATACTCAGACAACGGAATCATCGTCCAATTCGAGACCGGTGTCCTTGCAAAGATTCAATTCAATCCGTTCTTCTATCACAGCTACAATCATCCCGTTAAATCCATGGAAGACTTAGAGGCCCTTGTGCTTCCGGATCCGTCTGATCCTCGCCGTTACGAGGGTTTTACCCAGGATGCCGGTTATCTTAAGAGCAGGGGTGAGTTCGTTATGGGATCTTTGAATGGTTTCTTTTCGGGGCTTCACTATTTTCTAATGGATTACCAGGAAGTTCTGATTTCCTTCATAACAAACCCAGAACTTATTGATGCGATGCTTAGGAAACTTGGAGAGTGGAATATAACTGCTGCAGAAATGATGATTAAGGTAGGGGCAGACTGCATAGCCTTCTGTGACGATCTCGGTTCAAAGGAGAGCCTTCTTGTATCACCGGAACATTACAGGACATTCATAAAACCGTGGCATAAGAACCTGGTAGAGAGGGTTCATCAGTTGGGAGGGTTTGTGCATTTTCACACCCACGGTGCCAATGCGCAAATCATAGAGGATTTTATAGATTGCGGCTTCGATTTTATAAACCCCTTTGACCCAGAGGAGGGATGGGACATAGAGGAGGTACTAAAAAACTACAGCAGGGATTTTGTCGTGGTAGGTGGCTTTCCCACAAAGTTCTGGTACTGGAATGAAGTTAATCAAAATGACTATCTTTTGCATATGGCAGAATTGGGAAAGAGATATGCAAGATACATTTTCATGGATTCAGGCGGAGTACCGGAAGATGTTTCCAGGGATGACTTTGAAAGGATAATACGGGTAAGCAGAAGGGTAAGGGGAGTTTCAGACGTACCGGGATGTATATGATTGATGTATATTTTGGCCTAGGGGCTATTATAAAACCTACTATAGAAGCTGTTAATGGAGACTTAAAAGATGGAATTAGAAATAATGGGTATTAAAACAAGTTACTGGCAGCATGGAGAGGGTAAACCTATTGTCAATATTCATGGCTACGGGCTTGATCACAGAGTAATGGAGGGTTGCATAGAACCAGTATTTTCAAAGATAGACAATGCAGATAATGAATGGAAGCGAATATACTTTGACCTTCCTGGCATGGGAACAAGCGAAGGAGCGGATAAAATTTCCTGCGCAGATGAAATGCTAAGTTTTGTTCTGTCTTTTATAGATAAAATAGTGGGTGATGAAGATTTCATACTTGTCGGTTATTCATACGGTGGATACCTTGCAAGGGCTGTTGCAGCAAAGAGAGAAAAACAGGTAGATCGACTCTTTCTTTTATGTCCGGTAGTTATACCGGACAAGAGGCGTAGAAAACTCACCCCTCATACCGTTCTTGAGCATGATTCTGAGTTTATGAACCAGCTTTCAAAGTCTGAGGTTAAAGACTTTGAGGACTTCTTTGTAATCCAGAACAGGTACACATGGGAGAGGTATCTAAAAGAAATCAAACCTGCCCTGGTGGAGGTGGATAATGATTTTATCAGGAGATACTACAAGGAGGGTTATGTCTTCTCATTCGATAAGTATGACCAAGGGAAATACTTCGATAACTTTGAAGGACCGACTGTCATTCTTACAGGAAGGCAGGACTCTGTTGTGGGATATGAGGATGTTTTCCCAATACTGGAACATTATCCTAAGGGGACCTTCATCGTTTTAAATGGAGGCGGCCACAGCCTGCAGATTGAACAGGAATCTGAGTTCAACCATATCTTTAGAAACTTATTGTATTAGAACCGTACAATCAAAATAGCAATATTTCCCTTTATACAATTGTGTAATCGTATTATTATTTAGGAGGTGTTCATGGATAATATTATCGAGATTCTCGAAGAAGAATTCTCAGAAGCCTTTGAGGTCAAGGATAGAAAAGCCCTCAAGAGAACTATCTCTCTGCTCATTGAAAATGTAATGGAACGTGAGTATGCAAACAGGCAGTTCACGGAAATGAAGAGTGACATAAAGATTCTTGCCGAAACAATGAAGGAAGGCTTTCGGCAAATCGACAAGCGTTTTGAAGCCGTTGACAAGCGATTCGAACAAATTGACAAACGCTTTGAGCAGGTTGACAAACGATTCGAAGAAATGTATCACAACATGGACAAGCGTTTTGAAGCCGTTGATAAACGTTTCGAACAAATCGACAAGCGTTTTGAGCAGGTTGACAAGCGATTCGAGGATTTAAACAAGCGTATCGGTTTTATGAGCTGGTTTATACCTACAATAGTTACAGTGTTGTTAACCTTTGTAATGGCAGCTATGAAGTTTCTCTAAAGCAAATTGAGATTCTAATATTTGTTTTTTCATCCTAATGAGATATAATATTTTTAAAAGGTGTAATAAATTTGTGCCTTAAAATGTGGAGTGAGTAATGAAAAAGTTTCTTATTTCCTTAGCAATCTTAGGTATGGTAACGGTATCTGTTTCAGCATTAAATACGAGTGCCAAATTCGGAGCAATTATTGGTGTTGGTTTTGTAGATTCACCCACTGTAAAAGATATTGTTAACGAGATAGATAAAGGTGTAAATTTCAAACCCGGTATCGAATTTGGTTTGAAGGTAGATAGAATTGGTTTCGGGATTAGTTCTCTACTCATGTTCAACAGAACAGAGAGTATAGATCCTAACCTTAACTGGAATTGGGCCTTTGATTGGATAAGCACAATAAATATCGGATATCATTTTGCAAAGAGTTGGTATCTTCTCGATCCCTTCATCGAAGCCGGTATAGGAGCTGCAGGCAGGGTTGATTTAAACCCGGATGATAACCCCATGGATCAGACAAACTGTATTGAGTCTGGAAACCTTAACTGTCCCGACCATAATAATATACTTGGCCTTTCCATAGTGAATTATTTTGCTGCAGGACTTTCACTCAGGATACGTATGCTCTACATAACGGGGAAATTGAGCTACTGGCCTCTCAATTCACCTCCACCTGCAACTCAATTCCAGCCCTATCCGTTGAAGCAGTTTCAGTTCACAGTTTCTGCTGGTTTAGTTTTAGGGAAATAACATGAACCTTGACAAAGCTGAAATGGATGTCCATTATCCGATGCAATTTGATTAACATGGATAATTTTTTTATTATTTCAGTAATGGGAATTTATCGATGAAAAAGGATTTTGATGTAATTGTTATTGGTTCGGGAGCAGGAGGCTTAACTGCATCTGTGGCACTGGCACAGGCTGGAATGAAAGTTCTCGTATGTGAAAGGCATGAGGTGCCGGGCGGTTGGTGTCATAGTTTCTCTCTGGAAGGTTTTACTTTTTCTCCCGGGGTCCACTATGTGGGCGAGCTCAATAAGGGCGGTTCGTTAAGAGAGATACTGGAGGGCCTGGGGATTTCAGGTGAGATCAGCTTTTATGAACTGAATCCAAAGGGATACGACCACATTTTTCTGGGAGAAAGAAGATTCGATTTTCCTGCGGGTAAGGAAAACCTTATAGAGTATCTTGCAGATCAATTTCCGAAAGAGAAAAAGGGTATAAAGAATTATATAGATACCGTATCCGGTATGATAGAATCACTTACCGCTATGGGAGATTCCTCTCCACACAAAATGAAGCCTCTTGATGCAATGAAAACTCTTAAATGGGGATTGCGTTCAGGAAAAGACCTGATTGAAAAGTATATTTCTGATCCTTTTCTAAAGGGTGTTCTCTCAGGGCAGAGTGGTGACCACGGACTTCCCCCTTCACAGGTATCTGCCTTTGTTCATGCAGGTATCACAAATCACTACCTGAACGGTGGATACTACCCGGCCGGCGGAGGCCATGCGATACCAAGGGCACTGATAAGGGCGTTAAAGAGGGCAGGCGGCGAAATACTTTTAAATGCACCGGTGGAAAGAATCATTCTAAATGGGAAAAAGGTAGGCGGGGTTAAGCTGGCTGACGGGAGAGTAATAACAAGCAGGTATGTGGTAAGCAATGCAGACCCCGAAGTTACATTCGGAAAGTTGATAGGCAGAGAATTCTTAAGTGGTAAGCTAAGAAGGAAACTGGACAGGGTTAAATACTCTGTATCCGGGCTTTCACTCTTTCTGGCAGTAGATATGGATTTGCAGGAAGCAGGGCTCGATTCCGGAAACTTCTGGTTCTACGATAATGAGGATGTCGATTCGATTTACAGATTGGGAATGACCGATTACATAATGAAGGCAAATAAACCGCTTTCCTTCTTTTTGAATGTAACAAGCCTTAAGGATCCTTCAAAAGTGAAGAATGGCATACACACATGTGAGGTATTTACATTTGTAAGTTTTGCACCTTTCAGAAAATGGGTAAACAGTCGGCATGGTTCGAGGCCCCCCGAATATGAAAAGACTAAAGAGCTTCTTATGTCCAAGATGCTGAAGGCTCTCGATGAAAGAATCCCCGGTCTAAGCAATCACGTGGTAATGAAAAATCTTGGCACCCCACTTACCAATCTACACTTCTTAAACACTACCTACGGCAACCTGTATGGGATTGCAAAGACAAAAAACCAGGTTGGGCCCTTTGCATTCAACGTAAAATCGGAGATTGATGGTTTGTACCTCTGCGGGGCAAGTACCGTGAGTCACGGGGTTGCAGGTGTTATCCAGTCAGGCCTTGCTGCGGCATCGAAATTGCTGCACTGCAGGAAGGATGAACTTTTAAACCAGAAGGGACCTGAGGTTGAAATTAAGTAATCCGGTGGATAATCCGGTGAGAGTTGTTATTTCTTGTCTATACAATTTATATAAATAGGACTCGACCAGGCTTGACCTCCGTTTAATTGACAGACGCGCACCCAGTATGGATGACATCCTAAGCCAGCCTTTACATCAAATGTGGCAACTGATTTGTTTGCCCGATTCGGATATGCTAACCCCAACTTTCCTGTATGATCATCACTAAGCCCTTCCCCCAACATGCGCAACTGCCACAACATCTTTTCTTCTCTCGAAAGTTTTCCATAACTCACTAATGGGAAAATGGTCAGTATCTATGTCACTATAGTCATCTGACATTGCATGTGAACTTCTATAAATCGTATCACTATCATTTACATAGTATATATTGAAATCACCCCCTCCCAAGCGAAACACTGACCATTCAAAGGGAATTTCCATATCACAGGAAAGCCTCCTGCAAATAAGTATACGGCTTCCCTCATCACAACCAAATTCCCCTGCAGTATAAATTATCTTTTTTTATAAAAAAGTTTCCTGTTATTATTGGTGTATCATTATATATTCTTGCTGAGCCAGTATCGAATTTATAATGATCAACTCAGACATCCATTTCTCTCCTCATTTTAAAACCAATGAAGCAATATGGTAATTAATCTATTATCATATTTCATTCAGGGAAACAATGGAATATGTCCTATTTAGCTACTACCTACAAAAACCTTGAATAAATCAATTAAATTACAAACCGGAGGAGAGAAATGAGTAAATATAAATATGAAGTAATCATATATTGGAGCAATGAAGATAATGCATTTATTGCTGAACTACCTGAACTTCCGGGATGTATGGCTGATGGGCCTACCTATGAAGAAGCCTTAAAAAACGTACAAATTGTAATCGAAGAATGGATAGAAACTGTAAAATCCGCTGGAAGAGAAATTCCTACTCCTCCTGGTAAGCTAATGTATGACTAATTTCTACTATCATACACCCATATCTTATAGAAAGGTTGGATCAGCTTACACTTTGTAAAAAGGACATGGTTGCTTTAGTATAAAATTACACTTCAAGCTCGAACTGGTAACGTTTTTCAGCATAGTTTGTTACCAGCCTGAATATAACAACAGCTGCAAACAGGGCTATAAAAAGAAGCACCAGTCCTGCCATGAATGAAGGTACTCCCGATTTAACAAGGAGGTAACCGATAAAACCAATCAATCCAAAGGCCACTATATTGGAAGCAGAACCTGCAAGTACATTCATGTTCTGTTTCATCGCCTGCTGGGGATGAGTCCAGTTCAGAATCGGCCTTCTTAAATCAAAGTATATATTTATAGAAAAGGCCAGCGTTATAAGAAAGAATCCTCCGGGCACTATATAGAAGAGAGCGCTTACAGGCAGGCTGAATAACAGGTAGATAAGTACGGTATCCATTATGTATGCGGGATAGAAAAGGAGAAGCTGAAAGAGCCATTTTGATACTATATGCGTCCTGCCTGAAATCGGAAGTGCAAGGCTTAAGTAGAAACTCTTTCCCTCTCTCGAGACACTCGTTGCAGCTACGCCGTTTAATGCCATCATAAGCGCGAGCACTCCAAAAACCAGGAGGCCGCTTACGCTCGACTGGGATATAAAGAGGTTCAATGTGCCTATCACATTTCCGGGTGAAACAAACTTGAAGATCACAAGAAGAATCGGCACCAACAGTACCTCACCGACAGCTTCGAAAATAAAGGTGGAATTTGATACGAGGATTTTCCACTCCTTTAATATGAGGCTTGCCGTTAAACCCTTTGCCGGAAGGGGTATTTTCGAGGTTACAAGCGTTCCGGAGGGGGGCGCTTTTTCTCTTTGAACTCTTTGAAAAAGCGCGGAGACGAGCCTGAAACCTCCCCGTTTCAGACCCTTGGCAGGTGATTCGCTTCGCCTGGAAAAATCGCCCATGTACGTTGCGTGGAGGGGTAGAAGGGCGGCAAGAATCAATATAAGGGATGATAGAATTGAGTACAGATACATAGGAGAACCGGTTGTAGTGAAAGTTTCCGAAAACCAGTTAATGGGAGGAAGCAGGCGCGAGAGCTGGCTGTAGATGTCGGGAAGCTCGTTCAGGCTTGCAAAGGTTTTACCGACGTTACCGTTCATGGCGCGGGAGAGGAAAGCCTGAAGTGCAAGGATGGCGAAGAGGCCTGCTACCATGCCGAGGAGCTCAAAGGCTGTTTTGTATCGAGCCACATTTACGGCGCGGGAGATCAGAAAGACAAAGAGCAAACCGAGAGCCATGGGGATGAGCGGCCCGAATAGAGTAGCCGAGAGTGTCGATACCAGGATACCGGTTGAAAATCGTAGAGCCCTTGCAAAGACAACCACGGCTGGAAGAAAGACTACAAGGTGAATCGGCAGGAGGTAAAGATATATCACCATGGCCTTTGCGGTGATGATATCACGGGTTTTCAGGGGTAGTGGTATAAGGATGGCGGTGTCTTCAGAGTAGTAGAGGACGGACAGAATGATGGGAATGCCGAAGAAAAAAATCAGCATCCAGCTTAAAAGGATACCGTAGAATATGACAAGCTGGGGGCTACCCAGATTGATTCCAAGAATAAAGATGCGCATGTAGAGCAGGTAGAGCATTCCTATGAGGGTGCTTCCGCCGACTGCGATTCCTACGACCGCCATAAGGAAAACCCAAATCTTTTCCTTTCTGAAGCTTTCCTTTCTTCCACCTGGCGAGAGCCATGTCGTTCCCAGTATTATTGCCTTTACTATGAGAAGGGCTTTGGGGATTTTGGGGATTCTTGCGGCTTTTGTGCCCGCGCCTTTTGCGGCTTTGGCACCTAAAGGTTTTGCATTTGTACCTTGTGAACCTTGTGTGCCTTTTGCACCTTTTGTGGCTTTTTCGCCCGCAGGTTTAGCTCCTGCACCTTGTGCACCGGCAGAGTTGGCTCCCGCAGATTTAGCTCCCGCACCTTTTGTACCGGCAGAGTTAGATTTAGAGTTCATAATCGTGGCCCTCATCCTTTAATGAATCTGTGAGTTCAAGAAAGATTCTTTCAAGGCTTGCACTCCTCTCTCCGCTATCCCTTCTAAGTTCACTCAAGGGAGCTGCGGCTATCAGGCTTCCCTTTCCAATTATCCCTACCCTGTCGCAGAGTTTTTCCGCCACCTCCATAACATGGGTGGAGAAGAAGACAGTCCGACCCTCATTGCAGTAACTTCTTAGCTTCTCCTTAAGGCGGAAGGAAGCCTTTGGATCCAGCCCAACAATCGGTTCATCCAAGATAAGCACCTCGGGTTCATGAATAAGGGATGCAATTATTGCAAGCTTCTGCCGCATACCGTGGGAGTATGAGGATACGATGTCGTTTAAAGCCTCTTTCAGTTCGAAGTACTCTGCAAGTTCATAGATTACAGACCTCTTCTCTGGTGGAATTTCAAATACATCAGCTATGAATGACAAAAACTGGATACCCCTCATCTTCTCATAGAAGACAGGTTCATCCGGCACATAGCCGATTATTCTCTTAGCCTCAAGGGGTTTTTCCCGTATGTCGATTCCATTGATAGTTATCCTTCCCGAATCAGGCTTAAGAAGCCCTGTCATCATCTTTATTGTGGTAGTCTTTCCTGCCCCATTGGGGCCAAGAAAACCGAAAAGCTCCCCGCTTTCTATTTCCATGGATAGGTTCTTAACAGCTTCAACCCTTCCGTTATCATAGCTTTTAGAAACATCGAAAAACTGAATCATACACCCTCCGTCTATTGCCGTTTTTCCATTGTCTTTCGTTTATTACCGTCCGTTTTTTTACTCTCCACCAATAACCTTACGTCTATTACTCTCCGCTCATTAGAGGTATACAATTAGAGGGTCAAATTATTCAAGGCGGTTATCATGGAATAGGGGTTTATTTTGTGTTTATCGGGGATTAGATTGATATGGAAGCATAATGAACATTTTTGAAAGTATGTGAAGGTACGGTAGAAGAAATCCTAAAACCCTTCAATCTTATTGATTTCCGGTATAGGTTGGCAGAGACTGAGCATCCTGCTCCTATCTGTGCAAGCATGATTAAAATAAATATTTGCCTCTAAAGGAAAAATGAAATAAAATAGTATTATGCAAAAGCAATTACCAGCTGGGATTAAGAAAGATGTAGATATTGCAAAAAGAATACTGTTAGAGGAAGGATGTAAAGAGATTTATATATTCGGATCAATAACCGAAGGAACTTTTACCGAAGCATCGGACATTGATATAGCAGTAATTGGATTAGCAAAAAGTAAATATTTCAAGGTATACGCCGAATTGCTGGAAAAATTAGACAGATTGGTAGACCTTGTCTGTTTAGATTATGATACTGATTTCAGTAAAAAAATAAGAGAAAGCGGTAAGTTTGAACGAGTTGCCTGATAAAGAAAAAGAAAGAATTGAATTTGAGATTCCTCAAATTGATAAAGAACTTAAAATCATAAAACCTTGAAAAATATAATTGCAAATATAGAACTCGATGATATTCAAATAAGGGCTGCGGCAAGTTCCTTACATTCAATATACAATGGAATAGAAAAGATATTGCTAATAAAAATCAAAAGCATAAATACTAATTTTAGAATAGACGACAAATGGCATACACGGTTATTGGCTAATGCATTTAATTCTGGTGTAATAACAAAAGAATTGGAAGAAGGATTAAAGGAGTTAATGGGCTTTAGACACTTTTACAGGCACACATACGGATTTATGTTGGATAATGAACTTCTGAAGCCCTTAATTTTAAATATGGAAAAATTATTAAAGCAATTTAAAGAAGAAATACTTTAACGAGTTATTATACAATCGGTAAAACACCAATCTGCAAAAACCGCAATACCGGTAAGTTAATAATGCAGGCTGTCTTAACACGCTTGTATGGCAGACCTATCTTTCAGGTTCCAAGCTGAACTACCCATTAAACGGCCCGCTAAAGAGCTAAAAGGGCTAAGCGGCTAAACGGCCTTTTTAAGTCGCGCCCTTTTAGGTTTCAGGCTACCCAGCCACTAAACAGCCTTTTTAAGTTCGTCATCCCGTCTAACAAGCTTTACAATCTCGGGTATCACTTCGAAGAGGTCTCCCACTATGGCAACATCTGCAAGCTTCATTATGGGAGCCTCTGAGTCCTTGTTGATTGCAATTATGAAGTCACTGGACTGCATTCCCACAAGGTGCTGAATCTGGCCCGATACACCGCAGGCTATATATATCTTTGGCTGTACCGTCTGTCCCGTCTGGCCAACCTGATGGGCATAGGAAATCCAGCCCGAATCCACCGCTGCCCTGCTTGCCCCCACGGCACCGCCGATAGCCCTTGCAAACTCCTCAATAACCTTAAAGCCATCCGGGCCTTTTACTCCCCTACCTCCGGTTACAATTATCTTTGCATCGGACAGGTTGACAGTTGCATCTTCAATCGTCTGCTCCTCCAGAACCCTTAGTCTGGAAACTTTCTCCTCCTCTGTCAGTTCCTCTTGCACTACAACACCAGTTCGTGAAAAATCCGCTTCCGGAAGCTTAAAGACACCTGGCCTTACAGTACTCATCTGTGGCCTGTAGTTTTCACACTTTATAGTGGCAATTATATTTCCGCCGTAGGCCGGGCGGGTCTGCAGAAGGAGCCCTGAGTCTTCATCTATATCAAGGCCGGTACAGTCTGCCGTCAATCCTGTTTCCACCTCGACAGCAACCCGGGGCATTACACTCCTTCCCCTGCTCGTCGCCCCTGAAATAAGAACCTCTGGCCTGTACTTGCGTACCAACCTTGATACAACAGCAGCATGAATGTTATCGTTGAAAACCCTTAATGCCTCATCATCTACAATAATCAATTTATCCGCATAACCGGCAAACAGCCTCTTCCTTGACTCTTCACTCAAACCGCTTCCAAGGACTACGCATACAACCTCTTCTTCTCTGTTTTTGACCTTGGAGAGCTTGGAAGCGAGGTTTCTTGCAACACCCAAAAGCTCAAAAGTGACCCTGTGTATGTCATCTCCAACTAGTTCGGCCAGCACCCATATATCCCTGTATTCACTGCCGTTACTATCAATTTTCACCGAAAAGCCTCCTCCGGGTAATATGTTTGGGCAATATGTTCTCGCCTCGAACATCTACCAACACCCATAGCAACATCCATTATCATAACCACCCTCTCTTTTTCCTACAGCTTTATCCTCTGTTTCAGTATCTTCACAAGCTCTCTCGCTGACTCTTCGGGGCTTCCATCAAGAATAATAGTATGCTTGTCCCTTGCATCGGGGCTTCTTGTAGCAACAACCCTTGTAGGAGATCCATTAAGTCCTATCTTTGTAAGGTCAGCAGAAATTGCAGAGGCGTTCCATATGTTGATACTTGCCTTGCGCGAGGCAAGCCTTCCCTTTAATGTTGGAACACGCGGCGAGTTTATATCCTTTAGAACCGTAATAACACCGGGCAGTTCAAGTGAACAAACGTCATAACCTGTCTCGTGCATCCTCTCCAGAACAAGGTGCTTCGAATCGGACTCAATTACCCTCGATACATATGCAGCCTGCGGCCAACCAAGGTGAGCAGCAATACCGGGACCCACCTGAGCAGTATCGCCGTCCACTGCCTGTTTGCCGGTGATAACAAGGTCCACATTTCCGATTTTGGCAATTGCCCTGGAAAGTGCGTAACTGGTAGCAAATGTATCAGAACCTCCAAGCACCCTGTCGTTTAAAAGAATGGCCCTGTCTGCGCCACAGGCAAGTGCCTCCCTCAATGTGGCCTCAGTTCTCTTCGGACCCATGGAAATGGCTATTACCTCACCACCATGGGCTTCACGAAGGAGAAGCCCCTCCTCCAAAGCATAGGTATCGAAGGGATTCATCATTATCTCCACGCCTTCGCGCACTAACCTCTTTGTTTCCGGGTCTATACTCACCTCTGTTGTGGCAGGAACCTGTTTTATACAAACGACTATTTTCATTTTACCGCCGCCTTTGCGGAGTCAGTATTTGCAGAGCCCGCCTTTATAGAACCAACCTTTGCAGAACCAGCATTTGCGGAATCAGTATTTGCAGCGGAAGCCTTCCTTAAACCGGCTTTTGCAACAGATATCTTTGCAGAGCCAGCCTTTCCCAAACCGACCCTCTCCAGGGATTCAGCTGATACCCTGCCAGTAGAAGCAAGCTCCGGAAGCAGGGGAAACTGCCTCTTATAGTTAAGCATGGCAAGATACACACCGCTGTCGGGGTAGTTAAACATCAATTTCTCCAGATTTTCGATTGGATCATAGGGGGTATCCTCCGGAATCTCATAACCAACACAGTCTGAAAGAAGATGAAGCTTCTTCGACATCCATGCTTCCACAACAACCGGAATATTCACCTCCGATACCAACCTGTCTACCACTTCATTTTTCTCTATTATGGGTTGAGTAATTATAAACTCGACTCCCGCCTTAAGCTTCCGCAGAAGCTTTTCAAACTCGTGATCCTCCGGTTCATAGGGATTAAAGACTACGCCAAGGGTAAACGCACCGGGATAGTTTTCCCTTATATACCTAAGAAGCTCCACCGAGGTCACGGCTATGGCATCTTCTGCCCCAATATCAGCCGGGGCAAGTTTTGGAAGCCTTGCACTTCCATCCCCGGATACAACAAGGATATACCTTATCCCCAGGTTGGCACAGGAATCCAGGATTTCATCGAGGTTCCGCTTTGTATGAAATGTATTCAAATGAATCATAACGCTCTCCGCCTTCACGGGAAGCTTGAAGTACTCGATGATCTCTGTTCCCTGAAAGGAGAGATTTCCCATGGCATTGTCTGTTATACAGGCAGTGTATCCCGCTTCTACAACTCGTACATACCTCTTCGTAAATCTTTCAAGCCTCACCTCCAAGTCTTCCGCATCCTGCCTCGGAGGAAGCACTTCTACATGAAAATTCTTAAAATGATTACCGGCAGCCATTTTAACCCCCTGAACCTGTAACTTCGACTTCACATAGCACTTCCTTATATAGCGCCTGCGAGCCAGCCTGCAACCTTAACACCCATGCTTACAATTAGCCTTACAATCTACCTCCATAACCAGCCTTACAACCAGCCTCAAAACCTGCCCCATACCTGCAATCCACACTAAAGCCTGTCCTAAAGCCTTCCATCCCTGTAGGCGGCAATATACTCGGCCCCAAAGAGGTCTGTACCATCAAGCAGGGCCATGGCAAGCTTAAAGGCTTCCGTCTCCCTGTCCATGGTAAAGAGCTTCTCAATGGAAAGCTGAACAGGATCTATAATTGCTCCGTCACCTCCCGCCTCTATGAAAAGCCAGGTAAATGCCTGGTTAATAAGCTTTCTCTTTGGCATCCCAAAGGACACATTGCTTAAGCCCCCCGTAATATGGACACCATCGAAGCGCTTTCTTGCCTCCCTTACAGCCTCCAAAAAATTCTTACCATTGTTGGAATCCACACTAATCGGAAGCACCAGCGGGTCCAAGTGCATCTTCTCCCTTTTCATCCCCTTCTTATCCAGAATTGATACCATCTCCTCCAGGTTTGCTATCTTTTCATGCGCAGTCGAGGGAAGTCCGGACCTGCCTGCAGCACTTACAACTGCATGAGCAGAATAATCCATAATGATATCTGCCACCCCTTCCCTCTCCAAGCTAACCGAGTTGACCATCGGAATGGGCATTTCGCCTTTACCCGCTGTCCGCTCTTTAAGTTTCTCCACATACGTTTCAAGCCCTGCAACAAGGGTTTCCTCGGAGGAAGAATCTATGCTAAGCGGTGTTGAAAATCTTTCTGCAAGAAAACCCACAATCCACTTCATTATCTCGTTTCTCTCTTCCTGATAGACAGAGTATTCATCCACATTTACATCAAGGAAATCGGCTCCCTTTTCAACCTGCCTCTCTGCAACCCAGTAAAGGTAATCCTCACCTGCCCTTCTCTCAGCCTCACCCTTGCCATTCAAAGCCTGGTATATTCCGAGCACGATATGCCTTATCTTTCCCTCGGCATACTGAGGAGACACCTCTTCCCACTTTGATGGGACTGGAAGC
Source organism: Spirochaetales bacterium (assembly GCA_027021365.1). GTDB lineage: Bacteria > Spirochaetota > Spirochaetia > SZUA-6 > SZUA-6 > JALUUM01. The sequence goes on from JALUUM010000017.1 coordinate 50,416, forward strand.
ACCATCTCCTCTCCATTCTTCTGATACTTTACACCCTCTCCTCCACCTGGCAGCTTAGCCGTTCTAACACCACCACTTTTTACAACTCTCGTGCAATGGATGTTCTCGCCAACAATGATAAAATCTTTTGCTTCCATAAAACTCTTTCAAAACCTCTCTTCCATTTAAGATAATAGTAGTACAGCAACGCTGCTTTCTTGTATTTTCGTAACTAATGTTGGTATTCTTGTGCTTTTATAGCATTAAAACAAAAAATCATAAAATACACTTTTAAGCAGATTGCAACATATATTTAGCTTAACACAGGTTCCCAGCAACATAACATACATTTTTAAGGGTTGTCTTTCCGACTACTACAGAAAAATCTAAGTAATATGACATGCATCCTCCTTCTATTAATTAAAATATGAATAGTGAATCCCATGATATACCCACTAGCACTACACATAAAATAGTAGGTGATTTCGCGATTTTAAACATTTCAAATAACAAGAGTATTCATATGGAGATGGATCTCTCTTCACGTTTCTAGTTTATAATTAGTGAGGAAACCATCAAAAACCACTTTTTTTCTTGATGTGTCCGTTGAGGTACCCTATACTCACTATATAATACATTTACCTAACCCAAAGTTTGTAGAAGGCTAAACTCCATAAGAAAACCGGGAGTATTCTGTGGATCAGTTCATATTATGGCTTAACATGATCGCCTTTGCTCTCATGGTCACATCTGCAGGGCTTGTGCACCTTGTTTATTTACGAAGCCGACATAGATGGCTACGAAGCTTTATAGTGTACACCGGAGCTTATGCATTCTGGTTGCTTTTCGGGACCTACGTTTTCTTTCAGGCTACCTTTATGACCACTCCCATCCAAATACTAACAGTTATATTTTCATATGTCAGAGTAATGGTTTCATTTGTGATACTGATTAGTGGTTCACTCTTTTACCTATCACTGGGTTCAGGCTCACTCGGAAACAAAGAAAAATCTGCTATCACTGTGACGACGGCAATCATTGGCATCTTGGTAGTCTTTTTTCTCGGCTACAACATGACGTGGGCAGCAACACTTGCAACTCTGATATTCAATGGTTACTTTAGTGTTTTGTCGCTCTATGCTCTGTTTATGGTTCTGAAAAGCAACGGGGCACAACGACGCATGTTTATATTTTTGAGTTATTCAACAATTGCCTATCTTCTACTTGTAACCTTAACGGTGATTTTGATATTTATTCCTCCTGCTTTCCACCGGGGCATACCTGTAAACGTCCTCGCATCTGGTATCTTTGCTGGGGTTTGGGGCCTTCTAATGATTTTAGTCGCTGCCAGATGGGTCACACACGGTATTTGGTCTTCAAATAAAGAGCTTCCATTATTGTTCGTGGAGGATCATAGCATCTCTCGGCGCGAGGCAGAGATTGTCAATGCACTCCGTCAAGGCCTAACAAGCAAAGAAATTGGCGGACGATTGTTCATTTCAGAACGAACAGTAGAGGCGCATATCTACAACATTTACCGAAAATGCGGTGTGAGTAACAGGGTGGAGTTGATAAATTTAATTTCTCGCTACATATAGGCACGAACGAACCCTACGAAATATTACTTAGTATAAGACCAGGAAAAAATTAGGTAATTTTCCGGATTTTCTTTTTTTCTCATCAAAATGATACTTTAACTATGCATAACAGCTTAGATATAATTATAAAACATTTTTTTAACATAGTATAGGTAGTTATGTTATCAAATTGGTGAATAACTTGATAGCATCGGTTTTAAGGATCAGTAAGAGGAAAAATTGACAGTAAAACTAGAACTAGATAATCGTTGAGGAAAAAAGTAAATAATTGTAATAATCATGATGATAGGGTTTCCCTAACTATTAAAGACCTTGTTTCATCCTGGTTACATTGGATTATTTCTTTTCTCCGATAAATGTAAGAAATAATATAAGTTATGCGGGAGGAATAGACATTAAAATGATTAGGATAATTGGTTACATTATAGTTACAATATTGATAATAACTTTTGTTCTTTGGGGTATTGGAAAAATTTCATTTAACCGAATGATTAAACAAGAAAAAGCTGCACTTTTCAACTCAAAAACAACTGACAGTAGCACAATCTCACTGAAGGACTTGAATGGGCTGCCTGAATTACTGAAAAACCATCTAATTCAATCTCACGTACTAGGTACGAAAAGAACCTTAAATATGAGGATTAAACAAAAAGGAAAAATCAAAGTAGATAGAAATAAAGATTGGATGCCGTTTACGGCAACTCAATATTTTTCATCTTTAAATCCCGGGTTTATATGGAATGCGAAAATATTTCCCATTTACGTCAGGGATAAGTTTCTGAATAATAAAGGTGAAGTTAAAGTTTCTTTTTTAGGCTTGAAAACAATCGCTGTTGCAGCAGGAAAAGAGGTTAACCAGGGGTCATTACTAAGATATTTAGGTGAGTTGGTTTGGTTTCCATCAGGACTGTTAGACAAAAGAATAACCTGGACAGAGAGAGACGCTCATTCATTAAATGCTGTCTTGACCGTAGGTGACTTGTCGGTTACTGGAGTTTTTTATTTTAACCGCGAAGGATTGATAAACAGATTTGAGGCAAAAAGGTATTTCGAATCAAACGGGAAATATACTCTTGAAGATTGGTCAGCAATTCTAGACTCCTATTCAACATTTGATGGTATTCTTTTACCGAATCGAGGAAGAGTAATTTGGAACTTAAAAGAAGGAGATTTTGAGTATTTTAATTTTGAAGTAGTTGATTATAAAATGGTTGTCAGTATCAACTAAAATCCCTTCTAGCATCCTATCTCGTCAATCACAAGAACCGCCTTTCCTTACCTGACTATCTTCAAGGGTGAATGCATAAAGCAGATTGTTATTATCGTTTCCTCGGTCACCAAACGCCAGAACATTGTCACATTATGTTATTTTTTAGCAATTCATGGGCTAGTATTTCACTAGAAAAATCAAATCTATAAGGTATTAATATAATATAAAACAATCTTCCCTGAAAACTTAGAAAGCAATTTTAAGTTTATTAATTTTTTGAATTATATTAGAATTAAAATTCAATTTCTTTGAATTTGTTTTTTTATCTAATATTTTGATATATTCTTCAAAGAAAATTATACAACCCCTTTTCAAAAAATGACCAATAGCCTTTTCTCCCAGCTTACGTACGATTGTTTTACTCATAAAATAACCTAATGCATAAAAAGGGCCATTTGATTTTAAACCTTTATTTATCAGTTTTTCAATATTTTCAAAATTATGTTTATTGTAAATTTCATGAACAATTTTTTCCAACAAGTGTTTTCCATTCAACATTTTTTCATGTAATTTCAATTCACCATCAATACCTCCAACAAAAGTAGCTGTTCCTTCCAACATAATATAAGAAAGTGTTTCATAAAATATCTGATTTTCCTTTGTCTGAAAGTTATGATATACTAAATCTTCAAAGGACCTCTTTTTATTCCGGGAAGAATCTGCATAACATAATTTTAATTGAACACGATGAAAAGTTTCATGAGTCAGTGTTTGAAACATTTTTTCATAGTTATCTTTAAATTGTACAATGTTGGTACCAAGAGTATTTTCTGTTGCCCAACTTCTGATACCCCAGTTTACGGCGAAACTCAACCGATCACTGAAATAGGTATCATCAGGCAAGAAAAGAGAAATTCTGCTTAAAATATGATTTATAATATTCTGTTTATTTTCCTCTAATGTATTCACTAATGTTTGATATTTATCTTTTAATGAATATAAATCAGAAAGACAGAAATCGTTCCAGGGATTTAACCATTTCCAGATTTCATCTAATGGTTCTTTACTGGCTGCTTTAAAAATAAACCTGGCTAAATCAGTTGAATCAGGTAAGGGCCGAGGGATATATCCTAGTTCTATGCGATGCCTTAACATTTCAGAGAATATTTTATTTGAAGATAAACGCTGAGCTTCTTCAAACGTAATTTTGTTTTTATTAAAAAATCTTAATAAATCCTTGATCACTGAAAAATCCAAATCAAGATGCAAATTGGAAGAAATCTTGTCCAAAGCGAGATTGGATAAATTATTATTTAAGAATTCAATGGGATAGTCAAAATCAGAATTAGCTATAGTCTTGTAGTTTTGAATTCTAACTTTAGTAAGATATAGTGCTGTTTTAATTATATTGCTAAAATTATTCGGTTGAGGTATACCATCTATATTGTTAAAATAAGAAGGAATTATTCCGTAGAATCCTCCTCCCCATTCAGACTGGTTTTTTTCAATTTTGCCTAATGTTATAATATCTCTCGGGTGAGTTAACCGTGACAACTGATAAAGAATGAATCTCGCATTTTTAATAGATAATTTTTCTTTTAATTTCTGCAGGTCTTCAATGGTCTCTTTTGTATTTGCTATAGCAAATAATTGATCCCATTCCCAATCTTTATCAAAATCAAAACCATATTTTCGCTTAGCATTTTGGTAAAATGAAAACTGATGAAGAGGAAAAAGATAGTGAATGAAGCTTGTATTTTGCATTTTACATCTCTTGCTATTATCTATTATTGTAATTGTTTCATCAAGAAACATGAATAAAACTATAGAAAATACTTTTCCAAGTAGTACTTTGCCCAATACTAAAAAGCACTGACCTGATTCAATCACCACTAAGTTGTTGGAGACAGACTACCTAGACAAATGGTGCAGGCTCCATGTGCATTACGACCTGTACCAAACTGTAGAACAGCTTGCCCTTGATGCCAACCCGATCTACAGCGGAAGAATCGAAACGTGAACTCATCGCGGTGCCACCCGCTATGTCTTGAAGAACTCAATGGCCTTCTCCCACGAATCTGCCCTTGCATATGCGTTTCCTTCCAGAGTGCCGCCCATAGACAACACAAGTCTGGGAGCTATCTTGGCTGTTGTCCAACCCACCGGGAACACATACGGCACGTAATACGGTTCGCCTGCATTTTCATAAACAACCATTTCGTAGCGATGGTTATAGTTATGTTCTCGCAGAGTATTCATAATTTTGACACTGCCATCGTATGTATTCCACATGCCGCATTCTTTACTGGTAAACAACATCAAATCGGCTTGTGCCTGTTCAATTTTGATCCGTGCGTCTTCTTTATTTTGTGTCACCTGCAAACCTTTCTGATACGTGTCGATGAACTGAAAGGGCTTGTTCTTGATGAAGGCCCTGACCATACTGGAAAACACCCAACGATTCTTCAATTGTACAAAAGGCAGTGATTTTCCTTCGTATTTCCAGGATGAGACATTCTTAAAGGCCAGCCCTTGGAAGCAGTAGGCATGTGGGGCAAAAACAGCCACCTTGGTTATAAAAGGATATCTGGATGCTAGAATCAATGCTAGCTCAGCGCCTTTTGACATACCCAGAACCCCAACTTCCTTCCCGCGGGTGACTGAATTTTTCAACAGCCACGTGAATACCCTTTCAAAGTATTCAAGGGGAATCTGCGAAAGCTGGGCGGGCAACCCTTTCTCTCCATAATAAGCCACAGAAAGAACATTGAAACCATGCGAGGCCAATACAGCCGCAATCAGTGAATTCACACCAAGGCTACTACCTGAGCCTCCTAACCACACAATGGTTTGATTGTTGACATTTTCAGTGTAGAAAAATTCCCCCACAAACTCTTTGGTGATTCTCTGTTTTTTGACATCTTTGGCAATGAACAGCCTTTCCAATTTAGCGGATGCCCTATCCTGTCCACATTCCACAATGATTTCTATAAACTGACTCTTTTCAACAGAAATATCTCGGAGGACTTTCTCCATTGCCTTGTGATCGATGCTTTCCATTGACACAATAGGCCCCATGCTATCGACAAAGTCATAGGATCCAGAGTCGGGACTTTGCCGGGACAAATTAACCTGGCCGTTTGCATCCGCGGTAAACCAGGCAGCTGATTTAAAACTGATGCTGGTTGCCCAGGGAAGACTCATGGAAGCGGTTATTTTCACTTTTCCGTAAGCTGGTAGCTCAGAAACGCAAATGTTAACTTTCCTGTCACAAAGCGCCACCAGTGGTTGTATTCGAAGCTTCATGTTATAAAAATTCCTCCTTATACCCATCATATAGATTACTATTACTTCCTCTTTTCGATTCTGCATGTTTCACCAGAAGGACTCCTGCAGTGATAAGAATCACCGATACTATCAATGCCCTGAGAATGGCCCACAGAACTGCAAACTCCTTTTTTTCACTTTCAACATCCCTCCATTCTACATCTCGGGAGCTGCTCGCTCTCTTTTCCCGCCGCAAGGCACGTTTCCTGCGTGATACTGTAATCAGTACCGCAACTACCGGCAGGGCAGTACCAGCTGAAATCAGCAGAAACGAAACGATCATCACCGTTGTTAAGAGTGACTCCGAGTCACGCATAGGCAAAGTATTGTGGTTATGAAAAAAAGATAAAATCCAGAAAATTACCTAATTTGTTCTCAGTCCTATTCTAAGTAGAATTGCGTAATCCCATTCATGACTACATTCACAGATTCAGCGTAAAGAACCACTTTTACGC
>JALUUM010000018.1 GCA_027021365.1 Spirochaetales bacterium
CGCTTTACCAACTATCTTTCCCCGTTTGAGCAATACAACCCCAACCATAGGATTCGGAGAAACTTTTCCCCGTCCTTTTTCTGCTTCTTTCAGAGCAAGAAGCATCGATTGTCGATACATAAAATCCCCAACCTTGCTAAATTTCGGGGCCAAGAAATTGTAGGGATTTCCTTGATAAAGAGGATAACTTCTCCCATCCGGACTTTAACCGTCGGCATCAGAATTTCACTGATTCTGTTCCATTCGGAACTCGCGGGCTGTCACCGCCGGTAAGGAATTTCACCTACCCCGAAGTTATGACCTAATAATACTAACATCAGTTTTTTTGGTCAAGCCAAATGTAACCAAGAGTAAAAAATCAATTGAGAAAACTTTCGATTTGAGGTAAGAATACCAGTATGAATTATTCAATCTGTATAGAAACATTTTTCCCAAAGCTGGGTTTCGACGAGAGAATCTACAGGCTAATCGAACTCGGATTCCAGAGGATAGAGTTCTGGGACCATCGTGACAAGGATATCGATGCAATCGCTTCCCTTGTGAAAGCCGGCAAAGTAGAGATCAGCACTTTCAGTGGCCATAGAAAGGGTGATCTCTTTTCAAAGACCGGTTTCGAGGAATACCTGCAGGAAATTGATGCTTCAATCGAAGCTGCTAAAAAACTAAAGGCACCGTCTCTGATGATTCTTTCACAGGGACTGCAGCCCGATGGTCGAGCTCTGCCCATCGGTTTAGACACCCGGCTGAAAGAAGAAGACTTACAGGCACGGCTAAAATTCAATCTACAAAAATTAGCAACAATAGCAGAGAAAGCGGAAATCACAATGCTCCTGGAACCTCTTAATTCAAAGATTGATCATCCGGGAATTTTCCTCGATTCAAGCAGCATGGCCTTCGAGCTTGTAAAGGAGATAAAAAGCCCCCACTTAAAAGTCCTCTATGACATCTACCACATGCAGATCATGGAGGGAAATATCATAGGCACCCTGCAAAAAAACATCTCACTTATCGGTTATATACATATAGCAGACGTACCGGGAAGGCATGAACCCGGAACCGGCGAGTTGAACTACGGAAATATTCTACGAGCCATCCGGTCAGCAGGGTATAATGGAACGGTAGGTTTCGAACTCTTTCCATCAAAGGAATCGAAAGAGGTACTTGAAGGCATCAGGGATGCATTTCTTACGGGCTTGTAACCGGTATGTAATTTGATCCGTCTATTCATCAAACTCATCAAAAATCCTTACAGTACCCTCCCGTATATTTCTTCCGGCAGATAGAAACCGGTCAAATACCAATTCCTGCCAACCGCCCTGCTCAATCCGCCCACGAAGTTGTAGTCGATTGGTATATAGTAGCCATCCGGGAGTTTATGACCATAATAGGTCTTTCTCCCTGCAACATGATATGATAGAAAGCCCGGTGGTTTCTCTTTCCAGTACACCATGCAGACAGCATGCCCGTAGTAACTCCCCCCTCCCCTGTATGTGCCGATATAAGCCTTCCAACCCCAGTATTCAAGCAGGCCTGCCGTCATTAGCGCCCAGTCTTCACAATCTCCTCCACCTGCCGCAATAAACTGATCCGGCCTCAAGGCAGTCAAGTTGTTTTCATACCTGTAGTTACCCCAGAGCCATGCTTGAAATGACTTTATCTCCTTCCATGTCAGGTACCCGTCACCATCACTGTCTGCCTTCGCATATATCCTTTCCAGAGCGACATCCCGTATCTTCGTTGTTTTCCTAAAGATGATGCTGTTAATTGCAAGGTGCATATCCCTCAGGCTTTTGGTATATAAGCCATTCTTTTCCTCGTAGTAGAGGTAGTGCCCATTCCTGTAAATCCTCTTTATTGAGAATCCCCTGTAAATCTCCTTCCTCGCTACTCTCTGTTTCTTTCCCCCTTCATGGCTCTTTTCCGGTAGCCGTTTTTCCTCTGCTTTGTGAAAACCGTGAAAGCTTCCGAGCTTCTCTAGCAATCCATTCTTTCCGGCATATCCCACAAACCAAAAAAAACACACGAGAAAAACGAGGGAAATCGTTTTTGCGAATATCCTCCTATGTTTCTTCCTCTGTTCCCCGGTAGGTTTTAGATTCTGAAAAACCTCCTCTTTTTCAGAAAGTTCAACCGACACTTCACCCGGCCGAACAATGTAATCATTGAAATCAGGATTCAGGTTCGATATTTCAACAGGTACATTTTCGGATATCTCTCTTGATACTTGCCACGCCGTGGCATCGGTTTTTTCCCATGCAATTATCCTGTCCAGTCTGAAATATCTCTCTTCACCCCGAAGGTGACAGAAAGCCCGAAAATAGAAGTACCCATTCTCTCCTTGAAAAATCTCTTTCGGCTCTATCACCCTTTCTGTTACCCTTCCATATCTGTCTTCATAGGTAATCTTCATTGCAGAAAAGGTCTGAACGGCCATGCAATAAACCTCCCCTGAAAGTCATTTTAGAAAACTTTATAATTTAACTGAAAGTAACGGGCGGGTAACATCAACTATTGATACCTATAGCACAATACATACCAGATTTCATCTGCCATTTAAATTCAATTTCAGTGGTATACCTTGTCTTGAATTGGTAACCAGAGTTACCCTTCCGTAACTCTGGTTACGGAAACTCATGAGATGTGTTTCTTTAGCTCTTCGGGAAAGGGAATCGGCCTTTTTGTTTTCAGATCTATAAAGACACCTGTCTGTCTGGCTCTTACAGAGACTCTGCCCTCTTCAAAGGATTGATCAACGATCTCTGCTTCAAGATGAAACCGGAGTTTTTCAAGTTTGCTCAACCAGATTCTGCCAACAGGTTTGGAATAGAGATTCAATGCATTCAAGTATCTTATATCAATACTGAGGAGGAGAGGGGCAATATCTCTCTTCAACTGCTCCTGGATCGGAAAATATCTGTCAAGTATTTCAAGTCGCAGGTCCTCAAGCCAGCGGATATATACGATATTACTTACAATTCCAGCAAAATCTATATCGTAAGTCTTGACCTTCAATGGCAGTGTAACGAAGAGGTCTTTCATCCTTTATTGTTTTCCCTTGGCGATACTTCTGTGCTATCAATGTAGTATTTTTTCCTCATTTCAGTCAGCTTCTTGAGATACTCAATTGCCCGGTCGCCAAGCCTGTTGGCTACGGCTATTATCAGGGCATTTGTAATGGCCGTGGGTACCAGAGGTGAATGAAAGGTGCCGAATGGTCCCCTCTTGGCATAAAGAATGATATTTGCATTCTTGATCATGGGCGGAGTCATGGAATCGGTGATAAGTATCAACTTTGCTCCTCTCTCACTTGTAATGGCTGAAAGCCTCTTGAAATCGAGCGATGGCTTATAGAAGGCGTATGCTATCATTAGGTCGTTTTTGTCAAGGAGGAGAAGTTTCTCGAAAAGGTTTCGCCCGGAGACAGAAATCAAACTGACCTTCAGGCCGAAACGTTCAAGCCTGTAGTAGAGATGACTGGAAAGTGGCTCATTCGAACCTGTCCCGAATATATAGATGTTATCGGTGGAACATATCAACTCCACAGCATCCTGAAAAGTCTTTTCATTAATGGTATTTATCGACTCTTCAAGGTATTTTATCTCTTTACGTGTTATCCCTTCGTAGGTCAGCTCTTCACTCCCCGCCTCGCCTATATACCTTTTTATTCTCTCAGCGGGATTGAGATAGATTTTGTAATATTTTATAAGATCTGCCTTCAATTCGGGGAAACCGGAGTAACCCAGGGCCTGTGCAAAGCGAACTATAGTTGCATCGCTTACATCAAGCTTCTCTCCAAGTTCGGTAACAGAGGTAAAAACTACCTCACCCAGGTTGGAGACGATGAAGTCAGCAATTTTCCTCTGTGACTTGGAGAGATTATCATAGCTTGAAAGAATCTTTTCGAAACCGTTCTCTTTCATTACATCAACTCTTGTTCTAGACTATCCTCAGTATAGTATCTGTATAATATGGATAGTGAGAAAAATGGTCAAGTTTTTTATCCGAGGCTTGACAATACGAATAAATTGAAACAGTATCCCATTAAGTGAAGGTAACACTGCTGGGCACCGGAGCAGACCATTGTATACCTGCATTCAGATGTCTCTGCCCCGTATGTCAGGATGCTAGAAAACGAGGCATAACTCGCCAAAACTCCTGCGCAGTTATCGAAAGAGACGACGGAAATCTTATACTCATAGATATGCCCCCGCAGATTATGCTTATGTTCGGAAACTACCATATTCCGGATGAAAAAATATATGATGTGCTTATTACGCACAGACATGCCGACCATACACTAGGGCTTCGTTATCTCTTTCATGGAAAGCATGAAAAGGGTTTTTCTGTCAAAGAACCTGTGAATCTCCATATTCCGAAACAAGCCTTTGAATCTATATCAAAAAAGATTCATTCGGACAAGAAGGACCTTCAACTTCATCCAACGGAAACAGATTTCTACAAGATACATTTCATCGAAACATACAAGAGTTTTACCATAAGAGACACAAAGGTCACCCCAATCGAAACGGGCCATCTCCTTGCAAAGATAGCCAGGGATGCCAATCTGGATAAACCACTTAAGTCGAGTGAACAATCAGGAGAGGCAACTTTGGGCTTTATATTTGAAAATGCTGATGGCAAGACCTTTGCCTACCTTCTTGATGCATCAATGAAGCTTCCACAAAGAACGGTAGAAATACTTGAGAAGAAAAAAATAGACAGTCTCATCCTGGAGTGCACATACTCCCATGAATCGTGGTTCACAGGTCATTTTGATATAGACGGAGTGGTTGAATTTAAAGAAAAATTCAAACCTGATTGGATGAGTGTAAGCCACGTTAGCCATAAGAATCTTAAAACTTCCGATTTAGCTGACAAGCTTGCGAAAAATGGGATTAAGCCGAGTTTCGACGGTATGAGTTTTACAGTGTAGGTTGTGCTACAAGGAGTATCACATGAATACTGTGATATTCAGAAGAGATACAGATATTCAAGGAAAAATCTCCAGAAGCTCATAGAATGACTTGATAATAATATCGGGTCTCTGTATCGGTGTTAATTCCTCCAGCAATCCCATTTTGTCGTTTTCAAGAACTATAGTAAGCCTATACCCCGCCCTTCTAGGCCCTTCGACATCCCTGTTTGGCTTATCCCCAACATATGCTGATTTAGAAGGGTCAACATTCATCGTCTCAGTTGCCATTAAAAACATTCGAGAATCAGGTTTACGAAGATTCGTGAGAGAAGACATTATAAGTGTATCTATAAACTCGGCAAGTCCGACCTCTTCGATTTCCCCCGGAACCAGCACCCTGCTTACAGTGTTACTTATGATTCCTATTTTGTATCCGCGGGAATAGAGTTCTTTAATGATATCATAGGCCTCAGTTCTGAAGGTTCTGTTCCCCTTGGAATGTGACCATAAGAGATTAAGTTCAATGGCATTGGAAGAAACCCTTTCTTTTGGATATTCGGGAAGCATCCATTTTGTCCATATGGTCTCCTCATCGGCCTCGATCTCTGTTTCCAGAGACCAATCTTTATATTCTTTCTCTCGTTCCTTCAGCATTTTATGAAAACTTCTTAAATCGGCTCTTATACCGACAAGCTCCATAATTTCCCTTATATCGGATTCCCCATCATCTTCAAAAGGCTCCCTGAAGCTTAATGTACCCCCTTTGTCAAAAAAGATAGCCTTAATATCCTTTCTACCCGGATTTTTCACTCTTTTCCTGTCTTCAAGAGCCTTTTCCCTGATAAGAAATATTCTGCTGCCAAGAATTCTCATGGTATGAAGAACACCCTCCCATCCGTATCCCAGCTCAAGACGAGCACAAACCCAATCCATCCATAATTTATTTGCCTCTACATTGGAAACCTTATTGTTTTCCCCGATACATCCGTCTACAATCCACTCACCGGGGTCGGTCTTATCACCCAACGATAGAATGGTTATCCCGGAAATTTCACGCATCATGTTATCATTACCACCGGAAAACAACTCATTTCCTGCGAAGAGGATATCACGGTTGTTGATACCGTATGCTTCAATCAGGTTACGTGTGGCTCTTGCCTTGTTATTACCCTCCAGCACGAATTTTATTCCTCTTGCTCCAGGAAAAGGTATGACAACTCCAGCCGTTCCAAGATTTCGTAGATTATTCTTTTCACCAAGCCTTTTCTTTGCATATTCTATCAATTTCTCTCTTAGCCTGATTGCTTTGGATTCCCTGTACGGTTCCGCCGAGATATCCCCAAGCATCATCCAGCTTACAGACCCGCCTCTGAAATAGGTCTCGGATTTATCAGGATCATAACCGTTCCTTGCAAGAATCTCTTTCAGCTCATCAATAATCGAAAATACTTCTGCCCTTTGTTCTTCCGTAAAGACCCGTTTAAAAACCAAGTCCTCTTTCCAAATATTATTCTCTGTGTCATACGAATACTTCTGGCTGCCGTCACCTGCATAGTAGATTACATTGTCCAGTATATCATGGTCCAATCTGTATAGAATACGCGGACCAAGCTTTTCCATGGCAACCCCGCTCATTGGAACCCAATAAATATTGTGCTTCCTGAGGATACGTATCTTTTCTGACAGCCATTCAATAAAGCTGTCTGGTGGGGTTTCTCCCGACCATACTACCGTGTCATCGATATCGGTCAGCCAAGCTCCTTGAATTATCATCACAGACCTCTATAAAAATATTTTTACATATAGAATAGTTAAATGTAATAATAATTACAAGATTGAATTACTATTTTTTCAAGCTATTTTTTCCGGGTAGGTGAAAGATTATGCATTATTCAACATATCGATTACTCTCTTTATAAAAGTGTTATCCAAGATACCTCTCTTTCCACCTGTTATTTCTTCTATGTATTGCTATGCCCCTCTCTCAGTATCTTTGATAATTGTCAAGACTGGTATTGCACATCAAACTCTCTCACTTTCCACTTTTCGTAACCTCTTATTCATCCCATGTACTGCTCTACGAGCAACTTCCAGTGCGCATCCGGGCATCAGCCATATTTAATATATATCCTGGTTACGAAGTATAATTGAAAACATACTGACAATTTTATCTATTTGAGGAATTTTTTTTACATTTACACAAATATGGCATTGACAAAATGTAAAATAAATTTCACTATTGCAAGTGAAATGTAATTCGAATTGAAAAAGGGGCACTAAAACGGGTAATTCGAATCTTAGCCTGGAAAGGATACTTTCCAATTATGATTCACTTCCTAAATTACAGAAACGTATCGCAGATTATATAGTCGCAAACCTCCAGGAAGTTGTTTTCACCTCGGTAACAAGCCTTGCCGAAAAACTAAATGTAAGTGATGCCACTATTGTGCGCTTTGCAAAAGCACTTGGTTATTCCGGGTTTCCTCAATTCAAGAGAGCATTAATTGAGTATTACAAGATCTATCTCAATCCCGCTGTCAGAATAGAAAGATACATAGACAATACATCAGATGCAAAACTGACCTACCAGGCCATTACAAAAAAGGAGATAGATTATCTGAAAGAGTCTATTCAGACTATAAATGAAAATACTTTCAAATCCGCTGTCAAAGCTATTTGCAATACTGAAAACTTGTATATATTCGGAACCGGATCCAATGAACCACTGGCTAGTCATCTCGCATACAGACTTTCCCGTTTCAGCTTGAAGGTCAATTTAATCTCGGTCTCGGGTAGAAATCTCTTTGAAAAACTTATCAGGATTCAAAATGAAGATCTGATTATCGTTTATTCCTTCTATAAACCCTCTGTAGACTTTCGTAGGGTAATGCAGATTTCTAAAGAAGCTGGTTGTCGGACAATCTTAATTACCGATTCGCATATTCCTACGATGATACGTGATGCCTCAATTGTGCTTTTTGCAAAACGCGGACCCTTCGGCTCCTTTCATTCACCTTTGGTACCAATGGCTATAACAAATGCACTTATCATTGGAACGGCAAATCGGTTGGGTAAAAGGGCAATCGAGTCTTTGGCGTTACTCGGCAAAATGCGCAAGAAATACTACAGGAATGAGGAGATTTTAAGATAATGCACCCTTTGAAACTAGGAGCAGTATGTTTCGCAGAGTATGAAATTGATTACCCCGCCTTTCTTGATCTTGCACATGAGAGTGGTCTCTGCTGGGTAGAAATCAAGTATGAGGACCCCGTATCAACAAAAGCAGAATCGTCGCGTACAGACAAGATAAGGTCAAAAGCGACCAAATATGGTATTGGATTATCAGTCCACACGAGGTTTAGCGGCTTCAATATAGCTTCACTTGATGACAGAGAAAGGGAAAATTCCCTGGTTGCAATTGAAGAATCCCTGATTTTTGCCGGCAAAGTTGGTGCACATTATGCAACGGTACACGCCGGATTCCTACCGATAGAACAGTACACCAAAGAAAATCTTGATAAATCCTTTTCAAGGAGTGTCAATGGCATAGAGAGGCTCTTAAAGCTCTCTGAGAGACTTGGTATAACACTCTGTATAGAAAATGGAAACGGCTTTACCGTAACAAAGGTTAAACATGCAGTTATACCCTCATCATTAAAAAGAATCAGAAACGCCTTAAACAACAGGATCTACTACACAATAGATTTCGGTCACGGCCTTTACTTCGGTTCTGACCCATCCTATCTGGTTAACGAACTTGGACCCAATAATGTGAAATTAGGTCATCTTCATGACAACAATGGATTACAGGACACTCATCAGCCCCTCGGTACAGGTATATTGAAACTAAAAAGTTTATTTTCAAACTATGTGAGAGGAAAATGGAATTTCCCCTTGAGCCTTGAACATAAAAGTACCAGAGATCTCCTGCAATCCATTGAATATGCAGAATCCATCGCAGAACAAATGGGGTATTCATTATGTCGGAAGCTGTAACCAAAACAAGCCGCACGAAAATATTTCTACGAAGGATAGCCCGCAAGCTCTCGTTACCACAAAAAATCATGGGCCTTGTTCTTCTAATTCTTCTTATTTTTTTCGTTTTCCTGCCAGCCGTTAATCTGATTTACACTGCATTTTCTTTCTCATATTCAGACAGGGTCCTTCCACAGGTAATAGAGCGAGGCATAACACCGACACCCGGACGATTTACCCTTATCCATTTGGAAAGGGTTCTGTTCAGTCCTCTTACAAAAAACATGTTCTTAATACCACTACTCAACACAATTCTCATAACGGCAGGCCTTACGATAATTGCCCTTTCTTTTGGTTCTGTGCTCGCATGGCTTATAGTAAGAACGGATTTGCCGGGAAAGAGAATTTTTGCAAACCTGGCAACCATACCGTATATAATTCCGGCTTGGCCAATCGCCCTTGCATGGCTCAATATTTTTAAAAACACCAAGGTGGGGGGAACCCCCGGTCTGTTCGAATATTTATTTCGTGTTACTCCACCGGATTGGTTATCATATGGGCCCATACCTATAATAATTTGCCTCTCATTACATTATTACTCTTATGCCTTTATCACGGTTTCAGGGGCATTGGCCACAATCGATTCAAGGTTGGAAGAAACGGCGGAGCTCTTGGGTGCAAGCAAATGGCAGGTCATGAGAAAGGTTACCCTTCCTCTCGTGTTACCATCTATACTTTCTGCATTCATCCTGACATTCTCAAGGGGAATCGGTTCATTCGGAACGCCTGCATTCCTCGGGATGCCGGTACATTTCTTTACACTCTCAACTCAGCTATACAGCAACATTAAGAATAACTTGAGCGGCGATGCTTATGTCATAGCACTCGTGATGATACTTATGTCAGGAATATCTATTTACATGAATGTGAAAGTGATTGGGGCGAGAAAGAGCTTCGTAACGATAAGCGGGAAAGGGTTCAAGGCCAAACCTGTTGCACTAGGCAGGTGGAAATACATTATACTGATAATCCTTATCATTTTCATAATACTTGGTGTTTTCACCCCTCTCTATGTACTTACCTGGCAGTCACTCATGGAACAGGATGGAAACTACTCTTTAAGAAACTTCACACTCCACTTCTGGATTGGCAGATCGGACGAATTGAACAGGAAAGGTATCCTGATAGGTGAGGGACAGGCAGGGATACTTAGAAATCCGATGATGCTCAATGGTGTCTGGAATTCTATAAAGCTTGCCCTATATGCAGCTTTCTTCACTTCTTTTCTCGGAATCATCATCGGGTATGCCATAGTCAGGGACAGAGGAAGCCTTCTCTCGAAACTCAATGATGCCCTCTCATTTGCACCCTATATTTTCCCCGGCATAGCATTTGGTGCAGTCTACCTCACGATGTTTGCGAAACCAATCGGTCCGATCCCGGCCCTGTACGGAACCTTTGCCATCCTCGTCTTGGTATCCGTTGCAAAGCATGTGCCCTACTCTTCCAGAACCGGTACCGCAGCAATGATGCAGGTAAACAAGGAACTGGAAGAGGCAGGTGAGTTACAGGGAGCTGGCTTTTTAAAACGATTCGTTAAAATCATTTTCCCTTTAACAAGAAATGGTTTCGTTGCAGGTTTCATGCTTTCCTTTATAACGGTCATGAGAGAACTTTCCCTTGTCGTTCTACTTGTAACCCCAAAAACAAAGGTCCTTACCACAATGATCTACTACTACGCCGAAATAGGTTTTCATCAATTCGGAGATGCAATAACGATGCTTATCGTAATCATAAGCCTATCCGGAACGGTAATAATTCGGCGCTTTCAGAAAACCGATCTGGCCAAAGGAATCGGAGGTTGAACAATGGCAAAAACCGCTAAAATCAAAATAGAAAACCTGACAAAAAGGTGGGGAAACGTTGAGGCTATTAAAAATATGAATCTCACCATAGAAGAGGGAGATTTTATCACTCTGCTTGGACCCTCCGGGTGTGGAAAAACAACCACCCTGCGGTCAATAGCAGGCTTGGAAGAACCGTCCGGGGGGAGAATCTATCTGGATGGTAAACTGGTATTCTCCAAAGAAGAAGAGATTTCCATTCCGCCATCCAGAAGAAATCTCGGGTTGGTATTTCAATCCTATGCACTATGGCCTCACATGACAGTATTTGAAAATATTGCATTTGGCCTGAAGATAAAAAAACTACCAAAGAACGAAATAGAGAGAATGGTTCTGAAAACCCTGTCTGACATGAAACTGGAGGGATATGAAAATCGATACCCCCAGGAGCTTTCAGGCGGGCAGCAACAACGTATCGCCATTGCTAGGATGATAATCAACAGGCCGGATATCTATTTGATGGATGAGCCCCTTTCAAACCTCGACGCAAAATTGAGAGTTGATATGCGAGCTGAATTGAAGGAGCTTCATCAAAAATCCGGAGCAACTACCGTATATGTTACTCATGACCAGGTGGAAGCTATGACCATGTCCACAAAGATATGCATTATGAGAGACGGAAGGATGCACCAGGTTGGCAGCCCGGAAGAAGTTTACAGAAAACCCGTGGATCTATTCGTGGCAGATTTCATAAGTAATCCGAAGATGAATTTCTTTGAAGGCAGATTAATATCCAAAGGCGGAAACCCTGTAATAGAAGCTGCCGGCTTTGAACTCAAAGTCGATCCTCGGACAGTAGGTAATATAGAAACATTCACCGTAGCAGTAAGGCCTGAAGATTTCTTTATCACCGAGAAAGGGGTCGAATACACAGTTACAAACCAGCTCCCTGCCGGTTCCTCTACTATCGTGATAGTGGAAAGGGGAAATGATAAAATCTCCCTCCTCTTCGAGGGTCACTTCAAAACTGCCACGGGTTCAAAAATACGCCTGAGTGTAAAAGAAGGCTTATTTAACCTGTTCGATAAAGGAACAGGAAAAAGAATTTATTAATAGGAGGTATCTATGTCAAGAAAAATCTGGGTAATGCTGTTGTCAGTGTTCTTGCTGCTTTCCGTTTCAGCTCTGTTTGCAACAGGAACACAGGAAAAGGCAACCAGCAAGATCAAACAATGGGAAAAAGCAGCACAGTTAGGCGAGTTCAGACCGGCAAAGGACGATTGGGCGGCAATCGAAAAGGCCGCAAAAGAAGAAGGTGATGTTGTGGTGTATTCGAATTCATCAAGGGTCACAAAATTTTGCCGTAGCTTCACTGAAAAGTATGGTATAAAGGCAGAGGGATACTCTTTCAAGACGCCCAACCTGATAGAGAAACTGAGACGTGAACAGGATGCCGGGGTATTCAATGCTGATGTAGTGATGACAGGCAATGCAACTCTATTCGTTACAGAATTTGCCAAAACAGGAAGGGTATACAAATTCGTCCCCACTGATATATACCCTCTTCTTACGGAAAGCGCTAAAAAGGAGCCTTTGGCCATAGCTCATTACGGGGCCAAAGTGGTGATGTACAACACTGAAAAGTATAAGACCTGCCCCATAGACTCCTGGTGGGATCTAACACGTCCCGAATGGAAGGGAAAACTTGTAACAGTAGATCCACTTAAAAGTGGAACGGAATTCAACCTTTTCGCTCTTTTTGTAAGACACGCCGACGAAATGGCTAAATTGTACAAGGAGGAGTTCGGCAAAGACATAGTTCTCCACGGAACAAAAAATGCCGGATATGAATTCCTTTTACGCCTGATGAAAAATGGCCTCGTTCTTTTTGCAGGTGGCAATGACGTGGCAAAAGCAATCGGTGCAAAAGGCCAGGCCAGCCCGCCGCTGGGTATCAATTCTTTTTCCAAGCTAAGAAAGGCTGCCGAAAATGATTTGGCCCTCGGTGTTGCAACAAACCTGAAACCTACAACAGGGATAAGTACCAAGTCTGTAATTGCCATACCAAAGTTTGCACCACACCCCAATGCTGCAAAACTGATGATTCGCTGGATGATGGGAGGAATCAACGAAAAAGATCTCGCCGGTTATGCACCTTACCATGTTATGGGTGACTGGTCTCCAAGAACGGACATACCACAGCCAAAGGGCCAACCACCACTGGAAAAGATGAATCTCTGGCCCGAAGATATAGACTGGCTCTATACAAACCAGGTCAAGGTTCGTGATTTTTGGATACAGCACATGTAGTTCATTCTTTTCACAATAAAAATGAAAACAGTCGGCCGGAAGCCTTTAGGCAAGCCGGTCGGCTTATTTTACAGGAGTCATTAATGGTACCTCTGGGAATCAATACTGCTTCACTTCAAAAACGCCGGGATATAAGTATAGAAGATATGGTCGACTTTGTGATAGCCAATAATTTTCATGCTGTGGAATTCAGGGATGAATATCCATTTTCCGAAAACATATCGGAAGAGAAGGCCGAACAGATAGGAGAAAAACTTTCGGCACACGGTATAGCCTGTTCGATCCACCTCCCGTTCTACGACATAAACCTCGCTGCATTCCGGGCTGATGTGAGAAAAGCGGGCATCAAAATACTCAAGAAATCCCTTAAGATAGCATGGAAACTGGGGGCCACAACAGCAACGGTACACGGGGGGAGCATGAGAAGAAACTACTACTCGGAGAAATGGGAGGAACGTGCATACAATTTAAGCATCGAATCACTAAGAGAACTTACAGCTGAGGCAGAAAATTATGGCATTACGATACTCCTTGAAAACCTCAACCTTTTCAAGAAAAATGAACATGTAGTACATGCATATCCTGAAATAATGTTAAAGACCAAAAAGGAACTTGATAACAGAATTGGCTTCACCCTGGACATAGGCCATGTGGTATCCACATCACTGAATCCCGTTCAATTCGCCAGGGAACTTGGCCCGAATAATATTATCCTTGCCCACCTGAATGACAACCACTTCACCTCAGATGAACATCTTGCAGTCGGTGAAGGTAAAATAGATTACAGGACATTCATGAGGGCATATCTGTCCGAAAACTGGAAATTCCCCCTATTATTTGAAACAGCCACAGTGGAGTCTGCTATAAAGAGTAAGAACTATTTAACTTCACTTATTGAAAATCTTAAAACTCTATTGATATCAAACTGAAGCAAAATTAATTTAAGCTTCTCTCTTTACTATTGTTTATTATTACAGTAATATTCAAGTCAAATTTGTAAAACCTTGAAAAGGAGGTAACTCTTGAAAAAGTTGATTCTTGCCGTACTTTTAATGTTTGTTGTTTTAGGCGGATTAACAGCCTCTCCGGAGCTTTCCTTTTCCGATTATCTACTTTTGGCCCCCGCTGTAG
>JALUUM010000019.1 GCA_027021365.1 Spirochaetales bacterium
ATGTAATTTTAGAGTAGAGAACAAAGAATTATTTAAGGAAGCTTTTTTGAAAGTACTTGCAATGGCGAGTAGGATGGGGAAGTTAAAGAAGGCGGAAATATTCCTTATCATTCCTATAACCTATAAACAATACCATTATTATACCCCTTCATAGATTGTTGTGGTTAGGTTTTTAAGGGGGAAATGGTACTTGTCACCCCCTTTAATAAAGATTTTAGTGCTTAACTGATTGTCAATTAAACCGGAGGAATTCCAAGATATCTGAGGGATCTACACAATGCTGGGGCAGATAAGAATATACCTTCAAGAGTATGAAATTTTCTTTGGGTTTAAGGCTTAACTATTATCATAAAGGGAATAGGGTGAACACACATGTGTTTCTCTCAGTGGTAGCATATCCTCTGATGCATGTAATTGAAAGTCGTTTACAGGCTGGTGGTGTCCGAAGGAAGTGATCTCCGGTGTGCCGTTACCATGGCAGCTGCAGGTATTCAATCAGTAGTGACCAACACCAAGGGATAATTCCCTATTTCGCAAAGAAAAGACTTTGCTAATGGTAAAGTTGGTATAATTATAACCGCGATTATAATAACCAATAAAGTAAATACACTATTAAAGTACCATCTTAAAATGGGATTATTCTCGAAAACGTAAGTAAATAAATTAGATGTCAGGGGATGCGGGATCCATAACGGTGGGAATACTACGATTTTCATATCGGGTGTCAGAAAAGTCTTTAGAGCCCAGTAAAGCGGGAAAATCCAGAAAACACTAATACAAAATGATCTGGAATTAATTATTTCATCAAATGCCTGGTTTCTTTTTATTCCGCACGAGGATTCAGCTTCTGAGGAAAGTTTGGCAGTCCTATTAAACTGCTTATTTTACGGGGTATTTCCGTATTATCCTGCAGACCGGTAAATTTGAGTGCATTCGGGCCAAAAGCAAAGAGGGGCACAGGCACGCCAGTGTGATAAAAAGTTGACCAGTTTAATTCCAGCTTCTCTCCGTTTAACGTACCGCCATTAATGGTTAGTCCGCCCGTTTCATGATCAGCTGTAATTAGTACCAGAGTTTTTTTATCTTTTAAGGCATAATCCATCCCTACTTTTACAGCTTCATCAAATAAGACCAATTGCCTGGTCATGTATACGGGACTATTCTTATGTCCTGCCCAGTCAATCTGACTTCCCTCCACCATTAAAAAAAACCCATCCGGATCATCCGAGAGTAATTCAATGGCTTTTGCGGTCATTTCGGCAAGAGAGGGTTCAAGTGAAGTAGTATCCAGATAACTATTTTCGAATAAACCCAATAC
Source organism: Spirochaetales bacterium (assembly GCA_027021365.1). GTDB lineage: Bacteria > Spirochaetota > Spirochaetia > SZUA-6 > SZUA-6 > JALUUM01. The sequence goes on from JALUUM010000019.1 coordinate 1,319, forward strand.
ATAATCCCCTTTAACCGATTTAAGCTCCTCTTTGGTTTCTATGAATTTGTAGCCCATTTCTTTCGCCTTTTCAATAAGATTTAATTCATCTTTCCTGCCGCTTAAGGGCTCTGATTGAGGTATAAAGAATTTCTTACCACCGCCGAACAACACATTAACACGATTATTCAAAAGTTGAACGGCTATTAAATCTTCGGAAGATCGGCTTTTTACATGACTGGCAAAACCCGCCGGAGTAGCATGAGTAATTGTAGAGGTGACAACCAACCCGATTTTCATGCCCTTGTCTCGAGCCGCCTCCAGGATAGTATATAATTTTCTTCCGTCGGGTAATTCTCCGATCATTCCATTGTCTGTTTTATAACCGGTAGAAAGCGCCGTTGCAGCAGCAGCGGAATCGGTGATAAGTTTATCGGCGGAATAAGTGTTTACAAGACCGGTTACAGGTAGTCTTTCCAAATTCAAATGTTCTTTTACACCGAGCGTATCAATACGGGCGGCAGCTATCTGCGCAAGCCCCATACCATCGCCAATAAAAAATATTACATTTTTGACTTTTCCCCCGAACCGGGAAGGATAATGTTCCGCATCGGAAACAGAAAAATCTCTTGTTTTAAATTGTTGACACCCCGAAATCCAGAAAACACTGATTAAAAGAACAAAAACCTGAATAAGAATTCCTATTTTACGATTTTTTTTAAAGGAAAGACGAAAGTTAATCATTACTAACCTCCTGTACCATTAATTGGTAAGAATTTATACCATAGGATTATTTTGATAACAAGAGAACGGAGAAAAATAAATCGGACAGCATCTACGGGAAGAAAAACATTTTGGTCTGCCTTAAGATAATGTATTTATCATAATTTGTGAGTGTAGATAGAGACACGCCAATGATGATTTTGCTTTTGATATACAATTATGCACATGGGGTATTTAGTTCTCGGAAGATAGAAGAGAGACATCTCAGCAAGATTGTGTCCGATAGTGAGAGCTCCTGTTATACATCCTTGCTAAAAGTTGATTGAAAAAACAAAGATTAGCTTTAGTTAGGGGAGAATTCGGGGGTAAGGCTTGCTTCAATTTTGTGTCTTGAGTTTCAGGTAGTGGATATAGATATTATTTTCAGATAATCCATGGATTGAAAAGTTATCTCCTGCTCTATTTCTTTTATCCTCCAGTATAGAATTAAATGATTCAACTGCATTGATTGTGTGGAAGAACTTTCTTACATCCTGAAGAAAGTGAACGAAATTGAAATAATACTGAGATCTTTGCTTTGTGTATTTAGTCATCCAGGTATTGTTTCTTTAACTCATCCAGTTGTTCTCTGGAATACCTAAGACCCAGTGAATTAGATATTGAATCTATGGCCTTTAGCTTAAGCAAGATGAAAGAAAGAGGGCTTGTATGGTGTTAAAGCGATCCTCACTATCCATTTTAAAGCGGGAAGGGAGTACTTGAGGTCTGAAGTCGCCTTTCTTAAGTCTCGAGGAACTGCGAGCATGATGCACCCCTACAGGTGTACCCAGTTTTCTCATCAATGTAACCGTTTCCTTTATCATTGGCATTTTCTTTCAGGTGTACATCACGCTTAAGCTTTCATTAGCATGTTAATTACCTGTTCTAGGATTTTGGATGTAGTGAAATCCTTGTTGTATTCTAATAGGGTTTCCAGTAATTCTTTGTTAAGGTTGTCAGAGTTAAATCTTGTGTCTCTCATATTGATTCCTCCTTCAAGTTTCTATTTATCTTTGTATATTCCATAATTTTTAATATTCCTTATCATTCCCGCAATCCATAGACATAACTATTATTTTACTCCCTTTTAATCTCCTGTTCTTTGTCGATATACATAGAAGAAGAAACCAAATGAATGAAGAAATGATAAAAAGAATATAAACGCAATTGTTCTTATACCACCAAATTGGAGAGATAAGAACAATAACTATACACACACGTTACCAGCAATTGGAAAAAATGTAAGAAAAATTAATTATGAAAAAATTTAATAAAAAATACACATTATATTTTTTTGTCTTCTTTCAATTAATATTTTTCGTAAGTTTTCATAGACCTGATAATAATGATATGAAGGAATACGGTTTATTCACTAAAAATATTATAGTGGATGGGCTATCAAGACGGTATGCAATTTATATTCCACAGCATATAGGGATATCATCGATTCCGCTTGTTTTTGAACTTCACGGTGGTGGTATATACATTGAAAGTATGACCGGTGAAAACGGATATAAAACTCCGTATAAATTGTGGATGGAACTAGCCGACAATGAAAAGTTTATTATTGTTTATCCCGAAGGCTTAAATGGGGCCTACAATAAGCCGACTTGGAATGATTGTCGCAGCGATTGTATTGTTAATTCCAATGCTGATGATGTCCAATTTATAGCTGAATTGATAAATAAAATTGAAACAGAATATCCTATTGATCAAAATCGTATATACGTATCCGGAACCTCAAACGGCGGATTTATGGCTCAAAGATTAGGTATTGAATTAAACGATAAGATTGCAGCAATAGCATCTGTTGCAGCTGCGATGCCTGCTGCTTCAGGTTGCAAACCGCCTAACAATCCCATTTCAGTTTTGTTTATGAATGGAACCGATGATAATCATATGCCATACAACGGAGGAACAATAGGAAATCCACCAAATCCCGATAATGGGACTGTTTTATCAACCGATGAAACCATTGGATATTGGATAAATATTAACCATACCGATACCATCCCCGAAACTTATACCTATCCGGATTTAGACACAACCGACGGTAGTGTTGTGCAAAGATTTTTGTATAAAAACGGAAATATGGGAACAGAAGTAGTTTTATATAAGATTAACGGTGGTGGACATTCCGCACCCAGTATACGAGAACAATATTCAGCTATATATGAACAGTATTTTAATAAACAAAATCACGATATTGAAATGACAACCGAAGTATGGTATTTTTTTAAGAGTAAAACCCTTAAGGATAAATAATGCCAAGAAATATAAATATATTAATTCCTTTGCCTTCATATGGTTTTGATCCAACGGAGGCCGCAGTACCTTGGAATATTCTGACTAGTAATGACATTAAAATAACATTTGCAACACCGAACGGTGCCGCTGCACACGGAGATGAAATTATGTTATCGGGAAAAAAGTTGGGAATATTCAAGAACCTGCTTAAAGCCCGAAAAGACGGGGTAGAAGCCTACAAGTTGATGTCTAACAGTAATGAATTTAAACATCCCATACCGTATGATGAAATACAACCTTCCGTCTATGATGGAATATTTTTGCCAGGTGGACACGATAAAGGAGTAAAAGAATACTTGGAAAGTAAGATCTTACAAAATATCATCCCCGATTTTTTTCAAAATGAGAAAAAAATCGGAGCCATATGTCACGGAGTTGTGCTATTAGCGCGTAGTAAAAGTAAAAAAACAAACAAATCAGTAATTTATAATTACAAAACAACTGCTTTGTTAAAAATTCAAGAATTATTGGCTTATAATTTGACAAGACTTTGGCTGAATGATTATTACCTGACTTATCCTGGGATGACTGTTGAAGATGAAGTTAAATCCGCATTAATAAATCCTTCTAATTTTATCCACGGAAATCTTCCGATTTTCAGAGATGCCGATAATTATTATAAGCCTGGGTTTGTAGTTAAAGACAGAAATTATTTGTCAGCAAGATGGCCTGGGGATATATATACGTTCAGTAATGAATTTTTAAAATTATTAACATAAAAAGCTGGTAACAATGTATATAAGGTATTGGGTAAGTGGTAGTAAAATTAAAAAGACTATGAATATTAATAAACGACAGAGTAGATTGAAAGCTAAATGTTTCAAAACACCCAACGCCCCATATACTCACCATTTTGAGGAAAACAACTAACACATATAAGGCCCCCGGGTAAAGAGGAAAAGTAATATCCCGACAAACGCCCTAGAACATCAACAGTAACCGACTGTTATCCGAATCAAAAGAGAAATTCTGTAAATAATTTCACAGGTTTAAGTTTATTGCAGATTAACCCGGGGCAGACCTTAAGGAGTTAAGATCACTATGAGTTAATAGGATGAAAAAAGAGCCAGGATACAGGATCATTCAAAACGACGGACTTAAAAAATTATGTACCATAGTTTTATTTAAGTTATTAAAGGCATTCAAGATAGCTTGCATATGGCTAAAACTGTAACTAGTATCCTCCTTTAGTATTCCAGTTAGACGAAAGGTCTTCTGTATCCTGCCCTGTATCACCCTACTGTTTCAAAGAACTTTTTAGCATCATAAGGCGTTCTTTTCTTTAGCGTAGTATAGACAGTCTGTCCTAATTTTTTTGGGCTTTGATTGACAAAGCTTTTGCTTTTCCATATCTACTGACTAATTTTTAATGGTAAATTTTAGCAAGCTTGTTGCCACGTAGAAACAGGCAGGCTGCTTCTGAAAAAGCCCTTTTAAGATGAACATTATGTTTTGCTTTCAGCACTATGTTAATTACCTACTCCAGGTTTTTGGATTTAGTGAAACCCTTGTTGCTTTCTAATCCTGTTTCCAGTAATTCTTTGCTAAAGTTGTCAGAATTAAATTTTGAGTCTTTCATTCTAGTTGCTTCTTAATATTTTTCTTTATTTATCTTTGTATATTCCATAATCTTTAATATTCCTTATCATTCCTGTAATCTATAGACACAACTATTATTATAACCGCGCTGATTTTAAAAGTGCAGGCTGAGAAGTATAAGGAGCGGTATTGTTATTATCCTTGGGAGTGTACATGCAGACAAAATATACAGGAGACGGGAGAACATCTATATTCTTAGATTAGTGAACTTTTCCAGGAAACCCTATTTAAGTAAATAGATCAATTTGCTTTTAGCGTTCTACTGTAGTAGAATACTGTAGCAGAATATTATTGAAACGAGCCAAACAATTGTTACTAGCCATGTTAGCAGATTGAAAATCAAAAATCTGTAAAAAGAGGTGCTTATGAAAAAGAGCATTCTCATAGTGGTAGGTTTAGGTTTTTTCCTGTGTTTCACGCCGGTAACAGCACTAGCCGATACCTCAAACAATACATCAACAGTCTCTCCGGTTCCAGAAAAGCTCCCAACAATACCCCCGGATACCTGGATTATGCAACCGCTTGTTGGGCTTGGTACCGGCCTTGCAACTAATGCCGCTGTAATGATGGTAGCAGACTTGATATCTGTGACAATCGTTCAATGGGTCTTCTATCTGCCCATGGGTATTAGCCTTGGAGAAGGGACATATCTCTCTTCTCACTACTCCACACTTGCCTCGGCCGCCCTGCTTTATCCTTTCACGGTATTCATGGGAATTCAAGCTTACGGAGAACTAATCGGCTTTCGAGGGTCAGCCCTATCACTTTTATTCGCCTACACTGGTGGTGCCATTGGCACAACTCTCTATTTTCTTGGCTACCGAGAAATCGGACTGTCTACAATGATAGCGCTGCCGGTGGCGGGTGCATTCACCGGATTCTTGATATCCCGTTCACCCGTTGAAAAGCAAACTAACATTCACAGGTGGCCGGATTTCAAATTGATACGCTACGCCCGTCACCTTTTTTACAACTTTGCAGGAGCAGCGGTTGGAGACATTTTATATCTGGCAGCCAAGCTTGAAGTGCCGGTGCTGTTGAATGATACAGGCAATATTTTCTATGAAACATCATCGCTCTTTCGGGGTAATCCACTGGAATGGCTTGTATTGGTGCCCACTGCGGTATCGGCAGGTGTAACATTTGTCGAAAAAACAGAAGGAAGACCCGGTTCTCCCCTCCTTACCTTTGGCGCATCCTTCTTAGCCAGTGCAACAGGTTGGGGCATAAGCGCCATACTGGGGACTGATTCTGCAATACCGGCACACCTACTGGCCATAACAGCATCAGCCATAACATCGTTTATCATTCAAAGAGAACGATAACCTACATTACTACCCGATTAGAAATGCAAAAATGAATTCACATAGGGAATGTACATATAATTCAATAGCCGAACAGAACAACCATATTTTTATATCTTGCGTATCAGATAGTGAATTTAAAAATGAAGCTGGAAATTTATTTTCATTTATATTTGAAACATGGTAATATCTGTGCAACAGTCCTATTTCCTGATTTTTAAAACAGGTGGAGAATGAAAAAAATCAATTTTTTATTGGCCTTAGGCCAATTTTCTCTGGCATTGAGTATTCTGGGATTTATAAGTAACTATTTGTTTTTCAATAACAACCCCATCTTAACATTCTCCGTTGGTATTTTAATGGGATTGTCGTTAGTGGTAAATCTAAGTTATCTAATTAAGACCGGTAAATAAAAACTGACTGATCAACTGACAAACAGAACACTTTTTCTTCTCCTTTCTTATTGAGAAAAGTTGGTCTAAATTGATCAACCTGGAATACTTGTGTAAAATAACAAATCAAGTATAGCAGATGTATGAAAACATAAGGATGTTTTTAGGCAAGAGAAGGTTTTGACCATGAAAAAGGTTCTTGTGGCCGGTGCAACCGGTTACCTGGGAAAATTTGTTGTTCGAGAATTCAAAAAACAAGGTTTCTGGGTACGGGCGCTGGCACGTAACCCCAGGAAACTTGAAAAGGTAGGGCCTTTTTTAGAGCCCCGTGTAAAAGATTACATCGATGAAATATTCATCGGTGAAATAACAAAACCTGAAACTCTAAGAGGGATATGTAAAGATATTGATATCGTTTTTTCCTCAATAGGGATAACACGACAAAAGGATAAATTAACCTTCAGAGATGTCGATTACCAAGGTAACAAGAACTTGCTCGATATTGCAATTGACAGTTCAGTCGATAAATTTATCTTCATATCAATTTTCAATGCTCAGATCTACCAATATCTCTCTGGTGTCAAAGCAAGGGAAGACTTTGTGAGAGAGTTAAAAAAATCAGGTTTGAAATATACGATTATTCGGCCAACGGGATATTTTTCTGACATGAGTGAATTTTTAAATATGGCAAGAAGAGGGAGGGTTTACCTGATAGGAAAAGGCGAAAATAGAATGAACCCAATACATGGCGCTGATCTGGCAGAAGTCTGTGTCAAAGCGGCATCAATTGACAAGGAGGAGATAAATGCAGGAGGGCCGGAAATATTCAGCTATAGAGAGATTGCGGAACTTGCCTTTCATGTTCTGGAAAAGAAACCAAGAATAACGAGTATCCCGCAAGGATTGATCAATATATTGATAAATGCCATACGAGTTTTCAATACAAAAAATGCAGAAATTCTTGAATTTTTCACCGCGGCAATGACCAATGATTCAATTGCCCCCACGTATGGGAATCATTTCCTAAAGGATTATTATGAGGAATTATTGAATGCAAGCAATATGTCGATGCACTACCCCTAACAGCCATTGCTTCGATTCCGGGTGAAAGCCAGATATACAGTTACCACGGGGATGCAGAAGGAAACCAAGCTTGCCAATAAATTGATATCAGAAAATGAGTAGTACCGTATCGTTTCGAGAGAGCCTGGGAAATCCAATGGCCCGTGAGTGAACGGTTATCTTTGCCCATCAGCGACCATGTCTACCCTTTACTTAAAAGGTTCTCTCCTACAGATACAGAGGGAAATAGAGCAAAGAGGTACGGGAACTGCAGTTGCACGCTATTTGAGAAGATCTCCATATTATACTATACTATAGCAACAGGAAATGCTCGGAATAACCTTAGTCATTTTCAGCCTTATATTATTGTATCTGCTAATAGCGATTTTTACAGATGGCCGTTACTTCGGCAAGTGGCTGATACACTGGATATATGACAGTATCGGGCCGAGTATCTTTAAAATTCGTAGCGATGCCACACGATGGCAAAGGCTGTTTAAAGAGTTAAAACTGAGAGGAGATGAAAGGATACTGGATGTTGGCACTGCAATTGGTGACTTGCCTCTGACAATTGCAACCTTTCAAGGCTTTCATGGTAAGATTACAGGCATAGATTGGTCAAAACCGATGATAACAACCGCAAGGAAAAGGGCAGCGGAAAAGGGTATCTCTGAATATATACATTTTGAAGTCGCTGATGTAAGAGACGGCTTGCCCTTTGAAAATGACAATTTCGATGTAATTTTCTGCCTGGGATTACTTGAAACTTTATCCCAGGCCAGGAAGGTACTGGCAGAATTCAAAAGGGTTTTGAAGCCAGAAGGAACCCTGGTACTGAGCCTTTACAGAGGATGGGCTTCACTGGGGGCATCGTTGTCTTACGATTGGTACAAGCTGAACCTTTCCGAGTTAGGAGTAAAAAACTTGCGAATTGTACCCTGCAGGCAAAACCAGGATGTAGTGATTGCACAATTCTGATGCACCGACTAATTTGCTCGAGGGCAAACCTGGTGGTAGTAATTCTATATGTGGCAATCCCGCAGATTGTAATCCCGTATGCCATGCAGTGAAAAGTCACATTTCACTGCATGTAGGTTGCCCTGAGCCGCAGCGTTAAATATCAATATAGATCAGGCAGTAAGCTTCATAAGATCTATCAATTCATCGATGTGTGCATAGTAATGGAGTTTGACATTATATCTTGGCAATTCCTCGTCCACTTCCTCCATCCTGTTAACAAGAACCACCATATCACTAACCTCCAGCCCCGCCTCCCTTAACACCTTGATAGCTTCCACCTTGCTCTTGCCCGTAGTAATAACGTCATCTATAAGCACAACCTTTTCACCCTTACAATAATTACCCTCGATTCTGTTTCCGGTGCCATGATCCTTTAAGGATAACCGCGGATAAATCAGTGGCTTTTCAAGTTTCGACGAAACAAGTGAAGAGATTGCTATCGAGGAAACGGGAATAGCTGCAATTCTCTGAAAATCCAGCTTCTTAAGAATCTCTGCATATGCATCGGCAGTCTTCGAAAGCAGGGAGGGGTTGGAAATTATCCTTCTTAAATCGAGGTAGTAGCTCGAAATCTTACCTGATTTCAATTTGAACCTTCCGAATTTCAGGCATCCCTCATCTACTATACCTTTCAAGAGATCATTCTGCCTTCCTTCCTCCGTATCGAAACCTCGATACAACTTTTTTCTCTCTCCCAAAAGGGAATTGATTTTTTCTTTCAGTTCCGCCGCTTTCTTTCCCGGATTGTTACTAGTATAGATGCTTCTACTTACAGAGGGTAGCATTCCAAGGGAATCATCCCTGACCCCCAGCCTAACAGCCTTTTCAAGCGAACCACCCTGAGCACCAATACCCGGTGTTAAAAGCCAGACACCCGGAAACTCCTCTCTGATTCGCTTAATAGATTTATAGTCCGTAGCACCAACAACCAGGCCAATATTCCCTCCCCAGGTTAAAACCTGCCTTGCTATTTCCATGTAGAGGGGAGAATTACCAGAGCCTACAGGCAGCTTCTGAATTTTATCCGAGCCAGGGTTTGTCGTTCTGCAGAGCATGAAAAGACCTCTTTCCCTGTATTTTAAATAGGGCTTAATCGAATCCTTTCCCATATAGGGATTTACGGTAACAGAATCAGCCCCGTAAAAATCAAAGAGCGATACAGCATATGCTTCCGTGCTGTTTCCTATATCGTTTCTCTTGGCATCGATAATCGTTGGTGTTTCCTCCGGAATAAAATCTATCGTACGCTTTAAAGCCTCCAGCCCCCTGGGCCCGTAAGCCTCATAAAAGGCTATGTTCAACTTGTAGCAGGAAGCAGATTGCAGAGTTTCTTCGATAATGGCCTTATTCTTACTGACAATAGAAGCCGTAACCGATTCCATAGCCGATTCTACCTTTAACGGATCACCGAGATCACCTTCACCATTTGCTTCATGATTCACAAGCGGTGGATCCAACCCGACACAGAGCAGGCTGTTCTTTACCCTGCAGCTTTCCTCTAACCTCCGAAAAAATGACATTTTTTGACCTCCTATAATTTTTTATGGTTTTTGAATCGCAACATGTAAATCGTGGTATATGAATTGTGGTTTTTGAATTGTGGTTTATAAATCGCAACACTTGAATTTGAATTGCCGCATATGAATTGCAACATATAAAAAAAGGAAAGCCTTTTTAAGGGCTTTCCTTTTACCAAAACATAAAACAAACCATAAAAAAAAGGAGAGTCAAATGACTCTCCTTCAATTGGTTTTCCAATTGTTTTAGGGCATGTAAAACACATCTTTAAAAATCGACAAACTGTTTTGGCTATCCGATGTTTCATAAATTGTCAGGATACTGGCATAACCAAAACGATTTGTCAATAGCTTAAAGAAACAATTCGGAAAGTTTTCGCTACGAAATATTTGGGGATGCTTCACCTGGGGGGAGCTTACTTAACTTGAGGGGGGCTACTTCACTTTGGAGGAGCTTCACCTGAGGGGCACTTACTTTGCTTGGGAGGCGCTTTGCTTAGAGGGCTATTCCTTTTAGGGGCTACTTCAATTAGCTCGCTACTCCACCTTTGCCTCCCAGAATGAGACATGCCTGTTGTAACCGATTCCCCTCCTGGAAAGCCTCTTCCCATGGAGCTTCATTCTCTTCTTAAAAGAGGGCCACTCCCTTAGACTCTCAGGCAGCCAGCAGACCTCTGCCAAGGCACACAACCTTGGGAGCACCATGTATTCAAGTCTCTCAACATTCTCCACGAACTCTGTCCAGATCTGGCCCTGCATCCCAAGGATAAGCTTCCGCTCACTTTCGGAAAGGCTGTCATAATCATAAGAGTAGGTCTTCTTGGTCGGGGTATTCGGTATATGGAAATCCAACTTCACACCTGCAAGCCTGAGCTCAACTTGAGACTGTGGATAATCAAAATAGAAATAGCCATTATCAGCAATTATGATACTCAAACCCTTTTTGAGGAGGCTTTTCTTGAGAAGGTCCTGTAGAGGCTTTTCCCTTCGCCAGTACATGACAATGATATCCTTTAGCCCCTCGAGTTCTCCAACCTCATCCCAGGCTACGGGAATCTTACCAAGTCCCGTAACAATATCCGAAACCCTCTTTTCAAAGTAGCCCTGCAGTCCGCGGTAACTCTTTAAGCCCAGCTCTCTCAACTTGGCATTACAAACACTACACTTTTCCCACTGTACTGTGGGACATTCATCACCGCCAATGTGCATATAGGGGGAAGGGAAAAGCTCGGCAACCTCTTTCAATATACCTTCTACGAATCTGTAGGTTTCCTCCTGTCCAACGCAGAATACCTCCTCTGATATGCCGTAATCTTCCTTTACCCTGTACTCTTTATTATCACACCAGTCACAGGAAAGCTCCGGATACGCGGCAAGTGCTGCCTGCACATGACCCGGCATATCGATCTCCGGTATCACCTCGATAAACCTGCTACCCGCATAATCCACGATCTCTTTTATATCATCCTTTGAAAGGAACCCTCCGTACCTCTCACCCCTCTCGGTTCGCCAGCTTCCAACCTCGGTGAGGCGCGGGTAAGAATCAATCTGAATCCTCCATCCCTGGTCGTCGGTAAGGTGAAGGTGCAGCCTGTTCAACTTGTGAAGGGCGAGGATATCAATGAACTTAAGGATGTACTCCTTGGGAAAGAAGTGCCTTGCAATATCCAGCATCATGCCTCGCCAGGAGACTTCGGGGTAATCCCTTATCGTTACTGCAGGAATCGTGCGCTCCTTTCTTGTGAAAAATCCTGCAAAATGTGCCAGCCGTGCAAATCCGCCCGTAACTGTACCAGCAAGCTGAATCAGGCTCTGACAGCCGTAGAACACACCGGCTCTGTCACTACCAACGATACTTACCTCATTAGCTGAGACCTTCAGAGTGTAGGCTTCGCTCTTTTTGTAGGGATTACCTGCGGTGCCATCCTTAGTGCTATCCAGGGAGAGTAGAATGATACTTGACGCCCCGTGACCTTTTCTCGGCCCACTCGCAGGGCCTGTGACCCTTAGTTTCAAAGAGGTCTCGGTTTCCAGTTGATTTCTAAGGTAATGGGCAATCGGCTCAAGAGAGGAATCCCTATAAATAATTTCAGTATTCTCGGTAAGTTTAAAGCTACCAGGCTCTTCCCTTCTCTCTCTCGGGCGAGGTATCAAGCCGTATCGATCCATTTTTTTATCTTCCATCCGGTAAGGCCTGGTAAAACCAGCCATTTGAAATCTTACTCAAGCAGAAACTCATCCAGACCTATTTCAAAATCAATACTCCCCTTCTCCACTCCCCTTCGGAGAACCTTCTTCCTCAAGGGAAACATAAATGTAAAAACAATGTGACTTCCCTGATTTTGCTCCTCTGCAAGTGTTCCCTCCTCAGATACTAACTTGGAAAATGGGATTCTTACCTTCCCCCATATACCCGAGACACGAAAATCACTACTGTAATCAAGGTTGTTATCCACATCCGTATAATCTATCAGCCCCTCCGAAGCTCCATCCGATTTGACATAAAATTGAAGCGTTTTGAATCCTTTAAAAGACTTTCCGAGAGAACCTCTAAGCACAACATGCAAATCTTCATTTGAATCCAGAAAGGCCACAAAATCCTTGGTAACATTCAGGTGTCCCGATACCTTTAGATAGTTTCCCGCTACACCCCCGGAACTTCGTTCTATTGAAAGAGTTGCATTCCTGATGCCCGGCGTTCTCTTTACAATTCCCTCGTCACTCTCGCTGTAATCCGTGTAGTAACTTGCCTCTGCAATTTCCCCTGAAAAAACTATTCCCGAGACCTCGTTGTTAAAACCATCGATCAAACCCTCTTTCACCCTGCCGGCTTCCTTTACCTTGTAAAAACCAACATTGTCAACACCAAGCCTTCCGCCTATACTGTCGCCGCTACGAAAGTGATACATAAAATAGTTTTCGAGAAAGGGCACACTCAATGTAATTCGGGTCGGTAACTTCGGATTAATTCTTGTCCCCGCATCATCGGGTTGAAAACTGGCAAAGGGTATCTTGTAGAGGTTCCACTTACCATCATTCAGGTACAGGGGTATGCTGAAACTTAGTGTATTTCCACCGGGGACTTCCTGATTGAGAATAAGGTAGGCCTTTGTATATCCCTCCGGCTTTGCTGAAAAACTGATACCGCTGTAATCGCTTAAGTTTCTGTTCGGATCTATTATAAGGTTAAAATTGAGGTCAGAATCCCTCCAGCCATCCTCTCTATTAGAATCATTGTTTGAATATATGCCGGAAGAATCTATATTGGCTTCAAAGGAGTACACGGCAAAGGGACTGTCATCCACCCCTCCCTTCTCCTCCCTGGAAATTTCTCCGTGCGCCTGGCGAATCTTATTCCCCCAGTATTCCTCATGATTTGAAAGCTGAACATTCATTACAGTCTCGTTGAAAGTGGCAAATATCCTCGTTACAGTGGCAACTCCCTCCTCTGAGACCTCCCCTGCCCTCTCAATTATCAGCTCCGATTTCGAGGAGGCAATCCGTTTCTCGAAATCGGGTTCCAGCCTGAAGCTCTCTATAAATCCGCCAATTACCACGCCTGTTTCTACCCTGATAATCTGTACGTTGAGCTTGTTAACATCCTTACCTCTTGTAATGAAACCGGTAAGAATAAGGTCGGCACCTGCAAGCTTGCCAACATCTATCTGAGCCTCCTTATTGGCAAGGTCGGACATCTGAAAGGCAGACTCTTCCAAAACCCTGTCCAGAATCTTCCTGCTTACAATCTTTATACCGCTCTTTCCCGCAAGGGACGAGGTGATTCCGTTTATAAGATAGTCAGATATACCGCTTTCAAAGGACTCCTTGCCGGAAGCACCGGACACTGTAAAGTAGTAGACTGCAAGGGCATTACGGGCACCTTCTTTTCCACTGCCGGCAGGAGCATTGTCTTTGCTCGAAGCCGTGCCAGCCTTCTTCCCAAGAATTGCAAGGCTCTTCTTCGAAATATCGGCAATCAGTGCATCTATCCCGTAAATCACCTTGCCGGAGGATTCAGAAGCTTGCCCGCCCTTTCCTGAAACATTCCCTGCGCCTTTCCCTGAAGCATTTCCTGAAACTTCCCCCGAGACTTCCCCCGATGCGGAAGCCCCTCTCTTCGCCGTCCCGGTTCCCGCACATCCCATGAGGGCGATAATTACCAGAACCGTGACAGATAAATATATCGTATGACTTCTTTTCATAATAGAATAATCTTACACCGTATCGACAGATATTTCCATTGAATAAAATCTAACACGACACCATGCTCAAACTTAACAAATATAAACATATATCAAATTGCTTCAACTTTTCCGTTGTAGTAGAATATTGGTGACTGAATATGTCAGGTTACCATGAACTTTAAAAAAGCCACCAAAAAGAAAGATAAAGGAGGTAATACATGAGAGAAATCTTAATTGCTCTGGGAATCGGAATAATCGCCGGAATTATTGATATAGTTCCGATGATAATTCAAAAAATGGACAAATACGCAAATCTTTCTGCATTTTTTCACTGGGTAGTCTTGGGATTGATAATACCGTTTGTTTCCTGGCCCATTGCCCCATGGTTGAAGGGCCTGATAATTGCCGAGATATCGGCAATTCCTATCCTATTGATGGTTTCACCTAAAGACAAAAAGGCTGTCATTCCAATAACCGTTATGTCAGCAATTCTTGGTACTGCCATTGGAATCGCCGGAAAAGTATTTATCGGATGACTCAGGTTGATGCTTTAGGAGGGCGATCAAGGAGGACCATTATCCATGAGCATACCAAACCGGTTAGCAAGTTTACAGGGACGAAGGTACGATGTACCTAACCAGGAACTGGCAAAAGAAAGCCAGAGAAATAGAATCTTAAAAGTCCTTAATAAAATAGAATAAACCGTCTTAAATACTTAAACATCTGAAAAAAACCCGATGCACCTTGACAATTCTCCCTACGGCAGCTATATTTAATATGCTACTTTGCACCACAAAGTAACTTTGCAATAGCAAGTAATTGGGGGGGAGAGGACATGGAAAACACGGAACCCGAAAAAACCGACAAATCACATTACGAAGAAGACATCAGGACGATAAAGGAACTGATGCTCCGGACTGAAAATGAGCCTGTCTACGAAAACTGGGCATTCTATTCCTGGGGGTTGATACTTATCGCGGCAAGCCTTATCCATTACTTCATCGAGAGAGCCTACCACTACAACATAGGTGAACTCTTCCTTCGGGTCTGGGTACCCACTATCGCTATTATGGGACTTATTGAAACCGTTTCTCTCGTCCGAAACCTCGAGAAAAACTCCCTTACAATTTTTTCCAAGAAGATAGTAAGGCTCTACCTTACCATATTTGGCCTTAGTATCATTTACATCTTCATAATACTGCTATTCATAAAACTTGGCGGTGTCCAATACCTACCCATCGTTCTAATGTTGGTGGCTGCTTCCTTTTACTTTATATTTGCAATAGAGGGTTACAGGAATGCCTACCTGCACGGATACATCCTTCTTGCAATAGCCGTAGTTCTTTACCTGTTAAAAATCGATCACAGAGTAATGGTCGTGATAGTAGGTACCGTCATTGGAACTTCCACGATACTAATTGGAATTGCGGCAGATATCAATATAAAAAAGAGATTATGAAAGAAAAACTCTACACTCAATTCGACCCGGTTTTCTTTGAAAAAACAAGGCTGTCCATGCTGACAATCCTCTTTTCAGAGGGGACAGTATCATTCAACAGGTTCAAAAAACTCTTAGGCGGCACGGACGGGGCGATATACAGTCATATCCAGAAGCTAGTAAAATCGGGATACATAAAGCAGAAAAAGAGCATTTTTAAAGAGAAACCTCAAACCGAGTATACACTGACAGAGCTCGGAGAGGAAACCTTTAAGAGATACATAAGTTTCCTTGAAAGCATCTTAAAAGAACATGGTGAGGGAGAGAGTAATGAAAGAAAATGAGAAATTAGATGATACTGCTATATTGGGCTTGCTGGGAAAATGGGGGAAATGGGCCTCGATACATTGGGAAAAGACGTTGTTGATAGCTCTCGTTATTACGATCGTTCTTGGTTCCGGTTTCTACTTTCTTAAGATGGAGCTAACCTACTACTCCATGATGCCAAAAGCCTCACCAAAGGTGAGAGACCTTAAAAAGATAATCGAAAACTTTCCCGCTGCCTCATCGATTGTAGTCGTTCTGGAAGCCAAAGACAGGAGAAACAGGGAGAAGGCCAAGGAAACGGTTACGAGTGCAGTTGATAAACTGACAGAAGAACTTTCAAAGCCTAAATATTCGAAGTATATAAAACAGGTACACGGAAAGCTGGACATCGATTTCTTTAAGAACCATGGCTTGATGCTCACTAAAACAAAGGATATCAGGCGTTTTGAAAAAATATTCTCAGACTTAAGAATCGTTCCCTTTATTACAAACCTCAACAATGACTTTGAAAGGGAATACTCGGGAAACGAAGACAAGTTCTCCGAGGACGAGGACATAGTAACATCCCAGTTACAGGGCCTTAGGGAGATTCTTCTTGAGATGAAGGATTCAACAACAGGTCGTGTCAGTAAGGACAAACTACGGGATTCTCTTTCCAAGTCTATCGACAAGTTTCTTTTCGGCTCCCCCTACTTTCTCAATCGAGATGGTACGATGGCTCTTCTCTACGTTCTGCCAAACTTTACGATTAATGACATGAACATGTTTGTAGAAGGTGTACCGTATCTTGACAGGGTGATAAAGGAAAAGGCTGATGCTCTTGGTGTTAAAGCGGGACTTACAGGCTTGGTAGTCATTGCAAAGGATGAGATGAAAACAAGCGAACAGGGCCTTGCACTCTCCACTACCATTGCCCTTATCTTGATACTACTCTTAATGATACTCTCCTTTAGGATGTATTCAGCCCCATTCATCTCGGGCATTCCCCTTGTTGTAGGAATCCTCTGGACAATCGGTATTACCGGGCTGGTCATAAAACGCCTTAACATCCTTACTGCCATGTACATGATTGCACTTATAGGTCTTGGAATCGACTATGCAATACACCTATTAACCTCATTCATACAGGAGAGGGATGACGGTCACAGTTTTACCGAGGCTGTCGCTCTAAGTTTTAAAAAGAGCGGTGCCGGTATTGTAATGGGTGCATTAACAACGGCCGTTGCATTCTTTGCACTTACAGTGGCAAAATCCGCCATTGTAAAGGAGCTTGGTATAGTTGCAGGCCTCGGAATCCTATGTGAGCTACTGGCAATGATGATACTGGTTCCTGCGATTTTAGGTTACAGAATGCACAGGCTTGAGAAAAAGGGTAAGGGTGAATCTGCATTCCTAATGAAGTACAAACTTGAGCACAGGGTTATTTCAAAACTGGCAAAGAGCATAAAATCAAAACCTGTTTTATATCTCTTAATAACACTGGCCTTTGGAATAGTGCTTTCATCACAGGCGTACAAGGTTCAGGTAGAAGGAAACCTAATGAATATGGAGGCAAAGGGTCTCGAATCTGTCGAACTTCAGGACAAGATGGTGGAGGAGTTCGGGCTTGCACCGGATACACTTTCACTGGTTTTCCAGGACATAGAAAAAGAGAGAGGTATTATAGAAAAGATAAAGAAACTGGATTCTGTAAAGGAGGTTGAATCCATTATTCCCTTCTATCCCTCAAAGGAACAACAAGAGAGAAGGTCAGGTGAAATCCTTGATTTCAGGAAGATTCTGGAATCCAAAGACACCGCAGGTCTTACGAATTATATTGATACGAGCCGACTGAAGGATGAACTTTCAAGGCTGAAAGACAACCTCCTTGAAATGTCAGACCTTGCATACAGTGCTGATATGGAAAAGACACTCTATACCCTTAACAGTATAACAGGCCTCGATAACGAGGGAAACCAGGTCGGAAGCTCCCTTATCGATGAACTGATAGATACAATTGATAAGAATAAGAATTCCTCTGCCGGCCTAATGAATTTTCAGAATTATTTTCAGAGTCTTATGAGGTCAAAACTTCTTAAAACGGCAAACACACAAGAGATAACACTTTCCATGATTCCTTCAAATATCAGGAATGCATACATCTCCGGTGACGGAAAGAATTATTTGGCAAATATCCTTCCAACACAGAATCCTTGGGTAAAAGAGAACAGAAAGGTTCTAATGGACCAGATATCAACAATTACCGATAAAGCAACAGGAATGGTGCTTGCAGCAGACCAGATGACTGAAATTGCCGAACACGATGGCATAAAAGCTGCAATCACCGCAGTAATCGTAATCTTTCTTCTTCTGCTTATTGATTTCAGAAATCTTAAGCTTTCGATATTAACCCTTCTGCCCCTCGTATTATCCATGTCAACACTATTCGGGATAATGGCCATTACAGGTATAAAGTTCGACTTCATAAACATAATTGCGGTTCCGCTTTTGATTGGCATAGGAATAGATGATGCAGTTCATATAAACCATCGATACCTGTTGGAAGGCCCTGGTAAAATGGATACGGTAATTGCCAGAACAGGGAAGGCCGTTTTTCTTACATCCTTGACGACAGTGATAGGCTTCTCATCCTTTATCCCTTCTGTAATGAGAGCAATGAAAAGTACGGGAATAGTTCTCTCCATAGCAATGACACTTGCATTCTTCTTTTCCATACTCTTCCATCCGAGCATCCTTATTATAATAAGAGAAAAATTTCATCTGAATATTCTTCCCTGGGGAGGTAAAAAGAAATGAAGAAAAGAATCTACGGACTAATTAAATTAATTGCCATGGTACCATTTTTTATTGCGGTTGTATCGAACCTTGCATTTGCAGAGAGTAAAGCCATATCGATTCTGGAAAGAGCAGACAAAGCCTTTACCTCTGCAAAGATTTACAGTGTTGCAACAATGACAATTTACAAGTCGGGAAAGCCAAGAACCGTTGTAGAGATAGAAAGCTACTCCATGAGCAGTAGAGACAAATACTATTCACTTACAATCTACAGAAAACCAGCAAGACTGAAAGGGACTGCTTACCTTGTAATAGATAACGATCTTTGGGTAAGGTTCTCATCCACAGGGAGAATCAGGAAGTTAAGCTCTTCTGCTCGGGAAAACTCTGCCGGTGGGAGCGATTTTTCGTACAATGACATGGGTGAGAGCGGAAAAGGAATGGCAGAAAAGTACAATAGCAGGTTATTAAGTGACAGGGCGGTTATTGACAGAAGAAAATGCTATGAGATTGAATTGACACCAAAGGAATCCGGAAAAGACAAATCCTCCTATGAGAAGGTTGTGGTCTTTATAGACAGAGAGAATTATCACTATCTAAAAATCGATTACTACAAGAGCGGGGCTAACATAAAGAGCCTCTACCTTTCGGATTACAGAACTGTAGGGGGCGTCGACTATCCATTCAAGCTGACCATGGAGAGTCATACAGAACCGACAAAAACAGAGATTATTACAACAGAAATAGAGCTTGATAGCCCAAAGGTAAAAAAGTCGCTCTTTACCACCTCATACCTGAAAAGGATAAGGTAGGCAAATAAGATGAAAAAGAAAATCGTGGTAAGTATCAGTATCGTTTTTATTTTTCTGGCTGCAGGGAGCAATGCTTTCTCTGAGATGACATTTTCCGGGAATGCCGGTATCTCAGCTATGATAATCTTGCCGGAGGGAGGTTACAGTGAGAACCGTTTTGAGGGAGCATTGAACCCGAACAATATCATGGGGCTTCATGACATTATGCCGGGAACCGACTTGAATATCAAGCTCTCCTCGGAAGGGGAGACAGGCGCCCTCGACATGTGGTTAACGATAAAACCATTTAACTTCCCTGATTGGGAGCTTTTCTCATCAGCGGAAGGTACGGAGCCGGGTCTTTATGCGTATGCAGGCATGCTCGAGAGCGGCAACAGTGGCATTACAGGAATCAACATCAAGAGGGCATCAATAAGCCTGTATCCGGCAGACTATCTTTCCGTAACAATTGGCAGGCAGGACCTCTTTACAGGTTACGGATACGCCTGGAATCCCATGAACTTTGCCGGAAAAAGGAAGGATATATTTGATCCCCAGGCAGAACTCGCCGGTACCGATTCCGTAACTTTTTCCTTGAATGCCGGAAACATCGTTTCTTTAAATATTTCGGGTATATATGAAGCGGGGGGTTCAGGCAGTGGAGCTTCCGGAGGAGGGACTTCTGGTAGCGAGTCTTCTGTCGGGGCAACTTCCGGGACCGGTACCTCTGCGGCCGGAATCGATCTTCATGACATGGGTGCCTTTGCAGGGTTTACTTTTTACTTCCCTTCTGTTGAATTTTCCGTGGATGGTATCTATTACTTTTCGAAAGCAATAGAATCCTTGCTCGGGAGTTCTTCCGGATCATCTTCGGGCACTTCTTCCGGATCCTCCGGAACTTCATTCTATACAGGAGCCGGTGCGGGATTCATGGCCGATATCATGGGAATCGGCATTTACGGAGAAGGAGCCATTTTGAATGCCAGCAGGTCTTCACTTCTTGCTACATCATCAAAAGGCAACCCTGTTTTCAATGGGCTAGGGGGATTCCAGTACACCTTTCCCTGGGAAACGACCCTCACATTCGAATACTTCTATAACGGAGAGGGCTATGATCTGTCACAGAGAGAATCATACTACCAGCAAATCGTAACCTTGCTGGCAAGCGGTATGACTGCCCCGGGTTCAACAGAAGGTTACTTTCTAATACCGGGTTACTTCTCCAAGCACTACCTATTCTTGAACATACTTCAACCACTCTATGACATAAACTCGGAGGCCTCCCTTGCAGCAATATATTCACCCGACTCTTACAATCTAATGCTAATGCCACTCTACCGGTATAATATTTCCGATGAAATATCGCTGGAACTCGGTTACCTTGGCTTATTCAGCCTGAAAGATGGTCAGTACAACGAGGCTTTCCTGTTTCCCGCAAGGCACTTTGTTTCGGCCAAAGTTACCTATTCGTTTTGAAATAAATAATACTGTTTTATCGGTAAAAGAACTTTTTTTAACCCGAAAAGAATTTTTAGTTTCCTTTTCTTAGAAACCAATAATAATGGAAGTATCCCATCCTTTATAAAGGGGCAGAATCATGAAAAAGTTACTTGCAATTGCATCATTTTTATTGGTGGCTTGCTTTACCTTGTCTGCTGTAAGCATAAGAATAGCAATCACACAAATTGAACCAATAGGCGTAAAGAAAGAGGTTGCCCGCAGTGTAGAGGAGCTTCTGCAGACCGACTTTTCAAAGAATCCCATGTTTCAACTTGTAGAAAGAAGCCAGCTCGATGCACTGCTTAAAGAACAGGAACTCCAACTTTCCGGGATTACAAGTGCAGAAAGTGCAACTGAGGCAGGAAAAATACTTAATGTAAACAAGGTAATATTTGGAACTATCAGTAACTACGATAGTGAGTATATCAAGTACCTGTTATCCTTACGATTGGTGGATGTTGAAAAGGGTTCTGTTGTGGCAGCGGAAACCATTCAGATACGGACCTCTGAAGAAATTGTAAAGGCTGCTTCAGAAATTACTGAACGGCTTAGTCGCCAGATAAAGATAGAGGGTAAGGTTGCAAGGATAGCGGAGGATAAGGTTTATACAACTCTTGGAACAGACAGCGGAGTTTCGCCTGAGATGGTATTGGGAGTTACAGAGAGAAAGCTTATCAAGGATAATAAGGGAAAGGTGATAATGCACGAAGATATTCCTGTAGCCAATCTGGTTGTGGAAAATGCGAGTACAGAGGGGTCTCGCTGCAGGATACTTGAGAAGGGAAAGGAGATAAAAACGGGATACTATGTACAGAAGGGAAAGATAAAAATTGAACTCAACAAGAAAAAAGCAACCCTTAAGGTGGGTTCTGTTCCTGAAAATGCAAAGGTTTATCTTAATACAAACTTCACAGGAGTTACTCCTTTAACACTTACAGACCTTGATCCTGGGAAATATATGGTGGAGATACGTTCAGGTGCCGGATACAAGCCCTATAAGGGGAGGGTCAACCTTAAAGCGGGAAGTAATATTACCCTGGAAAGGGAACTGGAACCGGAGATAGAAATAGAAGACCTACTTCTTATGGGTAAATTACCGAGAAAGCAGACAGATCCTCTTACAGCCTTTAAGAAGTCACTTATTCCCGGTATGGGGATGGCCTACAACGGTTACAAGATGGTTGCCCCCCTGGTAGGATTTAGTTCTGTTTTCAATATAGCAATGGGGGTAATTTTACTTGCATGGAACGGCCTGCCAAGCACCGAAGCGGAAAAATCTTGGGACCAGATCGAGCAGAACGTAGCAAGTGGCGGAGCACCTTACCAGGATTACCGTACCTATTACCATGGCAAACCGGGCTTGATTGATGATCTAGAATCTGACCTCCCAGTTACAATTGGAATGGGTCTTTTTGTCTATGCAACTTCACTCATTGATTCATTCCGCACTGCGAAAGACAATTTTCTATACCCCAGCTATGTGGAGTTTTCAGTAACGGGATTCGACACAGCTATAAAACAGGTACAGACACAAGAGACATTTGCATCAGACTATGACCCTGCCTTTATGGATATAATAACGAAGGGAGCAATAGGCAACACCTATGGTATGAACCTAAATATCCTGCTTGAAGGAAGGAAGTATCTTTACTGGATCGGAATAGGTTTTGCATATAGTGCCACTCTAATTGATTTCCTCTGCCAGTACAGGTTTTTAAGCTGGGAGCACTCCATGTTCGGGTTGGGCTATGAAGTTAACGGTAATGCTTATGGTATAAAAAATTTTTATTGGAATGGTGACATAAGTCCTTCCTTCCCATTTATGTATACTCCACTCCTATCCTTTTCATATAGAGGTAAATTATTCGAAGGGGATATTATTGCTTCTCCAATCACCTTGCTCATGGCACCTGCCTATTATGTTAAAGAAGGATCAAAAACAATTGATACAGTAGGGGAGGGTTTTAACCCTACCAAACCAATGCTCGGCCCGATTGTAAGAGTAAATGCAAATTACTTCTTTAATATGAAAATGGGAATACATCTTGAAGTTCACGGAGCATACCTATACAATCTTGACAGGGTTCTTATTGACAAGGGTTTTACCGATATTGATACCCTTCAGTTTATTACCGGCGGGCTGGGAATGATTTACAGGTTTTAATTTATTTACAGATTTAAAAAAACTTACTCTGCAGGTTTTAATTTAACACCCATTAGAATTAGCCATACCATTAGCACAATAAAGAGATTCCATTCAACGATATTTCCCATATGGTGAATAGAGCTTAAAAATGTGGCCCCTGCAACAACGATAAAAATGGAGAGCAGAGAGAGAACAAAGAGGAAAGTATTAAAGCCGGACTTTTCACCCCTCACCAGGATCAGAGAAACGATGAACTCGTATATTATCAATCCCATAAAGGCAAAGAAAGCAAAGAGGACATGAAGGCGGCTAATCAGTCTGCTTGCTGAACCCTGGCCATTCAAGAGTGCCTGAGTAACTATCAGAGAGCCTGCAGTAAATATGACTCCTGTAAAAAACAATATACCCTTCATTACAGATGAAGAGATGTAACCCTTTGCATCGAGGTACTGGATAATAAAGTACAAGGATATGCCAATAAAGGATGCAAGGGGCAGTACCATTCCCCTGTAAAAGATACTGGAGATTACCCCGGAGGAACCTGCGTTACTTATGGGAACGCATCCCGAAAAGGGCGGGAAACAGTGTGGAACACAGGATGAGGTTAGAACATTAATTATATAACTGCCAAATCCCCATACAAGCATCAGGATACCTGTCCAGACTACAATTTGCCAGTATGGCAGGAAACCGGGAATAACTCTTTCTGTTTTCTTATCTTTCGCCATGCCAGTAACAGTGTAATTTTATTCTCATGGAATTTCAATTATATGTCCTTCTGTTGTTTTACAGAGTTGGACAGTGAGACCATGCAGGTAACCAGTATGATCACCGTTAATAAAGTAAAGCTTGATAATAGGAATAGTATGACCCAATGTGAAATAAACTAAAGATGAGAACTTTAGAGTTCAAATTTAGGGTAGGATTTCGTGAAAAAGCTTGCTAATTCAAAAATAGAGCAAATATTAAAATTTTTTGTGTAAAAATACCTTTGTAAGCAATTAATGCTACCCAAAATAATATAGATTAAAATAACAAAAAGAAAATCTTCAAGGATTTTCTATCTAAAACCAATAATTCTTAGTATCCTTTATCATTCCTGTTACCTATAGGCATAACTATTATTATGCCACGTTTATTACATATAATGAAACAAAATATGGGCCAAAATATTTTCGGACATATTGAGAAATTCCAGGGGAAAGAACCCATTAAAAATGTTCTTTTCCCAATTTTTTTATAATAATCTCCTTGTTGTTAATTACTATAAAACCATGTATAATAAATTCGATTAAATATCTAACAATAATGAAGAAAACCATTTTCTTTATCTTTATTAGTATATTAATTACAACAAAATCGCTTTTTTCTTTTAATATAACCGGTACAATTACAGATGGATCAACAAAAAAAGCGATAGAAAATGTTACGATTATTCTTCTTGAGAATGATTTAATTCAATACTCTGATTCAGAAGGGAAATTTGCATTTAAGAATCTAAGAGAAGGCTCCTATACATTAATTGTAAGTATGCCGGGTTTTAAAGAAGAGAGAATATATTTTAAGCTTCTTACAGATCAAGATTTCAATATTGAACTCAGCCGTGAAGTAGTTAAAATGGGTACTATAAAGGTTACTGCAGGGAAAACCAAGAAAAAGATAACAGAAACGGAGGAGGACTATTCAAAAGAAGAAATTGGAAAAGTTCCTGTTTTTTCCGATCCTTTTAATGTTATTGATCGGGATAGTGAAGCAATAGATACTGAAATATTCAATAATAATATAGATTCTGCGACAGTCGGAGAATTACCTTCCAGTCAATTCAGCAACGGCAGTTTGCCAAAACAGTTTTCTGTAGACGGGGGAGAACCTGACTGGAATAATTATTATTATGATTATATTCAACTCCCATATACAGTACATCTTACGGGCCCTGCACGTTCCATATTTCCATTGGAAGCAATAAGTTCCATTAAAACTTACAAAGGAATAAGCCCGTTAACTTATGGTCCCGGAATCGGAGGAACTTTTGTTTCCGAACCTATTAGTACTAATCTGGATACCAGTATGGTTAAGTTAAGCGTTTCCAGTTCCTATGTTGATCTGTTTTCACAAACAGCTTTTAGTGATTCGTTGTTTCTTTTAACTTCGTTATGTCACTCTATCCTTGAATTTACGGGAAATTACATGGACATAAAACGGGAAGATACTGTTTATTACCCACCTCTAACCAAAGATCTAATGCCGACTGTACCGGAGAGAAATGGAGATTTTCTTACGCGGTTAATACTTTCTATCCCTGCCAATAAATTTATATTCGATATTTTTGGGTCCTATGATTTCAGCGAAGCTGCCGGGGGACCCAGTATTACCTTTGACAAAGATAATAAAATAACACAAGTTAGCCAGGATCCCGGTCTTTTATCTTCTTTTTTATCATACACTGGTGCTATAGGTGTAAAATGGACTTTTTCCCCGAACAACAAATATTTAAATACTTTTTATTTGTATTCCACTTATTTTTCTATTAATTATAATGACGATGCATGGGATGATACCTTATCTAAATTCACTCCTTATAGATACAGAGGAATATCCGACCTATCAGTCTCAACCGGAAATGAATTTAAACTGACTATTAACGACATATTACACTGGAGCATTAATGTAAAATTGAGATATACAAATATTACAGGATATTTTAATTCATGGCTTGTTAAAAGTTATCCTGTAACTTTTTACTATGATGCAGATAACAACCCTGTTTTTGAATTAATTATTGATCAAAATGGCAACGCAATTCCTAACCCGTATGAAAAGCCATGGGAACTGCATTATATTTTGGATGAAGACGGGCTTCCGATTTTAGCCAGAGGCGATAGGTTAATTAGTTACGGTAAGAACTTTCAATTTCAAAGAACGTACCAGCATCTTTTCCCGGTTATCTATTCGAAAGCAGAGTTTAAACTAAATAACTTTTTACTTAACTTCGGTATCGGATATAACTGGTTTATTGAGGATAAAACAGTAAACAGCCATATATCAATAGAAAGTGAAAGTAGCTATTCTCTTAATAATAGTGTAAAAATAGGTCTGCGGATAGGGCTTTCTCCCGGAAGATACAACGAAATACAATTTATTGGCAGAAGACTTAATGAAGAATATTTTGGAATTACTCCAAAGACCTCTTTTATCAATCCTCCCGAAGCATTCACCTTACAGCCGTTTTTAAAATATGGTAGTTTGAAACTTTTTGTTTTAGAAGTTAAACCTTATTTAAGCTGGTATTATAATCTTTCAGGTTTTTCTCTCCAGACCAATTATCGAAATGATGCTGATTTTACTTCTGCTATTACTTTTCTTCAACCGATACAGGGACTTTCGTTTGGTACAACCATTGATTCTAAAATTAAATTCAATGATTATCTTTTTAACAGAACATCATATACATTAAGCTGGTCATTATACGATGTTAAGGAATTGAGCTGGATCTATGCTAATACTGATATTCGCCATATAATTAAGACAAGTTTGTATGTTGTTCCCGGTTGGGGACTCACATTCGGAGCTACTCTGGGAGTGTATATCGGAACAGCTTTCACACCTTACACTGTAACCAACATTGACCCTGTAGAAACGGAACCAGGGTTAATAAATTCAGCAAGGGATTATGTTCCTAAATGGTATTTGAGAACTCAAATAAAAGAAGAGCTTGAATTATTAAGGGGAACATGGAGCGCTTACCTTAATACATACAATTTGCTATCTTTTATTAAGCAGCAAATATTTGGTTTTAAGGGACCTGTAAAAATAGGAGATTCAACGAAAGATTTTGAAAATCGTTACTATCGAAGCGAAAGGGATATATCCAGCATATTTGAAATTATTGAAATTGGCTTATCTGTAAAATACAAATACTGATTCTAATCGGAATTTATGCTATTTATTTTTTTATAATATACATATGGTAGGAGAGAACAAATTATGAAAGTTAGTATGTGGCAGGTTTTTTTATCCGGAGGTCCATTTATGTGGCCTATACTTTTCTTTTCCGTTATAGCATTTGCTTTAATTCTTGAAAGGGCAGTAGTACTTATTATTTTTAAAAACACTATTACAGGATTTCTTTTATTTTTAATATCTAAAGGTGAAAGTGGTAAAAATAGAATCCGGGAAATAGATGACGAAATATTCTCAATGTCTAAAAAAGAGGCGGATGAATTAATATCTGAAGTTTTTCAACTAATTGTTGATAAGATAAATCGTGTTATTGAGCTTATTGCAGGAGTTGGCAGTATTGCACCATTGTTGGGTTTTATAGGAACTGTTTACGGGATGATTATAGCCTTTCAATCTATAGCCAATGCCGACAGGGTTTCCGTAAAGCTTGTAGCAGGTGGAATATCACAGGCTTTAATTACAACCGGTTTTGGTCTTGCAGTAGCGATTATTTGTTTATTCTTTGATCAACTCTACAGATTTATTTTATCCTCGCAAGTCCACAAACTTGAAAAGGGTGTAAATACATTCTTTATTAAAAGGTAAAGCAGTATGCATTTAAACATTAAAAGTACTGATAAAAAATTAGAGATAGCAAGTACAATGACCGACATATCATTTCTGCTGATAATATTCTTTATAGTTGCAGCTGTTTTTTTTGCAGATAAAGGAATTTTTCTCATATTGCCTGAAAAAGAGGAAAAACCGCTTCAATTAAGAGCTGATGAAGTTATAGATATAAAATTACCCAAAAGTGGGCTTACGGTAATTGACGGGAAAGAGGTTAAGCAGGAAGAAATAAAAACGACTGTCAAAAAAAGGCTCTTGGTTAAACCTGGTCTTGTTGTAATACTTGAAGTTGATGGGGGGGTTAAATATCAGCGGGTACTTTCGGTAATTGAAGAATCAAAAAGAGGTGGAGCAAAGAGATATTCCATTATCTCCGTGAAGAAAAAACCGGTCCCTGTGAAATTGGCAGATAAACCGAAATAGGTATTTTATGAAGATAAAACTGTATCACAGGAAAAGAAGCTTCTCACCGGTTGCCATGGCAGATATAGCTTTTCTTCTGTTGATTTTTCTCATACTCACCACGAATGCAAATAATAACGGAAACATTAAATTACCCTTTTTTAAATACTCACAAAAAGTAAGTTACCCCAAAAAGATAATAGTTGCAGTAAAAGAGGATGGTTCTATTCTATTGGATAGCAAACCATTTAATTTAAAAAACATGTCAATTTTTTTGGATACTTTGCCGGATAAGAAAAACACTATTGTAAGATTTATAGCTGACCGCAACACTGATTACAGTAATGTTGATAAAGTATTATCTTTATTAAAAGACAAAGATATTTTGAAAATTGTTCTTGTTACAAAAGAGCCTGTTAATGGAAAAACAAAGTAAGATCATATTTCTATCCGCATTGGCTATTTCTTTGATGTTTCATTTTATTATTCTTAAGCTAAGTCCGGAAGTAGAATATAAAAATAAAAAAGAAAGTAAAGATAATGGCTTGCATATAGTAAATGCAGTTGTTATTAAAAAACCGGTAAATAAGGTATCAAAGCAAAAAGCCCTCTCTACAATAAAAACGAGAATGCAGAAAAAGAGGATAAAGACAACTTCTGTTACTGTAAAAAAAGTAAAGAGTATTAAAAAGGAGGATAGTCCTGCACACAAATTGCCCGATGAATTAATAGAGAATAAGCTTAAAAACTTAGAAAGTAATTATAATAAATTAATAACCCCACTAGGAAGAGGGTCGCAAGAAGCAAAGGCAAATTCAAGAAACCTTAAAAGGAGGATGTTTATTCCCTTTTATAAGGTGGATAAACGGCCTGACTTTTTATACAAGGCAGAGTTAAAATATCCTCTGAAAGCAAAACAATTGGGTGTGGAAGGTACAGTAATATTGGAAGCGGATATTGATACAGAAGGTAAGATCATAAATATACGGATAATAAAAAAAGCAGGATTCGGATTTGATGAAGCTGCTCTTAATATGATAAAGATGTCGAAATTTTCTCCTGCGTATTCAAATGGCAAACCGGTTCCCGTAAGAATGAGATTTACAATTCTATTCAAGCTAGAATAGCTATTGTGTATGATTGAAAAAAAAGTTGCTTTTCATAAAATGGAAATTAGCAATCAATTTCACATCCCCTCTAATTTCAATACTCTATGGATACTCCTATTTCAGTCTGAAGAAGATTATTCTGCTTGCCTTGAAATTGATAATTTCTGTTTTCAAAATCTTTAGTAGACGCTCCGATTGTTGTTTCTTTATCCTTTTTAATTCCGCTTAAAACCGGATTTACAAATGCCAGCAGGTTCGCAGTATTCATAAACAGACTTCCAGTACCATTGAATAAATTGAAATCCCATTTGATCTGGAAATCCAACTTGAATCTGGGAATGAGATCTCTTGCAGAATTAAGCTTTTCCGGAACAAGGCTATCGCCAATTCCATCTCCGTCGCTGTCTGTCACCTTATAAGGAGTAAAGGGTTTATCAAAAAAAATAAGGAAATTTGAGCCTATTAGAAAATTCTTTATTGGCCTGAAAAAAAATGAATTTTTAAAAGTATGCCTTATATCGGTATTTGCATCTACCCAGCCTATATCTTTAACAAGATATCTTGTCCATGAAAGTGAATAGACAAAATAATATTTAAACCTTGTATCAATATTATTATCCCAACTAATATCAATGCCGGTTGAAAATCCTTTATCCGTATTGGGAAATACAGGCTTTCCTGAGTAATCCAATGTTGTTTTATAAGAAGTTTCATATATAAGACCTGACAAATTATAATACCATGCAAAATATGGTTGAAATTCGATAATACTGTTTGCATTGGGAAACCATTTAAAAAAAAGAATTGAGGAAGCTGATATAGGAAAATCATCCAAAGAACTGGCGTTCTGGGAATTGAACAGTTTTTCATTAAGTTCATTTTGCATATAAGCTATTTCATTGATTGAAGCTGGAGACCAACCTAACCTTACTCCCGTCACAATATTATCTGCAAATGTTATATCACCTTCTGATTCCAATGAAAATCTCCATACATTCTGCAATGGAAGCCAGGATACTCCCGATCCAAAGACCAGATTTGCATTACCAGTTTTAAAAATTAATCTGGAATAGAAATAAGGATCTATAATAGCAAGCGAAAGTGCATCCTTATAATCCGTTCCATACGATTTAAGCTCACCATCTACCGATACCCATTCATCTCTATCTTCATCATAAACAAGAACTTCCTCCTCAATATTTTCAATCTTTTTTGTTGAATAAAGTGCAGAAAGAATATTGTATTTAATTCTAATTCCCGTCCTCCATGAGACCATATCTGTAATTGGGAAGAAAAGTTCATCCGACCCTACCAAAGAATTGAAATTAATCTTTATCTGCTTACCTAAAACAAACGATTGTTTTATATCATCCCAATTATTATCCATTCTCTCTTGAGCTGAGCTTGAAAAATAGATATACATCTGGTTCTTTAGCCCTTTCATTAATAATAGATCCCACTTAATTCCTGTACTAATGAAATACAGAATTGATCTACTTGAACCTTCCGGTTGAGTCGTTAAATCTTGTCCAAAGAAGTCATAGAAACCCAATAAATCAAATAAGACTATGCTATTATCATTCTCCAAATATAATCTTGCAAGCATATCTCCGTTTCCTGCATTGACAGAATTATTAATCATATTCTGTTCTTTGAAAACGGGGAAATATGTATATTCAAACATTGATTTTCGAAGCGATAATATTAATCCTACCTTTTCAGAAAATTTCCTTTCTGTATAGATGTCCAGATAAGAAAGTGACGGTGAGATAATGACCCTATTCTTTCTGGGTACTTCGGGAGATGGCTTAATTATGAATAGGCCTCCAATTCCTGGCCCTTTTGTCACCGGATTGCTGCCCATGTATGTTAAAAGGGAATAATCCAGTTGTTCCGGAATAACAGAACGTGGGAAAGGGATTCCAAACGGGTGAAAAGAGTATGGCAGCTTGATATAGTCGTAGTAGAAATTGTTCCAATCTGATTCACCACCTAATACCGAGAATTTCAAATTGGCATCGGTAAACGGATAAAAATTGCTTGCAGGAAGATCACTGCTAATTACTGTTGATGTATTCTCTATTATTGTTCCTGAGAATACAATACCAGGAACCAGATTAATCGGATTGTAGGGGTTCCCACCTGTTGGTAAATTATCTATTTCATCCTTATCGAATATACTGGCCGTCAAGCTTTCCTCTTCACTCTTCTTTGCAACTACGCTGATCTTTTGCATTTCGATAACTAACGGTTCAAGACTTATATCCAATTGTCCGTTGCTATTCAAACTGACCGATATCTTTTTTTCTTTATAACCTGCGGCAATTATAACCAAAGAATATTTACCTTGCTTGATATTCCTGAATGTAAAATTTCCTTCGCTATCGGTTAGTTGAATGAGATCAAGTTCAACTATGACTACATTAGCATTTTCAACGGGCCTATTGTCTGATTTGTTTTTTACAATCCCCTTTAAATCAAATCCAAAAGAAATTGCCAGACAGTTCAGTAATAAGAAAAATATTATAAAGTTACTTTTAGCTTTCAAATCTTGTATCCAATTCCTTTTATAATAATGAAATATATGTATTAAATTAGTATTAATATTTTTGTATTTTAATTATTATATGAAATTAAAAACCTTTTAAAAAGCGAAAAAAACTATCTTCGAGCCTTGAGCATCTTCATTCTAAAGAAGTCGTCGCGCTCCGTCTCCTCGATATATGATTCAATGAACTTCACAAGTGCCTTGTACTGGGGGATGAGAACCTTTTCAAGTGCATGAACCCTGCGCTGGGTCTTCTTTATCTCCACGGAGAGCTTGTAAACGGTAGTTTCTATTTCACTCAGGCGGGCTATAAGTGAGAGGGCCTTCTGAAATGCCTTGAATGCCTGGTCCAGGTTTGTATTTGTTCTGAAAAAACCATAGGAAGGCTCGATATTTTCATCTATCTCTTCTATGGAAGGGACCTCAACACCCATTACACTTCTGAGCCTATAGGATATTGAATCATTTTCCGGAATCGAAAAACCAAGCTCTTCGACATACTCGATACCTATGCTCAAGTTAGCCTTCTGAAGGCTACTGTAGGCCCTTGCAAAGACAGTTTCTATACTCTCCTGAACCTCACGGGCATCATCGATAAGCTGCATTATCTCCCTTATAAGGACATTCCGCTTCCTGTTAAGGAGGGTGTATCCCTCCTCTGCAAAAACCAGGGCTCTCTTCGTGGCAAGGAGATTACTCTTTGTCGGCGAGATGTTCATGGCGCTGCTTCTCCATCCCTGGACTTCTTACCAGCACTAACAGCCCTTATAATCTCTGCCATATCCTCATCTGTTCTTCTCGTGTAGTACCTGTTAATCTCATCGAGGCTTAGGCGTGTAAGTTCATCCTTAGGAAGATAACCTAGCACCCTCCATGCAATATCAAGTGTCTCCTCGATAGACCTGTTCTCATTCTCACCCTGTTTTATAAACTCCCCCTCAAATGCCCTTCCGAACTTAAGGTACATCTTGTCCACGTCTATAAGCTCTTCCTCCCCGATTATTGAGGCAAGTGCCCTCACCTCCTGAACCCGGCTGTATGCAGAAAAGAGCTGGCTGTATATGTGGGGATGATCCTCACGTGTAAAACCCTCGCCAATGCTGTCCTTCATGAGCCTCGAGAGGGAGAGAAGAATGTTTATTGGTGGATAAATCCCTTTTCTGAAAAGCTCCCTGTCCAGTACAACCTGGCCTTCGGTTATATAGCCTGTAAGGTCCGGAATCGGGTGGGTTATATCATCATTGGGCATGGAGAGTATGGGAAGCTGCGTTATGGAACCCTTTCTTCCCTTAATCATTCCTGCCCTCTCATATATGCTTGCAAGGTCGCTGTACAGGTAACCGGGATAGCCCTTTCTCGAGGGAACCTCTCCCCGTGCAGTTGAAAGCTCCCTTAATGCCTCACAGTAGTTTGTCATATCTGTCAGGATAACAAGTACATGCATTTCTTTTTCGAATGCAAGGTACTCAGCAGCAGTTAAAGCCATTCTTGGAGTTGCAATTCTCTCTATCGTAGGATCATCTGCAAGATTCAAGAATGTAACAACATTCCTAAGGGCACCTGATTCCTCGAAGGAAGACAAAATGTATCTTGCACTGTCATGGTTAATTCCCATTGCAGCAAATACTATTGCAAAGCGCTCACTCTCATCTCCTTTTATCCTCGCCTGCCTTGTAATCTGTACAGCAAGCCTGTTGTGAGGAAGTCCGTTACCGGAAAAAAGCGGGAGCTTTTGGCCACGAATAATCGTCATAAGCCCGTCGATCGCAGAGATTCCTGTCTCTATATAGTTTCTAGGATACTTTCTTGCAGCAGGGTTTATGGGCTCGCCGTTTATATCACGATACTCACCACCGATTATCTCACTTCCCTTATCTATCGGAATACCGATTCCGTTAAAGGTCCTTCCCAGTATGTCCTCGGACAACTTGATCTCCAGGGGCTTTCCCGAAAACTTTATGCTTGTCTTGTCTATACTTAAGCCCTCTGTTCCCTGAAACACCTGGATAACAGCCATATCGTCATTTATCATTACAACCTGGCCGAACTTCTTTGCTTCGCCGAAACTTATCTCTACAACCTCGTTGTAGCTAATGTCCTTTACCTTCTCTATAAAGATAAGAGGCCCGTTTACCCGAGCCAAACCCAAATACTCTCTTACCGGCATCGTCTCACCTCGTTTCCAGTTTATCAAAAAAGCTGTCTATCTCTTTCTCGATATCCTTAAGCTTCTCATACTCATCATTTGTAATATCTTCCTTCATCCTTGAAAGTTTGCTTAGAAGCCCACCTTCCAGTATCTCTGAAATTGCAACTCCCTTTGAAACGAGCTTCTTGGCACGATTGTAGAAGTGCATGATAATTCTTAACATTTCATACTGTTTTTCCGGCCTGCAAAAGGAATCCACGTTGCTGTAGGAACTCTGCTGAAGGAATCCCACCTTTACAAGATAAGCTGCACGAACCGTAAGCTTCTGGTCATCAGGGAGGACATCCTCTCCCACGAGCTTTATTATCTGCTGCAACCTGTCATCCTCACTCAAGAGAGCCAATGCTTCATCTCGCAGGCTAAAGAAATTCTTATTTACCCTTTTGGCATACCAGTCCTTAACCTCGTCTATGCTTTCACTGTAGCTTGTAAGCCAGTTAATCGAAGGATAGTGCCTTGCATTGGAAAGAGTTTTATCCAATGCCCAGAAACACCTAGTAAACCTCTTTGTGTGTGTTGTAACAGGCTCAGAAAAATCCCCGCCGGGAGGTGACACAGCCCCAATTATAGAGACAGAGCCAATATTACCATTCCCAAGGGCCTTAATCTTTCCCGCCCTCTCGTAGAACTCTGCAAGCCTCGATGAGAGATAGGGAGGAAATCCCTCCTCTGCAGGCATCTCTTCCAGCCTTCCCGAAATCTCCCTTAAGGCCTCGGCCCACCTGGAGGTGGAATCTGCCATTAATGCAACGTGATAGCCCATGTCACGGAAGTACTCTGCAATCGTCACACCGGTGTAAATGGAAGCCTCCCTTGCCGATACCGGCATATTGGAGGTATTTGCAATAAGGATCGTCCTCTCCATAAGAGGCTTTCCGTTTCTCGGGTCTTTTAGCTCCGGAAACTCCTCCAAAACCTCCGTCATCTCGTTTCCGCGTTCACCGCAGCCTATATAGACAATAACATCGGCATCGGACCATTTTGCAAGCTGATGCTGTAAAACGGTCTTTCCCGCTCCGAAACCGCCGGGGATACAGGCCGATCCTCCCTTACCCAGCGGAAAAAAGGTATCAATTACCCTCTGGCCCGTAATAAGTGGCTCATCGGATACAAGCCTCTCTTCATAGGGTCTGGGGCTCCTTACCGGCCAGCTGTGAAAAAGCCTTATCTCCCTTATCGCATCTTTTCCCGGCTTTCCCGTATCGAGCCTTGCAATAACGGTATCTACCGTGTACCTTCCGGAAGACCTAACCTCTTTTACCACTCCCGACACCCCGGGAGGAACCAGTATCCTGTGGGTGAAGGAAGATGTCTCCTCCACGGTGGCAACTATGTCACCTCCTGAAAGTTTATCCCCCTCCTTAACGGTAACCTCCACGGGCCACTGCTTTGAAAAATCGATAGAAGGAACCTCTATTCCCCTCTTTAAAAAATCACTGCTCTTCTCCCTTAAAACCTCCAGGGGGCGCTGGATACCATCATATACATTTCCTATCATCCCCGGCCCAAGGGTCACAGATAGAAGCCTTCCCGAACCGGTAACAGGCTCTCCTGCCTTAAGGCCGGTCGTCTCCTCGTATACCTGAATCGTTGCATCATCCCCGTCCAACGATATGACCTCGCCAATAAGCTGCATCTTGCCAACCTTTACAACCTCGTGCATTATAAAGCCGGTTGTATTTCGCGCCTTGACAACGGGGCCATTTATCATGTAAATCTTTCCGGTTTTCTCTTTCATCTTCTCACTCACCTCTTAACGCCCTCCCGAGAGCCTTTCGAAAAGTTCCCTTGCTATCCATTCCCTGTTCTCCTCTATCTTTCCCGCAATACTGTTTTCAACCCTAAGCCTTCCGTCGGCACTCGCCACAATAACCCCTCCCGTTACCGCATCCTGCTCACTTAAGGCTTCCTTTGAAAGGGAAATCTCCACACCGGGATTCTCAGCCTGCAATTTTGTTAAGGTAGACTTAAGTATTTCAAGCTCTCTCTTCCCCGCCTTTATGACAACACTCTTCTCTTCCAAAGTCTCTATCGCTTCACCTACAAAACTCATTAAAAGTTCGGGGTAACTTTCAGTTCCAATTAAGGCCTCTGCACGTGCCTTAAGTTCCCTTATCGTCGATTCGAGAATTTCTGCCTTTGCCTCCATTATCATCTTTGCAGCTTCCAGTTCAGCTCTTGATTCTTCCCTTCTCTCATACTGATTCGCGCCGGCCTTCGCATCTTCCACGATTTCATTGTAGAGCCTCTCTGCCTGTTCGTTGTAATTCTTTCCTATCGAGGCTGCCTTTTCCTCGGCCTCTTTGAATATCCTGTCTACCTCTTCATCCGTCTTCTCGCGGATGTGTTTAACCATTGCCCTTATCTTTTCCCGAAGAGTCACTTTATCTTCACTCCTATTGCTTCCTCGACATTCCTCGTAATAAAATCCTTCGGCCTCCTACTTCCGTGCCTGTCCGGTATTACCGTAACAAGGGGAGGTTTCTTTGCCAGACGCATACTGTTAAGCTCCTTGGGGATAAGTGCTGCAATCTTCTCCGTTACAAGCAGTATCCCTATATCCCTTCTGCCCTTTAGAGAGTTGAGTACATCGAGGACCTCTTCCCTTTTGTGTACCGTAACACCCTTTACACCTACAAGCCTTAAGCCAATCTGGGTATCTATGTTGTCAGAGATAAGAAAGAACTTCATTTTAAAATTATCCTAAATCTTACCCAGTATCATTATGGAAATAATAAGTCCGTAGATTGCAATACCTTCTGCAAGGCCTACATAGATAAGAGTCTTTCCAAATACATCTGCCTTCTCACTTATTGCACCTATACCGGCAGAACCTGTAACTCCAACACCAATACCTGCTCCTATTGCTGCAAGTCCCGTGGAAAGGCCTGCTGCCAGGTAGCCAAGACCCTTTGCTCCCGCATCAGCGGCAGTGGAAGCCGTTGCTACTTCAGCAAAGGCATTGCTACCTGAGAAGAGATATATAATTGCAAAAACGGAGAGCACGGTAAAGAAAGAAAGATTGGCTCCCATTATTCTCTTACCCAGCCTGGGGTGTTCAAGAAGCAGTGATTTCTTCCTGTCCAGAAGGATGCCAACTACAATTGTACTGACAACCAGGACTGACATGAGCGAAATTATCAAGGTCATTTAGATTCCTCCTAACTTAAGCTAAAATTATCTAATCCCGAAATCCAACGGGTTTGAAAGCATGTCCGGAGCCCTCGAAGAACTTGGTAAAGTATTCATAGTATGTCAGCCTTAAATCCTGAATGAATACGACAAGCCCCTCCAGTCCAACAAGTATCATCTGGCCCGCAAGAAAAATCAATGCACCCCAGATGCCGCCCCCCGGTGCCGGAAGCACCATGATAGTCATTGTCCAGAAGGCAAGAAAAAGTGCCTCGTGCGTAAGGGCAAAGGAGGCAAGCCTTACAAATGAGATTGCATTGCTGAAGTACTCTATTATCAGGTTGAATATGCTGATAAAGCTTACAAGAAAGTAACCTTTAGGTATTTTAAATCCACCTCCATTTGCAAGCTCTCCCAGGGGTTCCTCAAAAAATACGATGCCGAGACTTAAGGCAACAAGGGCTGCAATTGCCTCCATGGGAATGGGGAGTTTCCCCATCACGATAAGGTATGAAACGGAAAATATAGTTGTAACATAGAAGAGGAGACCTGCGATCCCTTCACCACTGAATAGAGCCTTCTTCCAGTCCCTCTGTCGTATGCCATTTACTATGTTAAGAACAAGGCCGGTTGTAACAATACCTATTCCGAAGTAGATTGCTATAATCATGAGCCTCTGGATACTCACTATGGGACGCATCAGTAACGGCGGTATCCAGTCGAAACCAAATACAGAGCCATAGAATATTCCGAAAATGATGGCTGAGAGGCCGGCAAACATCAATACAAGTCCGAATTTCCTGGAAGTTCTTCTTGCAAGAAGACCAATCAGGGAAAGTATCAATCCGTGGCCGACATCCCCCAGCATGAAACCGAACATCACTGTAAAAAAAACGGCAACGAAGGGCGTGGGGTCTATCTCGTTGTAACTTGGTGTTCCGTACATCTCCGTTATGACCTCGAAGGATCTGAAGAACCATCCCCTGTTTTTCAGTTTCACAGGCACATCATGCCGGGTATCATCCGAAATCTCTTCGGCGGGTTTTGTAACAACAAGTGTGTCCTTTGAACTTTCCTCTTCGAACTGCCTTGCCCTTTCTTCCGGCATCCATCCGTTTAGGAAAAATACATTTCCGCCCTTTGAAATTCCGCCGGAAGAGGCAAGATCGAAGGCCTTTTTTCTGGCGACTACGGGAGAGTAGACACTTTGAATGAAATCTATGTTTTCAAAGAGTATCCGCTGTATCTCGAGCTCCTTCTCCTCTATGGAAAGCTCTGCAAGCTTGATATCGGCCTCGAGCTTGGTCTTTATCTTTTCCGGGGTTCCGGAATAGCCCTCGGGCAGGGCGTCCTCGGTAAAGTATGCAGAGTGAAGTATCTTGTATGCCTCAGCTAAAAAGTGGGGATTTGTAAAGACGAAAATCCAGACATTCTCTGCATCGCGGTTTACCTCTAAAATGAGGACAGGCACATTGACGGATGAGTATATGAGAGGTTCATAGTGTTTAATTGGTACCCTTCCGAAAATCAGCCTTATCATTTCGAAACTGGTGATATCCCTTAAGTCGACATTGAGGTTTGAAAGGATTTCAAGGTAGGGTAACACCTTTCTGTTGCTCTCTATCTCTTTCTTAAGTTGATTCCTGCCGTCGAAAATATTCTTTAATTTTTCATTGAGCAATTTTATCTTCTTAAGGTTTTCTTCTATATTTAAATCCCTCTCTATATCGATGGCCTGGTCATTGAACTCCGGGGAGAAACCTGTCATTTTAAGGAAATTTGTAATTTCAGAGTATATTTCATCGAAGGGGTTTTCATCCAGCTGTCTTATAAGTCGGGAGGATTTATCGGACAAGATTTTTTCCAGCCCGAGTGGCTCAAAACTATTATCGGAGAGAATCCTGGCATTTTCTCTCTCCAGCCTCTCCGAGAGAACGGCAACTGATACTCTTCTCATACGCTCCACAGCCATAAGATTACCCCTTAACTCCTTCCAGCTCTCTTGCAAGATTCGGAAGTATCTCGTTCTTCTTTAATGAATAACGAATCGCCTCCGTTATCATGATAATGTCGTTTACCTCGAACTCGAGAAGATAGATGTACTCAAAGAGTTTGGCAAAGCTGAACTCATTTGAAATACTGTTCTTGGTAACAAAATCAAAGAGATACCTTTTTATTCTCTTTGTAAGTTCGAATGGCAGGGTATCACTATCCTCCAGCCCGGTGAAGATAGAAGTATAGGCACTGCTTTTCAAGAACTCTATTACCTCATTCACTCCTTTGGTGTCACAGGCCATCCTTAGAAAATCTTTCTTCAACCGGTAGCCTGTATGAAAGAGTGAATTGTACAGCTCCTCGGGAGACATCCCGTAAAACTTCTTAACTCTCACTATCCATTCCATGTTTTTAAGGTCAATCTGTATCCCGATACTTCTAAGAGCATCCTCTTTGTCCCTACCACCAAGTTTTCCAATGGCATCCTTAAGTTTTGATACATACCATTTATCCAGTGCCGTTTCCAATACATACACTAGGTTTCCCGTTTTTGCAGACTGGCTTTCAAGAACATGCCTTATCTCGCTCTGGTATGGACTTCCGCTTAAAGCTTCTAATACCTCTTCCGTATTTTTACACATTGCAACCTTCTCAGGTTCAATGGAAGAGAAGGATTCCAGATTGTAGAATTTCAGTGAAAAGTCCCTTATATCACTCTTTGCCTCTGTAAGGGCATTCCTTAGGGCAAGTTTAAGATTCTCTACCTCGTAACGCTTTATAAGTAGAATTACTATTTCCCGTTCCGGATTCTTAAAGAGATGTGTCAGTTTCTTTAATACCGTTATGAGGTAATTCCTTATTAAAAGCTCCAAATCACGCCTGTGAATAGATTCGGGCTCTCTGCCTGCGAGAATGCCTGCATATGCATCCTTTGTCTGAAGAAACCTTACAATATCCGGAACAGAGGACTTCTCTATTAGCTCTGCATAGTCTTCCGGCTTAAGCAGATTGGATTTCAGTGCATGAATCTTTGCATTGATTGCAGAATATTTTATGACATTCATTTCATGAAATTAAAAATCTCTCTTATAATGCTGTCTATGAAACCATCCTTCAGCCCGGCATAGGTTGCCTTTAGGTTTGCTATCTTTTCCTCTGTAACACGAACAATTTCTATGTGCCTCTTCTCTGCATTTTCTCTGGCTTTCTTTAGTATTTTAGCTGCTTTAGCTTCCGCTTCTTTCCTTTTCGACTCTAACAGTTCCTTACCTTGTTTTTCAGCATCAGCTATAATTCTATCAGCCTCCGCTTTACCCTCTTCGAATACCCTCTTTGCAACATTCTCGTATTCTGCTATCTCATTTATGATGCCTTCTATATCTATATCTCTGCCGTCAGCCATTTTTTAAAATCCCCTGCACTATAAGGAGTGCGGCTAACTCTTTAGCCTCTTTTGGCCGGTACAACCGCACCATAAGAATAATATAATATTGATAACCTGTCATATTTACAAGAAGTTTCAAAATTACTTTTCACCCTTCTTTATTCTCGAAAGAAGGGTTTTCATGACTTTCTTGATATTAAAATTACCATTATTCTCATGGAGGTATGGTTCCCTCATGTATCTCTCCTCCATAGTAAGTACATCGGGAACAGACAGATTCCCAAGGGTATTCTCCATCGCCAATTCAACCTTTTTATAAATCGATATCACCGCATTGCCAGCAATAGCTACAGCTGCATCCCCCATGCTCCCAAACAGAGAGTGTACTATATCTATTATTTTTATTTTTTCCAGAGAGCGTGAAGGAATCAAGCCCCTATTATCTTTTCCCGTAAAGAGGAGAAGGTTGTTCTTAAAAAAGATATCTGCAAAAAAACTGACATCGGACACGGAAATATGCAGTCTATTCGAAATCTCTGACAGTGTAACCGGCTTATCACCTCTATGAAAGTTTCGTGCAATATAAAGATACACATCAAGACCTACCAGCAGTCGTTTTGCAGGATCCGTCTCTCTCATAGATTCCAAAAAGTAAGGTGTTTTCCAATGCTGGTGAACGTATGCTACCTCTAGAGAGAGGAGGACTACAACCCAGGCTACGTATAGCCAGAATAGCAAAATAGGAATTGCTGCAAGGGAACCATAGATTACAGATAATCTGATTACATACCTTGTCCAGAAGAAAAATATATTTCTTGCTATTTCCCATGAAACGGTTCCAAACAGAGCGCCTATGACAGCGCTTTTAAAAGACACCCTGTCACCCGGAAGCAGATATATCATTAACAGAAATGCAAGAAACAGGATAGACAGAGATACAGTTTCAAGGAATAGGAAAGATATTCTTCCGATGAACTTGAGTTTCGTTACATCCACAAGGGTTCTAACCATATCGAAGAGATTCAATCCGATACTTATCAGGAAACTTCCCACTATTAATATAGATACATAAGTTGCAAAGCGCCTTAAGGAGAAGCGTTTTGCCGTGCT
The DNA here is from genome assembly GCA_027021365.1 of Spirochaetales bacterium. Lineage (GTDB taxonomy): Bacteria > Spirochaetota > Spirochaetia > SZUA-6 > SZUA-6 > JALUUM01. The sequence continues at coordinate 42,880 of JALUUM010000019.1, forward strand.
TCCCCAGATATCATTAAAAATCCCCTGAACTGTATTCATAAGGAACACGGCTGTTATCAAAAAAACAACAAGACCCACAACCCCCATTGCTCTGGTGTTATCCACAAACCTGTGAATGTAGGTCATTATTACTTCTTGACTTGCAGGGAGTAACTGCTTGACGAGAATATGCTCTATGTTGTTTATGATTCCCTCGAAGGTACCAAAGGCAGATAGAAGAGAAAAAAACAGAGCGGAAAGGGGAACAAGTGCAAGAAGCCCGGTAAAGGATAAGCCTGCAGCCTTCTCAAAACCCTGGTCACGAAGGAATTTCATCCAGAGACGCTTAAAGAATGTTTTTACATCATCAAACATTGTTATAACCTATATTATACTTTAGGCTATTCTCTTTCAAATACTGTCTTTATTTTATCGGTGGCTTTTGCTACAAATACAGAGAACATGTCAGACATAAGAAAAAAACTTAAAATAAAAGGTGTTTTTCCGAATTATACATCCTTTCTCTCCGATGAGTCGCATCTTCATGGAGAAGCTGAAACGATGAACTTCCCTATAACAGAGGAAGAGATCAGACTTACACTTTCCTATTTCGAAAGGGAAGGAATCCCCGTTACTATTCAGGGCGGCAGAACCGGTATCACAGGTGGTTCTGTCCCATTTGGGGGACATATACTTAATCTTAACAGATTTACAAGGGTCCTGGGTATCCGATTCGATGATTCTCTAAAAAGGTATGCTTTTAGGTTGCAACCGGGCCTTCTGCTCGAAAGTTTTAACAGCATTCTGAACTCGGGAAAGCTCGATACGAAAAACTGGGACAGGGAATCAATCGAAGTGTGGCAACAGTTTCTCTCTGAAAGGAAGAGGCATGGGTTCTTTTTCCCGCCAAACCCTACAGAGACAACCGCCTCTATCGGGGGGATGGTGGCAAACAATGCCTCGGGTGCCAGATCCTTTCTCTATGGGTCTGTTAGAAATCACACAGCCGGGCTCAAATTGATTCTTGCCGACGGTTCGGCTTTTCTTGTTGAACGTGGCAGGGACAAGACTACCGATACATGGTTTTCCATTAAACTCGACTCAGGCGTGCTGTTAACGGGAAAACTACCTAACTACAGTATGCCGCATATTAAGAATGCTGCAGGTTACTATTCAAAAAGAGATATGGACATTGTAGACCTCTTTATAGGTTCAGAGGGAACACTCGGAGTTATAACAGAAATAGAGCTACTTATTACACCGATGCCTCCCATTGTATGGGGACTTATGATATTCTTACCGGATGAAAAGGCTGCAATAAATCTAGTCCAAAGGCTTCGAGGAGAAAGGGGCTATGGCAATAATGTAAGTTACCTTCCAAAGCCGGCAGCAATCGAGTATTTTGACAGAAACTCGATCACCCTCTTTCAAAGGCAGCGATCCATCAACCCTGCCTTGAAACACCTTCCAAGGATAGTACACAAGAATGTCTGTGCCCTCTATGTTGAATACCACATGAAAAGCTTAAGTAAAATGGAAAGTACCGCAAGAAAAATCATAAGGCTCGTGGAAAGAGAAGGAGGAGATGGCGACACAATATGGGCCGCATCCAACACAGGTGATCTTAAAAAACTGCAGGACTTAAGGCATGCCATTCCTGAAATCGTCAATTCAATAATAGCCCTAAGAGAGAAGGAATTCCCCGGTATCACAAAACTTGGTACCGATATGGCAGTTCCCGATGAAAAGTTGCAAGAGACCATTGCGATGTACAGTAGAGACCTTTCTTATATGAATCTCGAACATATCAAATTTGGCCATATAGGTGATAATCATGTTCACGTTAATATTATGCCTAAGAATACGGATGAATATGAACGCGGAAGGTCTCTCTATAGAGAATGGGCTAAAAGAATTGCAAGTATTGGCGGTACCGTGTCAGCAGAGCATGGTATTGGAAAGTTAAAGAGAGAACTTTTGAAAGTCATGTATGGCTTCGAAGGAATCGAAGAGATGAAAAAACTTAAGAAAATATTTGACCCGTACTTTATTCTTAACAGGGGAAATGAATTCTCATTGGAAACCCAAACGGAAAATGAAGGAGAAAATCCATGAACCGGGTTAAACTGAAAATCCTGCCGGATGAATTTTCGGTTTATAGATTTCCACCGGATACAGAGATACCGCCAGAGGTTTTGAAGGGTCAGCTCTACTTTATAGGAAAAACCAACAATGAACTTTCAATTATCTGCAGTTCAAGGTACGATTCAACCCTTTCCAATTCCAGGTCCTCCTGTTCAAACTGTTCAAAACCGCAGCCCTCTGCTCGGACCCCCGGCAGAAAGGTAGAGAGAGGATGGAGCTGCATAGAGGTATTAGGTCCGCTGGACTTTGGAATTACCGGTTTACTATCAGGAATTGCCTCTCACCTTGCAGAGCATAAGATCAGTATCCTTGCTCAATCGACATTTGATACGGATTATATATTTTTCAAATCCTCAAAACTTAACAAGGCAGCCGCTGTACTAAAAAATGCAGGTTACATCTTTTGACCTTATAAACCAATGAACATTCCACATTTAAAAAGGTTTTACATAGTACTATTCTTAAAATAAATATAGTCAAAATAAAACTTACGAGCTGACATATACTCTGCTACATCTTAACATTTGCTCATCTCTATTAAGTTAATTATATTGAAATTTGCTTTTACAAAAAATCTGAGATGCAGATGTTGTAAGTATCCCAATCGCCACATCTAAATATCTCTGGCCCCATCATCTGATCTAAAGGTGACACTTAACTGTCAAGATTTATTAGAACCTGGATCATTATAAAGGATAGAAGTAGCTTAATTGGTTTAACAGCTTTCATTCCCCAATCAGGAAGCCCTCCAATACCAAGCACTTGAAACTTAGAAAAGACTAAAATAAACTGGCCACAATATAGGATCAGATTCTTTATTTATACACCTGCTACCCGCTTGTTATGTCTCTGGAAATGTTTGCTATATATTTTATTCTTTTCAAACAGGTTCCTGTAAAATAAAACCTTTACAACATCATTAAACAAAAACCAGACGAAGGCATATCCCCAAAGAATAAGAGCAAGCTTCCAGCTTATTGGCGGAACGAATATCCCGAAGACCCCGATAACTGTGCCCAGAACAGCAGTGGAAAAGGAAGCCCACAATAACGGTGAAGACGGGCCAGGCTTTTTAAAGAACCAATCTGTTCTTCTCGTATTATAGATAGTTAGATGGCCCGCTACAATTAATTTAACGAACATTCCTGTCTGAACGGCTGGTTGAGGAAGATGAAAGTATTCTTCCAGTAAAAAGAAAATTAAAAACGAAGATATAACACCTGCCGTTCCTATAAGAGTGGAAAGTCCAAGCAGTTCGGCATTGCTCCAATGAACCGGTTTAGGATCAATTTTAGTATTATCGGTTGATATAGTGAGTATCGGAATATCATTTAAAAGTGCCAGCAGAATAATCATAATTGCAGTTAATGGGTAAAAATTAAAGACAAGAATAGCCAGAGTCATGAATAGAATAACACGGATTGTTTCGGCAATCCTGTATATTGCATAACTCTTCATCCTCTCAAAGGTAACTCTGGCCAGCTTAATTGCATCGATAATCACAGAAATACCAGGTAGCATAAGAACAAGGTCTGCTGCAGCTCTGGCCGCATCGGTAGCGCCGGAAACTGCAATGCCTGCATCTGCCTTCTTGAGTGCCGGCGCATCATTAACCCCGTCACCGGTCATACCTGTAATATGGTTACCTTTCTGCAGTTTATCGACAATAAGATATTTATCCTCCGGAAATACCTCGGCGAAACCACTGGCATTTTCAATAAGGCTAACAATTTCGGATTCGTGTTTCTTTACATACCCGTCAGGTAGAACTCCGAAATCCAGCTGCTTTTTTACTTCCTCCGTAACTGCATCGGCAAACTTTTCTGCCTGCAATTCCGTAATCTTCGGGTTTAGTTTTTTATAGATCGATTCTGAAATGATTTTTGCCAGCAGGACAAATTCGTTGGGGCCTCCGGTTTTTAAAATATCAGATTCAAGTATATTGGTTTTAAGACCGAGTTGTGCTGCAATCTGTTTTGCTATTGCAACATTATCTCCGGTTACCATTTTTACATTAAGTCCAAGAGTTTGAGCTTCGGCAAGTGTTTCTTTTGCATCATCTCTGGGTGGATCAAATAAAGGGATAAGGCCAACATAATTATAATTTTGTTCATTCTCGCTTTTAATTGCAACCCCTAAGGTTCTGTACCCCTTTCTGGCATACTCTTCCACCGGTGTTAAAATAGCTTTCGAATCTACATTTTTGCCGCACAATTTCAGGATAACCTGAGGGGCACCTTTTGTAATAAAATATTTTTCTTTACTAAAGATAGCTGCAACTTCGGTTCTTTTACTTACAGGATCGAAGGGTTTAAATCCTTCCCGCTTGTATTTTTTACTTTTATCGTAAAGTTTGTGTTCTTTTAAATATTCAAATATAGGAGTTTCAATTGGATCTTTATTTTCTTCTTTAGAGGCCAACCCTGCGTACAGCATTAACTCATCCGATGTGTATTTCCCTATTGTCAGGGGTTCGGCTATAGTCATCCGATTCTGGGTTAGTGTACCGGTTTTATCGGAACAAAGCACATCGATTCCGGCAAGTTCCTCTATTGCCGCCAGTCTGCTAACAATAGCCTTTTTTTTCGCAAGCGCCATGGCTCCTACCGCCATTGTAACGGTTAAAACTGCCGGTAAGGCTACAGGAATTGCTGCAACTATAAGTACAAGTGTGAACCGAAATATTTCAAGCATATTCTCATGTCTAACGAGAGCAGTAGCTAAGATAATTACTGCCATAATAAGAGTAAAAAATATTAAATAATTTCCAACTTTAATTATCATTTTCTGGAAATGGCTGTGCTGTTCTTTTCCGGCTTTAACTACGAGAGAAACGGTTTTACCGAAATAAGTATTAAGGCCAGTGTTAATGACTATAGCAATCATTTCTCCCTGTCTGGAAATAGAATTTGCATAGGCTATGTCATTTACTCTTTTGGCTACCGGTAGTGATTCCCCGGTTAGTGCAGATTGGTCCACCTGCAGGTATTCCCCTTCGACCAGTTTTACATCTCCCGGTATAATTTCTCCGCTTTTAATTTTTATGATATCTCCGGGTACAATTCTTTTTGCATCAATCTGCTGAAATTTGCCTTCACGCAGCACTGTAGCTTTTCTTGCGAGGCTCTTTTTTAATACCTTGAGGGTATTTAGCGCCTTTCTTTCCTGTAAAAAATCAATAACTGCATTTGTTACCAGCAGAGCGGAAATAATTCCGAAGTCTTCCCATTTATGAACTACAGCAGACAGAATAGCGGCTGTTTCAATCATCCATGGAATCGGACCCCAGAATCGCCTGAATATTCTATGAAATAGGCTTTCTTCTTTTTCAGGAATCTCATTGAGTCCGTACTTTTTAACCTTTTCTTCAACTTCTTTTTCACTTAAACCGTTTTTTGGGTCAACCTGAAACTTTTTTAAAGTTTCTTCTACAGACATCCTTTTATAACTTTCAGTTTCCGATACTTTTTCAGCTTCCCTTGCCATAATGGCCTCCTCATTATACAGGGCTATAAAATTTTAAATATAATTGAAAACCAATTTTAAGTCAAAAGAATGATAAAGAATTATTTTCTTACCCCTTTTGCCACAGTATAATTATTATTGCAGTCTTCATGGTATCATTGTATTATCAATTGTAACAGAAATATTTATTACTTTAATTCTTGTTTTTCAATCAGAGTTGTAGATAAGTTTATCTACAACGTCAAATTAAAGAAACGGACAACAAAATTAATGAATAAAAAGAAATTAGGACTTAAAGAACTTATTGCAATGGGAGTCGGAGGAATGGTAGGCGGTGGTATTTTTTCTGTACTGGGCCTTTCTGTCTCCGTTGCGGGTCATGCCGCTCCTATAGCCTTTGCATTCGGCGGTATCGTTGCTTTTATTACAGGTTTGTCATATGTAAAATTAGGACTTCACTTTCATTCGGATGGAGGTAGCTTTACTTATTTGGAGCATTCATTTAAAAACAGAAATATTGCTGGTATAGGCGGCTGGCTTTTGATTGTGGGCTACATAGGAACTATGGCCTTATATTCTTATACATTTGGGGCATACGGAAATGTCATGCTTGGTTCAGGCAAAATATGGTTGCATAATATATTAGCTTCTGCAATAATGCTGGTATTCTTAGGAATCAACTTATACGGTGTTAAAGCTGCCGGAAGTACAGAAGATTTAATTGTTCTCATAAAAGTTGTAATACTATCATTCTTTGCTATCGCAGGTTTATTTTATATTAACTCTGATCATCTGCTGCCTGTTTTTAACCATGGTGAAATAAATGTATTAATGGGTGCGACACTTATTTTTGTTGCCTACGAAGGGTTTGAACTAATTCCTAATTCGGTAAATGAAATGAACAATCCGAAAAAGTATTTAAAAAGAGGGATTCTTTATTCAATAATTATCACTATCCTGCTTTATATTTTGGTTTCTTTCGTTGCTGTCGGAAATCTTACACAGGGGCAAATTAATAAGTATAAGGAATATGCACTCGCCATTGCTGCAAGGCCTTTTTTAGGCCAAGCAGGTTTTATGCTAATCGGATTGGGAGCGCTTCTTTCCACAGCTTCTGCAATTAATGCAACGCTTTTCGGTACAGCACGGCTCAGCATGGTGATGGCACAGGATAAGGACCTGCCAAAATTATTTTCATTCAAGGAAAGAACGAAAGATATCCCCTGGATAAGTTTGATTATTATTACCGCAGTTACTATTGTGTTTGTTAACACCTCAAATTTATCTATTATTTCATCCTTTGCAAGTTCAACGTTTCTCTTAATTTTCATGGCAATAAACCTTTCTGCCTTTATACTTCGCAAAACCATTGGAATAAAGGCAATAATACCGGTGACCGGGTTTATATTAACAACAGCTTCGTGGATTACTTTGATTATTTATCTGGCTAAAACTAATTTTACAAGCTTTATATATATAGGTATTTTTTATATTGTAATTATTATTGTTGAATTACTTTTTTGCGAAAGAAAGGTAATAAAGGTAAAGATGAAATAGTAATTTATCACAGCTTTCCTAAAGCTGTTTTGTGAATAGAAACTATATTTCAATGTTGCACATCCTTTAAAAATGTTACATCATCAGAAAACTCAGGTTTATAATAAATTTGCTTAATGCTCATTTTTCAATAAATTATATTTAGAAACTAAATTTAATATGGTTATGTTTAAAAACATCAAAATTTATATTATTTTATTTTCAACCGTATTTATATCTGTCCTGTCACCACAAACATACTCAGTAAATAATATCAAAGATCTAAAAGATGCTTTAGCTGATGTAAAAAACGGAGATCAGATAATTATTAATAGCGGAGAATATATTCTTTCTAATACCCTAAAGATAACCGGTAAAAGTAAAATTAAAATAATTGGCAACGGCAACGTTCAAATTTTAGCAAATATATCACCGCTTAGCTGTATTAGCATAATAAACAGTAGTGATATAATGATTAAGAATCTTAATCTGGAATATAAAGGTAAAAAAACTCTCGAAACAATAGCATGGGGAATTTACCTCGAAAAAGCTGAAAATATAACAGTTGATTACTGCCGTATTAAAGGTTTTAGTGTCGGTATATATTCTATTAAATCACAGGCAGTTCTTGTAAAGGCATGCACAATATCAAGTAATTCACAGTGGGTTTTATACGGTAACTATAAAGATTTGAAACTGATAGATAATGATCTGGAACATAACGGTGGCTTATTTTTTATTAATGGCAAAAAAATAGAATCAGTGGGAATCACATCTCATAATATTTTTATGAAAAACAACCTGGTAAATAATAATGGAAGTGAAGGAAAAAACTATTTTCCCCAAACCGTTATCACATCACCACTCAGCCAGGAATTGAAAGAGGATAAAAATTATGAAGAGGGTATAACGGGAAGCAGTACACAAAAAAATTTTGATAGAGAACTTGAGCTTCTTAATCAAGAACGAATATACCGAGAGTTAGAAAACAGCGATCTTTTTCGTAACAGACAACCACTCTATTAATAAAACACGGGAAATTAACAAAATATAAACTTGTACAATTTCACATCTTCCAATATCATGAAGCAATAAAAAGGGGGAAATAATGAAAAAGTCACTCTTACTCGTACTTTCAGGATTATTTTTTCTGTTAAACCTTTCGCAAATCAGTTCCCAGGAAATTTCCAGAGTCACAATTCAATCACTCGATCTTTCCGAGTATCCTATAGTAAAGATCTTTTACAATACCACTGATAAAAACGGCAAGTATAAGAAAGGCTTCTCTGAAGATGAAGTCCAGTTATTCGAGGACAAGCTGTACGGCAAGGTGTGGGGCGACGGTGATTACAGTCATGCAAAATCCAATATTGTTATGATAATAGATTCAAGTGGTAGCATGCGCGATGTAATGGACAAGGTGCTTTCTGCAGCTTCCAATCTTTTGAATAAGATGGATAATGCAGACAGTATTATGCTTGTCGATTTTGATTCAAAGGTAAAGCCACTTACGGATTTTACAAAAGACAAGGATGAGCTATTAAAAACCCTTTCCAAGATAAAGGCCAACGGGGCAACTGCCCTTTACGATTCCATTACCGTAGGCCTTAATAGATTACTCACGAATCCGAACAAAAACGGAGGCCTCAATTTAATAGTGCTTCTTACAGATGGCAAGGACGAGAATGCCAATGGAGGACCGGGAAGTAAAACATCCTTCTCTCAGCTTAAAACACTTCTTAAATCATCGCAGATTCCCGTATACTCGATAGGTCTTGGAAACAATGTAGATAAGAATACACTTGGAAGTATAAGTGAAATATCCGGAGGTAAAGCATTTTATGCAAAGGATGCTGAAAAACTTCCAAATATTTATAGGGATATCATAGGCTATATACATTCACTTCATATATTCCAGTACGTTACGGGAAACGGTAAATGGGATGGTACAAGGAGAGAGGTTCTTATCTACTTCAAGGAACTGGATAAGGCAATAAAACTTGAATACGAAGCACCAACTGCAGATAAAATCAACTGGTCTCTTAATATGTACGGGAACATTGTAGACAAATCTGAACTAAGAGGAGCAAACATAAAGTGGTCCTACTGTTTTGAGCCTTTTGGAGGAGAAAGCGGCCGTTTTATCAGCAACCTTGCAATTACACCTGATGGCAAATTCATTATGGACGGATCCGTTCTCGGCATATTGAATGTGTATGGAGAAAGGCTTTTCCTTGCAACATACGACTCTCTGGATACCTTTAACATGAATGTTTCCAACCACCTGTATCAGTATACACACGGCTATGGTATCTATGGAGAAATGTATTTCATAGATAATGTTAGAAAATTGAAAGACCTGGCAACAATAAGGAAAGAGAAGCCTGAAAATGTTGAAATGCCTGGTATAAACTATCCTGCACTCTTAAATGCAGCAAAGGGAAGCTTTCACAGGGAATGGCTCAACATCGAGCATCCGTACGAACCTGTGAGTATCTCAAAAAACGGTAGATTTATCGTACTTGCCGCAAGCCCGAAAGATCAGGAATATAAGTTTTACTTTCTACTGTATGATATCAAGAACAAGGAAATCCCGTGGGAAAGAGGGGTTTTCAAACTTTGGGGAGACTCCGCTGAACCGGGGGCTATCAAAGTTTCTGATAATGGCTTCACCCTCATTATACAGGACCACAACATTGCCGGTGTGGATAAAACGGGTAATATTAAATTAAAGTTGATGTGGGAAAAGACCGGAATGAGATTCTCAAGGCTGGATATCAATAGCGGTGGTAATGCCTTCGCAGGCTATTACGATTACAAATATTCTACCCGTTTTGGCTACTTTGAAATCCCGGCTTCCACTGATACCGGTAATGCAATTGATTCTCTAAAACCGGTTTTTTCCATAGAAGCAAGACCAAATGATAAACCCGGCTGCATAAGTATATCTCAGAACGGAAGATACCTTGCCTTCAACGACAGATACGGGCCGAAGATCTACGACAATGGTGGAAAATTAATATGGAGCCTGAAGTTTAAAAATCCCATACATTCATACGACAGGGGCAACGGCATCTACATAATCGATGACGGAACATTTGTTTTCTCAGAGGCAAACAGGTTCTATTACGGGAAGCTGGTACGGTAGAGGGGCGAAGGACAACAGCAAAGGTAGACAACAGGAAAAGTTTTACTTCCAGCCCAAGTAGTCGGTTATCAGTATTGTCATATCGCCGGTATCTCCCTGGCCACCCTTATTCTCATACTTAACCATGTAGTGTGGTTTCTGAATGCTGTACCATACCTTTGTTTGTGGAAACATGCTTTTAAAGAGGAAAAAGATTCCCGTTACCTTATACTTGATTTCCAGTACATAGCAGGGTATCATCCTGCTACCGATATCCACATCCTCCTTCCCGGCAAAATGAACCGAAACCTCGAAGTTGGAACTCCTTTCACCCTCGCTTTCATTCATAAAATCCATCACAAGGGTTTTAGGCTTTACAAAGGGAAAACCACGAAGTACATATTCGGAATCAAAGTTGCTCATTATGGGTATCACATTGCCCTTTAATTCTTTCTTGTACTCCAACTTTTTGACAGAGTGAATCCTGTAACCGGTTTTATCAACAAAGACATCGAGCTGCTCGGGAAACATCGTTTCTCTGGATAACTTTAACAACTTTCTTGTATTTCTGCCGTGGGATTCTATAATATAGTAACGACCATCTTCGGAAATCCTTACGGTATCTTCAATTACAAAAACACCTCTTTTGTTTTTAACTCTATAAACGGCATGTTCTCCGTTACCTATGCCAGGATCGGTTAGTGGTGATGGAATATCGATTTTCTGACCAAATCCTGCAATGAGTAACAATAAAAGAAACAAAAATAAAAAACCAGCTCTCTTTATAAATCTCATGAATCTCTCTAGGAGTCTGTCGGACTTCATTTTCAAAAAATAGAATTTAGGAATAAAAATACATTTTAATTCTGTCAATTAATTTACAACAATGATAGATTCCTATATTCTTCAAGAATTGGATAAAACACTAAATTATAGTGCATTTTACCTTATTTTTAATTAGGTCTCGATATTGGCAGTGCTCCTCCTGTCAGATTATATAGTCTCTTAAAATTATAGGCCAAGCATATTAATGACCACTCTGTTGAAACTTTCTCTCTTCCCCTAAGTAAAAATTGACGGAATCCCATAACATGCTTAATTATTCCAAACACAGGTTCTACTGTCTGCTTCCGTAGTTTGTACTTCTCTTTCCCTTCTTTAGTCCCTAATCGATATTCCATAACCTCTTTTATTTTTGCTCCCTTTTCAGGCGGCTCAGGGTCTTCTCTTCTCTCCAAATCCTTTACTGTTTTCCCATGCTTCCTCTTCCCAACAGCTGCATATATTTGTATTCCCTTTTCTTTTTCAACTTCCAAAATCGCATGCCCAGAATAGTATCCCGCATCTACTAAAACATTATCAATTTCTCTACTTCTCTCATCAATGCTTTCTATCGTTGGCTTTAATTGCTCTTTATCATTAGGTGCATTCGTTACACGATTGCCCAGTATCAGCATACTCCCTTCCGCATCAACTGCAACTTGTGCATTATAACTCTGCTCAAAATGTTTACTACTGCTTCCCTTCATTATTGAACTTTCAGGATCAGTAAAATTATACTGACTCTTTTTATCAGGAGTTTTGGAAGGCTCTTTCGGCTTTCTCCCTCGCCTCTTACCTTTACCGCCTTTGTCTTCCCAATCTTTTAGCTTTTCTTTATATTCTTCCTCTTCTTTAACCCTTTCTTCCTCAAATCGTTTCTCTATTTCATCCCTCGCTGCCTTTAACTTTTCAATCCGGTCTTTTCGCCGTATTATCTCTTCAGGAATATTTCCGCCTTCTTCAAGCGGTACGCTATCTGCTTCCACTGCTTTCTTCATTAATTCTTCAACTTCTAACTTTAACCGTTTTATTATCTCTCCTGCCCTGTCATAACTTACTGCCTTATGCTTACTCGCATTTGCATGTATTTTACTCCCGTCTATGCTCACGCTCCCTACCTTCTTTAACTTCCCCATCCTACTCGCCATTGCAAGTACTTTCAAAAAAGCTTCCTTAAATAATTCTTTGTTCTCTACTCTAAAATTACATATCGTATCATGATCAGGATGTGTATTATCACAGATATACCTCACAGCTATATTGTGGTAGGTAGCCTCTTCTATCTTCCGAGAACTAAATACCCCATGTACATAATTGTATATCAAAAGCGAAAGCATCATCTCAGGCGGATACTGCCTGCTCCCC